>NZ_SMKX01000002.1 GCF_004349055.1 Kribbella antibiotica
TGCAGGCCCCCCGCAGCTGGGTCGAGAAGATCTACCCCACCCTCAACTACTACAACAAGCCCACCCGAGGCGGTCACTTCGCCGCCTGGGAAGAACCCGCCCTCTTCACCACCGAAGTCCGCAACGCCTTCAAGTACCTCCGCTAGGGAACCGGGGGCGGCGATTCGTGCGTCGGAACGGGTATGACTGATCAACCTTCGTTGGCTTGTCCGTTGTGTGCGTGTACCAGTTTTCAGCAGGAGGAATCCCGGCAGGACTCCCGGTGGGGGTTCACGTCGCACCGGATGACGTTGCTGATCTGCGAGAGCTGCCGGTACGTGCTGCACTTCTACGACCGGAACTCGATCTTCGACTTCGACTGACGACAACTGGAGCCGGTACTCCGGGGTCCGGCCGCCCGTGATTCCAACGATTGATTAGTGTGGCTGGCATGCGACGACTCCTGTTGGCCGGTGTGTCCGCTGCCCTGCTGATCAGCTCGGCGTGCTCGTCGGGGGCAGTGGCTGCCCCGACGCCAACACAGCCGGCGAGTACGACGACTTCGGCGGTCGCGTCCAGCAACAAGGCGTTCCAGCAGTTGGAGAAGCAGTACGCGGCTCGGCTGGGCGTGTTTGCGCTGGACACGGGCAGCTACAAGACGGTGAGCTACCGGGCGAACGAGCGGTTTGCGTACGCGTCGACGTTCAAGTCGCTGGCGTGTGGCGTGCTGCTCAGTCAGGCCGAGGACCTCGACAAGCTGATCCGCTACACGCAGGCCGATCTGGTCAGCTACTCCCCCATCACCGAGAAGCATGTCGACACCGGGATGACGCTGCGGGAGTTGTGCGACGCGGCAATCCGCTTCAGCGACAACACCGCAGCGAACCTCATCCTGGTCGAGCTCGGCGGTCCGGCTGGACTGCAGCGGGCGCTGCGGAAGTTGGGTGACGGGATCTCCAACGTGAACCGCAACGAGCCGACGCTCAACGAGGCCAAGCCCGGCGACAAGCGCGACACCACCACGCCGCGCCAGCTCGCGACGAGTCTGCAGAAGTTCACGCTCGGCCGCGCATTGCCGCCGGCCAAGCAGAAGATCCTCAACGACTGGCTGCTCACCAACACCACCGGCGACAAGACGATCCGGGCGGGCGTCCCGGCGGGCTGGAAGGTCGGAGACAAGACCGGTACGGCGGGCTACGGCGGCCGCAACGACGTCGCGATCCTCTGGCCACCGAACCGGGCCCCGATCATGCTCGCGGTCATGTCCACGAAGGGCGTCAAGGACGCTCCGACCGATGACGCCCTGATCGCCGCAGCTGCCCGCGAGGCGGTCAAAATTCTGGGCTGATGCCCACGGAAACATTATCCATGCGGCTTTGCGCAACATCTCAGTCGCATCACACGCCGATCAAGCAATTGAAATAGGCGCCCTCAGCTGTTGCTCCATGAGAACGCTCTCGCTAGTGTCCCGAATTGTCATCGAGCGATTCGAACGAACTTTCGGGAGATGAGGGAAATGACCGTGAGGTTCATTGCGGGACTGAGTAGTTTTTCTTTGGCAGGAATAGCGCTGGCCGGGGTGGGGCTCCCCGCTCAGGCCGCGGCGCCGCCGGGCGAGCACTGTGTGCAGAATCTAAAGTCCGGCAGCACGGAATGCTTCAGCACTTTCACCGCCGCGATCAGCGACGCCACCCACGGCAAGGTGCAGAACGCACCTGCTGCCGTACCTGACGCAAAAGGCCGGGCGACGCTGAACAAATCAATTGAAGCAGCCGGCGAAGTTATTCAAGGGACATTCTTCGACAATCGCGATTACGGCGGCGACAGCTGGACCGTGGTCGGGGCCGGATTGTGTGACGGCTCCGACGGTGTCATCAACTACCAGACGAACACCATCGATGGCTGGGCCGACCGGATCAGCTCCGTCCAGCCCTGGGCCAGCTGCAAGATCTGGCTCTACCCCGAGCCCGATCTGAACGGCGACCGGGACGGTCCCTTCACCCAGAACACCGCGTGGGTGGGATCGATGATGGACGACCGGACCAAGTCGGTCGGGTTCAGCTGATCTGAGTGAGGAGCACCGCCATGCCGAAATATCTGACCGCTCTGGCCGGAGTCGCCGTACTCGCCGCGACCAGCTTCACCGCCGCCCCGGCGTTCGCCGAGGGACCGACCGGGCGCGAACTGCTCGACAAGTGCAACAACGGCACCGACTCATGTGTCTTCCACCCGTCCGGCGCACCGGAGCGGTTCCGCGGTGACGCCCACCAGGTCGGCGACACCTACTACAACTGCACCGGTACGCCGCAGCGCAGCACGATCAAGTGGTCCGAGACGACCGGGGAATCCAACAGCTTCGGCGTCTCGCTCTCGGCCGAGTTCGGCTTCTCCGAGGTGTTCAAGGTGTCGATCGAGACGTCGTACTCGCACACCTGGGAGACGTCGAGCACGTTCGGCCAGGACAGCAATGTCGACGTACCGGCCGGCGAGAAGGGCTGGATCGAGCGCAGTACCGAGATGGAGAAGGTGCACGGGCAGTACGAGATGCACTTCCCGGAAAGGTACTACGACCACTACATCTGGTACCAGAACTTCGACGCGACCGGGCCAGTGAAGGACGCGGCCGGTCAGATCACCGCGAAGACGACGGCGATGTCCGCCGATGAGAAGCCGCAGCACTGCGGCTGACCCCGAGACCGAAGGGTAGCTCGAAGAGGGCCTTGGGCAAGTACTTGTAGACGAACAGGCACAGCCAGGCCAGGAACGCCGTCAGTACGACGGGCTCGACGATCTGCGCAACCAGCTGGATCGTCGGGCCCGCGGCCGACAGCGGCTTCACCAGGACCGCATGAAGCACCGCCAGCAAGGGCATGTGCATCACATAGATCGGCAGCGTACGGCGGCCGATGCTGGCCAGCCCGTTCGTCAGCCGGCCCCAGCGAGTCACCAACCCGGCCGCCGTGACACCGAGGACGATCGCGACTCCGCTGACCAGCGGCCATAGCCCGAACCAGGTCTTCGCGTCGAAGAACGCGACCACCGCGAGCAGTACGGCGTACGGGACGGCGATCACGGCCAGTCGCAACCAGCTCGCCTGAGCGGCCAGCTTCTCGATGATCGTCTTGCCGTAGATGCCGGCCAGGAAGAAGATCAGGTTCTGGTAGACACCGGCGCGGTCACCCGGCACCGGGACGAGACCGGCAGACGCAACCGCCGACAGCAGGAACGCGGCCCCGAGAACAAGCCAGGCCGGCAGCCGCTGGGCGGCCTTGGCGACGATGAAGTAGAGCGCGAGAGCGTAGAGATACCAGAGGTTCGACGGCGTGATGAACAGCTGGGCAAGGAACTTGAGCGGGCCGTCCGCGCTCTCGGTGCCGAAGTTCGGCACGAAGGCCAGGATGACGGTGTGGATGACGAGCCACACGACGTAGATGTAGTAGAACTTCGCGACCTTGGTGCGCAGCACCTCCGGCCACGTCCGCTGCACCGCGCGCACCGCGAAGTACCCGGAAACCGCGAAGAACAAGGGCATCCGCAAGGGCAGCAGCTGCTCCCCGAAGGTGCCCCAGGCCCCCTTCAGCGGACCGCCGACGTGCCAGTCGACCTGCAGGTAGTGCTTCATCAGCACGTGCCACAGGACCACCAGCAAGATACAGACGCCCTTGGCCACATCGGCCCAGGCGAGTCGGTTCCGCTCCGTCATCATGTCCTCAAAATTAGGGAGTTCAAGGCAGCAAACCGTCAGCCCCCGGACGGAAGCCGATGTCATCCCGTGGTCTGACCCGGGCGGTCGCCGTACACCAAAAGTGCGACCAGGCGGATCGCAACATGGTCCGTACGGGTGACTACGAGGGACGACAGAGGACAAGACACTGGAGGCAGCAGGAAAGGTTGAGTCGCGTGGCCCGAGTCACATGGCCCGAGTTACAGGCGCAGCACAGCCCTGCTGTACCAATCGGTACGATTTAGGCGGTGGCCTGGCGGCCCGTTAGAGTGACAGACCGGTCTCCGGGTGTCACAGACCGAACTTTTCGCCCGGCGCCGGCGTCGTACCGAACATTTGTCCGGCCCTCGCACAGGAGCACGATGCCCTCCCAACAGACCGCAGACGTCGTACCCCGCGCGATAGCGGAGCAGCCCAGCGGCTCCAGTCAGCCGATGAGCCACACCGAGTACCTGGCGCTGAAGCGGTTCCCGGCGCTCGACGGCCTGCGCGCGATCGCGGCGCTGATGGTCGTGGTCTTCCACAACCAGGGGCCGGACTGGCTGCAGGGCTGGATCGGGGTGCAGATCTTCTTCGTGATCTCGGGCTACCTGATCACCACGCTGATGCTGCGCGAGGAGGACCGCAACGGGCGGATCTCCTTCAAGAAGTTCTACGCCCGGCGGATCTTCCGCATCCTGCCGGTGTACTTCTTCCTGCTCGCCGTCACGCTGATCTCGCAACTCATCCACGGCAATCTCACCAGCAAGGCGCCGGGGAACGAACTGCCGCTCTTCCTGTTCTTCTTCAACGAGTTCGGCCACGGCGGCGAGTACGGGCAGGCCTGGTCACTCGGCATCGAGCAGAAGTTCTACCTGTTCTGGCCGATCCTGGCGTTCTCCGCCATCTACATACAACCCCGTATCGTGCAGCGCAAGGCGAAGTTCGCCAGCCGGCTGGGCGTGAACGTGGTGCTGATGACCGTCATGCTCGCCGCGCTGCCGTTCACGATGAGCAATGACCCGAAGGGCTGGCCGGGGCACTACTTCTCGATCCTGATCGGCTGTCTGGTCGCGGTCCTGATGCACAACCCCAGGACCTGGGCGCTGTTCCGGCCGTTGACCCGGCCCTGGGTCGCCTGTACGGCGGCCGCGGTCTTCGTCGCCATCCACGGGACTGTTCACCTGTGGGCAGCCTTCATCGAGAAGCACCACCTGGCCGGTGACATCCCCGGCTTCGTCGCGGTCCCCCCGCCGTACGTCTTCCTAGTCGCTTTCCTGCTGCTGCCGGCGCTGCTCGCGAACGCCTTCCCGCAGCGCCTGCTGTCGACCCGGCTCCTCGTCTTCCTGGGCGAGCGGTCGTACTCGATCTATCTCGTGCAGCTGCTCGCGCACTCGGCGGTGCTCGGGATCTACTCGCTGTTCGGCGCGAAGCTGAACGCGACCCCGGTGCCGTGGGTCGCGGTGTCGCTGATGTCCATCCTGATGGCCCACCTGTGCTTCATCTGGGTGGAGAAGCCGATGATCAACGTCGGCAAGCGCTTCATCGCTCGCAAGCTGTAGGGCCAGTCAGAACAGGGCTGACAGCCGGGGGCGCTGGGGGCACCCCCGGCCACCTCAGGTCAGGGACAGGTTCCGTTGACCGGTGTTGAGAGCCCGGTCCACATGAACGCGTCGCTGACCCAGGTGCCGTCGCTCAGCCGGTTCCAGAGGCTGGTGGTCCCCCATCGCCCGCTGTGCGAGGTGCCGTTCTTGGAGCAGGCGATGTTCACCGTTGTGGCGTCGGCGATGCTGCCTGCGAGTGCGTAGTTCGTGCCCGGTCCGGTGCGCTTGTTGACCGTGCCGCCACCATTCGAGTCGATGATGCCCTGGGTGAAGCCCAGCGCTCCGTAGTTGAAGAGCTGCTGACCCGGGCTGCGCACCGTGCTGCCGTGCAGAGCGGTGCCGTTGTAAGCCGACGACTGCTGGAAGACCCAGCCACCGACGTTATGACCGGCGATACCGACGTACGCGCTGTTCTGCCGCAGCGCGAAGTGGACGTGCGGACCGCTGGCCGAACCGCCACAGGAGACGTCGGTGCCGATGTTGCCGAGGAACGTGCCCTCGCTGACAGCCAGTCCGTTGGCCGCGATGTTGCCGCTCAGGTGGTAGTAGTCGGTCGCGTAACCACGGTCGTGGATGACTCGGATCCAGCCCTTGCCATTGCCACACATCGTGTACGCCGTACCGCCGCGCGCCGCGAGCACCTGACCGTTACCGCCGGACAGATCCACCGAGCTGTACGGCGTATCCGTGCCGGCCCAACCGTGTGCACCACCCGGCATGCTCCACGAAGCACCGTTCGCGAACGGCAGCCGCATACCGGTCCGGAAGTCGCCACCAGCAGCCTGCGGAGCGAAGAGCTGCTTCTCCTTCCCCGACATCACCGGTGACGCGGCTGTCAGGTCGCTGAAGGCACGCTCGCCCTCCAGACCGACCTGCCACTTGCCGTCGACCAGCCGAGCCGCGAACAGCCAGCCCTCCGGGTGCGTGTCCTGCCCCTGCGGAACCAACGCAACCGTGGTTCCGAAGACGGCGTCTGTCCCCGCGCCGCGGGTCACGTTCACCTGTACTGCGGCGTCTTTGAATGTGGCTAGCACTTTGCTCGTCTTGGCGGCGCTGACCTTGGCGGTCACGGCCTGCTGCAGCGTCTGCTGGGGAGCGGCGTGGGCGGCGGCCACCGGAACCGCCAGCGCACCGGCAGTCAGCAGGGCACCCCAGCGCAATCTCGAGTTGAACGTCATAACGGTCCTCCTGATGGGACGGAACAGGATCGGTGGCAAAAAGCTAGGCGCTGATTACTGAGAGTCGGTTATGTTTTGCCCTGAATGCCGTCCAGAGACTGTCCACTGGGGGTGAGGTGAGGCAATGGACAGCTCAGCGTTGGCTGCGCTCGGCGCTGCCATGCTGCGTTATCGCCTAGCTCGTGGCCTGTCGCTCCGACAGCTCGCCGCGCGCCTCGGCATGCAGGGGCACGGCGGCCTGTCTGACTACGAGAAGGGCCGCCGGCTCGCGCCCGAGGACCTGATCGAGCGGTACGAGGACCAGCTCCAGATCACCGACGGCGAGCTCAGCGCGCTCCGCACCGCAGCCCTCGCCGAACGCGCCACCAGCAGCACCGAGCCGGTCGAGCCGTCCACCCTCACCATCGCCGAGCTGCCTGCTGCCCCCTCCGACTTCCAGGGCCGCCATGCAGAACTGGCATCCGTACGCGCGGCAGCCGCCGACTGTCTGGCCGGACGCGGCCCGGTGGTTGTCGTGGTGACCGGTCAGCCGGGCGCGGGCAAGACGACCCTGGCGGTGCGGGCGGCCCAGCAGGCGTTTCGGGTCGGCCTGCAGGATGCCCAGTTCTTCGTCGAACTCGGAGTCGCCGGGCCAGAAGCGGTACTACGCCGACTATTGCGGGCCCTCGGCGTACCGGATGCGCAGTTGCCCACTGAGGTGGCTGAGGCCACGGCCATGTTCCGGTCCCGGATGGCCGGGCAGCGGTGTGTGCTCGTGCTCGACAACGCGCGGGACGAGGCGCAGGTCCGTGCGTTGCTGCCAGGCCCTGGTCCGGTGCTCGTTGTCGTCACCAGTCGGCAGCGGCTGACTGGGTTGGTCGGCGCCCGCCGTGTGGGTTTGGCCGAGCTCACCATGGACGACGCCCAAGCCCTGCTCACCGACATCGTCGGCGCTGATCGCGCTAAGGCCGAGCCGGAGTCGGTGGCCGAGGTCGTCGCCGCCTGCGCCCGACTCCCCCTCGCTGTACGGATCGCTGGTAACCGACTGGCGTCCTGGCCGGACTGGTCGATCGCTCATCTCGCCGAGCTGCTGAGGGACGAGCAGAACCGGCTCGGTCGCCTCACCGCGGGCGACTTGGCAGTGCGCAGCGCGTTCGCGCTGTCCTACCGCGAGATCTCGCCACTGGCCGGGCGGCTCTTTCGGCGGCTGGCGCTCGCGCCGGGCGCCGACTTCGACGTACAGGCTGCTAGCGCGTTGCTGGGTGAGCCGGCTGAGGCCGCGCTGGAGGTGTTGGCGGGTGCGAGCCTGATTGGTTTGGCAGCGACGCCGGGGCGCTATCGCATGCACGACCTGTTGCAGCTCTATGCGTGCGAGCTCTTGCAAGACGATGCACAGCGCGACAAGGCCGAGAAGGCCTTGCTCAGCTGGGTTTTCGACCAGGCCCGCCGAGCTGCGGCAGCCCTCTCCCCCGAGCCTGCGGAATATCCAGGTGGCCGTTCGGCCGCGGTCGCCTGGCTGGATGCCGAGGCAGGGACAGTGCTCGGCGCCGTACGGCGGACCAGCGAGCGCACCGACGGCGAGTACGACGCTCTGCTGAGCGACCTGACCCAGCTGATCCCCTGGTACTACGACCTGCGCTGCCGGTGGTCGGACATGGTCGAGGTCGCCGATCACACACGCCTTGTCGCGGACCGCAGAGGCGATCCAGCCGAGCGCGCTTTCGCCTACAGCATGCTCGGTCTCGGCCAGCTCGGTCAGCACCGCTACCGCGCCGCCCTGGCGTCGTGCGAGCTCGGCCTTGCGGACGCCCGAGCCGCTGGGCTAGCGGCCGAAGAGGCCGAGCTGTTCGGCCGGATGGGGCTCGCTTATGAGGGCCTCGGCCAGTACGCCGAAGCCGAGGCCAGGCACGCGGATCACGCTGAGCGGTGCCGGGTGCTCGGCGACAAGTTCGGCGAGGCGGCGGCGGTTGGCCGGCGCTCACACACGTTGCAGCTGCTGGGTCGCCATACCGAAGCCGCTGCTTGTCTCAAGCTCGCACTGAAGATGCGGTCGGAGCTCGGCGATGAACGCGGAGTCGCGATGGCGGAGTACCGATTCAGTGCCCTGCGCAACAATCAGGGCAACCACGAAGAGGCGCTCTTGCGCGGGCACCGGGCGCTCGCCGCGTTCGAAACCCACGACGACCAGTGGGGTACGGCGGTCACCCACTACGAGCTGGGTCGCGCGCTGGCCGGGCTCAATCGCCTCGGCGAGGCGGCAACGGCGTACCGGACGGCGATTCGTGGCCTGGAAGAGGTCGGCGAATGGCAGCGCCTGGCCGAAGCGACCTCCGCCCTGACGGATGTCCGGAGCAGGTAGCTGGTCCGTCGGCGGGGCAGGTACGGGCGAGGTACGGGCGAGCTGCGGGCAGCGACGCGAGCACGCAGGCTCCTAGGTTCCCTGCTGACCGCTCAACCGACGGTCGAACCAGGGAGAAGCGAATGTTCACCAACAGACCTATCCGACCGCGCCGATCAGTTCCGGCGATCCTGCTCGCAGCGCTGGCCTTCCTTGCCGCCGGCCTCGTCGTGGCCTCCCCAGCCGCGGCCGCTCCGATCAGCAACCCGAGCCTCGAGATCCCGGTGGCCTGCCCAGGCGCTCGCGCCGTCATCCAGGTCACGTGGGAGGGCACCCGCTCCGCCAGGGTGCACTGGGAACTGACCGACTCGGGCGCGGACCGCGAATCACCGGTGATCAAGATGGTCGCCAGGGACGCGTCCGGCGCCGGCTCCAGCTGGGTCTTCCCCGACGGTGCGAAGGCGTTCACGCTCAGCGGCGGTAAGGGCAGCTCCGCCAGCGGTGTCGACAGCTGGGACCCGGCCGGTATCGCCCAGTTCAACCACCTCGAGATCTCGGTCCGAAACGGCGCGGACGCCGAGACGGCGCAATGCTCGGTCGTGCGGAAGATCTACAACTACAGCCGGCTGGCCTACACGTACGCGCTCAACCTGAGCGACAAGTCCTACGTCTACGGTGACTACGGCCCCGACACGTTCGACTGCTCCGGCCTCGTCTACTTCACCTACAACCTCGTCGCGGGCTTTCCCAACTGGTCGCGCATGTCGTCGGCGCAGCAGCGCAGCTGGGCGGCGGCGGCCGACGCCGACAACAACTCGGATCTGAGTAATCTCAAAAGCCGCGACGCCATCAAGGTCAGCCGCGGTGAGCTACAGACCGGGGACCTGATCTTCTACGACGGCCATGTCGGCTTCTACGCCGGTGGTGGGCAGATGTACTCGGCTTTGAACGAGGCTCGGGACATCACCACCATCGACATGGACTACACGACCCCGTTGGGCTACTACCGCGTCGTCGGCGTCACCAGCTAGCTAAGGCTTGCCCGACGAGGGTTTCGGCTTCTTCGGTTTCTTCGTCTTGTCCGGTTTCGAGGATTTCACCGGTTTCGCGGACTTGGTCGACTTCGTCAGTTTCGGGCCCGTTGTGCGGACCGTGGTGGGTTTCGTCGAACGGGTCACCGGTGGACGGGTCGTGGTGCGGACCGCCACTGCGGTGGCGGTCGGCTCGACGGACGGCTTGCCCGGTAGCAGGCTGTCCGTCGCCGGCTTCTGCTCGGCCTCGTTGTAGACAGCGACGCCGACAACGGCCGAAGCCGCCAGCACCAAGCCCGCGCTCGCCCCGGCGAGCACCCGGCGCCGGTCAGGTCGTCGTACCGGCGGTAGTTCGGTCGTGGTGGTGTCGTTCGACGGTCGAGCGCCACCGGCAATCTGAAGGGCGGTCGGGCGCTTGGCCGGGTCCTTGGCGAGCATCCAGAGGATCAGCTCCTCGCACTCACCGGCCAGCTCGGGTCTGAGCTCACTCGGCGCCACCGGCTCCCGCTCGACATGCTGGAACATGATCGCGGCCGGTTCGTCGGCCGTGAACGGCGTGCGACCGGTGACCAGCTGATACAGGACACAACCCAGCGCGTAGATGTCCGAGGCAGGTCCGGCCGGCTTGCCGAGCGCCCGTTCGGGGGCGAGGAAGTGGCTCGTCCCGACGATCTGGGCACTCGAGGTCATCGTGGTAGTTTCCTCGTCGAGGAATCTGACGATGCCGAAGTCGGCGACTTTGACCGTCCCGTCCTCGGCCAGCAGCAGGTTGCCCGGCTTGACGTCACGATGGACGACGCCCTGTTCATGCGCTGCCGCCAGCCCGGCCGCTGCCTGCCGGACCACGTGCAGGGCGCGGTCGGCGGTGAACGGCCCGTACTCCCGGAGCTCCTCGCCGACCGTGCATCCGGTGACCAGTTCCATCGCCAGGTAGCTGTCGGGACCGTCGGAGCCGAAGTCGTACGCCGAGACGACATTCGGGTCGCGGATCTGCGCGATGGCCCGCGCCTCCCGCTGGAAGCGCTCTGTGGCCATCAGCGTGTCGGCGACCGGCCGGACCAGCTTGAGCGCGACCTCTCGCTGCAGGACTACGTCGACGGCTCGATAGACGTCACCCATCCCGCCCCGGCCGATGGCCTGGACGATCCGGTAGCGGCCTCCGACCGTCTCCCCTGCGCGCCTCACCGCGGCACAGTACCCGCCCCGACGATCATCATGCAGAAACCGGGCGACCCCCGTGGGGCCGCCCGGCTGTCTCAGGAGATCAGCTGCCGTTGGCGGCGGCGATGATCAGCTGGGTGACCTTGTGGGGCTGGGAGACCAGGACCGCGTGCGATGCGCCCTTGACCTCGACGGTGTGGGCGTGGGCCCGCTTCGACATGAAGCGCTGGGCCTCGGCCGGGATGTTCTTGTCGCCGGTCGGGATCAGCGACCAGGACGGGATCTTCGTCCAGGCCGGGTTGCCGGAGGCTTCCTTCAGGGCGGCCTCGGTGATCGGGCGCTGGGTGGCAGCCATCAGCTTGGCCTGCGCCCGCGGCACATCGGCGGCGAACTGCTTCCAGAACAGGTCCTGCTTGACGTACAGGTCGACTCCACCGTCGACGAGCGGGACCGGCTGCAGTGTCGGGCCGAGGGTGCTGCCCGGGAACTTGTTCGACAGGTCGAACGCGCTCTCCCCCTTGGCCGGGATGAAGGCCGCGATGTAGACGAGCGCCTTCACGTTCGGCTCGTTGTAGGCCGCGTTCGTCAGGACCTGGCCGCCGTACGAGTGACCGACCAGGACGACCGGACCCTTGATGCTACGGATGACCGAGCGGACCGAGGCCGCGTCGGAAGCGACGCTGCGCAGCGGGTTCGACGGGGCGATCACCGGGTAGCCGCGGCGCTCGAGCTCGGCGATCTCGCCGTTCCAGCTGGAGGCGTCCGCGAAGGCGCCGTGCACGAGGACGATGGTCGGCTTCGGCCCCTTGGCGATGCTCTCCTGCGTCGCGGTCGCCGAGGACGACGGGATCAGCAGGGTCGCGGCGGTGACGGCAAGCGCGGCACCTGCGGTCAGTGCACGGGTGATGGTGGACTTCACGGACATCTCGGCAACACCTTTCAGAGTTTCGGAGTTGGGAAGGTCTACTGCTCGAGGGCTGCGTCGAGGGTGATCTCGACACCGGTGAGGGCCTTGCTGATCGGGCAACCGGCCTTGGCCTCGGCGGCGAGCTTGGCGAAGGTGTCGGCGTCGATCCCGTCGACCTCACCGCGGACGGTGAGCGTGATGCCGGTCAGCTTGAAGCCGCCGGCCGGGTCCGGGCCGAGCGTGACATCGGCCTTGACGTCGAGCGCCTGCGGAACACCGCCGGCCTCGCCGATCAGCGCCGAGAACTGCATCGCGTAGCAGGACGAGTGCGCCGCGGCGATCAGCTCTTCCGGGCTGGTCGTGCCGCCGGCCTCCTCGGCTGCGCGCTTCGGGAACGAGACCTCGTAGGTGCCGACCTTCGAGCTGGTGAGCTCGACCTGTCCGGAACCCTCCTGCAGGGTGCCGTTCCAAGCGGTGCGCGCGGTGCGTGTGGGCATCTCGATCTCCTCGGTGTCAGGTTCCTGCGGGGTTGATGTGAAGTAGACTAACTAGTTACTCTTGCTGATGTCAACCGACAGAAATGGGATAGTGATCGCGATGACGAACGACACCGCCAGCACCGACCGCGCCCGCCCGGTGCGCGAGCGCCTGATCGACTGCGCCAGCGAGCTCTTCTACGCGGAGGGCATTCGCGCGATCAGCGCCGACCGGATCATCGCCGGGGTCGGCACGACGAAGGCGACCTTTTACCGCCACTTCCCCACCAAGGACGACTTGGTGCTGGCCTACCTCCAGGGCAAGGCCGACTGGGAACGCACCCACATCAGTGCCGCCGCCGACACCCCTGACGCGCGGGACGCCCTCCGCGGCGTCGTCGGCGTACTGGCGAACTCGAGCTGCCAGCCCGGCTTCCGCGGCTGCCCGTTCATCAACGCGGGCGCCGAGTACGCCGACGTCACCCACCCCGTACGACGTCTCGTCGCCGACCAGCGCCAGTGGTGGACCGGCTTCTTCCGCGGCCTCGCCGTGCGGCTGGGCGTCCCCGAAGGCGAGCCCGCCGACAGCGCCGCCGCCCAGATCATGATGCTCCGCGACGGGGCCCTGGTGGCCGGCTACCTCGACGACCCGGCGCACGTGGAAAACAGCCTCACGAAGGCAATTTCTGCGGTCGTCGCCGCGCCCTGAACGTTACAGATGGTGAGACTGCCCACAGGCGGTCACCGAAACTACCGTTCGGCAGGCTCTTTACCTTATTGTGATCTGTTGTGTCTACCGCCCCCACAATTCCTGCGTTGCCCCATGCCCACCTGAGCCTGACCGACTTCGAGGGCCTCGCGACCACAGTCGCCGGATACCCCTATGTGAAGGTCGTTCTCGACCAGGAGACCTCGACCGTCCACCTGATCGACGGCGCCGATCGGCTGCTGCACGTCCAGTACGTCGCCGAGCGCGTGCTCGGGATGACCCGCGCCGAGCTGGCCCGGAATCTGGATGCCTTCAACGACTCGGTCTACCGTGCCGCGGACCGGCGCTTCCTGCTCGGCACCCTCGCGCTGCACAACCGCCCCGAGTACGGCGGCCAGTTCTTCAGCCTCGAAACCGTCGAGGTCGACACGATGAGCGCCGACCTGCTGCACACCTTCTACCGGACGATCCGCGAGCTCGTGGACGCCTCTGTCCCGGTGCTGCTGAAGCCTGCGAACCACCTGCAGGAGAGCTTCCCCGCTGAGGACATTCCGCGGATCCTCGCGCACGAGCTCTACTCGACCGCGCCGTACGTACCCCTCAACCCCGGTACGACGACCGGCCGCCTGCGCGTCTTCACCTCCGAGGACGCGTACCGCAAGACCACCGAGCCCGTGCGCTGGTACGACGTACTGGTGATGGACCGGATGCCCGACGACATCCCGCGCATCTCGGGGCTGATCAACTCCCGGCACACCACTCCCCTGTCGCACACCAACGTGCTCGCGGCCGGCTGGGGTATCCCGAACGCGATCCAGATCGACGCCCTTGCCGACCTTGCGGAGCTGGATGGCGCGTGGGTCGCCGTGGCCGTGGATGCGGCCGCAGCGAAGGTCGAGGTCCACGCGACCGAGCGGCCGGCTTCGATCGACGCCGGACCGTCCTGGGCGATCACGCAGGTCGACATCGGCAAGCCCGACCTGGCTGCCGCGCAGATCCTGCCGCTGGAGGAGCTGCGGGCCACCGACGCGCACCGCTTCGGCACGAAGGCCGCGAACCTCGGCGAACTGACCGCCGTACTGCGGGATGGATCGCCTTACTGGCTTGGTTTCTACACCAAGCCGCGGCCGCCGCGGCCGCACCTGCTCGAGTACCTGGCGCGGCATCTTGATGCCGACAGCATCGATGAGACCGAGCTGTCGCAGACCGCGCTGCGGATGGTCAAGGAGTACGTGACTGTTCCGCGTGGGGTCGCGCTGCCGTTCGCATTGCAGCAGCAATTCCTGGAGTCGTCCCCGGCGATCCAGCAGACCATCGGCAAGCTGAAGATGGCGCTCGCGCTCGGTGGCGAGGTCGACGAGCTGTGCGGCGAGCTGGGTGCGCTCATCCGCGATACCCCGTTGCCGTCGGATCTGCGCACACTGATCGAGGACGCCGTACTGCGGCATCTCACGGGTGCTGGCCGGGTTGTCGTCCGCAGCTCGTCGAATGCCGAGGACCTGATCGGGTTCTCCGCCGCGGGTATTTACGAGTCGATCCCCGAGGTCGAGTCGATCGAAGACGTCGTGAACGCGATCCAGCGAGTCTGGGCATCGCTCGTCACCACGCGTGGCGTGCTGCTCCGCGACGAGGCCGGGATCGGTCTGTCGGACTGCTTCATGGGTGTCGTCATCCAGCAGCAGCTCGATGGCGCACTCGGTGGCGTCATGGTCACCACCAACCCGCTCGACCGGCGCGACTTCCGTTCGGTGCTGCTGAACCTGGCGCGCAACTCGGTCGACGACATCGTCACCGGGACCGGCGATCCGTTGCAGCACCTCTACAACACGATGGAGGGCGGCAGCCGGACGGTTGCCCTGGGCACCGATGGCGTCGACGTGGACGACCAGGCCAAGACCACACTGGGCCGGTTGGCGTTGATCGGCCGGTTGCTGCAGGCCCATTTCGCTGGGGCTGACGGGCCGGTTGATGCTCCGGTGGACGTCGAGTGGCTGGTCGACGGCGACCGGATCGTGTTGCTGCAGTGCCGTCCTTACCAGCTCGCCGGGTGAGCGCCGTGAGCACAGCGACGCCCGAGGCACAGCGGGTGATTCGTCGCTACAACGCCTTCCAGCTGTTCGCCGGACTGCTCTGGTGGTTGCCGGTCTTCTACGTGTTCCAGCGGTCCGCCGGGCTGTCGGACACCGAGATCTTCTCCATCCAGAGCATCTTCTACCTGGCGTTCTGCCTGTTCGACATCCCGACCGGGATGATCGCCGACCGCTTCGACTACCGCCGCTGCCTGCAGGTCGGCTCGGTCATCCTCGTGGTCGCGAACCTGATCCCGGTCTGGGAGCCGACGTTCGCCGGGTTCCTGATGCAGTTCCTGCTGATCGCGTTGGCGCACTCGTTGTTCTCGGGGGCCGGGAGCGCTTACCTGTACGAATACTTGCAGCGGACCGGGAACGAGACGTCGTACCAAGGAGCCGAGGGGTCGGCCCGCGCGTGGACACTGATCGGGCGGATCGTGTGTCTACCCGCGGCCGGCTTCCTCACCGCTTGGTGGGGGCCGTCGGCGTACGTCTTGTCCGCGGTGACCTGCGGGATCGCGGCCATCATTGCCCTGGGCTTCCCCGCCTTGCCTGCAACGGATTCTGACCCGTCCAAGCCCGAACCGGTTTTCCCGGCGCTGGCGGCTGCGCTGCGCTCGCTCGCCAAGTCGAAGCGGCTCATACTGCTGATGGCTCAGGGCATTGCGGTGTTCACACTCGTCCGGATCGGCCAGGCCAACTTGTTCCAGCCGATTCTGGAGTCGAAGCACCTTCCCCTGCACTGGTTCGGCGTTCTCATGGCCGCGACCACCGTGTTCGAAGTCGCCGGTGCCGCGCGGTCCGCCGTACTGGCGCGGTTCGGGCAGATCCGCGTCGTACTGGTGCTAACCGTGCTGATGGCGATCGCGCTCGCCTCGGTCATCCCACTCGGCCTCGTCGGGACGATGGCCTGTCTCGCCGTCTTCTCGCTCGCGTCCGGGCTCGCGTTCCCGGTGCAGCGCAAGCTGGTCAACCAGGCGATCACCGAACCGGCCCGCCGCGCGACCCTGCTGTCGATCGAATCTCTCGCCGACCGCGCAGTCTGTGCTCTGGTCGTGTTCATCATGGGCGGGTTCCTCGCCCGGGGCCAGATGCCGGCCTTCCTGGTCGCGCTGGCCGCCGCCGTCACGGTGGCGATGGTCGCCCTCGCCGTACTTGTCACTCGCAGCCGCGATCGCGCGGCCACCAAGGAGAGCCTCGCGTGAAGAAGATCCTGTATGTCTACGTCAAGGGTGGCGCCCCGCTCGAGACCGCGTTCCCGCGGCTCGCGGCTCAGGGTGAGCTGCATGTACTCGCGCTGTCGCCGTTGCCCGAGGCCGCCAAGTCGATCTGGGAGCCTGCCTGTACGTCGATCGCTGTCCACCCGGGTGGTCTGACGCCGGGTGAGCCGGTCGTCGAGGCGATCATTGCGCACGCCGAATCGATCGGGGCGGATGCGCTGTTCACGTTGTCCGAGTTCGCCGTACTGGCTGTGGCCAACGCTGCTGACCGACTCGGCCTGGCCGGCGCCGGCCCCGGGATTCGGGTCGCGCGGGACAAGCGGCTGATGCGGCAGGCCTGGCAGGCTGCGGGCGTGCCGATCCCCCGGTTCCGCCGGGTCGATTCGGCCGCTGACCTTCGCGGTGCGCTCGCCGCGCTGACCCCGCCGCTGCTGCTCAAGCCGGCGTGGGGTGCGGGCTCGGTCGCGCAGCTCGTGCTGACGTCGCAGGATCAGGTCGCCGATGCGTGGGCCGAGATCGAGCAGGCGTTGCATCGTGGCGGCCAGGTCGGCATGAACGAGCTGTTCGAGCAGAACACCGACGGCGACCGCCTGGTCGAAGAGATCATGGACGGCACGACCGAGGGTTGGTACGACGAAGACGGGTACGGCGACTATCTGAGCGTCGAGGGCATCGTTGCCAAGGGCATCTACCACCCACTGGCGATCACCGCCAAGCTGCCGACCGTTCCGCCGTACATCGAGGTTGCCAGTACGTCGCCCTGTGTCCTGCCGGAGGAGTTGCAGCGCAAGATCGAGGACGTCTCGCGCCGCGCGGTCGATGCACTCGGGCTCGAAACCTGCGGCACGCACACCGAGCTCAAGTTGCGCGCGGACGGCGAGCTCGTCGTGATCGAGGTCGGGGCCCGCTTCGGTGGATTGCTGACCACCCGGCAGACCGAGATCGTCTTCGATCTCGATCCGATCGGAATGCTGATCCGCGAGCAGCTGGGTGAGCCGGTCGACTACCCGCCGGCGATGCTCGTCGACGGCGGCCGGGCCGCAGCTTCGGTGGCCGTCATCCCCGCCGCTGCCGACGGCACACCCTGGAAGACCCAGCCGATCTGGGATCCCGAGCGCGTCGACTGGTCGAGCCTGCTCTCCGAGGGCAGCGCGGTCGAGCCGGTACCGGCGTTCATGATGCCGACCGGCACCGAGGTGCCGCGCTTCGATCCGTCCGGTGGATCGCGCAACTGGCTGGGCGTCTTCCTGCTGACGGCAGTCGACGCACCAACCCTGCAACGCGACTGCCGCGCGATCCTCGACGGCATGGAGTCCGCGCTAGCGCAGCCGGCTTCCTGATCCGAAACCCTGCGACCCACCGCCGGAGACCTATGGGATGAGGTCTCCGGCCATCTCTTCCTGTCTCCTGCGGATGATTCCTTGCGTCCGGTTGATTCCGCGCTGGCCACGACCTGCATGTGTTGGCAACGCAGATCGTCGGCCTCCTGGTCGGCGGGCTCGCAGCTCAGCGGTAGCGGCTCGCGAGTTCCACACTTTGGCCACCGAATGCGGCCAGGTCGGCCCGGAAGACATCGTCGAGCAGGCTGACATCCTCGACGCCCGGAGCAGTGACGACCTCACCGAGTTCGAGGCCGCGCAGGCCAGCGGTGACGACGTCGGCTGCGCTCATCCGTGGGATCGCGCTCAGGTCGAGACCCTGACTGCTGTGAAACTCGGTCGCGACCACACCCGGGCACAACACCTGCACCCGTACGCCGGTGCCGTCGAGCTCGGCGCTCAATGCCTGTGACATCGCGACCAGGTGCGCCAGCGTTCCGGCGTACGCGGCACGTCGTGGCATCACTGACTTGTCGGCCGGTCCACTGAACGCGATCATCCCGGCCACATTGATGATCGCGCCGGCGCCACGCGCCTGCATCGGGCCGACGGCCGCGCGAGTGATCAGCGTCGGGGCAAGCACCTTCACGGACAGCAGTTCGCGAGCCTTGTCGGCGGGCAGGTCGGCCAGCGGCATGTAGTGCGAGACGCCCGCATCGTTGACGAGCAGATCGAGCGGTTCGGTCGCGGCGAGGTCAGCGACCGTGTTGATGCCGTCGTCGGTCGACAGGTCGGCGGTCACACTCGTGACGGATACCTCCGGATGCGCGGCGGCGAACGCGTCGAGGCGTTCCTTGCGGCGCCCGACCAGGATCAGGTTGTACCCGTCCGTGGCCAGCCGCTCGGCGAAGGCCGCGCCGATCCCTGAGGTAGCTCCGGTAACAAGAGCAAGTTTGTTCATGTGATCCACAGTGCTCGCCTGGCCCTCGGACAGGTAGTCGCCTCGGCTTCCTAGGACTGACAGGGCTAGGCAGTCCTAGGCCTGTGCATACTGGAGAAATGGCGCGAACCAGTCTCGGCGAGGCACTCATGACCTGGCGAGCCGCAGTCGCTCCCGGCGATGTCGGCCTGCCCGGCAACGGCGCCCGCCGTACGCCGGGACTGCGGCGCGAGGAGCTCGCCCAGCTGGCCGGGATCTCCGCCGACTACCTCACCCGCCTCGAGCAAGGCCGAGCCGCCAACCCCTCAGCCCAGGTGGTCGAGGCACTGGCCCGGACATTGCAGCTCACCGACAACGAACGCAGTCATCTCTACCAGCTGGCCGGCCTGGCCGCACCCGGCCCTGATCGCATACCTCGAACTATTTCGCCAGGCGTACAACGGATGTTGGACCGGCTGAACGACACCCCGGTTGCCGTCTTCGACGCAATGCTGACCGAACTGCACGCCAACCCCTTGTACGTGGAGCTGATGGGCAATCGCACCGGCAACGAACGCAACGCAGCCTGGCGAAACTTCCTCGGCACCGCTGGCCGCATCCGCCAAACCCCCGAATCCCTCGGGCTGCTGCAAGAACTCCAGGTCGCCGACCTGCGCCGTACGGCGGGTCGCTACCCGAACGATCCGAACCTGCACGCCTTGATCGACGAGCTCCGCCGGCGCTCCGGCCGTTTCGATCACCTCTGGGAATCCGGCCCGGTGGCCGAACACCAGGCAACCCAGAAGATCATCGATCATCCCCGAGCGGGCGCAATCACCTTGGACTGCGACGTTCTCCACGTGGCCGGAGACGACCTGCGCATCATGGTCTACACCGCCGAGCCCGGCTCCGGAGACGCCGACAAGCTAACGCTGCTCTCAGTCGTCCACAGCTGACCCTTCAACTCGGCCAAAGAGCAGCCGCCGTGTCTTTGGGCCCACATGCCGGAGATCGATCGCCGTCGGCTCACCGAGCGTGCGCAACAGCCCAGGTGAGGGCGTAGTCGGCGATCTCTTCCCAGCCGTCCTGGCTGACCAGGCGGTGGGTGCGACCGGCGTACTCCTTGAACTCGACGATGCCGGGGCCGCCGGCCTTCTGGTACTTCGCGACGACGGCCTTGCCGATGGCCGGCGGGACGACGTGGTCGATGCTGCCGACAATGACGAGCAGCGGGGCGCGATCGGCACGGGCGTAGTCGACCTTCGTCACGCCGGACTTCTCGTTGAGGACCGAGGTGACGCCCTCGAAGAAGACCCGGTTGTAGGAGTTGACGGCGTACTCCTTCCAGAGCTTGTCCGACTCGCTCCGGGGCAGGTCGTTGCCGAAGGTGAAGTGGAAGTGCCGCTTCGACAGCGGTTTGGCGCCGTTCTTGCCGAACGGGTTCGAGAGGATCGGGAAACCGGTCCACAGGGTCGACAGCGGCAGTGCCGTGACACCGGCGGTCTGACCCGGGGCGACACCGACATACGCGGCGCCCAGGCCACGATCGGCGAGCATCTGGGTGATGACGCCGCCGAACGAGTGACCCATGATGATCGGCTTCTCGGGGAGCTCGCGGATGATCGCCTCATAGTGGTCGGCGATCTGCTTGAGGCCGATCCCCTTCAGTGCTTCGGGGTTGGAGCGGATGTCGGCGACGCTGCGGTCATCGATGCCAGGCCAGCCCGGTACGACGACCTCGTGGCCCTGGCTGCGGAAGTGGCCCGCCCAGGTGTCCCAGCTCTTCGGGGTCATCCAGAGACCGTGGACCAGGACGATCGGGCGCTTGTGGGTCGTGTTCATGGCGAGCTCCTTAGGTAGACTGACCGTTCCTTCTACCAATGACTTTAGGGACTCGCTCGGCGCCACGTCAAGGGTTTTGTAGAAAGATCGTTCTATCATCGGAGACATGGCTACTCCGACCGGTCCCCGCGGACCTTCCGAAGCCCGGGCGCGCCTGATCCGGGCGGCGAGCGAGCTGTTCTACGCCGAGGGCATCACGTCCGTCGGCGTCGACCGGCTGATCGCTGCGGCAGGCGTCACCCGGGTGACCTTCTACCGGCACTTCCCCAGCAAGGAAGACCTCGTGCTCGCCTATCTCCAGGGCGAGGACGAGGCGATCCAGGGTGCCTTCGCCGCGGCGGCGGAGTCCGGCGCGGAACCGCGCGCCCTGGTCGGGCTCGTCATCCAGGCGCTCGCGGACGACATCGAGCAGCAGCACACCCGCGGCTGCCCGTTCATCAACGCGGCGGCCGAGTACCCGGACGCGTCCTCACCGATCCGGGTCAAGATCGCCGACCACCGCGAGTGGTTCCGGTCGACGCTCGAGAAGGTGATCACCGCTGCCGACCTCCCCGAGCCGGAGGAGAAGGCGCGGGCGTTGGTCCTGCTCCGCGATGCCGCCATGGTCGGCGGCTATCTCGACGGTGCGGCCGCGATCCGGCCGACCTTCGAACGGACCGCTCGCGGGGTGCTCTCGCTCTAGCGCCGGCCCGCCCAGAGGGCGCGGCTTTCGGGGTGGACGTCGGCCACGAGTTTGCCGTCGCCGCCGAATTCCTGCTCGACGCGACCATCGACGTACGACGGCCAGCCGGGGTCGCCGGTCTTGACGAACGCGACCCAGGTGGCGTGCATCCGGGTGGCGACCTCTTGCGAACCGGGTCCGCCGAGCAGACCGGCCCAGTTCGAGTCGGCCAGGTTGTCGAAGACGTACGGCAGCTCCATCGCGTGGCTCGCGCCCAACCGGCCGTCGTACGCCGGGGATTCCCAGCTGAAGCGGTAGACGTGCGCACGTCCGTGGGCCTCGGCCAGGTTGATGGCCGGGATCCGATAGACGGCGTCGGTCAGCAGCGCGACCAGCACTTCGTAGTCGCTGGCCATCCAAGCGCGGTAGGCCGCCCGATCCTTGCGGCCGAGCCCGAACAGTCTCGACATCACGAACGTGGTGAGCCGCGTCTTCCAGCCGTTCTCGGGCAACTCGATGAAGAACAGCCGGCCTTCCTGCGTGTTGTAGCCGACCAGTACGTCGATGTCGCGGCCGGCGCCGTTCTCCATCGCGCGGATCGGCAGCTCGGGCAGCACCTCGCCGTCGATCACCGGTTCGAAGGGCATCAGGTTTGTTGCCACGTCACCCCAAGTCCGCCGGAACGGCGACTTGCCCAGTTGGGCGGAGACCGCCGCCTGCGCTGCAATCAACGCGTCCGTGCTCGCCGTCGCCACTGCTTCCCGGGTCGGCGCGACACCGAGCGCCTTGGCCAGGCGTCGCCCAACGGTCAGCGCTCCGGCCGGCGTAATCGCGTGGTGTCCGGCGCCCGACTCCATGATCGCCCGGTCGAACAACCCCTGAGCCGACGGCATCGTCATCAACGCACCAACACTCATCGCACCCGCCGACTCCCCCATCACCGTTACGGCGGCCGGATCTCCACCGAAAGCGGCAATCGAGTCCCGCACCCACTTCAGCGCCGCCACCTGATCGAGCAGCCCGAGGTTGGCGACCCCCTCGCCGAACCACAAGAAGCCGTTGGCCCCGAGCCGGTAGTTGATCACCACGATCACCACACCGTCACGTGCGAACGCAGAACCGTCGTACCCGCTGAGTGCGTTCGAGCCCGTCACGAACGCGCCGCCATGGATGAAGACCAGGACCGGCGCCGAGCCGCTGACATCCGGCGTCCAAACATTCACGTGCAGATAGTCGTCACCGGCAATCACCACATTCGGCAACAACTCTGAAGACTCCCCGGACTGCGGTGCCGTGGCCCCGGCCTCCCGCGCATCCCGAACCTCAGTCCACGGCGCAACCGGCGCCGGTGGCTGGAACCGCAACTCACCCACCGGCGGCGCCGCATAAGGAACCGCCCGAAACACCGCGCCATGCTCAGTCACTGCGCCAAGCACAGGACCGTACGGCGTCTGCACCACGGGATCAGTCATGCCGCCCAGTCTGGCAGCTCACAGGTTGAGGCCGGTGCCGTGGATGCCGTGCTGGTCGATGAGTGCGAGCTCGTCAGCGGTCAGCGGCGGGAACGCGAGTGCCTTCAGGTTGTGGTCGAGTTGCTCCGTCGAACTGGCACCGATCAGGGCTGAGGTGACTTCTGGTCGCCGGAGGACCCACTGCAGCGCAAGCTGGGCGAGGGACTGGCCGCGGGATTCGGCCAGCTTGTTCAACTCCGCCGTACGGCGTCGGTAGGTCTCGTCGATGACATCGGGCGACAGGAACGTGCTGTTCTGCGCGCGGGCGCCGTCCGGAATGCTGTCCAGGTACTTGTCGGTCAACAAGCCTTGGGCGAGTGGGCTGTAGACGATGACGCCGAAGCCGTTGCGCTCGGCGGTTTCGAGTAGGCCGTCTATCTCGGGGCGGCGGTCGTAGATCGAGTAGCGGCTCTGGTCGATGAGCAGCGGGACGCCGGCTGCCTTGAGCAGTTTCGCTGCGGCCTCGGCGCGATCGGGCAGATAGTTGCTGATGCCAACGTAGAGCGCCTTGCCCTGGTCTACCGCGCTGACGAGCGCGCCGACGGTCTCCTCCAGCGGCGTCTCCAGGTCGGGGCGGTGGTGGTAAAAGATGTCCACATAGTCCGTGCCCAGATCGCGCAGGCTCTGATCGAGAGACGTCAGCAACGACTTTCGCGAACCACCACTCTGATACGGGCCCGGCCCGATCGGATTACCGGCCTTCGTCGCGAGAATCAGCTCATCCCGGTACGGCGCCAGGTCCGTCGCGAGCAGTCGGCCGAACGTCTCCTGAGCCGCCCGACGCGGTGGGCCGTACCGATCGGCATTGTCGAAGTGCGTGATGCCCAGATCGAAAGCATGTAAGAGAATCTCGCGCTGCGTGGCATACGAGTAGTCCTGCCCGAACTTCTGCCACAACCCGAACGAGAACGCCGGCAGCTTCAGCCCCGAACTCCCCATACGGCGATAGTCCATCGTCTCGTAACGCGCGCTCATCGGAGCTGGAACCCCCTGTCGAACAGAGCCGCCCGCAGGTGCTCTCGCCCCTTCAACCCTGCAACACTCCCAAACCGATGCGCCACCCGCTGAGCCCACCCCTCCGGAAGGCCGGCCTCGGCGTAGAAGCCGTTCAGCACGTCCTCATAAGTTTCAAGATGTGCCGGGTCCAGCGAATACTGCTCCCGATGCAGCACGGCCTCCTGCGGCAACCGCGGCTTCACCGCCGTCTCCTCCAGCCGGTCAGGATGACCAACTGTCAGCCCGAACACCGGGAACACGTTCGGCGGCAGCCCAAGCTCCGCGGCCACCTCCAGCGGCTTGTTGCGGATGGCACCGACAAACACCGTGCCTAGTCCCAGAGACTCTGCCGCCAGCGAGGCGTTCTGCGCGGCCAGCGCGACGTCGATGAACGACAGCAGCGCCGCCTCCACGAAGTCCGCACCCTCGGCCGTCGCTGACCCGGTCTTCGAAGTCACCTGCCGAGCGCGCGCGAGATCCGCCAGCCAGACCAGGAACAACGGCGCCTGCGCGACGCTGCTTTGTATCGGATTGGCCTGCTCCCCCGCCAACGCGGCCAGCCGATGCCGCCGCGCATCCTCACGCACCGCCACGACGCTCCACAGTTGCAGGTTCCCCGAGGTGGGCGCCGACTGCGCCGCCGCGATCAGGGCCGACAACGTCTCGTCGGACACTTCACCATCCGCCCGATACCGCCGTACCGATCGGTGGGCCAACTGCTGTGCCAGCACCTCGGTCCACTCAGCCGGTGGCTCCCCCACCACCGGCGCGCCGTACCGCAACCGGTACGACGCCTTCGCACTCACGCTCATGTACACCAACCTAGAAGACATTCCCCCGCAGTGGGGCTCGTCTCACAAGGTGGCGAACTGCTGCAGATCTTTCAAGAGCGCTGTTCAGTGCTCGCTCATGGTTGCTCCTCAGCCGAAGCTGTAGGTGAAGGCCGTCAAGCCGGGGCTGTAGGTGACGGTCATCGTCTTGCGTTGCTGGCTGGGCAGGTCGACCAGTTGGTAGGCGTTCGGCGTACCGGAGACCTTGAGGGTCTTGTCGGGCAGGCCCGGGATCGACACGGTGACGGTGCCTTCGCCGGACAGGACGTGGAAGACCTTCGCTGCGTTGAAGTTCAGCCGGCTCTGCGAGGTCTTGGTCGACGTCACGCTCTGCGTACCCACCGCCCAGTCTCCGCCGAGGCTGTAGGTGTCGGCGGGCTGCTCGGGGTTGAGGCCGAAGGCAACGGTCTTGTTCGGGGTGAGCTTGCCCGAGCCGTTCAGGTTGGCCGAGCGGGAGTAGGACAGGTAGGTCTCCGGCGTGGTTCCGTCGGCGCCGATCGAGTCTGCCTTGACGGTGCCGTCGACCGGGGCCGGGAGCTGGACGTTGGGGTTGGCGTCCTTGAGGAGCTGGCGGATCTGGTTCTCGGTCTGGGCGTAGCTGCCTTCGCCGAACTTGATCGATCGGACGGTGCCGCCGGCATCGACCAGGTACTTCGCGGGCCAGTACTGGTTGCGGTATTCGGTCCAGGTGGCCAGGTTGTTGTCTTGGCCGACCGGGTAGTTGATGCCTTCCTTGCGGATGGCGGACTCGACGTTCCCGGCGCTCTTCTCGAACGCGAACTCGGGTGAGTGGATGCCGACGATCTGCAGGCCGAGGGACTGGTAGGCCTTGTTCCAGGCGAGCAGGTGCGGGGTGGCGCGCTGGCAGTTGATGCAGGAGTAGGCCCAGAAGTCGACCAGGACGACCTTGCCCTTCAGCTCGGCGAGCGTCGCGGGCTTACCACCCGGGGTATTGAACCACTTCTGCGTCCCGGTGAACTCCGGCGCCGCACCACACATCGCCAGCTCGGCGGCCCCCGGCGTGCACTTCGCCAGCTCCTGACCACCTTGACCGAGCGCCGGAGCGAGCACACCCTGGACCGTCTTGTTCTCGGCAACCTTCTTCTCAAGACCACTCGTGTACGACGGCAGCGAGCGCTGGATCACGTCGGTGATGTTGAAGGCCAGCGCGATGGCGAGCAGGATCATGACGATACCGCCGCCGATCCGGAAACCCTTCTGGTGATCGCGGTACGCCTTCACCCGCTGGGAAATCCGCGAACCGGCCGACGCGAAGATCAGCAGCGGCAGCGCCGCGCCCATCGCGAAAGACACAGTCAGTACGACGGTCCGCCAGCCAACGTTGCCCGTGGCACCGGCCACCGTGATCGCGGCAAGCACCGGTCCCGCGCAGGGAACGTACAGGGTGCCTAGTCCGAGACCGAGGACGAAGGCGCCGTTGTTGTTGCGGTTGATCTTCGGCAGCCGGTAGAAGGGCTTCTCGATCCAGTGACCGAGCGCCGGGAAGATCAGGCCGAGGCCGACCAGCGTCAGGATGGTCAGGCCGCCCCAGCGCAGGAAGCTGTCCGGCAGACCGAGCGCGGACAGGATCACCGAGCCGGCGAGCGTGAAGAGACTGAACGAAACCACGATCCCGGCGATGATCTTCAGCGGCCTGAAATCTCTTGCAGGCTTGGCGATCTCGATCTCTTCGACGAGGACGTCACCCTCGGCGCGGGTCTTGTTGGTGGTCTTCGTTTGTTTGGTTCCGGCGAAGAAGATGATCGGAAGCATCGGCAGAACACAAGGTGAGACCCCGGTGATCAGACCGCCTACCAATCCGATGAAGGCCAGTGTGAGCATCAGGAATCTCCAAGGCTGGAAAGCCGAACAGGACGTCTGCTCTTCGGTCCTGCCACCGCCTCCGGATGGGTTCAGAATCTTTCTCCGATCCGACCCATCCACCCCCTGCACAGCCCCGAAGTAGAGGTGTTGGCCGCCGTACCGGTCGTCAACGCCACCGTCTACCTGATCGACACGGTCCTGATGCCCCCGGCCGCCTGACGATCCGGTTTGGGGTATCACTGAAGCGGCGCGATCGAGCTGACACGACTCGATCGCGCCGCTTCGGTATGCCCAGGTACTAGCTCAGTGCTGGGGACGGTACTTGACGGTCCGCCCGTTCAGCGCCTGGAGCGGGCGGCTGTCGCCGTCGGGGAAGCGGGACTGGAAGTGCGTGAGCGAGGACGACTTGATCTCGCGGATGTGGTTGAGCACCAGCCAGGACACCGGCTCCGAGTACGGCGCGGTGGTCAGCGAGCCGTCGTACCGGAAGGTGGAGAGGTCGGTGGGAAGCGCGGCGGCCAGGTTGGCGCCGTGCAGGCGGACGTTTTCGGAGCACTCGGCGGGGACCGTACTCAAGGCCTGGTCCTGCAGGGTGCCACCGTGGCCGCCGCTGGTGATGAACAGGCCGATGACGAGCTTCTCGCCGTTCGGGCCGAGGTGCACCCAGTGCTGCTCGAGCGGGAACTGGTGCCCGTCGAGCCGGTGCTCGGAGCGGGTGTGGAAGTGAAAGTTCGCCAGGTCGTAGCGAACCCCGCCGAGCGTCACCCAGGCCGCACCGGCTGGGATCTCGGCCAGGACGGTCTCTTCCGCGGTGCGGTGCTCGCAGCCGCCGGGCTGACCGGAGTCCTTGCTCTCGTAACGGATCTCCAGGTCGAGCGAACGCGGGTAGTGCACGTGGAGCGCGGGGAGGTCGTGGGCGACGACGGCTCCGCTGCGGTGGATGTCGATCGGGCTCTGGTGCGGGGTGGCGGCGGTCGCTCGGCCGATCAGAGCCGGGGATGCGATGGCGGCGGCAGCGGCCGGGACAGCGAATAGGACGGAACGCCGGGTCAAACCGGACATGCATTTACTCCGAACTGGTAGGTAGCGGCAACCGGCCTCATCCGGCCGCCTGCAGCAGTATGTGCCTGCTACCTCACGGTGAGCACAACGCCCCCGTTCATGACCCCGCGCGCGGCTTGAGCAGCTCGGCGAGCTGATTGGTGTCCTGCAGGTACCGCTCGTAGGGGAAGCCCGAGGCCACCAGATGCTTGCGTAACTCCTCGACCAGCGGCTTGCCGCTGTTATGGAAGACCTTCCGGCCGGTCTCGGTGATCGTCACCAGCCTGCGCCGGGCGTGATCCGGGTCGGTGACGACCTGGACATAGCCCGCCGCTTCGAGCGGCTTCAGCGCGCGGCTGATCGCCGGGTCAGAGACCGCCATCGCCTGCGCGAGCTGATGCTGAGTGGCCGGCTGGATGTCCTCCACCGTGCCCAGCAAGCGCAACTGGCTATAGGTGAGGCCGTCAGTGTCCTCGGTTCGTCGGCGCGCCGACTCTCCGATCATCAGCACTACACGGTGCAACAGGTCTGCCAGTCCGTCATCCACAAAGGTGAGCATACCGTGAATGTTGACAGGTTAATATTAACCCTGCAACATTGCCGCTATGACTACTTCAAGCATGAGCACATCGACTTACATCGCCCAAACATCCGTTCCGATGATCTGGCTCGTCCTGGCGGTCGCCGGCGCCCTGATCAAGACCCGCAACGTCACCTCCCCCAAGGCGAGGCTCGAAACCTGGCAGCGCTGGTGGGCCGGCGCCGCCCTCGGAGGGGGAAGCGCATGGATGGTGGTCTCGTTCTTCACCATCCCCGGCGTGATGTCCGAGGCGATCGGCTTCAAGCAGACGCCGTTCGAGTTCGAGATCGGCTGCGCCAACCTCTGCCTGGCCGTCCTGGCGTTCCGCGCCGCGTCGTCGAAGTCGAACGCCCGCGAGCGCCTCACCATCGGCCTCGGCGCCGGCATGTTCCTCTGGGGAGCTGACCTCGGCCACCTGTACCAGTTCTTCTTCAAGGGCGACCACGCCCCGGGCAACACCGGCGGCGTCCTGCTCTATGACCTGCTGATCCCCGCCGTGATGATCGCCCTCGCCGTTCGCGCCCAGCGCTCCGAGCGGCTCGTACTTTTGGCCGGGTCCGAAGTGGCCGCGCGTGCGATGTGAGCCGGCCTCCCAGCCGGAAGGGTTGGGGTCGTCCACAAAGCTCGGGAGGAACGAGAAATGCGGAAGACCCTGTCCCTGGCAGTTGCCGCCGCCACGATGGCGACGGCTCTGATCCCCAGCACGTCACAAGCCGAGACCAAGGATGACCTGAACTGGGACGCGTGCCCGGCGGATGCTTCGCCGGGCATTCCCTTTCCCGCTGGAATGCAGTGCACGACCCTGAAAGTCCCGCTCGACTACCGCAATCCAGCCGGTCCGAAGATCGACGTCGCGGTCTCCCGGCTGCCGAGCAAGGACCCGGCCAAGCGCCGCGGGATCCTGATGACCAACCCCGGCGGACCCGCGGCCGGGCTCGGCTACCCGGCCACCCTCGTGCTGGCGAAGCTGCCGCAGAGCGTTCTCGACCAGTACGACGTGATCGGATTCGATCCGCGCGGGATCGGGCACAGTACGCCGGTGACCTGCGATCTGACCGCGGAACAGCAGCTGTACGGCAACATCCCGCCGTACGCGAAGAATGCCGCTGACGTGGTCAAGCGGGCCGGCGAGGTCCAGCAGATCGCCAAGCAATGCGCGGCCTCCAAGACCGGCTCCCTGCTCCCCCACATGTCGGTCGCCAACGTGGCCCGGGACATGGACCAGATCCGCAGCGCCCTCGGCGAGGCCAAGACGTCGTACCTCGGCGCTTCCTGGGGCACGCACCTCGGGGCGGTCTACACGACGCTGTTCCCGGAGCGCAGCGACCGGTTCGTGCTCGACAGCAATCTCGCCCCGGGCGGCTGGGACTACCCCAGTGACCGGCTGTTCTCGCAGGGCGTCGAGGACCGGTTCCCGGACTTCGCGGCGTACGCGGCGGCCAACTTCCGCGAGTACGGTCTGGGCCGGACGCCGGCTCAGGTGACCGCGAAGTTCCACGAGCTGGCAGCGCGGCTGGACAAGAACCCCATTCCGGCGGACGGCGTCGAGTTCGACGGCAGCATGTTCCGGCTGCTCAACTTCGCCTACTCGTACGGCGCCACGCAGATGCCGGGGCTCGCGCAGCTGTGGAAGTCGCTCGACGCGGGCGAGCCACCGGCACCGCTCGAAGCGAGCGCGGCCAAGATCGCCGCGGATGGCGTCGATCAGGTCATCTCCGGCCGCTACGCCATCATCTGCAACAGCAGTCGCTGGCCGACCTCGGTCAAGACCTATCAGCACGCGGTCGCCGTCGACCGGATTCGCTTCCCGCTGTTCGGTGCGGCCGGCGCCAACGTCCAGCCGTGCGCCTACTGGCCGAACCCGGCCGAGCCGCCGATCCAGATCGGCGACCACGGTCCGGCTAACGTGCTGATGGTGCAGAACCTTCGCGATCCCGCCACTCCCCTGGCCGGAGCCCGCAAGATGCGGCAGGCTCTGGGCGACCGGGCCACGATGGTCACGGCCGACGAAGGTGGTCACGGTGTCTACGTGTTCGGTAAGAACCAGTGCGCCAACTACGCGGCGACAACGTTCCTGACGACCGGCGTCCGCCCGGCGCACGACTACACCTGTACGGCGGCGGCGTCGCCACGATGACTCGCTCCCGTGCGTTGATGATCGCCGAGATCGCCCTCCTGCTCGGTCTGAACGTCCATGAGGCGATCTCGCGGTTCATCCTGCACGGACCGCGGCCCGGCGAGGTGTTCTACTTCTCGTCGGGCGTGGTCATCGGCGCGCTGGCCCTGCTGCGCCGCCGCTATCCGGAGCGGACCGGCCAGCTCGCGGCCGTGGCGGTCGCCATCTCGCTGCTGTGCAGTGGGGTCGGTGGGCTGGCCGAACCAGCCGCCCGCCTCGCCGGGGACTGCGAGACCCTGGCGCTGATGCTCCTGATCGGCGCCTGCTGCCATCGGCTACCGCCGATCGAGGCAGGTGCGCTCGCAGTGGTCGGCGGGTTCGCCATGGTGATCGCTCCGGTGAGCCGCTACAGCGGTGACCAGGCGGCCCTCACCATCGCGGTTTTCTGGGCCATCCTCTGGGGCGTCGGGGTCGCCGTCGGGCTGATCCTGCGCGATGGCGCCGCGCGCCGCGAGGAGGCCTTGGCCGCCGCCCGGAACCGCGAACGACTGGCGCTGGCCCGCGAGCTGCACGACCTGGTGGCGCACCACATCACCGGCGTCGTCGTCAGCGCCCAGGCGGCTCAGGTGGTCCTTGCCGACGGCACCGAACAGAAGCTGCTCGGCGACATCGAGCAAGCGGGATCCGAAGCCTTGGCTGCAGTACGGCGAATGGTCGGCGTACTGAGGAGTCCGGACGACGCGCCTGCGGTGATCGCCGGCGGGCTGGTCGAGTCGGTCCAGTCGGTTGTCGACGGCAACGTCATCCTTCGGATGGCGCCCGGGCTGGCCGAGCTGGCGGTCGCGCCGGAGACCGTCTCGACCGTGCACCGCGTCTTACTGGAGTCTTTGACGAACGTCCGCAAGCACGCGCCTGACGCGCGGCAGGTGACGGTCGCTGTCACGGCCGAGGATCGGCTGCTGCGGGTCGAGATCCGCAATGACGGTCTCACGCGCACTCGTCGTACGGCGGGCGGTTACGGGCTGATCGGGATGGGCGAACGAATCGATGCACTGGGCGGCACGCTGACCGCCGGCCCCTATGGTGAGCGCAGCTGGCAGGTGCTCGCCCAACTACCTCTGTCCAAGGAGACTTCGTGACGCTGCGCGTGCTGCTGGCCGATGACCAGGCCCTGGTACGCGCGGGGTTCCAGCTGATCCTCGAGCGGGAGCCCGGGATCGAGGTCGTCGGTGAGGCTGCCGACGGCAGGCAAGCCGTTGCCCTGGCCAAGGAACTGCGGCCGGACGTGACCTTGATGGACATCCGGATGCCGCTGCTCGACGGCCTGGAGGCGACCCGCATCCTGGCCGGTCCGGACGTGCGCGATCCGCTGCGGGTGCTGGTCGTAACGACGTTCGATCTGGATGAGCTCGTGCATGAGGCGCTGCGCTCCGGTGCCTGTGGGTTCCTGCTCAAGGACGCCGGCCCGCGGCTGCTGGTCGAGGCCGTGCATGCGGCGGCGAACGGCGAATCGCTGGTTTCCCCGTCGATCACCACGCGGCTGCTGGCCCAGTTCTCGTCGCCGAGCGGCAAGGCGCGCCGAGCGATTCCCGCGCTCACCCAGCGCGAGACCGACGTGACGATGGCGGTCGCTCGCGGCCGGACCAACGCCGAGATCAGCAAGGAGCTGCTGATCTCCCTGTCGACGGTGAAATCGCACCTGACCGCCGTCCAGCGCAAGATCGACGCCCGCAACCGGACCGAGGTCGCCGTCTGGGCCTGGGAATCGGGTCTGGTTCGTTAAACAGAACCTTCACAATCAGTCAGTACTATGCCCAGGTGGTCAGAGCTGAGCTCGTGGGGCGCCGTGCGGAGAGCATCGAGCTCGATCGCCTGATCGAGGCTGCCCGCGGTGGGCGCAGCGCAACGCTGCTCGTGCGAGGCGAGCCGGGTGTAGGAAAGACGGCGTTGCTCGAGGCGCTGGTGGACCGGACCACAGGCTGCGTTTTCACGCGCACTGCGGGTGTCGAGGCCGAGATGGAGCTCGCGTACGCCGGGCTGTATCCGCTCTGCCAGCCCTTTCTGGAGAACCTCGACCGGCTGCCCGGCCCACTGGCCGAAGCCCTCGGTACGGCGTTCGGCCTGGTCAGCGGGCCGACGCCGAATGCGTTCCTGGTCGGGTTGGCGGTGCTGAACCTGCTGGCGGACGCAGCCGCGGACAAACCGCTGATTTGCCTGATCGACGATGCCCAGTGGCTCGACAAGATGTCGGAAGTCATCCTTGCCTTCGTCGCCCAGCGCCTGAACGCCGAGGCGGTCGTGATGATCATTGCCGTCCGCAACGGTGTCCAGCACCGCTTCACCGGGGTCCGCGAGCTCGAGCTCGGTGGCCTGGACCGCGCTGATGCGCAGACGCTGCTGACGACGTCACTTCCTGGGTTGATCGATCCCCGGGTCAAGGACCGGATCGTGGCCGAGGCCCAGGGCAATCCGCTCGCGTTGCTGGAGCTCCCGCACACGGGGGCCGGGCATGCTGACGGGCGAACGGCACTGATCGAGGAGAGCTTCGAGCAGCGACTCGACGAGCTGCCCGCGACTGCCCGGCAACTGCTGACGCTGGCGGCGGCCGAACCGCTGGGCGATCCGACCTTGCTCTGGCGTGCGGCCGAGCACCTCGGGCTTGGCGCAGAGGCCGCCACGACCGCGCTCGAGTCCGGGCTGATCACCTTCGGAACGCACATCCGGTTCCGGCATCCGCTCGTCCGATCGACGGCGTACCGGACTGCCTCCGCGTCGGATCTCCAGGCTGCCCATCTGGCGCTCGCCGAGGTGACCGATCCGGACCGTGATCCGGATCGCCGCGCTTGGCACCGTGCGCAGGCGAGCCCGCTGCCTGATGAGGATGTCGCCGCCGATCTCGAGCGGTCGGCTGCTGGGGTCCGCGAGCGGGGCGGCCATTTCGCGGCGGGTGCTTTCCTGGAGCGCGCGGTCGAGCTGACGCTGGATCCCGAGCGCCGGGCCGAGCGGATGCTGGCTGCCGCGACTGCCCGCTGTGCCGGTGGCGCGCTCGACACCGCCCTCAGTCTCCTCGACAACCTGCAGAACAGCCCGCCCGACGAGCTCCGGACCGCGCTGGCACAACGGTTGCGCGGCCAGATCCAGTTCGACCAGGGCGACAACCAGACTGCAGCTGCCACGCTGCTCGACGCAGCACGCCAGCTCGAACCCCTGAAACCCGACCTCGCCCAGAGCACTCGCCTCGCCGCTCTGACCGCGGCGATCTGGGCGGCGGGGCCGGACGCCAAGGGCATCGTCGCGGAGGTGGCCGCAGCCGTCCCGGAACCGGCTGGGCTCGCCGAGTCGTTGCTGGAGGCGTTGGCGGCGCGGTTCACGCGCGGATATGTGACGGCAGCGCCTGACCTGGCTCGGGCGCTGGCGGCTGAGCTGCGGGATCACTCGGATCAGGCGACGGGGCATTTGGTCGGCGGGATCATCGCCGTTGACTTGTGGGATTTGGAGACTGGGCAGCGGCTCGTAGCTCGGCAGGAGCGGATTGCGCGGCAGACCGGCGCGCTGTTGCGGCTGCAGTTCGCGCTCGACTTCGGCGCAGCGCTGCAGTGCATCGGCGGCGACCTCACCGCGGCAAGCCGGATGGTCGACGAGCAACGCCGAATCGCCACCGCGACCGGCAATCCGTCGGTCGAGTACGGCGCCCGGCTGGTCACCGCCTTCCGGGGCGAGCCGGCAACCACGAGCGGAGCGGGCGTGCTGACGACGTACGCGGAAGCCGTTCTGAACAACGGGTTGGGGCGCTACGAGACGGCACGCGATGCGGCGATGCGGCTCTTCGAGCAGGACGTGATCGGGTACGGCGCTCTGGTGGCGAGCGAGCTTGCGGAGGCGGCATCGCGGACCGGCGACAGCAACCTGGTCGAGTCGACGCTCACCTGGTTGCGGGCGCGAGCGGCCGCCGTACCGACTGAGTGGAGTCGTGGGATCGAGGCGCGGGTCGGAGCGCTGCTGAACAACGACGAGGGTGAGTATCGGCGGTCGATCGAGTGTCTCGACCGCACGAGTCTGCAGGGCGAGGCTGCGCGCAGCAGACTCCTGTACGGCGAATGGTTGCGTCGCGAGGGTCGTCGCGCCGATGCACGCGGCGAGCTGCGAACGGCGTACGACGCCTTGACCAACCTCGGCCTCGGAGCCTTTGCGGAGCGCGCGCGGCACGAGCTGCTCGCGACCGGTGAGACCGTCCGGAAGCGGTCGGTCGAGACTGTGAACGAGCTCACCACCCAGGAGGCGCAGATCGCCGGGCTGGCTCGGGACGGGCTGACGAACCCGGAGATCGCGGCGCAGCTGTTCCTCAGCCCGCGGACTGTCGAGTGGCACCTGCGGAAGACTTTCGCGAAGCTCGGGATCACCTCCCGGCGGCAACTGCGAGACGCCTACCCCCGCTGACTAGTGGGGTCCGCGCTGACACGTGGGTTGCCCCAGTGTGCACACTGGGGCGACCCGGCTCCGGTCTGGCGATGGTGGACAGGTAAGTGCCAGTCCGCAGCGCAGAAGGAGCCCTCCCCATGACCGACCGCCGTCAGTTCCTCGGCCTCGCCGCCGCGAGTGCGGCCGCCGTCCAGTTCGGCGTACCGAATCTGGCGCACGCCACCGGCGCCCAGCCCGACGCTCGGATCCGCCCGTACAAGATCAAGGTGCCGCAGGCCGCGATCACCGATCTGCGGCGGCGGATCAAGGGCACCCGCTGGCCTGACCGGGAGACCGTTGCCGACCGCACCCAAGGTGCGCAGCTGGGCAAGATCAAGCCGCTGGTCGAGTACTGGGGTTCGCACTACGACTGGCGCAAGGTCGAGACCAAGCTGAACGCGCTGCCGCAGTTCATCACCTCGATCGACGGCCTCGACATCCAGTTCGCGCACATCCGCTCCAAGCACGCGAACGCGTTGCCGATGCTGATGACACACGGCTGGCCTGGCTCGATCATCGAACTGCTGAAGATCATCGACCCGCTGACCAACCCGACCGCGCACGGCGGCAAGGCCGAGGACGCGTTCCACCTCGTACTGCCGACCCTCCCGGGCTACGGGTTCTCCGGCAAGCCCACCAAGGGCGGCTGGAACCCGGGCCACATGGCGACCGCGTTCCACCAACTGATGCAGCGCCTCGGCTACCCGGAGTACGTCTCCCAGGGCGGCGACTGGGGCGCGATCATCTCCGAGGTCCTGGCGACCCAGGAGCCCAAGGGCCTGCTCGGCATCCACATCAACATGCCGGGCACCGTGCCGGACGACGTCCTGCGGCACCTGCGCAACTTCGACTCGGCGCCGAAGACGCTGTCGCCGCGCGAGAAGGTCGCCTACGACCGGCTGCTGCACTTCTACCGTGACGGCTTCGGCTACGCCGCGATGATGAACCAGAGCCCACAGACGATCGGGTACGCGCTGGCCGACTCACCGGTCGCGATGGCGGCGTACTACTACGACAAGATCGCCGAGTGGACCGACAGCGGCGGCGTACCGGAGAAGGTCCTCACGTACGACGAGATCCTGGACGCCATCTCGCTCTACTGGCTGACGAACACCGGTACGTCGTCCTCGCGCTCGTACTGGGAAGGCGCCCAGGCGGGCGGCGGTCCGTTCAACGCCGTACCGATCCCGCGGGTGCCGGTCGCGGTGACCGTCTTCCCGGCCGAGATCTACCGCGCACCGCGCAGCTGGGGTGAGAAGACCTTCGGCAACCTCATCCACTGGAACGAGGTCGACCGCGGCGGCCACTTCGCCGCCTGGGAGCAGCCTGCGTTGCTGACTCAGGAAGTGCGCACTGCCTTCAAAAAGCTCCGATAGAGCTGTAAGCAGCTGCGCTAGCAAAGCCAGTCGGTGGGCACCTGGGTCGGGGCGGATCCGGTGCCCACCGACTGCCTACTTCGTCACCACCACTTGTTCTCGTTCGACTCGGTGGTGCCGCCCGTGGTGTCGAGGGCATCCAGGGTGGCCACCGCCGCGTCGTCGAGCTCGAAGTCGAAGACCGCGAAGTTCTTCTGGATCCGCTCCGGGTTCACCGACTTCGGGATGACCGACAGACCCTTCTGGACGCCCCAGCGGATCAGGACCTGGGCCGGAGTGCGGCCGAGCTCCTCGGCGATCCGGCCGACGACCGGGTCGGTGAGGTGCTCGCCGGTGCCCAGGGGGCTGTAGGCCTGGGTGATCAGGCCGGCCTCGTTGCCCGCGTCGAGCAGGGCCCGGCGGTAGGCGAACGGGCTGAAGTAGACCTGGTTCACGGCGGCCGGGATCTCGCTCACCTTCGCCAGCTCGGCGAGCTCGGCGGCGCTGAAGTTCGAGACGCCGATGCCCTTCGACAGGCCTGCCGCGCTGACCTTCTCCATCCCGGGCCAGGCCCAGGTCGGTCCACCCTGCGGCCAGTGGATCAGGTACAGGTCGAGGTAGTCGGTGCCGAGCCGTTCCAGGCTCTTCTCCGCCTCGACGAACGGGTCGTCCTCCGCGGGCAGGAACTTGGTCGTCAGGAAGATCTCCGCGCGCGGGATGCCGCTCTCGCGGATCGCCTTCCCGACGCTCGCCTCGTTCCCGTAGCCCTGCGCGGTGTCGATCAGCCGGTACCCGGCCTCCAGCGCCGCCGAGACCGCACGCTCGGTCTGTGCCCCGTCCTCCACCTGCCATACGCCCAGTCCCACCGCGGGGATCTCGGTACCGTTCGAGAGCTTCAGATTCATGGGGCCAACACTACGGTCTACTAGAGTTGCGATCCATGAGCGTCTTGGATGTTGTAGGGCAGATTCTTGCGGCGCGCGGACCGCTGACCGACGAGCAGCTGTTCCCCGAACTGGCCGAACTCGGAATCGACCTCGGTGAGCACGCCGCGGACATCCTGGCGGACGAGCTCGAGCAGCTGCCGGACTCCCAGGTGGTGCTCCTGGCCGACGACCGCTGGGCCTGGCTCCCCACTTTGCTGGCCGGGCGGGTGCTCGCTCATCGGCTGACCGACCCGGAGGTTGCCCACGATCTGCTCTTTCTGGTGCCCGACCTGACCTCCGCCTCCCTGCTGATCGAGACCGACGAGGCGCACCTGGCCGACGGCACCGCGATCGAGCTGGTGATCCTCCCTCTTGAGACAGACAAGCTCGTCGAGCGCGGTGTCGATCTCCACCAGATCTTCGACTACGAGGTCGTCCTCCTCCCCCAGGGATATTGGGCCGGCCAGAACCTCCAGTCCGGCGACCTGGTCGCGCTGCGGATCGGCGAGCAGGGCCTCGCCCTCGAGGTTCCGGCGGCGCCAGCCGATCCGAAGGCGATCACCGCAGTCGCGGAGGCACTGAACGCCGTACTGGAGCAGAACGAGCCTGAGCAGGTCGAAGCGGCGATCTTGACGGCGTGTGCCGCGGATCCCGAGCTCTTCCGGGAGCCGTTGCTGCCGCTGGACGAGCTGTTCGCCGCGAGTGGTCTCACCCGGACAGTCGACATGCTCGCGCGGGACGGTTTCGACTTCGACGGGTGGGAGTCCGACACTCACCACGCCGGTCTGATGGAGCGCTACGAACTCGATGAGGTCGAGGCGCGCGCCGTACAGGCTGGTATCACTCTGTACGAGCAGGTGCTCGACGAGGTCCCTCTTGATCCGACTGCGATCGCGGCGCTGTCCCCATTGAGCGAGCCGTTCGTCGCCATGGCGCTACTGGAGCAGACGACCTCCTACGACCGCTTGCTCGCCGAACCGCTGGGCGAGTTCGCCGAGAAGCTCGAGCCCCTGCTGGCCAAGAACACCTGGCCCGCGCTGCGCTGGCTTCGGGCCAGGTCGCACGAGCTGCTCGGCGAGGTCGCGGCTGCCGAGCAGGTCTTGCTGGAGTCCGAGGCGCTCGATTCCGAATGGCCGCTGACCGTCTCGGCGCTGGCTCGATACTCCTTCGACCGCGGGAACACCACGCGCGGGCTGTCGCTGCTGCGGCGCATCGGGGTGCCGGACGACGAGCCGATCGTCCAGGCCTTCGAGCGGTACGACGCGGCGCCGCGGACCGATATCGGGCGGAACGACGAGTGCTGGTGTGGGTCCGGGAAGAAGTTCAAGAAGTGTCACCTCACCGGCGGCGGACTCTCGCCGGAAGAGCGTGCATTGTGGCTGTACGAGAAGACCTCCCGCTATCAGATGGACTCGCCGCGGCACCTGCTCCACGACAATTTGAGCGATGTCCGCGCTCAGTATGCCGAGACCGAGGAGGAGATCTTCGACGCCGTCACGGATCCGCTCGTGATGGACGCGCTGCTGTTCGAGGGTGGCGGCTTCGCGGAGTTCCTCGACATCCGCGGTGTGCTGCTGCCGGAAGATGAGCAGGCGCTGGCGAAGCAGTGGGTGGCGACGAAACGTTCGGTGCACGAGGTGACCGCAATCGAGCCCGGCGAACACCTGACGCTGCACGATCTACGCAGTGGTGAGACCGTCCAAGCCCGCGAACGCATTGCGAGCACAGAGGTCGCGATTGGCGACCTGGTCTGCGCTCGGATCTCCCTCACAGGCGACGAGCCGGGGATCCTCGGCGGGATCGAGCTCGTAGCGCCAGAGCAGCGCGACGAGCTCATCACTCTTCTCGACTCCGGGCCGACGCCGACTGAGCTGGTCGAGTTTCTCACCCGGCCCTAGCGGCGTTCGAGCTTCCAGATCTGGGGCTGCAGGTTGTTGCAGTGCCAGATCTGGAGGTCGGCACCGGCCGCGGTGGAGCCGCCGGCAACATCGAGGCAGAGGCCGGAGTTCTGGCCGACGATCTTGTAGTAATTGCGACCGACGTTCACGAACCGCCAGCGCTGCCAGCCGCCGTCCTGACAGGCGAATTGCTGAATCTTCGCACCAGGCTCGAACGAGTTCTTGGTGACTTCGACGCAGAGCTGGCTGTTCTGTCCCTTCAGCCGGTACAACCCGTTGCCCTCGGCAGTGAACTGGAAGTTCTGCGGGCCAAGGCCGTTGCAGTACCACTGCTGAATCCGGCCGCCGTACTCACGCGAGTCCGCAGCAACATCCATGCAGTGGGTGCTCTGCGCGCTGAGCAGCCGGTACGTCGCTCCGCCGACCACGCCGGCATCCGTCCCGGTGCCGTTCGTGGAACCGGTCGCGAAGAACGTCTGGCAGTCGCCGTTGCTGAAGTCACTCGCCAACTGCAGAACGCGGTTGCCATCGGCCGAGCCAACCAGCGGTGAGCTGTAGTTCGGGCAGTAGTGGTTGTAGGGATTCGGGACCTGGACCGGCGACTCGAGCTCGTACCAGGCTCCGTTGCCGCCCTCGGTACTGGCCAAGATTGTGCGACCGTTGTCTGCGGCAACCGAACCGTTCGCGTTGAGCAACATCTGGCCGATCAGCAACAACTTGCCACCGGCAACAGCCACGGTCGGCGCATGCGCGAAGTACTTGCCGTCCAGGGTTTGTGGCCGGCTGCCGAGGTCACTTGGCGATCCCCAGTTCCAGCCGTCGCTCGACGTGCGCTTGTGCACGACGCAGTCGTACTGGCCGCCCAGCCCGCAGATCTCGTAGACCATGATGTAGAAACTCGGGTTGAGCTGCCGCACGACCGGCATGCCAGGACGATGACCGCCGGTGGTGCTCTGCACCGTCGGCACGCGATCGGTCCAGTTCATGCCATCGCTGCTGCGGACCTCCATCAGCTTCTGGCTGTGGACACCGTCGGTCTCGTCGGCGTAGTGACAGACCAGCCGGCCGTCGGCGGCAACCGAGAACTCGGGTTCCCACAGGCCCTTGTCGTTCGGCGCGGTCGCGCAGTTCGACAGGTAGCTCCAGGTCCGGCCGATGTCGTTGCTTTTCCAGATCCGGATCCCCATCGGGCGGTCGTTCGAACCGACCGAACCGGCCCACAGCAACGTACCGGCCGGCATCGAGCCGATCTGACGCGGCAACTCGAAGAGGGTCGCGCAACACAGACCCTGGTTGTTCGCGGCCTCCGGATCGGCCACCGCGCCGACCTCGGCGAAGCTCGCGCCGTCATTCGTACTCTCGTGGATCACGCCGACGCCGTTCGCCGAGCCTCGGAAGGACACGACACTCGCGATGATCCGGCCGTTCGCCGTACCGCTGTTCTGCAGGCGGATGGCGCGGGGATAGAGGCTCGCTCCGGCCGGCTGCAGCAGCGTGCCGCTGGCGGTCGGAGCCATGGTTTGGGCGGAGGCGGGGACCAGACCGACCACCAGCAACAGGGCGGTCACCAGGACCAACAACAAACGTCTCATCAGGGCAGCTCCAATGCGTCGGGGCGGAGACGGACTGGTTACAACGATGTATTGGGCAGCCTGTCACCGATCTGTCAAACGCACAATGACTGGCGCCAGTGGGCAACCGACGCAGGTCAAGATGTACCCGTCGGCGCGCTGTTCCGGGGTCAGGCAGTTCGGCTCGCTCATCGCGACGTCCCCGGCCTTCAGCTTCACCATGCAGTCACCACAACTACCCACCGTGCACGAGAACGGCATCGGCAGCCCGGCCGCGAGTCCGGCATCGAGCATGGTCTGACCGGGTTCGACGACCACTGAACCCATCCCCTCGACGACCATCTCCTGGGGCGCGACCACCGTCGTCGGCTCAGCTGCGCTGGCGTACGTCTCGCGATGGACCCGATCGGCCGGTACGCCGTACTTGGTCAGGGCGGTGGTCGCTTCGTCCATCAGCGCCTCGGGACCGCACAGGTAGTACTGGACCTCGGGCGCCGGCGGCTGCTCGGTGAGCCAACGATGGACGCCGGACGCGTCCAGCCGACCGCGGTCTCGGGTCAGGTGGTGGGTCACGGCCAGTCGATCAGCGGTAAGTTCGTCGGCGAAGATGACCTCGTCGGCGCTGCGGCTGCAGTACAGCAAGGCGATCCGGCGGACGAAGCAGCTCGCCGACATCATCGTCCGGCACCCCGACACCCACGTCGCCGCGCCCGAGCTGGCTGCCGAGCTCATTCTCTTCACGGTCGAGGTGAACACCCACAGGTTCATGGCCGGACCTCGCGCCGTACCGCTGGCGGATTTCGAGAACGAGCTCGTCGCCATGGTCACCCGCTACCTCGAAGGCACTAGACCTTCACAGGGCAAAGCACCCGCCACAGTGGAATGAAGGCGGGCTGGTTCGGCTGGCCGGTGAGGTAGCCGGTCAGGCCGGCCTGCTCGGCGGCGGTGATCTCGGCCGGGGTCTCGCCTTCGTAGAACGAGCGGCACGGTGACGCGTTCGCCTTGCCGCGCTCGAACAGCGGCAGGGCGGGCTTGGACTCGGCCTTGGTCCGCGGCGTCAGGATCCGGTCACCGAACAACGCCCACGGGAACGGATCCGCCTCGGCCCACTGACCGTCGACGTACGCCTTGGTGGCCGCCGCGCGCTCGGCGTCGGTGGCTCCCCACTCCGGGGGCACGTTCGTGATCAGCCCGATCGGTACGCCGACGCTGCGCAACTGCCGGAGGTGTCGCAGCGCGTCCGGCATCCAGGTCATCTTTCCGGCGACCTTCGTGTCGACCAGGGTGTTGCCCAGGTCGAACCAGACGACCGAGCAGCGCGCAGGGTGCTGCGCAGCGGCCTCCGGGGCGACCACTGCCGTGACCTGTGCCGTGGCCGTGGTGGACAGGCCGAACAGAAGGCCGGCCGCGGCGCCTGCCGCAGCCAGTCGGGCGATGAGTTTCACTGTGCCTCCGAGCGCCCGTCCGCCCCTGTCACATCTGCTGAGAGGGGCGGTGGCGCGGTCGATTCTCGGTGGATGAGCCGGTTAACCGTCCGGGTGGACGGTTCCGGTGCGGGCGTGCAGTGGATCTCGGCGAGCAGGCGATGGATCGCATCGCGGCCCTGTGATTCGCGGTCCACGGCCACGGTCGACAACGACGGCAGCGCGAAGCGGCCGTACTCGTCGTCGTCCCATCCGAACACACTAAGGTCGCGGGGCACACTCCAGCCCCGGGCCCGCGCGCCGCGCATCACCCCGAGCGCGGCGAGGTCGCAGGCGGCGACCACCGCTGTCACCCCGCAGTCCTCCGGCAGTGCGGTGATCGCGTCGACACCGGACTGGCCCGACCAGTCACCGTCGTACACGCCGACCGACTCGAGGCCGAGCCGCTCGATCGTCTCCAGGTAGACGCGCTTGCGATTGCGCCCCGAGGTGAAGCTCTGATCGCCGGCTACATGCAGGAACCGGCGGTGGCCCAGCGAGCACAGGTACTCGATGATCTCCGCGATCTCGGCGGCTCCGGCCAGCTTGCCGAGCACATGCAGCCGCTCGTCGTAGCTCTCACTCTGCACGAGCGGAATCCCGAGGGATTTCGTCTTCAAATCAATGGACGAAATCGCAAGAATTCCGTCCACCTGGCCGGATCGCGCCAAATCCTCAATGCGCGCCGCGCGCGCTTTGGGACCACCTTCGACGCTGACGATTTCGAGCTGATAGCCAGCTTGATGAGCGGTCTCGGAGGCCGCGGCGAGCTGCCTGCCGGGGAAATGCGGACCTGTCGCCAGGACAATGGCCAGCCGGTTCGAACGGCGGGTGCGCATCGACCGGGCGACCAGGTTCGGCCGATAGTCGAGCGCCTTCACCGCGTACTCGACCTTGATCCTGGTCTGCGGCTTCAGGGCGTTCTTGTCCTGCAGGTAGCGCGACACGGTGGTGTGCGAGACGCCGGCCAGCCGTGCCACCTCATGGATCGTCGACGCGCGCTTGTCCCCCGGTTCGGTCACGGCAGCACGGTAGCCGATCCCGCGAGCTCTTGACACCCTCCGGGGGCTCCGGTTAGCTATCGCCACAGAAGTGGATCGATCACATTTTAATGCGCCTCCCCCACAAAGGAGGAAAGTGTCTCTTTTCACGCGCTTACGCCGCGACTACCCCGTCCTCCTGCTGGCGATCCCCGGCCTGCTGATCATCTTCGCTTTCCATTATTTTCCACTCTGGGGCAATGTCATTGCCTTCCAGGATTACCAGCCCTATCTCGGGGTGGGGAAGAGTCTCTGGACCTATCTCGGCAACTTCTCGACCATCGTCGACGGTGATCCCGAGTTCCTGAACGCGGTCAAGAACACGCTGGTGCTGACCGCGATCCAGACTGTGATCGTCTTCCCGGCCCCGATCGTGGTCGCGCTGGTGCTGCACAGCCTGCTGTCGAACCGGATCCGCCAGTTCGTCCAGACCGTCATCTATCTGCCGCACTTCATGTCCTGGGTGATCGTGGTCGCGGTCTTCCAGCAGATGCTCGGCGGCACCGGAATGATCAACAACTGGCTGCGCTCGCACGGATACGACCCGATCCACGTGATCGGCAACGCCGACGCGTTCCGCGCCCTACTCACCTCACAGGTGATGTGGAAGGACACCGGCTGGGCGACGATCCTGTTCCTGGCCGTGCTCTCCCAGATCGACCGCTCGCTCTACGAGGCCTCCGCGGTCGACGGCGCCAGCCGCTGGAAGCAGACCTGGCACGTCACGCTGCCCGGCATGAAACCGATCATCATCCTGCTGCTGATCCTCAAGCTCGGCGACTCGCTGACCGTCGGTTTCGAGCAGATCATCCTGCAGCAATCCGCGGTCGGAGCTGAGGTGAGCGAAGTGCTCGACACCTACGTCTACAACAACGGCATCCTCGGCGGCGACTGGGGAACGTCGGCCGCGGTCGGCCTGGTGAAGAGCGTGGTCGCGCTGACCCTGGTGCTCGGCGCCAACAAGCTGGCCCATCGTCTCGGTGAGGAAGGGGTGTACCGCGGATGAGGCGGCAACAAGCACTCGTCGGCGGGATGCCGCCGCCGAGCCGCATCGAGAGCGTCGTGAAGGCGATCTTCCTGACCGCGATCTGCCTGGTGGTGGTCGTGCCGTTCATCGGAGTCGTCTCCACGAGCCTGGCCTCCCCCGAGCAGGTGATCAAGTCCGGCGGCTTCGTCCTGTTCCCGACCCACGGGATCGACTGGTCGGCGTACAAGTCGATCCTGTCCGGCGGGACGGTGACGCAGTCCCTGCTGGTGAGCGGCTTCGTCACCGCCGTCGGTACGGCGATCGCCCTGTTCCTCACGTGCACTCTCGGCTGGGCGCTGAGCCGGCGCGGCAGTGTCGGCAACAAGCCCTTGCTGCTGCTCGTGCTGATCAGCCTGCTGTTCAACCCCGGCCTGATCCCGAGCTATCTCGTGGTGCAGCAGTTCGGGCTGCTGGACAGTCTGTGGGCGATCATCCTGCCCGTGTCGGTGAGCGCGTTCAACGTGATCGTGGTCCGGGCATACTTCGTCGGGCTGCCGGCCGAGGTTCTCGACTCGGCCCGGATCGACGGCGCCTCGGAGTGGAAACTGTTCTGGTACATCGGCCTGCCACTGTCCAAGGCGGTCGTCGCGGTGGTCGGCCTGTTCTACGGCGTCGGCTACTGGAACAGCTTCTTCGGCGCGCTGCTCTACCTGAACGACAGCAGCAAGTGGCCGCTGCAGCTCGTACTGCGGACCTACGTGGTGAACGGCGTCGAGATCGGCGCCCAGGATCTCGGCGCGGCCGGTGAGGCGCTGCCGCCGCAGACGTCCATCCAGATGGCGATCCTGATGATCTCGATCGTCCCGATCCTGTGTGTCTACCCGTTCATCCAGCGGCACTTCGCCAAGGGTGTCCTGACCGGAGCGGTGAAGGGCTGATCATGAGTCTCGATGATGCACGACTGTCCCGCCGGGCCCTGCTCGGTGGCGCTGCCGCCCTCGGTCTGGTCGCCTGTTCCAACGAAGGCCGCGGCGGGCTGCCGGGAGGCAACGGCGGTGGCGGCGCGCGGCCGGCGTACATGCGCTACACCGGGGTGAAGCCGGACCTGCCGGGCGCGGAGTACAACATCCCGAACGCGTTCATCCGCTACCCGGCCAATCCGGTCGAGGCGATCCGGAAGCCGCCGGGTGATGGCAAGCCGATCGACGTACTGACCTACACGAACACGCCGATTCCGCCGAAGGTCGAGCAGAACAGCTTCTGGCAGGAGTTCAACCGGCGGGTCGGATCGCCGGTCACGGTGAACCTGACCCCGTCGGTGGACTACAACCAGAAGTTCGCGACCGTGGTCGCGGGCGACCGGTTGAGTGACATCTTCCTGGTCGGCGCGGTTCCGCAGGTGCCCCAGTTGCTGGCGGCCAAGGCCGTCGACCTGACACCGCATCTGTCCGGTGACGCCGTGAAGAAGTACCCGTTCCTGGCCAATCTCCCCGAGACCGCCTGGAATCCGTGCATCTTCAACGGCCGGATCTTCGGCGTACCGATTCCGCGGGGTGCGATCAGCTCCCAGACCATGTACAGCCGGGCGGACATCCTGGAGAAGGTCGGTGTCGACGGCAACGTCAAGAGCCTCGACGAGTTTCTCGAGCTGTGCAAGGCGGTCACCGACAAGCGGCAGAACCGATTCGCCCTGGCCGGTGCGCCGACCCAATGGGTCCGGAACATGTACGACGTACCGAACAACTGGAGTGAGCAGGGCAAGACGCTCGTCAGTAACCTCGAGCACGAGGCGCAGGAGGAGGTCTTCGAGGTCCTGCGGAAGTTGTGGAGCTCGGGGTACATCCACCCGGATGCCTTCTCGGGCCAGAACCAGGATCTGAAGGTGCGGTTCGGCAACGGGTCGAGCCCGCTGGTCCAGGACACCTACAGCGCCTGGCCGAGCTACCTGCAGACCGCGGTCGATCCAGCCATGCAGATCGCGATCATGACGCCGCCGAAGCACGACGGCTCCGGTCCCGGACGGCTCTGGCGGGGTGCGCCCGCGATCGGGTTCGCCGCGATCAGCAAGAAGGCGGCCGGCCGGGTCGAGACGATGCTTGCCTACCTCAACTTCCTCGCGGCGCCGTTCGGGACGCAGGAGTACCTGTTCCGCAAGTACGGCCTGCCCGGGCAGCACCACAAGGTTGTCGACGGCAACCCGGTGCTCACCGAAAAAGGGTTCAGCGAGGTGCAGCTCGGGTTGATGTACACCGCGGACGCGCCGTGGACGATCTTCCTGCCGGAGAAGCCCGGCAACGCCGAAGCCGCGTTCACCGCGATGAAGCAGACCTGCCCGACTGCCTTCACCGATCCGGTCGCGGGGATGTACTCCGAGACCAACGTCCGCAAGGGTCCGCAGCTGACCGCGGACATCACCCAGATCACCAACGACATCATCCAGGGGCGCAAGCCGGTCTCCGCCTGGGCCGCCGCCGTCAAGAAGTGGAAGAGTGGCGGCGGAGACAAGATCGCCGAAGAGTTCGCCCAGGCACTCGCATCATCACGCTGACTTCTGAGAGGAATTTCCTTGACTACCAGCACCGTCAGGTTCGCGGCCGTCGGTCTTGATCACGCACATATTCACGGCCAGGTCGCCGGGCTGATCGCCGCCGGCGCCGAATTCGTCGCGATGGCGACCGACGATCCGGCGGCAGCGATCGCCGTACAGGTTCGGGAGCGGTATCCCGACGTACCGGTCGTCGATGACCCGGCCGCGCTCATTGCGCGCGGGGACATCGACCTGATCGTGACGGCCGCCGTACCGGACCGGCGCGGGCCGATCGCGGTCGCAGCGTTGCGGTCCGGCAAGGACGTCATCGCCGACAAGCCAGGCTGCGTCAGCTTCAGCCAGCTCGAGGAGATCGAGAAGGCCGTTGCCGAGAGTGGGCGATTCTGGTCGGTGACGTTCTCGGAGCGGTTCGAGGTGCGCTCGGCGATCAAGGCCGGCGAACTCGTCCGCGCAGGCAAGATCGGGACCGTCATCCAGACGATCGGGCTGGGCCCGCACCGGATCGGCGACCGCGGTCACCTCGGTGGCGGCGCTGGGCGGCCGGACTGGTTCTACGACAAGGCCCGGTACGGCGGGATCCTGGTCGACATCGCGTCGCACCAGATCGACCAGTTCCTCTTCTACACCGGATCGCGGACGGCGGAGGTCGTGGCGAGCTCGGTCGGGAACTTCGCCAACCCCGACAAGCCCGGGCTGCAGGACTTCGGCGATCTGCTGATCCGCAGCGAGAACGCGCAGGGCTACATCCGCGTCGACTGGTACACCCCGGACGGGTTGCCGACCTGGGGTGACGGGCGGCTGATGATCCTCGGCACCGAGGGATACATCGAGCTGCGCAAGTACGTCGACATCGCCGGACGCCCGGGTGGCGATCACGTGTTCCTGGTCAACCACGAGGGCACGCAGTACGTCGACTGCTCGGACGTGCAGCTGACGTACTACGCCGACCTGGTGAACGACGTACGGGACCGGACCAGTACGGCGGCGCCGCAGGAGCACACGTTCGAAACGATGCGACTGGCTTTGACCGCGCAGCAACAAGCCGTCGTCCGGGGAGCTGCGCAGTGACGGACTTGAAGGTTGCGATCGTTGGCTGCGGCAACATCAGCCGCAGTCATGCTTCGGCGTATGCCGCCGCACCTGTTGAGCTCGTGGGTGTCGCGGATATCGTTCCTGAGAAGGCAGTTGAGCTCGCCGAGAAGTACAGCTCGACCCCTTTCGACAGCTTGACGTCATTGCTCGCGGCAACCTCTCCGGATCTGGTGTCGGTGACGACACCGCCTGGCAGTCATGCAGCGCTGGCGATCGAGATCCTTGCCGCAGGCAAGTCTGTTCTGCTGGAGAAGCCGCCGGTGCTGAGTTTGGCCGAGCTGGACGCGGTGGCCGAGGCTGAGCAGGCCAGCGCCGGCTCGGTGTATGTCGTCTTTCAGCATCGACACGGGTCGGGCGGGCTGCGGGCCGCCTCGCTGCTGTCGACCGGCGCTCTAGGTCGGCCGCAGGTCGCGGTCTGCGAGACGTTGTGGTTCCGGCCGGTCAGCTACTTCGATCCGGAGTGGCGCGGGACGTGGGTCGGCGAAGGTGGTGGGCCGACGCTTGGACACGGGATTCATCAGATCGATCTGCTGCTGCATCTGCTGGGCCCGTGGAAGTCTCTGACCGCGACCGCCGTTCGGCTCGATCGTCCGGTGGAGTTCGAGGACGTGTCGATGGCCTCGGTGATCTTCGAGAGTGGTGCGGTCGCGACGGTGATCAACAGCCTGCTGTCGCCGCGAGAGCTGAGCCGGATCCGGATCGACACGACGGGCGGGTCACTCGAGGTCAACCACCTGTACGGCTACTCCGACACGGACTGGTCGTTCACACCCGCGCCGGATGCGGCACGTGCTGCGGCAAATGGACTCGACCCGGGCGCTCGCCGTACTGAGGATGTTGCTGTGGGCACCGACCCATGGGCGGACTCGGCAGGTGGCGACGTACCAAGTAACCACGCGGCTCAGCTAGGCCGACTGGTCGCCGACCTGCTCGCAGGACGGACCCACGAGACCACCTTGGCGAGCACCCGACCGACGATGGAGTTCGTCACCGCGCTCTACGCCTCGGCCCTCACCGGGGCTGCGGTTCACCGCGCCGAGCTCACTCCCAGCCACCCCTTCTACAGCGCGCTGCACGGCAATGTCCCGCAGCCCGAAATCGACCAATCCCTCAAATTCTGACCTGACAGGCCTGGCATCATGACCCGGTGCGTGACATCACCGGTGACTTCGAGATCCACCTGACCTTCCAGGCGTCAGACCCGGCGAACGCGGCCGTCGCCGCACAGCACGGCCTGAAGTACAGCGAGATCGTGCTCGAGCGCGGCCGCGTCCCGGTGCAGCCGATGGTCACCGTGGCCGCGCAGGGCACGTTCTCCCAGGTCGAGCAGCTCGGCCGTGAGTGGGCCGACAAGTTCTACCGCCGACCCGTCCGGGTCAAGATCGAGGCCGCGCCGTGGAATGACGGCGTACCGGTGGACGAAGCCGAGGCCGTGGACGGGCGGTACTTCGAGCACCACGTGAAGCTGCTCCTTCCCGACGAGCAGTTGGACCCCCTGACCACCTTGCTCGCACCGCACCACGCTCACCTGTCCCGCAACGCCCGGCGCCAGCGTCCCGACGGCAAGCACGAGCGCTTCGTGACCCAGCGCTGCCACCAGGCCGGTCGTAACAGCTCGAAGCCCCGGTTGGAGGCTCTGGTGGCGGCCTTGCGCGAGGCGGGCTACGAGATTCTGGAGATCGAGGAGGAGTACGTCGTCCTCGACAGCCACGAGGACCTGGACACCGGCTGGCTCGAAGAGGACGTCGAGGCCTCCCCCATCCCGTCCGGCTATCCGGCGACGTACCTGCCAATGACTCCAGCCGCCGGCGTCCAGCAGCGCCGAACTTTTGATCCAGCACTGAAGCAGTACGACAACGCCTTTCGCCCGGGACAGCCGACGTTCGCGCAGCCAGAGCGCGGCGACCAGTGGCGGTCGCTCCGCCGTACCGCGATCGATCACCTGCTGCTGCTGATCGCAACATCCACCCTCGCCGACCACCTCGTCCTCCGTGGCAGCATCACGTTGCAGCACTGGTACGGCGACCAGGCGCGCGAGCCCGGTGACCTCGACTTCGTGGTGATCCCAGCCGGCATCGGCGTTGACAGCACGGAAGGCCGTGGCCTGCTCGAAGACGTCATCGCCGCAGTCGCCGCCAACCCAGGGCCCGGTTTCAAGGCAAACGAAGTAGCTCGTGACGAGCTGTGGACCTACGACGATCGGCTGCCCGGCCGTCGGCTTGTCTTCCCCTACGAGCACGACGGCCTCACCGGCACCGTCCAGCTCGACTTCGTCTACAACGAGGACCTACCGATCGATCCCGAGCGGCTGTCGATCGGCGGCGCCTCGCTCCTGACCGTCAGCCCAGAGCTCTCCCTGGCCTGGAAGCTCCTCTGGCTGGCCACCGATGCCTACCCCCAAGGCAAGGACCTGTACGACGCCGTACTGCTGGCCGAACGCACCGACGTCTCCCCGCTCCTGGTTCAGCAATTGCTCGACAACCACGAGGATGCTCAGCACGTCCAGGGATTCACGTCGTCGACTGTCCTGGAGTGGGAGGTCGACTGGCAGAACTTCCTCGACGAGTACCCGACCATCGAGGGCGACGCCGAGTCCTGGCAGGAACGCCTCGCCGTCGCCCTGCGGCGGTCCTACACGCGCCGCTGGTGAATGAACTCGGCAACCTTCTCTGGCTGGCTGAGGAAGGGCGAGTGGCTGGTGGGCCAGGTTTCGGTGGTGGTGCAGCGGGCGGCGAAGCGCTCGGCCAGGGCGGCGGAGACGGTTTTGTCGTTGGAGCAGACGACGTAGGTGGTCGGAGTGTCGTGCCAGGTGACCTTGGCTGGGGAGGCGTCGAAGATGGCGGGTGGCTCGGGGCGAAGCAGGGCGATCGCGCGGGCGGCGGTTGCGTCGTCCACGTCGCCGTACAGGTTGGTTCGCGCTTCCGCAGGGGCGACAGCCAGCCGACCGTCGGCGTCGGGCGTGAGGGCTAGGCCCTCGGGCGCGACGCCGGTTTCCTTGGCGAGCTGTTCGAGGAGCTGAGCGGGCGATTCGCCTACGTCCAGCAACCAACCTGCCAGAAAGATCTGCCCTTGCGCACCCTGCACAGTGCCCGCAACCACCCCGCCGAACGAATGGCCGACCACCAGCGGCGGGCGCTCTGCGGCATCGACGATGCTCTGCACCAGGGCCGTGCCCTCGTCGACGGTGAGCTCGTAGAGGTCCGGGACCTCGACATTCAGCCCGCGTGAGCGCAGCAGCTCCGCCAACTCGTCGAAGTGTGCGGGCTGGTGCCAAGAACCGTGCAGAAGAATCACGTCAGTCATTTGATTGACGCTACCTACCTGTGAGCCCGGCTTCGAACCGATAACGGCTCACCGGTACGACGAGCATCCTGGTACCCGTTGTCAGTACGTTGTGATTCATGTCCCGCCCCGGTCAGCCCGAACGCTCTGCCACGTACGCAGAGGTGTTCGCGGTGGCCGAATTCCGCTGGTCCTGGATCGCCCTCGTCGGCTCGGTGATCGGTGATCAGCTGGCGCGGGTCGCGCTCTCCATCCTGGTCTTCGACCGCACGGGCTCGGCCGGCCTCGCCGCCTTGACGTACGCACTGACACTGCTGCCGGACATCGTCAGCGGCCCACTGCTAGGCGGCCTGGCAGACCGCCTCCCGCGCCGACGCCTGATGGTCACCTGCGACGCGGCACGCGCCGTACTGGTCGGCTTGATGGCTATCCCCGGTGTCCCGCTGTGGATCCTCTGCGTGCTTCTCGTTGCCGTCCAGATGTTTGCAGCACCCTTCCAGTCCGCCCGATCGGCCTTCCTGGCATCGATGCTGACCGGCGACATCTACCGCGCGGCGATCGGCCTGTCGTCGGTCACCGACCAGGCCGCCCGACTCGCAGGTTTCGTTCTCGGAGCCACGATCGTGGCGGCGCTCGGCACCAGCCAGGCGCTGGCGCTCAACGCACTGTCTTTTGCGGCCTCGGCCGTATTGCTGAGATTCGGCCTGCAGGAACGTCCGGCCGCTCTGGGCGACGATCCGGCGGCCAGGCCGAGCTGGTGGAGTTCCCTGGTCGCCGGCGCCCGGCTGGTCTGGAGCAACCGGCGACTTCGGTACCTGCTGGCGCTGTGCTGCGTACCGGGTTTCTACAACACCGTCCTAGGCCTCGCGACCCCGTACGCCGCCTCGATCGGCGGCGCCGAACTGGCGGTCGGCATCCTCTTCGCCGCAAACCCGGCCGGCCAGATCGCCGGCATCTTGCTGACATCCCGAATCGCCCCGGCCAGACGGATGGCCATGATGGGACCACTGGCGATCGGGACCTGCGCAGTCCTGATCGGCGGTGTGTTCCAGCCGGGGCTCTGGGTAACGGTCGGATTGTGGTGCCTGTCAGGAATGTGCGCATCGTTCCTGCCGTTGGCGCAAGCCACCTTCGTACAGGAGATTCCTGATGCGCAGCGCGGACAGGTGATCGGCCTCGCCCGCACTGCACTGGTGGTTTCTCAGGGGATGGGGATCCTTGTCGCCGGCGCCGCGGCGGATCTTTGGAAGCCGGCCATGGTCATGACCGGTGCAGGTGTCGTCGGCGTGATCTACGCAGCCGGTGCAGCCCGGGGGTACCGGAATGCTGGGTCAGAAAGAGCCAACAAATGACCACAGACTCAGAACCAGTCGTTCGCGCGCATTGCGATGCACCTCCTCCCGAGAAGCGGCACACAATAACTACCTGACAACTCAGTGACTTTAGGTCACGTCGCGTTTACTCTGACTGCGAGGCACGAGTGAGGCTGGGGGAACGTTAATGCTGAGTATCCGGCATTGGAGGCTGCAGCGCAGGCATCGGCGTGACAGTGACGTTGCTGTGTCCAAGTGGTTACCCGCGCACTGGGCGCTCTGGTCAACTCCCTCGATGGTGATGGGATATGTCCTGGCCGTGGACGCGCTCGCACTGGCGGTCGTCGGTGCATCGTTCATCGGGCTGGACGTCCATACCTACGACTGGATGCGGTTCGCCGCGCTGGTGATCGGATCAGCCCTTCACGTCGAGGCGGGCCGGGAGATCGAGCGTATCCGCTCGGTTGCTTCGGAAGGCTCGACCTACGTGAGCCTCAAGTCGATGTGGATGTTCGCCGGCGCGCTGATCCTGCCGCCACCCCTCGCGATCGCGGTGATCGCCATCTCCTACGTGCATTCGTGGGCACGGCTGCGACGGAGCCCACCACACCGCGGATTCTTTTCGGCCGCGACCGTTGTGCTCGCCGCCGCCGTTGGCTTGATGTGCCTACGGAGCATCAACCCCGACCACCATCCCGGATTCTCCGGTGGCTTCATCGGCCTGGTCGCAGTCACAGCGGCCACGCTCGCCTACTGGCTGATCAACTTCGCGCTCGTCGTCGGTGCGGTCCTGCTCTCCAACCCGGACACGACGGCCCGCAAGGCTCTCGGGCAACTGTCGGATCAGCTCATCGCCGCAGGCGCGCTCGGCCTCGGCATCTCGACGGCGGCTCTACTGCTGTACCAACCCTGGCTGGCCACTGTCTTGCTGGTCACGGTCCTCGGGCTGCAAAGGGCGTTGCTGGTCGGGCAGTTCCAGTTCGCGGCGCGTACCGACCCCAACACCGGTCTCGCGAACACGGCGTTCTGGCACGAGATGGCGGCCAAGGAGCTCGAGCGGGCTCAGAACAACAACGTGGCGCTCGGCATCCTCTACCTGGACCTCGATCACTTCAAGATTGTCAACGACACGCACGGGCATCTGGCCGGCGACCAGGTACTGAAGGCCATTGCGAGCGAACTCAAGCACGAGGTCCGCACCGACGACCTGGTAGGGCGGCTCGGCGGCGAGGAGTTCGCCATCCTGCTGCCCAACACCGACGTCAACGACACTCTCCTGACAGCCGAACGGATCCGCCATCGCATCGGCGGCCTCGTCATCCCGGTCACGGCCGCTGCCGGAAACACGACGGTCGACGGGATCACCTGTTCGATCGGCGCAGCGACGTACCCGGCTTCAGGCCAAAGCCTCGACATCCTCTTGATGGCGGCCGACACGGCCACCTATGCGGCCAAGGAAGCCGGTCGCAATCAGGTGGTCACAGCCCCTTCCAGGACTCCTGGTCAACTGAGCTGAGGTAGACGGCCTGCTCGTCTGCATGAGGTGGGTCGAAGTCGGCCAGGTGCTGGGTGAGGACTTCGTCGGTGAGGTCTCGACGGTCTTGGCGTGCTCGGCGTTCGTGGATGACCTCGGGGTCGATGTCCAGGTAGAGCAAGGTGAACTCCGCATCGAAGTCGGCCGCCACTGCACGCCAGGCGTCGCGAAGGAAGCGCGGCGAGCTGGTGTCGTCGACGATCACGGAGGTGCTGGCGGCCAGGAGGGCGCGGGCCTCGGTCGTTGCCTCGCCGTGGGTGCGGATCCATTCCTCGACGGGGATACCGTCGCCGCCCCAGAGGCCGCGGCGGGCGTTGATCTCGTCGAGACTGACGATCGTCGCCGCGAATTGCGGGGCCAGCTTCCGCGCCACCGTGCTTTTGCCGGAGAACGCCGTACCGCAGAGCAGGACCAGTCGGGGTGGCATGTCAGGTCTCCAGGAGTGAGCCGGCGATCAGCGCAACAACTCGGTCGGGGTCGGAGGACAGTCGGCGGAGGGTTTCTTCGACGATCGGGCGCGGTAGCTCGGCAAGCGCTTGGGTGAGGCGGATTCGTGCGGGCGAATCGCTGCGGGCGAGCGCGTCTGTCAGTGCGGTGAGAACGGTCGGGTCCGCAGCGAGAGTGCCGAGGATTTCGGCCGCCTCGACGTCGTTGATGCCGTCGACGATCATGCTCACCAACGCCGGAATCGCGGCCGTCACACCACGGTTGCCCAGGGCAAGGGTTGCGTGTTTGCGGATCGCCGGGTCGTCATCGGCAAGGACAGTCTCCAGTACGGCGGTCGCGTCGTCCCCGGGCAGTTCGACGATCGCCTGGACAGCACGGCGTCGTACGGCGGGATCGGGCGACTCCAGACCCGCAGCAAGAGCCGTGACCGCGTTGTCGGCGCGCGCGAGGGCCCAACGGAGGGCACCGGCCACGTTCGCATCGGCCTCGGTCAGGACTGCCTTGACCAGGACATCGGTGGGGACTGCATCAGGAACCAAAGCCGCCTGTTGCCGACGGGCGGCGTTGGGTGAGTCGAGACTGTGCAGGAGTTCGATGATGCGCAGGACGTCCTCCCAGCCGGAGGGGGCCGAGGCGTCCACTGTGTTCAGCCGGTCGAGGAGTTCCTGCTCGCGGCGCAGGCGGTCCTCGGTGCGCTGGATGAGGTCGCTGACCAGCGCGGCCGGGGCAAAGGCGGGGTCCTCCAGCGCGCGGCCGATCTCGCGCAACGACAGACCGAGCGAGCGCAGGCTCTCGACGTGGAAGATCCGGCGGATGTCGTCGGCGGAGTACTCGCGATAGTTCCCGACAGTCCGGCCGGTCGGGCGCACCAGCCCGAGGGTGTCGTAGTGCCGGAGCATCCGGCTACTCACCCCCGAGCGGCGCGCCACCTCACCAATCAGCACGCGGTTTCGGCCGCCTTCTTCGCTGCTTCGGCAGCGGCTTCCTTTTCGGGGCCGAGCGCGTCCACCCGCTTCGCTGCCTCGACGTCCGCGGCGAAGGCTGCGTCCGGGTCTCGCAGCAGCAGGTCGGTCGCCCGAGCGTGGGACCGCACGCGAGGATCAACGCTAGCCAGCGCCGGTTCCAGCGCCGGCCCAACGAGCTCCCCCAGGCCAACCAACGCCCGGCTCAGGCTCAGCTGAACCGTCCGGTCCCCTCGCCCAAGCTGCGTCACCAACACGCCCGCCAACCACTCATGCATCTCGAACGGCGCCAGTACGACGGCCGCCCGCCAAGCGGTCCGCGCCACCTCGTCGTCCGGGTCGCGCAGCAGCTCCGGCGTGATCGCAGCCCACGTACTCGGCACTCCGAGCTTGGACAGCGTGTGCAGCGCCTGACTCCGCGCCTGCGTCGTCTCGGACTGCAGCTCCGCCAGCACCTTCGGCACGGTCAGCTCGACCGGCTGCCGGGTCAGCGCCCACGTCAGCATGTCCCGTACGAAGAAGTCCGGCTCCACCGCGCACCGCTCCAGCAGAGCGTCCACCAGTCCCGGCTCCGACCCCACCGTCATAGCCGCCCGCAACCGAGCCGACGAGTTCCCCGCCGCCAACGTCTCCACCGCAGTCACCGTGACCACCTCCTGCACCCAGTGAAGACCTTGTCACAGTGTCAAGGTCAACCCTCACACCCTTTGAGCACCCCTCAGTCACCAAACCCACCCCAAAATGACTGAACCGTGCTCAAGGCAGCCCGAATCGGCATGGCATACGTGTGGACGCCGGTTCCGGTTCACGGGATTTGACCGGGATTCAAACGTTTGTGGGACCGGTCGGCAGCAATCAGGCTCTGAGGCTTCCCCACAAGGAGGCAACGACATGGCAAGACTCCACACCCGACGCAGCATCGCCCTGATCGGCGCGGCGCTCGCATCAGTCACCCTGCTCGCCCAGACCCCGGCGTACGCGGCCGGCAGTCAACCCAATCCGGGGTCCGCCCTGGACCGGATCGACCAGCGAGACCTACCGCTGAACAAGAGCTACAGCTGGACTGCAGCCGGCGTGAACGTCCGGGTCTATCTGCTCAGCTCAGGTGTGAGCGTCACGCACACGGACTTCGGCGGCCGCGCCATCCAAGGCGCCGACCTGGTCGGCGGTCCCATCACCGACGGCTGTACGACGACCGGTACAGGTGTTGCTGGACTGGTGGCCGGCAACAAGTACGGCGTCGCCAAGGAAGCCCAGGTAATCTCGGTGCGGGCATTCCCGTGCAGCGGCCGACCAACCGCAGCCCAGGCAGTCGCTGGAATCAACTGGGTCACGCAGCACGCCGTGAAGCCCGCGGTCGCCGTACTGCCTGACGCATTGACTGCCGACCCCGGCATCGATGCGGCCGTCGCGCAATCGATCCAAGTCGGCATCACCTGGGTGGTCGGTGCCGGTAACGAGGGCACCGACTTCGGCGGCGACGCCTGCAAGCTCTCCCCCGCACGCGTCGTCGACGCGATCACCGCCACCCATCTGGAGCAACACCCGATGGGCATCGGCAAGGAAAACCTGGCAGCGGGCGCCAACCGCGGTCAATGCGTCGACCTCGCCGCCCCAACCGGCACCACCGCCATTGGTGGCGACAGCCATGAGAACCCGTGGAGCGTCGGCGGCGGCAACGTCGGCGTCACCGCGGGTGCTGTGGCCAAGCTGGTCGGCCAGAGCCCGAACTCCTCGCCCTACGTCATCCAGCAGCAGCTCAAGGACGCTGCCACCACCGGCAGACTTTCCCCGGATACGGTCGGCACCCCGAACCGCATCCTGTTCACCCACTGACCTGGGTTCGACGCCCTGCCGCAGCAGGCAGGGCGTCGAACGTCACTGGATCAGGGGTAGTTGACCCACTGGGCCTTGTTGGTGGTGGAGTTGGACGGGCCGCCGGTGTTGTTGATGACGTGGGCGATGGTGCCCCTGCCGCCGAGCGACACCGTGACCATGTTGTGGAACTTCACGTTCGGTTTGTTCGGGACCTCGAAAGCGCGTTCGGCGACGATCGAGGCGTCGGAGGTGAAGACGCAGTAACTGCCCAGTCCCCAGGCCTCGTGGGTGTTGACAGAGTCCGCGACCTTGTACGCCGCGTAGCCGCGGGTCGAGCCGTTCATCCAGGCGGCCTGGTTGGGCGGGTCGTAGGGCAGCTCGTTCTGGTAGAAGTACGTGCGGCCGCGTTCGCCGTTCCAGATCGTCTGGTACTTCTGGTAGTGCTCGACGAACAGCCCGTACGCCGTGACGTCGTCGCCGTTGACGACGAGCCCGGTGTCGGCAGTGTTGGTGCCCCAGCCGACGCCGAACTGGTGGTCACCGCGCCAGAGCCAGGCGTGGTCGAGAATCACGTCGTCGCTGTTGATCCGCAGGGATTCGGTGGCCTTGCCGACGGCCGAGCCGCCGATGCGGAAGTAGATGTCGTGCAGCGACGTCGGGTTGGCGCTGTGGTCGGCCGATGAGTTCGTCGCGCCGAGCTCCATCAGCAGCGGCGAGTTGGTCGGGGCCGCGTCGATCAGCAGACCGGCGAGCTTGACCCCGTCCACGTCCGCGACCGAGAAGGCCGACGTACCGTTGGTCGGCATGATGGTCGCGAGACCGAGGCCGAGGACGACGGTGTTCGCGCGGTTGACCCGCAGGGTGTCGCTCAGCCGGTAGACACCGGGCGTGAACAGCAGGTCCTTACCGGCCGCCAGCTCCGAGTTCAGCGTGGCCGCGGTGACACCGGGCTTGGCGATGTAGAACTGACTGATCGGCAGCGACTGACCGGCCGGCGTACCGTTCGCCCAGCCCGGACCGGCCGAGTTGGACTTCAGCGCCGGGACGAACACCTGGTAGGCACCGGCGTTGTCGATGTACAGGTACGGCTTCTCCCGGATGATCGGGGTCTGCGCGACCTTGGTGTACGGCGGGTCCGGGAAGCTGCCCGCAGGCGCGTTCTCGGCGCCGACGAAGACCATGTTCCAGTTCTGGCCGGTCCAGCTGCCCCAGCGCGTGTTGCGCGAGATCCACTGCTGCTGGGTCCCCGAACGCACCTGACCGTCGACGATCGTGTCGGCCATGAAGCCGCCGCTCGACCAGCCGCCGTCGTCCAGCGCGAGGTTGCCCTTCAGGTGCATCCGCCGGTACGCCGATGCCTGGCTGACCGCCCAGCGGTCGAGCCCACCAGGGGGTGTGACCGTGAGGCCCTCGGCACCGCGCCAGAAGTTGTGGGTGGCGTTCTGCGGCGGGAACCAGTCGGCCTCGACGTGCACCGCACCGTTGATGTTCACGCTGCCCGGCGTCAGGCCGAGACCGGCGACCTGGGTGAAGAAGCCGACGTTCGCGCTGACGTTGTAGCTACCGGGCTTGAACAGCAGGGCGTACCGCTGCTCGCCGTACTGGTTCTCCTCCTGCTGGTTGAAGACCTGGTCCAGCCGGGACTGGATCTGGCTGGCCGGCATCGACGGGTCGAAGACCGAGACGTTCGGGCCGAGGTCCGGCGTACCGGGCGGGTTCGGCGGAGTATCCACTGACGTGATCCTGAACGATTGGGCGGCGCTTCCGTTGCAGGTGAACTGCACCAGCTGGACGCTGTCCGCGGTGGAGGCCGATGGTACGTCGAGACACTTGCCGCTGTTCCGGTTCACCAGGTGGTAGGCGCCATCCGCCTCCTCGACCGGCAGCCACTGCTGGTTGTTCCCGCCGCCGTACGCCCACAGGTGGACGAGCGCGTTGTCCGCCGTCGAAACGTTGGAGACGTCGACCACCTGAGCCGGGGCCGAGCGCACATTCACGCGCACATAGCCGCCGCTGGTCGGCTGGAACTGCCATTGCTGAGCGGTGCTCGCGTTGCAGGCGTACTGCTGGACGACGGTCCCGTTCGCCGTACCGGCCGAACGTGTGTCGAGGCACTTGCCGCTGTGCTTGGCGGCCACGGTGTTCCAGGCGGTCGGTGAAATGGCGGCGTTGGCCGACGGCGGCTCAGCCACGGTCAATCCGGCGGCAACGACACCGGCCAGCACCGTGCCGATCAGGACGGTCCGTCGGCGCCGGCGGTGTTGATGCTCGACGGGCGGCGGTGGGCGGAGATGGGCAGCTCCGGGCATGGGATCTCCTCGGTTGGGGCGGCAGAGGTCCGCTTAGGAAAGCGGATTCCCATCCTTAATTCAAGACCTGATCGAAGTTCCGGAACTAAAGTTGGAGCATGCGGATCTCAGTTTCTTCGGACATGGATCAGCCGGTCGCTCGCGCAGTCGTCGCGGAGCTGACCCGGCGCGGGCACCAGGTGACGGCGTACGGGGCTCTGACTCCTGACAGCGATCCCCAGTGGGCGGTCTGCTCCGAGGCGGCGGCGCATGACGTCACGGCCGGTACGGCGGACCAGGCGATCGTCTGTTGCTGGACCGGAACCGGCGCGTCGATCGCCGCGAACAAGGTGCCGGGGATTCGGGCGGCGCTCTGCACGGATGCCTACACAGCCGAGGGCGCCCGCCGCTGGAACGACGCGAACGTCCTCGCGTTGAGCCTCCGGCTGACCTCCGAGCCGCTACTCGAGGAGATCCTCGACGCCTGGTTCGCGACCGCCGCCAGCACTGACGAAACCGACCGCGGAAACATCGAGCGGGTCAGCAATTGACCGCCACCGCCGCCGACGTCCGAAAACTTTGCGTTATAGCGCCAAATTCTTCGAAAAGTGAGAAGAATTCCCGTGGTGATGGCCGATTACGGCCAGCGCACAAGGCAACGAAATCCTTGCAAAAGAGAGACTGGTAACTGAAGAATCCCCTACATCCAGCTGATTCGTGGGGAGTGTGTTTTTGGCACTCCGTGGCTTCTGGGGTGAGGCAACGTGCTCGGATCGCTCGACTCCGCTCATCGCCGTGTTCTCGAAGTGGCGGCCGTGATCGGCGCACTGCGGTGGGAGGTGCTGCTGCCTGTCGCTGAGGCCGACGACGGTCTGGTGTTCGCGGCACTGAACGCGGCCACCGAGCTCGATCTGCTGTCCGGAACGCAGGGAGCGGACTGGAATCCCGGAGCGCGCGAGGCGGTGCTTGGCGGACTGCCCGGCTGGCAGCGATCCATCCTGACCCGGCGGGCCGTCACAGTGATGCTCGACCTCGCCGAGCGGGCTGTGGAGGCTGAGACGGCTGCACTCTGGCGGCAGCGTGGGGCAGAGCTGTACGAGGAGTCCGGTGATCTCGACGAGGCGGGAGAGCTCTACCTGCTGGTCGCCCGGGACGGCTCTGTTCGAGGCGATCTCACCATCGCCGACACCACCCTGGCGGGGGCCCGGCGCTGCGGCATGCCGGCGGTCCGGATGGCCATCGAAGAAGTCCGGCTGGCCTGTCTCAAGGGGCAGTACCAGCGGGCCGTGGCGATCGGTTGCGAGGTGGTCGAGAGTGCCACCGGCGAACAGCACCTCGAGCTCTGCCGCCTGCTCGCCTGGGCCGCGATCGCCGCCCAGGACTTCGAGCTCTGCAAGGCCTTGATGGCGCAGGTCTGGGACGAGGACGACTGGGCTTCGGCCGGGGTCCGGTCCCGAATGGCCACGCTGCTGGGTGAGGAGGAGTTGGCCGAGAAGTATGCGCAAACAGCGATCCTGTACGCCGAACGGACCGGTGACCCGGAGGAGCTCTACCTGGCCGAGCTGGCCAGGGGGCACTGCGAACTGGCGCGCCGGCCGGACCTCGCCGCGGTCGCTTTCGGCCGGGCCCGTCGGGTGGCCGCTGAGCATGGGCTGGTGAGCTTGCGGGTGGTGGCCCTGCTGCGGATGGGCCACGCCGAGATGCTGTCCGGTCCGGAGGCGCCGTCCCTGCTGTCAGCTCGGGATCTGGCTGAAGAGTGCGGGCTCGCCGGCCTCGTGCTGCAGGTCGATCTGCTCCGGGCCGAGCTCCTCCTGCTCACCGAGGGCCCGGCCGCGGCCTCCGCGCTGATCGCCCAGGCACAGGATTCCGCTGTGGCGGCGGAGCATCCGCACCTGCGGCTGAGGGTCGGCCTGCTGTCGATCTACGCCCGAGCATTCGCCGGGGACCAGGTCGGCCTGGAGCGGGCGATCACCGAGGCCGGCCGGTATGGGCCGTTCCCGGAGCCGACGCGGAGTCTGGTGGAGTCCCTGCGAGCCGCCGCCCAGGTCGCGGTGGGCAACCTCGACCAGGGCGGTCCGGCTCTGGCGGCAGGGGTGGCGGACGTCCGAGGGGCGGATCTGCTGAGCACTCAGCTCGTCGGGCTGGCTCAGGTTCTGATCGCGGCAGCCGGTAGGACCTGGCAAGGGAGATCCGCGACCGCCCACCCACTGGCCGCTGTTGCTGCCGACTATGCCGCAGCGGTGACGGCCGGGCTTGACGGCAAGGCCACCGAGGCTGCCGAACTGCTGGCCCGAGCCAACTCCGGGTCGGCTCCGTACAAAGGGGTGAGCGGACTGCTTCGCTTTCCCCTGCTCGTCTCGCAGGCCGAGAAGGGTTGGGGTGAACCGCTGTCCCAGTTGAGGGCCGATCTCGTTGCACATCAGGAGATCGGCAGTACGGGTCTCGCCGAGGCGAACCGTTGGCTACTCCGATCGGCAGGGGCGAAGGTTCCGCACTCGACCGGACACGCTGAGATTCCGAGCGGCCTGCTTGCCGCCGGTGTCACCAAGCGGGAGATGGATGTGCTGACGATGCTGGCCACGGGCGACACCAACGCGGAGATCGCCGAGCGGTTCGGCCTGTCGGTCCGGACGGTCGAGACGCACGTCTCCAGCTTGCTCCGCAAGACCGATCTTCGCGACCGGCGTCAGCTCCGAGCGGCCTGCCTGCAACGCCGCTTCGACCACGTCTGACAAACCGCCCAGGCAATTCATTCTCGGTGGTGACCACTGAGTGGTGGCCGGGGGCCGCGCCGGTGGCCACTGAAAACTTCGGTGGTCGGCACGGAAGAACGCACTCTGCTATTCCCGCAGGATTGTGCCTAACCGAAAAGAAGTAAAGGCAGGAATGGCAGAAAGCAGGAGAAGATGACGATTAAGCGTGGGGCAACCAGGGCGGCGGCGATCGTGCTCGCGGGAGCCGGTCTGCTAGCGGGGGCCGGTGTGCAGCAGGCGGTGGCCGCCGACCCGCCGGGCGACCCGAACTTCAACAGCTGCGACCTCAGCCAGAAGGCGAACGAACTTGCCGGTTGGGACGACCAGGGCAAGTACAACGTCGTGGTCTGGAAGGAGAACCACCGGTACAGCTCCGTCTTCCACGGAGTTGTCGCCGAGGGGGAGACCGCCGACTACGACTGCAACGGCAGGTCCTTCGGCAAGTACTTCTGGAAGGTCTTCCGCAGCGGTGAGTTCACCCGCCAGGGTGACGGCGGCTATCGCAACTGGGCCTTCTACGGGGTCTGGACCCGCACCGGCAACACCGTCACGTTCCACAACCGCTGACCGCATTTCCCGCCCAGATACCAGGAGACAGCTATGCGAACCACTTACCAGCGGTTGATGGCACTGTTGATGGCCGGCGCGGCCAGCGCCGCGGTGCTGGTCCCCGCGACCGCCGCCCAAGCGGCTCCGGCCGCGGCTCCCGTCGCGTCCATCGCCGCGGCCCCTGCCGCGACTGCCGCCGATCCCGGCCCAAGGGTCGAGGTGATCGCGGCCTCGGTCAACATCACCAAACAGTTGATCAAGCTCATCGACGGCGCCATCCGCGCCAACCAGAACCGCGCCGGCTACGTGAAGTCGCTGAGCGAAGCGGCCTTCCATGAAGCCGACGGCCAGTACAACGTGATGGTCATCAACGATGCGAACCGGCGAGTGTGGAGCCTGAGCGACGTGGTCTACGAAGCCAAGGCCAGCGGACACCACGGCACCTATCACATCTTCGTCTTCAAGGCCGGTTTCATCCGGAACGAAGGCGACGGCGGCTATATCAACTGGGCCTATCAGGGCTGGTGGAACCGCGACGGGAAGACCGTCAATTTCCACCGGCCGTGAACCCGAATACCGCCCGATGTGAAGGGACTGGAAAATGAAACGTACGACCTTTGCCGCCGCATTCTTGCTGGCGTCGGCCACCTTTCTCGGAGCCGCCGCGCTCCCCGCCTCCGCAGTCTCCCAGGCCGCTGTCTCCCAGGCCGCTGTCTCCGAGCCGACGGGTTCGGTCTCCGTGGCCGCTCCCGCGAAGGCGCAGGGCGATGGGATCACGGTCTCGATCGCCCGGGACGAGATCGGCGCCGGCTTCGAGATCGCGAAGCAGATCTCCGCCCTCGATATCAAGCAGTCCTACGCGTCGTTCACCCAGAAGAGTGTGGATATCGCCTTCAACCAGGCCGGCCGGCGCTACAACGTCATGATCTTCAACCTCGACCAGGGCTATGACCATCGCCTGGCCGGCGTGAAGGTCTACGCGTCCGTCCGGTTCGCCGAGATCTACTACGGTCTCTGGGTCCTCGAGGAAGGCAGCTTCGCGAACACCGGCGACGGTGGCTACCGCAACTGGGCCTACTACGGCTGGTTCGACCGCCGCGGCCAAACGGTCTTCTTCCGCCGCCCGTAACCTGTGCGTCCGCAGAACCCGGTGCTACCGCATCGGGTTCTTCGGACGTAAGGCTTGAATACCGGAATCATCCCATTGACTCATTCTCTCCGCCGTCCGCAAACTCCGGTACATGACGGCAGAGAATGGACTGAACTCATTCCATGAAAGGAATGATATTCGGCTGGGACTGGTCGGTGCCGGGAGTGTTGCCGGGCTGTATGTCGAGGCTGCGGCAGGGCTCCCTGAGCTGGCGATCACGGCGGTCTGCGACGTACGGCGGGAGGCCGCGCAGGCGCTCGCTGCGCCACTGGACGCCCGCGTGTACGACGATCACCGGGCAATGTTTGCCGCCGGCAACCTGGATGCCGTCGTCATCACGTCACCGCACTCGCTGCACACGCCGATGGCCGAAGACGCGGCCGCCGCAGGTCTGCACGTGCTGATGGAAAAGCCGATGGCGACGACCGTGGCCGATTGCCGGAGAATGATCAAGGTCTGCGCGGATTCCGGCGTTCGATTGGCCATCGGCAATCTGCAGCGCTTTGTCCCGGCCGTGCGCCAGGCCGCCGAAATTCTCCGGTCCGGGCAGCTCGGCCGACCGCTGCTGATCACCGAGCGGCGGGCCGTCCGGTACGACCCCGAGTCCCGCCCGGCCTGGTTCTTCGATCCGGAGCTGGCCGGTGGCGGAATCATGATGAACATCGGCGGTCACAGCATCGACAAGGCTCAGGTGCTGACCGGCGAGAAGGTCGTCGCGGTCAATGCCCGGATCTGGCGGCGTCCTGGGATCGCCGTCGAGACCGAAGCCTCCGGCGTGATGGAACTGTCGGGCGACATCCAGCTCACGTTCTCGATCACCAGCACCGGACTGCCCCCGCAGGACGAGACGGAGGTCGTCTGCGAGAACGGCGCCCTCCGGCTCTCCCACACCGGCGGGCTCTGGATGTTCCGCGACGGCCAAGCCGTGCACCTGAAGGACCGGACCGGCCACGACGAGATCGTGACCGCCTTCCGCGACCAGCTCGTCGACTTCACGGGGAGCGAGACCCCGAGTGTCACCGGCGACTACGGCCTCTCGGTCGTGGCCGCCGTACAGGCCGTTTATGACTCGGCCGCCGATCGAACCCTGCAGCGAACGGAGTACTGATGAACCTCAACCGGATCACGCGAGCGGCGCTGGCCGCCGGGCTGGCCCTGGCCACCCTCGCGGCCTGCAACAGCAACGGCGCGCAGTCGGAAGACCCGAATGGTGTCGTCACCATCAAGTGGCAGGGCTACAGCCAGGAGCGGCTCGATTTCTACCAGGAAGCGGCGGCCGAGTTCCGCAAGGAGTTCCCGAACATCAATGTCGTCCCGGAGGAGCTGGCCGAGGCCGACTACAAGCAGGCCCTGCCGCTGAGTTTCCGGAGCAAGAACTCCCCCGATATCTACACCTACACCTGGCCGGCCGCCGGTGAGTACTTCGAGCTGGCCGACGTCATCAACAACAAGTGGGCTGTTCCGCTGGACGATTCGGTGCTGCCGGCCGCCGCCTTCCCATAGAACTCAGCCGGTCCCGCTTCCGCGACACCTCGAACCTGATGGAGCCGATCTACAGCCAGGGCGGCAAGATCTACACGACGCCGCGCCCGCCCGCGACCGGCACCATCGGCTTCGGCTACCTGTATTTCAACAAGGACGTCATCGCCAAGGCCGGGCTGACCGGCAAGCTGCCGGCGACGTGGGCCGAGTTCACCGCCGCCTGCCAGGCGATCAAGGACAAGGCCGGTGCAAGCTGCCTGGCCCAGTCGACCCAGGGACCGGACGAGATCGAACGGATGCTCACGACCTTCGTCGGGGTGAACAAGAAGGGCTACACGCCGAGCAAGGTCTCCCTGCAGACCGGCAAGTACACCGAGACCTCCGACCCGCAGTTCACCGAGGCGCTGCAGTACATCCGGTCTCTGTACGAGCAGAAGTACGTCTTCCCCGGTCAGTACGACAAGATCGCCGCCCGCCAGGCCGTCGTCGCCGGCAAGGCCGCGTTCTACTTCGACGGCGGCTGGATGTCGTCGGTCTTCCCGCAGACCTTCAAGTTCAAGAACTTCGGCGTCGCGCTCCCGCCGGCCAAGACCACCCCGGCACCGGGCGGGTACGCCGGCCGGATCGCTCAGGGACCGCCGTTGCCGGAACTGTTCATCAGCTCGCAGAGCAAGCACCCGAAGGAAGCCACCCAGTTCCTGGAATGGATGACCCGGCCCAAGGGCTGGTTCTCGGAACACTTCACCGCCAAGGGCTTCGACCTGCTCCCCTGGATCGACCCGGCCGATGCCGCGAAGTGGCTGCCGAAGGACAACATGGCGCGGGAGCTGATCCCGCTCGACCCGAAGGTGCATGTCCTGGCTCCGGTCCCGGCGCTCAAGTGCCCGGATCTGGCCAAGTCCGAGGCCATGAGCAAGGTCGACCGGATCCAGGAGAACCTCGTCTACAGCACCGTCAACAAGTACCTGCAGAGCGGCGGTGACTGGCCGGCGCTGGCCAGGGAGGTCGAGGACAAGCAGAACAAGGTCTTCGAAGCCCAGCTCAGCAAGGAGGCCGCGGCCGGGCTCAAGGTCTCCACCGACTGCTACGCCGAGCCGGACTGGGACGGCCTTACCCCGTTCAAGTTCGCGAAATGAGTCGCCGTACAGATCTGGGGAAGATCTACCTGGTCCTGATCCCGTTCCTCCTGCTGTTCCTGGCCTTCACGGTCTGGCCGCTGGTGCGGACCGTCCAGTTCAGCCTGCACGACTTCGACGGCATCGGTGCCCTCGGCGACTCGCCCAACGTCGGGCTCGACAACTACAAGACGGTCCTCACCGATCCCCTGTTCGGCAAGGCCTATGCCAACACCTGGGCGTTCACGATCGGGCAGACGCTGATCAAGCTGCCGCTGTCCTTCCTCATCGCCCTGCTTCTCACCCGCCCGTGGCTGCGCTGGCCGGCCTTCTTCCGGACCGTGTTCTTCCTGCCCTGGTTGATGCCTGCGTCGATCGTGGCGATGGTCTTCGGCTACCTGCTCAGCCCGTCGGACGGCGCGATCAACCAACTGCTCACCGCGCTGCACCTGACCGATCAGCCGATCGACTTCCTGCGCTCGGGACCGATCGCGTTCGCCACGATCGCCGTCATCTCGACCTGGCAGATCATGGGTCAGTACGTGATCTTCTGGATGGCGGCCCTCCAACTGGTCCCGCCGAACCTGCTGGAGGCCGCCGAGGTCGACGGCGCCGGTGCCCTGCAACGGCTGTGGCACATCATCTTGCCGCTGGTCCGGCCGATGGGCGTCATCATCGCGTCGCTCGGCCTGATCTGGTCGCTCGGCATCTTCGACTGGGTCCAGATCCTGACCTCCGGCGGGCCCGGCACCGATACCTACGTCATCAACTACTACGTCTACGAGATGGCGTTCGCCCAAGCCCGCCCACAGTTCGGTACGTCGAGTGCGGCCGCCTTCGTCTTCGGCATCACCGTGCTGATCGTGTACGCACTGGTCGGCAAGCTGGTCGGCCGCGCCCAGCTCAAGCGGAAGGAATACGGGGTCTAGTCATGCGCACCCAACGATGGACTCCACGCTCGGTCCTGCTGGTCGTCGTCCTGCTGGCCGTCTCGTTCATCTACCTCTACCCGTTCCTGTGGCCGGTCTTCTCGTCGTTCAAGTCCTCCAACGAGATGTACACGGCGGGCTTCAAACTCTGGCCCGAACACTGGACCGGCGAGAACTACGGCCGCGCCTGGACGACAGCGAACTTCAGCCGCTACCTGTTCAATTCGGTCTTCTACAGTACGGCGAGCACCGCCATCACCGTGATTGCGTCAGCGCTGGCCGGGTACACGCTCGCCCGCTACAAGTTCCCCGGCAGCCGAGTGATCGGCGTACTGATCCTTGCGTTCCTTTTCATGCCGACGGCAACGAGTGTGCTGCCGATCTTCGAGCTCATCCAGACCATCGGGCTGCTCAACACCGTCTGGGGTGTGTTGCTCGCCCTCACCGGCGGCGTCGGTTTCAGCACCTTGTTGTTCCGCGGCTACTTCAGCGCGATTCCGCAGGAGCTGTTCGATGCGGCCGCGATCGACGGGGCCGGCTTCTTCCGCACCTTCCGGCTGATCTTCCCGCTGGCCAAGCCGATCATCGCCACAACTGCGATCCTCGGCTTCACTTCCAGCTGGCAGGAGTACTTCGTGCCACTGATCTTCACCCTCGGCAATCCCGAACTGCGCACCGTCTCGGTGGGCCTCCGCGCGTTCACCCAGCAGTACAGCGTCGACCTGTCCGGCTTCGCCGCCGCGGTCACCTTGTCGATGGTTCCGATCGTTGCCGTCTTCCTCTTCTTCCAGCGCTACTTCATTGAGGGCTTGGCCGGAGCGGTCAAGGACTGACCTGTCGGGTGGTGACCGCGTGCACGGCGGTCACCACCGCGTCGATCTCCGGGATCTCCTGCTCACCGTCGCGGCACACCACCACGCTGTACCGCTTCGCATCGACAGCCTCGAGCGGCACCCGCCGGATCGAGCTCTCCGGCGCACCCGGCGTCAGATCCGGCGCGATCGTCACACCCCAGCCGACGCCCGCCAGACCCAACGCAGTCGCGACATCGCCGACCGTGGCGGCCACCCGCGGCCGGAAGCCGGACCCGGAGCAGAGGCCGAGCAGTACCGTGCTCAACGGATGGTTCTGGTAGACGATCCACGGCTCTTCGCGGAGCTGCTCGATCCGGCAGCTCTCCAGCTCGGCCAACTCGTGCTTGGCGGGCACGCACAGACTCAGCGGATCACACCCGAGAATCCATTGCCGTAAGCCGGGCTCGGGGAGTGGCGGGCCGGCGCCGAAGGTCGAGAGGATGACCACGTCCAGCCGGCCGCGTTTCACCTCCTCGGCGCCCTGCTGGTCGCTGATCGCGACCAGTGAGATCTCGAGCCGGGGATAACGCTGGCGCACCTTGGTGAGCGCCGTGCTCATGATCGGCGGACCTTCACGAAACGGGATGCCGATCTTCAGGTGGCCCGCCACCCCACCGGGCTGCCGCAGCGCCGACTCGGCGGCGCGGAGCTCGACCAGGATGCGTTCGGTGTGCTCGATCAGCCGGCGACCGAGCGGCGTCAGCGTGACCGTCTTGCCACCGCGAATCAGCAGTGAGACTCCGGCCGATCGCTCCAGCGCCGACATCTGCTGGGACACCGCCGAACGCGTGTAGCCGAGCTCGCGGGCAGCACCGGCGATCGAGCCGTGTTCGGCCACGGCCCGCAGGACGAGCAGTTTCGCTGTATCGAGCATGCGTCACCTCTGTTAACGCTCCATGACCTCAAGCGTCAACCTACGCCTATTGCTGCGCGTGGGACAGAGCTTGTTCTCTTAGCTATGGCCCGTAAATTGAGCGAACTCCAGCGCATCCCCACTTCGGGCGCTCGCGCCGTCGAAGCCTTCGCGATCGACGGCCGGGAACTGCTCGCCATCCCGCAACTCGCGTACGACGTGCCCGGGACAGCAGCCGGGATGAACGCCGGAGACAGCAACACCGAGTTGCTCATCCTCGAGCGGCAAGGCGCTGAGTACGTCGCGTTCGCCACCCTGCCCGCACCCGGTGGTGAGGACGCGGAGTTCTTCACGATCGCGGATCGGTCCTTCCTCGCAGTCGCTTGTATCCGCACCGGCTCCGGCCCGTACGGGTACTTCACCGACTCGTTCATCTACGAGTGGAACGGCACCGAGTTCGAGCTGTTCCAGGCGATCCCGGCCTTCGCCGCCAAGCAGTGGAAGCACTGGACGATCGGCGACCGGCACTTCCTCGGACTGGCCCAGGGGCTGGCCCTCCCCCACTTCGAGGGCCGCAATCGCGACTCGGTCATCTTCGAGTGGGACGGCAGCAAGTTCGGTGAGTTCCAGACCATCCCCTCGCAGTGGGCCTACAACTGGCACGCGTTCGAGCTGGCGGATCAGCACTTCCTCGCGCACGCCGATCACGTGGGCGAAAGCGTTCTCTACCGGTGGACCGGTTCCCAGTACCTGCCGCACCAGCCCTTGCTCGCACGGACCGGCCGAGCCTTCGCCACCTTCTCGACGTACCTGATCGTGGCGGGCCTGAGCGAACCACCATCGGTACTGCGCTGGGACGGCGACCGTTTCGCCGCCAACGGCACGCTCGACGGACTGGGCACCCGCGAACTCACGATCGTCGAACACGACGGACACACCTACCTGATCCGGATCAACTTCATCCTCGGTACGCCGGCCGATCCGCAACCGTCGTTGACCTCGCAGCTCTACGAGTGGCGCGACGGTTTCGAGCTGCTCGCCGATTTCCCGACCACCGGCGGCACCGACGCCGAGGTGCTGAGCGTCGACGACGGGATCGTCTTCGCCGTCTCGAACTCGCTCAGCGCCGAGATCAGATTCGCAGGAGAGACCGTCATCTACCGGCTGGCGGACTGATGATGGACCGCTACGAGTCACCCGCGTTTGCCCGGCTCTTCTTCGCCTACACCGGTTCGCCACGCAGCATCGGCGGCCAACTCACGCTCGCCTCCGAACGCCGGTACGCCGCCGCCCCGCTGATCGTCGCCACCCACGGCGACCTCGCGCTCTACCCCGGCAACGGCGCCGAGCCCACGATCGAAGGCTTCCGCCTCTCCACCCGCGGTTTCAAAGAGCTCACCGCCGTCTCACACCTCGGTCCCGCGCTCGCGACCCTGGCCAGGATCAAGGAGCTCGACCCCGACGGTCCCTGGCCAGCCGGCGCAGCAGAACTGCTAGCCGCAACGCAGGAGACACGAGAAGCCAACTCACCCGAGCTCTGGCGCGACCTCGTCGGCATCAAGAGCTTCGCCGGCCGCGAACCCGCCATCGCCGCGATGATCGACCACGCCTGCCTGGTGACCGAGCGATTCCTCCAGCGTGCGCTCGAAAATCCGTCGTCCCTGACCGCAGAGACCGTACGCCGCGATGCGCTGGAGGGTCCGTCGGACGAGCTACCGGTTTCGCTCAACCGCATCATGGTCGCGACCTTCTATCTCTTCGGGATGGATCTCGGCCACCGGCTGATCACCTGGTTCGACGGCCTCGGGCTCCCCTGGGAGGACACGATGGTGATCATCGCCGGCCGCCAAGGCCGTCCCACCGCCGGTGTCACCCGCGACAGCAACAGCGTCGCCGGCATCATCAGCGCCGCCTCCCGCAACCGGCTCCCCGAAACCAGCCTGCTGATCGCTCCCCACGCTCCCGTCTTCCCGACGTACGACGGCAGCAATCTCGATGCGGTCGCCGCACTCGAACCGGAGTACCGGCGGCTGTGGTCGGGCGTCCGCGCGACCACCGAACTCGGCGAGCAGATGTTCGCCGGCTACCCCCGTTTCGAACCAGCGCGTACCGGCGGCCAACGCATCCGCCCCGGTACGGCGACCATCAGCGAGCTACCGGCCATCGACGGCCCGGCGGACTGGTTCGCACTGACCTCGCGGCTGCGGCTCGTGCTCGAGGATCCACGCCAACTGCTCTCCGGAGCCATCACCGATTTCGCCGCCCGGCAACTCGTTGACAACGGCAACAATCCGGCCCAGCTCTTCGTCCCGGGACTGGACGGCGAGCCGTATCCCCTCTGCAGTGTCCAAGGAGAGGCATCATGAGACGTCCAGTCAACCGCCTACGCACGGGCAGCGCCCTCGTCGCGCTGCTCGCTCTGACCACCGCCTGCGGCCTGGCCGCCGAGAAGCCGGCCGACCAAGCGACCAGCACCGAGCCGATCGTCATCGGCATGTCTCTTCCACTCAGCGGGCCGGTCGCCGACCGCGCCAAGCCCGGGATGGAGGGCTACCAGTACTGGGTCGACGAACTGAATGCGGCGGGTGGCCTGCTCGGTCGCAAGGTCGAACTCAAGGTGCTGGACGACAGCTTCGACCAGCAGACCGCGATCTCCGACTACACCCGGCTGATCTCCCAGGACAAGGTCGACCTGCTTCTGGGGACGTTCTCCTCCGACCTCAACATCGCCGTCGCGCCGGTCGCCGAGCGGTACAAGTACGTCTACGTCCAGCCCTCGGGCGGTGCCGACGAGATCTTCGCGCGGGACTTCAAGTACCTCTTCTTCGCACAGCCGGCCACGACGCAGAAGCTGCCGGACCGCTTCGTTGACCTGATCGCCGGGCTGCCGGCCGACCAACGCCCGAAGTCGCTGGCTTTGGTCCAGCTGGACGACCCGAACACCACCCAGGCGGCCAAGCTCTTCGGCGAGCGGCTCGGCGCGCTCGGGGTCAAGACCGTCTACAACAAGACCTACGCACCGGACACATCGAACTTCGACACGATCGCGAATGCGATCAAGCAGGCGAAACCCGACCTGGTGATCAACGGCTCGATCGCCGGTGACGGAATCTCGCTCATCCGCTCGTTCCAGAAGGTCAGCTTCTCCCCGAAGCAGTTCTACCAACTCAACACCCCGACCGACCCGTCGTTCGCGAAGTCCATCGGCGCGAGCAGCACCGAGGGAATCTTCACCTACCTGGCGTGGAGCCCGGAGGCGAAGTACCCGTCCAACGCCGGGTTCGTTGCCGGATACACGAAACAGTTCAAGGCTGCGCCGAGCGAAGATGCGGCGAACTCCTATACAGCGGGGCAAGTCCTGGCCACAGCTGTGAAGGCTGTCGGCAAGCTGGATCAGACCGCCATCGCGGACTGGCTGCACAAGAACACCGTCGAGACCGTCGTCGGTCCGCTGAACTGGGACGCGACCGGACGGCCGCAGGGCGACATGCTGCTCGGCCAGTTCCAGAACGGCAAACTCCAGATCGTCAGCCCGAAGTCGGCGGCCACGTCGGCCGACGTACTGTTCGTCAAACCGGGTTGGAGCGGCTCGTGACGCTCCTCGTCCAGACCGTCATCCTCGGCCTCCTGGTCGGTGGCGTGTACGCGTTGATGTCCTCCGGCTTCAGCCTCGTCTTCGGCGTGATGCGGATCATCAACCTCGCCCACGGCGCCATGATCGTGCTCGCGGCCTTCCTCTCCTGGTGGGTGTGGGACCGCACCGGCATCGACCCGCTGCTGGTCGGCGTCATCATCACGCCGGTCATGTACGTCGTTGGTCGCGTCCTCTACCGCCTGGTCATCGCCCGGGTCCACCGCATCGACCACGAACTGGCGATGGTGGCCTCATTCGGAGTCGCCATCGCCGCCGGTGGAGTGATGGCGCTCATCTGGGGCACCGAGGTCCGCTCCGCCACCCCGAGCTACTTCAACACGTCCTTCCAGCTCGGCTCGGTCGTCATCCCCCAGGCCCAGCTCTACGCCTTCGCCGGCGCCCTGGCCATCCTCGGCGCCCTCTACGGTCTCCTCCGCGGCACCTTCCTCGGCCGTGCCATCCGCGCCTGCTCCGAGAACCGCGACAGCGCCGCTCTGGTAGGCATCGAGGTCGAGCGCACGATGGCCCAGATGTTCGCCATCGGCGCCGCCACCACCGGCTTCGGCGGCGCCGCCCTCTCGGTCATCTATCAGTTCGTCCCCGACTCCCACTACGTCTGGATCGGCCGCATCCTCTGCGTCGTCATCCTCGGCGGCCTGGGCAGCCTCCTGGGCGCCGCTCTCGGGGCCGCGATCCTCGGCTTGGGCGAGGCGCTCACTTCCTCGTACGTCGATACGCGCTGGGCGACCGCGGTCCCGTACATCCTCATCATCGTGATCCTGCTCGTCCGCCCCCAAGGTCTACTCGGCGGAAAGCTCCGCGCGGACGGAGCGAGGGCATGAGCGCCGAAACATCTGCACCTCGTCGACGAGTCCCCAAGCGATGGCTGATCGGCTTGGGTGTGCTGGCTGCAGTGGCCATCCCGTTCCTGACACCGAGCTCCTACATCCACAACGTGCTGATTCTGACGTTCCTGCTGGGTGTGCTCGGGTCGGGCTGGAACGTGATGTCGGGGCTCACCGGGTACGTGAGTCTCGGGCACAGCGCATTCATCGGCGTCGGCGCCTACACGGCCGGTATTCTCGCGAGCCAGTGGGCGGTCTCGCCGTTCCTCGTCGCACCACTCGGCGGAATCGCCGCCGCCCTCGTCGCCTTGGCGCTCAGCTGGGTCACGCGTCGTACGAGGGGTGTGGCTTTCGTGATCGTCTCGTACGCGATGCTCGAACTGCTCGGCCTGATCGTGCGGAACTGGTCGTCGCTGACGGGCGGCAGCCAAGGCTTGCTGATGCCGTTGCCTGACTGGGATGTGCGCTTCCACAACTGGCCGTTCTACTACGCTCTCCTCGCACTCCTGCTGCTCAGCGTGGCGATGACGAGCGCAATCCGCCGCTCGAAGTTCGGCCTCGGGCTGGTCGCGATCCGCGACGACGAGGACAAGGCTGCGGGTATCGGTGTCCCGGCGCCGATCTACAAGAGCCTCGCGTTCATGGCGTCGGCGGTGCTCGTCGGCGTGGCCGGCGCGATCTACGGCTACTACGTCAGCTTCCTGACGGTCAGCACGATGTTCGACATCGTCCTCAGCCTGCAGGTGGTGCTCGCGGTCCTGCTCGGCGGACGAGCCACCGTCTGGGGTCCGGTCCTGGGCGCGTTCATCATCGTGCCGCTCGCCGAGGTGACCAACACCTCGATCGGCGGCGTTGATGCCGGAGCCTTCCGTCTCATCATGTTCGGCGGGCTGCTGCTGCTCGTCACGCTCGCCCTGCCCCGCGGCATCATCGCGTCGGTCGCCCGCCTCCTCGACCGCCGCACCGCGCAAGCAGGCGCCCGTCTAGCCAGTACGGCGCTGCCTGTCGCGCCGATGAGCAGTCGCACGCTTGCCCCCGGCACCGACCTCTTGCGAGTCGACGGCGTCACCGTGCAGTTCGGTGGCGTCAAGGCACTCGACAACGCATCGATCGTCGTACCGGCCGGTTCCATTACTGCGCTGATCGGCCCGAACGGTTCAGGCAAGACCACCCTGTTCAACGTCATCGACGGCACCTACGAGCCGGCGGCAGGCGACGTCGTCCTGAACGGCAAGTCGCTGGCGAAACTCGACCGCACCGGCCGCGCCTTCGCCGGTATCGGCCGGACCTACCAGCTTCCCCGGCTCTTCGACAGCCTGACCGTGCTGGAGAACGTTGCCGCAGTCAACGATCGCTTCGAACCCCGCCGCCTCGTGCACTCCGCGGTCTCGGGCGCCGAGGCAGCCCGAGCGACCGGACTGCTCGAGTTCGTCGGCCTCGGCGAGTACGTGGACGCCGCCGCGACCGACCTCTCCTACGGCCAACGCAAACTGGTCGAACTCGCGCAGCTCCTGATGCTCGACCCAGCCGTGATCCTCCTCGACGAACCGGCGGCCGGTATCAACCCCACCCTGCTCCAGCGCCTGGCTGAGCTGATTCGCTCGCTCAACGCGACCGGCCGGACCTTCGTCATCGTCGAGCACGACATGCAGTTCGTCCTCGCGCTCGCCGACCAGACCACGGTCCTTGCCCACGGCAAGGTGATCGCCTCCGGTGACCCGGCCACGGTCAGCACCGATCCCGCCGTACTGGAGGCCTATCTGGGTGACGACTTCGTGCTCGAACCAACGACGGGACCGCGACCATGATCGAGTTCGAGAACGTCCGTGCCGGGTACGGCGGCGGTGACGTCCTGCAAGGGGTCACGCTGACCGTCGAGCGGGCCGCGATCACTTGTGTCGTCGGACCGAACGGCGCCGGCAAGTCCACCCTGCTCCGCGTCCTGAGCGGCCTGCTCCGGCCGAGTGCGGGAACGATTCTGCTGGATGGAAAGCCTGTCCACGCGCTGTCACCCGCCGAGGTCCTGGCAGCGGGGGTCGCCCAGGTTCCGCAGCAAGGTGGACTGTTCGGCAACCTCACGGTCCGCGACAATATGCTCCTCGGCGGCTACCTGATCCGCAGCGAACGCGGTCGCCTGAAGAAGCGCCTCGACGAACTGGCCGAGGCGTTCCCGGTGATCACCACGCGAGCCCATGACAAGGCCGCCGACCTGTCCGGCGGTCAGCGCCGGATCGTCGAGTTCGCCCGCGCCCTCGTCACGAACCCATCCGTCGTCCTGCTCGATGAGCCGACCCTCGGCCTCGACCCGAAGACCTGCGAGGTCGTCTTCGAGAGCACCCAGACGATGAACGAGCTCGGCGTCACCGTCCTGATGGTCGAGCAGAACGTGCGGTTCGGCCTCAAGCTCGCCCACCACGGCGTGGTGATGGAACGCGGCCAAGTCCTGTTCGCCGCACCGGCCGACGAACTCCTCGCCCGCCCCGACATGGCCGCGCTGTTCTTCGGCGCAGCCCCAGAGACTAGCCATCCAGAAGGTGGTCTATGAACAGATTCGTCCAGCAAACCAGCGCCGGTAACGACTTCCTCGGCCGGCTCCGAAACGGCCAGCCGACTCTCATGCTCGGCATCCGCGGTTCACGCACCACAGATATCGCCCGGATCGCCCACTCCACCGGCCACCACGCGATCCTGGTCGACCTCGAACACTCCACCATGCCCATCGACACAGCAGCCGGCATCTGCGCCCTCGCCGCCGATCTCGGCGTGATGCCGCTCGTCAGGACTCCAGAACGCGAGTACGGCGCCATCGGCCGACTCCTCGATGGTGGCGCGCTAGGTGTCGTCGCGCCCCGGATCGAGACCGCCGAGGAGGCGCAGACCGTCGTACGAGCGTGCCGTTTCCCTCCCCGTGGACAGCGTTCCCAACTCTCCAGCGTTCCGGCGCTCGGAATGCGGCCGACCCCGGCGGGGGTTCTCAACCCCACTCTCGATTCGGCGACCGTCGTACAGATCCTCATCGAGACGCCGCTGGGGATCGCGAACGCCGACGAGATCGCAGCGATCGACGGCGTCGACATGCTGTCGCTCGGCGCGAACGACCTGACTGCCGAGCTCGGGATTGCCGGGCAGTACGACCATCCGCTCGTCCGCGAGGCGGTCGGCACGGTCGCGAAGGCCTGCGCCAACCACGGCAAGCTCTTCATGCTCGGCGGAGTCGCCGATCCGGTCCTGTACGCATCGCTCGCCCAGCTCGGTGTCTGCCCGCTCGTCGTGACCGGCATGGACACCGACCTGCTCTATTCGGCCGTGCAGTCCCGCGCCGAGTCCGTCCTCCGCTCGCTCACCGAGGTGTCCGCATGACTGCTCTGCAAACCCTGCCCATGCGTCTGGCGTCGTCCAACACCGCGCCGACCTTCGAGCTCCCGCCCGGCAGCTGCGACGCGCACTTCCACGTCTTCGAACCCGGCTATCCGCATGTCGCGAACCCGCTCTACACCTTCCCCGACGCCACGCTCGACCAATACCTGGCGGTGACCGACTACCTCGGCATCGACCGGATGGTGATCGTCCAACCCACCTTCTACGCCACCGACAACAGCCTCGCGCTCGAGGTCCTGCGCCGGGTCGGCGACCGTTGCCGGGCCGTCGTCCGGGTCGAGGAAGACATCACCGACGCCGAACTCGACCGGTACGACGCCGTCGGCGTACGGGCGATTCGCCTCGATCTGTTCGCCCGCGCCGAGCAGCCGACCGCCGGAATCATCGCTTACGTTCGCCGGATGGCACTCCGGACCGCGGCACGCGGCTGGCACCTCCAGTTCTACACACCCGGTTGGGTGGTCCGCGATCTCCTGCCGTTCCTGGCCGACTTCGACCAGCCGTACGTGATCGACCACATGGGTTATATGAAGGAAGAAGACGGCCTCACCCCCGCCGACGCCGACCGCCTGCTGACCGTCCTCCGTGACAACGGCAACTGCTGGATCAAACTCTCCGGCCCCTACCGCATCGCCAAGGACAAACCACTCAGCTCGATCCAGGAACTCGGCGCCGCCCTCGTTGCCACCCGCCCCGACCGCCTCCTTTGGGGCTCCGACTGGCCGCACCTCCCGAACGGGCAACGCGACACCGGCGAGCTCCTGAATCTCTTGCCTGCTTGGGCACCTGCCGCTCAGGACCGGCGCCTGATCCTTTCCGGAGCCGCCGATCTCCTTTTCTTCGCGCACTGACGAAACGAACCAAATCGGGGAGCTCCGCGTCTCACGGGTTACCAACGGGGTGACGTGAAGTTCTGGGGGAATTTCAATGAGCGCGGTACTGACGCATGTCCAATTACCTGACGAGCTGCCGGCGGCACGGCGGATTCTCAAGCATCCAAGGCTGATGCAGAGCCACCGACTGACTCTGCTGGTCGTTCTGACCAATGCCGTGCTGCTCGGAGTAGGGATCGGGAACGGCTGGTGGGGATCGGTCGTTAATGTCGCGTTGATTGCGCAGATCAACTTTGCGCTGGGCATTCTGATCCGCCAGCAGTTCTTCGTGAATGCGTTGTGCACGCTGGTGATGCGGGTGCCGAAGTCGTGGCCGCTCAAGATTCGCTGGACGCTTGCCAAGGGCTACCACTTGGGCGGGCTGCACGTCGGCGGCGCGATCTGCGGGACGCTGTGGTTCTGGGCGCTGACGGTGATCGCGATCGGCCAGGTCGATGCGGGTCTGCAGGTCACCTACTGCCTGCAGTCCCTGCTCCTGTTCGCGATCGTGATGACCTCGCGGCCGAAGTTCCGGACCGAGCACCACGACCTGTTCGAGCGGATGCACCGGTTCGGCGGCTGGGCGTTGTCCGCGCTGTTCTGGATCAGCGCGATCCAGCTCGGCAGCGCCTCGACGATCGTCGTACTGACCATCACCACGGTCAGCTCGCTGCTCCCGTGGACGCTGCTGCGGCGGATCCCGGTCGATGTGATCCGGCCGTCGTCGCACGTCGCACTGGTCAGCAGCAACCGCTACCGGCCGATGGCGGGTTCGACCCGGTCGATCGCGCGGCATCCATTCAAGCAGTGGCACAGCTTCGCCGTGATCCCGACGCCTGGCGCACCGGGGTTCCGGATGGCGATCTCGCGGGCCGGTGACTGGACGAGCTACTTCATCGACAATCCGCCGTCGCACATCTGGGTCCGCGGGATCGCAACGGCCGGGATGGCGAACTACGGCAGCGTCTTCAACCGCGTCGTGTACGTCGTCACCGGCAGCGGAATCGGTCCGGTCTTGGCGCACATCCTCGCCAACCGGGTCCCGATGCAGCTGGTCTGGGTGACACGGAACCCCGTGAAGACCTACGGGCAGGCGCTTGTCGACGAGATCATGCGGGCCCAGCCGGACGCGATCATCTGGGACACCGATGCCGACGGCAAACCCGACATGGTCAAGCTGGCCTACTCGGCGTACGAGTCGTCGAACGCCGAGGCCGTGATCTGCGTGTCCAACCGGAAGCTCACCTGGACCGTCGTACACGGCATGGAGAAGCTCGGCATCCCCGCACTCGGCCCGATCTGGGACTCCTGACTTCACTTGAGGCCTGAGTGCGCCAACCCTTCGACAAACTGACGCTGCAGGAGCACGAAGACGACCAGCATCGGCAGCACGGTCATCGTGGCGGCGGCCAACTGCGTGTTCCACATCTGGCCGCCGTACGCGTCAGTGAATCTCGTCAGCGCCTGCGGCAACGTGAACAACTCCGGCGAGGTGATGTACACGGTCGGCTCGAGATACAGGTTCCAGGACGCGAGGAACGTCAGGATCGCCACTGCCGACAGGGCCGGTTTGGCCAGTGGCAGACAGATCCGGAACCAGATCCCGGGCCGGCCGAGCCCGTCGAGCCGAGCCGCCTCCTCGAGCTCGACGGGCAGCGCGATGAAGAACTGCCGCATGATGAACGTCGCCAGCACACACGGCGCCGCCAGCGCGGTGACCAGGATCAGCGGCCAGTGGGTGTTGATCATCCCGGCCCGCTTGAACATCTGGAACAGCGGGACGATCGTCACCTCACTCGGCACCAACAGCCCGGTCAGTACGACGAGGAACAGCGCATTCGCGCCAGGGAACTTGATCCGCGCGAACGCATATCCGCCCAAGGCCGAGACCGCGAGCGTGATCAACGTGACCAGTACGGCGATGTAGACGCTGTTCAGGTACTGGCGCGCAAACGGCTGGAAGCTGAACGCCTCGCCGTACGCGGCCAGTGTCGGGTGCTTGGTCCACAGCGACGGCGGAGCCGCGAAGATCTCCGGCAGCGGTTTCACCGAGGCGGCCACCATCCACACCGTCGGCACCACGAACGGAATCGCCAGCACGGCCAGCGCAAGGACGAGTAGAACGCGCCTACTCCTCATAGAACACCCACTTCCGGCGCAGCTGCCATTGCAGCAAGGTCAGCACCATCACGAAGCTCAGCAGCATCAGCGCCAGCGTCGAGCCGTAGCCGATGTCGTTGAACTTGAAGGCCTGCTGGAACACGTAGTACACGAGCACCGTCGTCGAGAGCTCCGGCCCACCTGCCGTCAGGACGGCGATCTGTGCGAACGACTGCAGTGCCCCGACCACCGTGACGATGACGGTGAGCAGAATCGTCGGCGAGATCAGCGGCAACGTGATCCGGCCGAACACCGAGCGGCTGCTCGCCCCGTCGATCCGGGCTGCCTCGTACAGCTCCCCCGGAACGCCTTGCAACGCGGCCAGGAACAGCACCATGTTCACGCCGACACTTCGGACCACCTGCGTGAACACGACCGAGATCATCGCGGTGTCGCCGTGCTGCAACCAGTTCGGACCATCGATCCCTATCCCTCCCAAGAGACCGTTGATCCCGCCGTTGTCCTGGAGCAGAAAGCCCCAGACCAACGTCCACGCCACGACCGACACCACGACCGGTGAGAAGAACACCGTCCGGAAGAACGTCACCCCACGAAACTTCCGGTTCAGCAGTACGGCGAGCAGCAGGCCGAGCGCGATGTTCAGTACGACGACTCCGCCGGAGAACAAGGCGGTTGCCCCCAGCACCTTCGGCAACTGCGGATCATCGGCCAGCGCCGCATAGTTCTCGGCCCCCACGAAAGTCTGCTTGCCGGTGAACACGTTCCAGTCGTTCAGGCTGTACCAGATCGCCATCCCCACCGGCAGCAGCACGAACACCGCGACTCCGGCCAGCTGCGGCAGGATGAACAGGTAGCCGGTGAGCACATCCCGCCGGCGGATTGTCCAGTACGACATTCCAATCCCCGACGACACTCCAATCCCCGACGACACTATTTTGCCAGGACGGGTTGGATCGCCGTACAGACCGAGTTCAGAACGGCGGGGATATCGGCGCTGGCCGTCCACAGCGCGTCCAGCGCGGTCTTGCCCTTCTGGGCGATCTCGGCCGGGCTGGTGTGGTTCGGCAGCGTGACGGCGTTCGGCAGTTGGTCGACGACCGCAGCCTGCAGTTGGGCGGCATTGAGCACCTTGTTGTTCGCAGCGAGTTGGGCGCCGGTCAGCAGCGACTTGCGGGGCGGCGGGAAGAACTGCGCCAGCTTCGCCGCGTTCTCCGGGTTCGACAGGTAGCTCAGGAAGTCCACGGCCTGGTCGCGTTGCTTGCTGGAGGCAAGCACTCCGACACCGGCCTGGCCGATCACCGAGTACTTGCCCTTCGGGCCGGCCGGCAGCGGATACAGACCGAACTTGAACGAACCGGTGAGGAGCGCCGAGCGGGACACCTGCGCCACCGTAAAGGCAGCATCACCCGCGAAGAAGTCGGCAGTCACCCCTGGTCCAGGCATCGCCTTGGTCTTGAACGCGGCATCGTGCAGGAAGGTGAACGCCTGCTGCATCTCCGGGCTGGCGAACGTACAGGTCTTCCCGTCCGCACTCCACGCCTGGGCGCCCCAGCCCGTCCAGACCGTGGCCAAGGTGTTCCACGACTTGTAGTCGAAGTCGCGGACGACGAAGCCGGCCTTCCCGGTCTTGGCATTGACGGCGGCCCCCGCGGCGGCGACCTGATCCCAGGTCAGCTTGGCCGGATCGATCTTCTGCCCGGCCTTCGCCAGCAGGTCCGTGTTCACGTACAAGGCGAACGGCGAGTTGGAGAACGGGTACGCATACAGCGTGCCGTCCTTGCTGAACTCCTTGGCCGCGCTGTCGACCAGGTCGTCGTACTTCCAGCCCTCCGTCGCCTTCAACGGCTCGGTCAGCCCGACCAGCGCATCGGCGGCGATCAGGTCCTTGGAGATGTCACCCATCCAGGCCAGGTCGGGTGCGTTCCCACCGGCGATCTGGGTGGTCAGCGTGGTGTTGTAGTCCGCGAACGGCAGGCTCTCGAAGGTGATCGAGGCAACCTTCGGGTGCTCGGCCTTATAGGCATCGGCGATCGAGTTGAGCAGCTTCAGCTGGGCCTCGTTCGAGGTCCACACTGTCATCCGCAGTTTCGCGTCCGCGGCCTTGTTCGCGGTCTCGGTGGCGGGTGCTCCGCAGGCCGTCAGGGCGGCGGCCGTCACCAGGGCGACCGTGCCCAGCAGCTTCCTTGTAGTCATCAGAAAGATCCTTCGGGTCTAGTAGCCGGCGATCTCGGGCCAGTGGAGTTCCACTCCGGCCTCGGTCAGCCGGTGCTGAACTTGCGTGACAAGGTCCGGATCGGTCGCGACCTGCTGTGGGCTCAGCCCGTGGTCGAGGCAGAACGCCGCGAGCTCCCCGGTGGCCTCACCGACGTTCCACTCGACCGGATGCAGCCGGTAGGCGCCGTTGGTGATGTGGGTGGTGCCGATATTTTTGGCCGCAGGCAACAAGTTCTGGGTGGCGACCGGCACCAGCGCGCCCAGCGGAATCTCGAACGGCGCACAGTCGACATCGATGTAGTTGTCGCCCCCGGTCGACGGGTGCAGGTCGATCCGGTACATCCCGACCCCGACCGAACCCTCGAACTGCGCCGGCCCGCCGTACCCACGGACCTTGATCGACACGTCCTGCTCGCGCACGGTCGTGAGCGCCTTGATCCGCCGCGATTCCCGGATGTACGGCGCCTGGGCGAACCCGTCGTCCGTCCCGACCACGTCCGGGCGCAACCGCAGCCCGGGCCAGCCGTGTCCTCCATCCGGCCGCGGCGCCTCGGTCTGCAGCCAGTACACATAGGCGCGCGACTGCGCCTTCGCAGCCGCCAGGTGCACAGCTCGGTCCTCGAACTCAATGATCGAGCCGCCGACATAATCGAGCTGCGGCCAGTTGGCGAGCACGACGTCGCTGTCGTAGAAGCCCTCTGCGAACGTGTTGCGGGCCGCGATCCGGCGGAAGATCCACAGATCCCGGTCACCCGGATCGATGCGTGGATCTCCGGTCGCGTCGAACTCCGGGTTCACATGCATGGTCCGCTCTTCCGGCACCAGCGTGCGCGGGTTCGGGGCGGTGAACGACAACATCGGTGCGCCCCAGTACGGCAGTTCGAACGAGCGCCAGTACTCGTAGTCCACCGGCCGCTCGATCGTGTGATCCCCCGCCACGTGGTCGAACACGAAGCACCAGGCGATCGACTGGACATTCCCCGCATCGGCGACCTCGGGCGCACTCGGCTCACCCGTGTCCGCCTGACTCTCGGCTCCGACGACGAACGCCGTACCGGTCATGGGGAGCAGGTCGCCTGTCTCAGTCCCATCCAGGAAGAACTCGGCCACGATCTCCGTCTCGGCCCCGGTCCGCAGATCGACGACCGTCACCCCACGCACCGTCGTACCGTTCATCTCGGCCGACACCGGCACGACAGGCTGCAGCACGGTCAACTGCCCATTGGACCGGTACGGCGCCAGCTGGGCGGTGATCACCGCGTTCGCAACCCGCGGTTCGTGGCAGAGCTTGCTGACGCGACCGCGTCCCGGATTCAGCTCGCGGTCGATCCGGGCGGACGCGGACAGCGGATAGTTGTCGCGGTAGTACGTCCGGATGCCTTCCCGCAGCGCTCGATAGCGCGCAGTGATGCCGAACTGCTCCACCCAGATGTGCTCATCCGGCGGCACGGCCTGCGAGGTCAGCTGCCCACCGAGCCACGCGTACTCCTCGGTCAGCACCACGCGCCGCCCGCGCTGCAGCAACGCGAGCGCAGCGGCGACGGCCCCCAGCCCACCGCCGATGATCGCGACCTCCGTCGTGATCAGCTTGGCCGCAGCCGAGGTCATGCTTGGGCCTTTCTTGGCACGATCGTCTCGCTGGAACGCACCTCGGCCAGGAGCAGCCGGCGGATCTCCAGCGTGTGCCACTCGCTCGGCTCCGTGCTGATCAGCAACTGCAGCAGGTCGAGCGCCTCAGCGGCCAGGCGTTCCCTCGGCACGTGGAAGCCGGCCAGCGCGCGTCCCTCGACACGATGCCCTCGCACCTCGGCGAGCGCGGCCACCGAGATCTCATCCGGTACGGAGATGCCCCCCGCGGTCAGCGAGTGCACGACATCCTCGGTCAGGAACGCGTCCTCACCGAGGATCACGGTCGCACCAGTCGCCTGAGCCAACCGCGGCAGCTCGGGAATGCGCTCCTCGCCGACCAGCAGGAACGACAGCCGTCCCTCTGCAGACGCGGCCTCAACGGCGATCCGGCGGTCGCGCGCGGTCGGCGTATCCGTCCCGCGGTGCACATACAGCGCCTGCTGATGCCCACCGGCCGCCGCTTGGTCCATCAGCTCGTTGGCCGGGGTGATGTAGTCGATCGCCACATACGGTACGGCGGCCGCGGTCTCGTCCCGACGCCCGATGCAGACGAACGGGAACTGCTCGGCGACCAGTCGCTCCAGCTCGGAGGCAACCATCTGCTGACCGAGCAGCACGCAACCGTCGGTCAGCCGGAGCCGGGTTTTGCGGTGGAACAGACTGCGGGTGCCGTTCTCCACCGGTGAGGAGGTGAAGAACAGGAGATCCCAGCCGACCTGCTCAGCAGCGCGCTCCAGCCCGTTCAGCAGGGGCCCGTAGAAGTCCATGCTCTCCGGCGAGAGCGCAGGCTCGTAGGTGAACAGGCCGATGATCTGGTTGTCCATCCCGGCCAGCCGGCGCGCGGCCGGGTCTGCGACATAGGTCAGCTCCTCGATGGCCTGCTTCACCCGGGCCCGCGTCTCGGCGGGGATCCGCACGTTCTTCCCGTCGCGATCGTTCAGCACGACCGATACCGTGGTCTGGCTGACGCCCGCGATCTCGGCGATCTCGCGCTGGGTGACCCGGCGAGGCTTCGATGGCATCTCGGCTCCTGATAATGCGTATCTTCAGTGGATAGCCGAAACCCTAGAGCAAACCCCTTCGAAAGCGCAATACCCCCTTGACAGGAAGGCAATCTCCTTGAAATCGTCCTCGGCATGGATCTGCAGATACGCATTATCAGGTTGATCTGCAGACCATCCGCCGAACCAAGGAGCCGTCGATGACTTTTCCAGACCCTCGACTCAAGGGCACCAGTCGCCGCCGGTTTCTTGGTTCGGCCCTGGCCGCTGGGGTGGTGCTCACCGCCGAGGCCACCCCGATCACCGCCTTCGCCGCGGATGCACTGGCCGGAGACATCCCGTTGAACTCCACTGGCATCAGCCTGCTGGCCAGCCCGGGCGGCCGGCTCGCGATCCGTGACACTGCTGGTGGCACCACGCGATCCGCCGGGTCGAAGGTCATGGTCAAGACCAAGGTCGGCGAGGAGCCCACGGTCACCTATACCTCCACCGGCGGCACCCCGACCTCGGACGCCCTGGCAGACGGTACGCCGGCGATCAAGATCGTCTACACGTTCGACGCGGCCGCTGTCGCCGCCGGGATCGCAGTAGTCGGCTGGTTCAGCGTCAGCACCAACCACGCCGTACTGGAATGGCACATCACCGGTCGCAACACCCTGCTCCCGGACGGCTTCTCGTTCAGCCGGGCCATCCAGTTCGCGACCGAGCCCGACGACTACATCGCGGTCACCGAATGGGTTCGCGACAGCCGCGGCGGCATTCCTTACGAGGACACTGCCGGCGTCGCCCACACCTCGACCTGGGGAACCAAGCACGGCCTGTTCCTCCTCGAGATGTCGAAGCAGGGCTGGACGAACGACACCTGGATGCACGCTCCCAGCGTGGCCGCCCCGAACGACGGCTGGGTCAGCCGGGCCGACTTCTACTTCACAGACAAGCGGCCGTCAGCCACTGCCACCATCGGCCACGGCGACGAGCTCGGCCTCGAGCTGACCACCAACGCAGACTTCAACGTCTACGGCGCTCCCGGCGCTCCGGCGCAGATCACTGCGCTGGTCGCGAACGGCGGCACCACTGCGAAGACTGTCCAGCTCCAGCTGATCATGCGTGACTTCGACGGCATCCAGCTCGCGTCGTTGACCATGCCCGGACAGGTCCCGGCAACCGGCACCTGGCAGCACACGTTCAACGTCGCTGCGCCGGCGGCCGGAATCGCCTTCGCCGAGGTCGTCGTTCGCTCCGGCAACGACGAGGCGTTCGCGCGGACGAACCTCGCGACGCTGCCGCCGTACAGCTATCAGGCCGGGGCCACCAGCATGTTCGGGATGGCGAACTATCCGTGGCTGGAGCGGCCGAGTCTGAACGCCGTCCTGGATCTGTGGCAGCGGATCGGGGTCAGCTTGGTGCGGATCGGCATCAAGGATGGTCCCGGACCGGATCCGAGCGTCTACGACGGGCGCGGGATGCGGCACAACATCGAGCTGCAGCCGGACATCAAGACCGTCGATCCAGAGGTCATCACCAACTGGGCATCCAGCAAGCTGACCGTGGCAGTCAATTCCGGAGCCAAGTACTTCGAGGTCGGCAACGAGCTGAATCGCCCGTTCGCCAGCGGCCAGTTCGTCGCGGAGTACCTGGACAAGGCGCTCCGGCCGGTCTTCAACCGGCGCGCCGTCACCGGCGACGCCATCAAGCTGATGAACAACGGCCTGGCCGGGATGGACAAGAAGTGGGTCGACAACTTCATCGCCCTCGGTGGCTGGGACCTGATCGACGCGTTCGCCTACCACCCCGGCCGCGGCAACTTCACGCCCGACTACGTCCCGCCGGGCGACTGGACCGGCGGCCCGAACGGTCCGTACTGGAACTTCGCCGGCGGTCTGCAGCAGCTCAAGGCGCTGATGACGCAGCACGGTCAGAAGGAGATCTGGCTGACCGAGGCCTACGCGCCGACCCGCCCGAACAGCTGGTGGGGCGACACCTACCGGCATGCTGCCGAGAACGTCCTGCTCACGCTGGCGATCTCGAAGGCCGAAGGCATCAAGTGCGTCTGCTGGTACCAGTTCCAGGACAGCATCGTCGGGATGCCGCAGGTCGCCGACCCGCTCAACACCGAGTACCACTTCGGTCTCGTCAACCGTGACCTCAGCCCGAAGCCGTCCCTGCTGGCGTATGCCACCGCCGCCCGCACCCTCGACCAAGCGACCTTCCGCGGCAAGCTCACCTTCGCCAACCCGAAGACGTTCGGCCTCTGGTTCGACACTCCGGCCGGTCCCGTGACCATTCTCTGGAACCGCGCCGACGGCTACATCCTCAACACCGTCGGCCAGCGCACCGACTGGCACTTCCCGGCGCCCGAGGTTTGGGTCGACACCTGGCCGACCAAGACCACGTTGACGGTCGCCGCTACCGCCGCCGTACGGCAGGTCGACGCGATCGGGCGCAGCAAGACCCTCTCCCCCAGCAACGGCCGCATCACCCTGAAGCTCGACGGCGCGCCGCGGATCTACCACGGCCTCAACCCGCAGACGATCCAGGGAGTCCACCGCCTCCCGGTCTGCTCCGGCTAAAGTGGCCAGGTGGGGATATCCAAGGCGGACCGGACCGCGGAGGAGTTCAAGCAAGCCGCTCGGCGGGTGTTCGCGGCGCAGGGGTATGCGGCCACGAAGATCACCGACATCACAGCGGAGGCCGGGCGGGCAACCGGTGGGATCTACCGGTACTTCCCCTCCAAGGCCGCCGTACTGAAGGCGCTCGCTGACGACTTCCTGGCGGCGCGGCACACCCGCGTCGCCCATGCGTCCGGTGACGGGCACCGGATGACCACCGAGCAGGACGTGCGCGACCACGTGCAGGCGTACTGGCGCTCGTACCGGGAGCACCTGGCCGAGATGGTCGCGATCTCCGACGCGGCCGCCTCGGACCCCGAGTTCGCCGAGGTCCATCGGCAGATCCGCGCCGCAGATGTGGCGATCTGGCGCCGGCACATCAAAGAGCTCCGGGCCGAACTCGGTCTATCGGTGACCGAGTCGGCCGCATTGGCTCAGATGGTCGTGAGCCTGCTGGAGAGCTACTGCCACGCCACCTTCCATCCGTCCACCGGCACCTCGCGCGGAAGCGTCGGCACGCTGGCCGGCTTCGTGTACGGCGGCATCACGAACTGAAGTTGAGCCAGGTCCCGGCCGGCGGCTGCTGACCGATTCCGGGGCGGGTGTAGTCACAGACACCGGATGGGAAGGCCTTCCGGAGGGTGGCGCGATCCGCGGCTGTGAACGCGACCTGGTAAGCGGAGAAGTTCAGCGGCTTGAGGGCACACTTGAGCTTGCTGACACCGATGTCCGAACCAGCCGCGATCCGCGGATTGGCCGCTACCGGGTACGTCGCACCACACGGACCGGACGGCGGATAGTTCAACGGCTGGTCGACCCGCTGGATCGCCGACAGATAGCAGCCGTCCTTCAAGTCGGCGGGCTTGTTCGCGATCACCTTCTGCTGAGCGCTTCGGTGCGAGCCGTCCGCAGTGATGGCAGCGAGCCACCTGTCCATCGCATCCAGCTCGTACCTCGAGGCCGCGGCCGACTGCGCCGGGTCGAGCGACGACATGATGATCACCTGGTTCGCCGCCGTACCGTTTGCCTTGAGCAACCGGTCGCGCGTGACGAACGAGACCTCCGCGGTGTGGATGTCGATGCCGAAGCCGGCCCGGTCGGCGTACGACCGCTGATCGATGATCGGCGTCGACCTGAGCCCGAGTCCCCCACTGAGCTGCAGGTCGCTCCGGTACGCCGCGCGCAGTGCGGCCGGATCCGCGGTCGCCCGCTCGGCCACCAGCTGACCGGCCGGGTCCACGCTGCCGACCTTCGCGTTCAGATCGGCGAACTGGGCAGGGGTGATCGCACCGGACTGCAGCGCGTGCAGTCCGTACTGGACGCCGATGTTGTCCCGGACCGAGCGCGGCAGCCCGGTCTTCGGGTCACGGCCCAGCTGGGTCACCCACTGCTCGGCCGACATGCATTTGATACCGGTCGGGTTCAGCACGGGGTCCCAGAACGCGGTCGGCGGGATCGGTGCGCCCGGTGCCCGGTTGCAGCTGCCGATCGGGGTCATCTTCGGGCCGAAACCGGCCTGCCATGAAACGCACGGGCTACTGCTGACGAATCCGGTGATGGCGGTCTTCTGTGCCTCGGTCAGGGCCGTGCCGGCGAAGTACTTGTTCAGAACGCTGCAATCGGCCGCGGACGTGAACGCGCTGAACATGTCCGGGAAGGACACTCCTGGGACGATGCCGTCCAGGATGCCGGGGTAGCCGTCGGCGATCTCGTGCTGATTGACGCTGCCGCCCGACCCGCCCCAGCCGATCGTGTAGCGCGTCGGCCCGTAGGTCTCGATGAAGTGTTCCTTGACCATCATCGCGGCCTCGCCGGAGATCACCGTGCTGCAGTTCGTCTCCGGCACGTTCAGCGTGGACGACGCGACCGCGTAGCCCTGCGACAGGAACAGGTCGTTGAGGACGTTGCCGGTCTGGTTGCCCTGGTGGAATCCGGCGTTGCAGCCGCCGCCGAAGGCGTAGACGAGCTTGCGGTTCCAGTTCTGCTGGGAGCGCAGCGGCGTCGGATCAGTGCCGTCGTACAGGGCTGCGAATTGGTACACGGCTCGGTCGATCGTTCCGGTCTCCACCCGGACGATGTACGGGACCGTGCGGCCATCGAGGACGGTTGTCGCCAGATCTGCGGGCCGTACGGCGGGGTCCGGCAGCACGACGAATGCCCCGGCCGTGGTCCGGTAGCGATACGTCACCTTGGTCGGCGCCTCGCACAGCGGTTGCGCCGCTGGTGCGAGCCCGAAGGCCGTGGTCTCGCAGTAGAACGGGACCTGCTGTGGGCCGGAGAAGATCGGGCCGGACAGCGGGTACGACGTCACCCGCAGCGACGTCTCTCCCGCGGTCAGCACGTTGGCCCCGGTACGCAACCCGGTCACCAGACCGAGCAGCGATTGATCGGGCTGAGCGGCGAATTCCGCCGTGATGTCGCGGCCGTTCAGCTTCACCGTGGCCGACCGGCTGACCTTGACGAGCACGTCTCCACCACTGACGTACTCCGGTTTGGTGTTCGACAAGACAGTGAGCGCCACCGGGCCGGGCGACTGGGTCGCCGAGGCGGGCGCCGCGACGGTGCCGACCAGTGCAGCAGCCAGAATCACCGCTCTTAATGAATTTGAACTCATTTTCACGTACCTTAGGCAGACACCGTTCCGTGCACAATCCTCTCCGGATGGAGATAGCGTGCCGCCCTCCACCGTGCGAAGGTCATGATGTGAGTACCGAGCGTGCTGCCGACGAGGTCGCCGAGCGGCTCACTGCGCTCGACGAGCTGTTGCGCGAGCGGCACGGGCTGCTGACCGTGATGGACCGGATCGTGGCCCTGCACGGGACCGCCCGGATGATCCGCAGCGAGACCGGTGCCGACTCCGGGTTCGTGGCCGACCTCGAGGCGCCGGACCAGGCGGTCGTCCGCTGGATGTCCGGGACCCGGACGAACCAGTTGCAGAACCTCGTCGTACCGATCGGTCAGGGCATCGGCGGCCGGGTGCTCGCGTCGGGCACCGCGGTGCGGGTCGGCGACTACATCAGCTCCCCCGCGATCACTCATCACTTCGACGTTCAGGTCCGGCACGAGGGCATCGGCGGGATGGTCGCCGTACCGGTGATCGGACGGGACGGCCGGACCATCGCGATCGCGTACGCCGCCATGCGGCAAGCGACGTCGTTCGGTGACTTCGCGGTCGACAAGATGCTCGACATCGCCGACCAGGCGTCGACCGCGCTCCGGATTGCCGATGCGGTGGAGGCGACCAGGTCCGATGCGGTCGCCGCCGAGCGGCAGCGGGTGCAGAGCGCTTTGCACGACTCGGTCGGTGCGTTGCTGTTCTTGATCGGCGTCCAGGTCCGGGATCTGCATCAGTCGGTGCAGGACAATCCGCCGCTGGTCGATCGGTTGCGCCGGCTGGAGTCCGACGTCTCCGCCGCGTCGGCCGCGTTGCGTGAGTCCCTGCTGGTCATGACGGATACCGCGCCGGAACGCGCGCTCGCGGTGGAGATCGCCGAATACACCCGGTCGTTCGAGGCCAGGACCGGCGTACCGGCTCGTTTTGTCGAGTTGGCGACGGTCGCGGCCCTGGATGCGGAACGCACTGCCCTGCTGGTGGCCGTCGTCCGCGAGGGCCTGTTGAACATCGAGAAGCATGCGAAACCGCACTCGGTGATCGTCAGCCTCGGTACGGCGGACTCCGGCGGCGTCCACCTGGTTGTCGCCGATGACAGCATCGAGGACGGCACGGACAGCCCGAGCAGCGGTCTCGGCGTGAAGTCGCTGTCCGAACGCGCGATTCGCCTAGGTGGTCAGGTCAGCCTGATCCGCGACGAGGACGGCGGTTCCACCTTGCGCTGCTGGCTCCCGCAATGACCTCGACCGTCTTCGTCGTCGACGATCATCCCGTCGTGCGCGACGGGGTGACTTTGTTGCTGCGCTCAGATCCCGCACTGACCGTCGTCGGATCGGCCGAGTCCGGGCGGGTTGCGGTCGAATGCATTGCCCAGCTGCGGCCTGACGTCGTACTGCTCGACCTGCGGCTGCCGGACATGCTGGCGCCCGAGGTGATCCGCGAGCTGCGGAAAGTCCAGCCCGCGGTGAAGATCGCGATCTTCACCGCCCACGCAGACCACCACTGCATCACCGAATCGCTCGATGCCGGTGCCAACGCCGCACTGATCAAAGACCTGGCCGGCACCGACCTGCTGGCCGCGCTACGACAGGTACTGCGCGGCGAACGGGTCGTCGACCCACGAATCCGGCCGCACCCCGCCCGACGCTCAGACGCCTTGGCACGCAGCGGTCTGACCCGTCGCGAGTACGAAGTCCTCCGGTACGCCGCCCAGGGCCTGACCAACCCAGAGATCGCCGAGGCGACCGGCCTGACCCGCAACACGGTCAAGACGTACCTTCAGTCCGCTTTGCACAAACTCGGCGCCCGCAACCGCGTAGAGGCGATCGTCAAGGCAAGTGAGGCCGGACTGCTCTGAGGTCACCCTTGCGAACCTTGCCGGAGGCCGTCCGCGGCAACCGGTCGACGAACTCGAACCGGGACGGCACCTTGTACTTCGCCAGCCGCCCGAGCAGGAACTCGCGCAACTCGGCCTCGGTGACCGGCACCGCCGGTACGACGAACGCCCGGCCGGCCTCGCCCCACTTGTCGTCCGGCATACCGACCACCGCTACCTCAGCGACCGCCGGATGCCCGAACATGACGTTCTCCACCTCGGCCGGGTACACGTTCTCACCGCCGGAGATGTACATGTCCTTCTGCCGGCCGACGATCCGGAAATGCCCATCCGGATCGATCGCGGCAAGATCACCGGTCCGGAACCAGCCGTCCTCGGTGAAAGCCGCCTCGGTCGCGCCGGAGTCACGCCAGTAGCCAGGCGTCACGTTCGGGCCGCGCACCAGCACCTCCCCCGGCCCCGCCCCAGGGCGGTCGAGCCGGACATCGGCGAAGAACACCGGCACTCCGGCCGAGCCCACCTTGGCGGCGCTCTCGCGAGCTTCCAGGAAGGTCACACCGGGAGCGGTCTCGGTCATCCCATAGCCCTGGCAGAACGTCAGACCGCGGCGCTGGTACGTGCGGACGAGCTCCTCGGGCACCGCCGCGCCGCCACACATCAGGCTGCGCAACGACGTGAGGTCGGCCGATTCCCACTGCGGTACGGCGGCCAGACCGGCGTACATGGTGGTGACGCCGAACATCCAGGTCACCCGGTGTTTCGCGATGAGCTCGTAGACGCCGTCGACATCCCATCCCGGTGTGATCAGCGCGCAGCCGCCCTTGATCAGCGTGGGCAACAGGGTCTGGGCCAGCGCAGCGATGTGGAACAGCGGTGCCGAGATCAGGGTGACCTCGTCGGCGCCGACGTCGACGCCGATCAGCAGGTTGACGGTGTTCCAGGTCAGGTTGGCGTGCGTGAGCATCGCCCCCTTGGGCCGTCCGGTCGTGCCGGAGGTGTAGAGGATCAGCGCCACGTCATCGGCTGCCACCGCAACCTCGACAGCCGCAGCCGCAGCCGGCCAGTCACCGTACAGCTGCTCCCCCGGCCCAGGGTTGCTCAAGGCAACCACCTGCTGCGGGGTTGCTTCCAGCATCTGCACGACAGCTGCGCACTCCGGCGCATAGACCAGCACGGTGGGTTCGCAGTCGCCGAGGATCTGGGTGATCTCCGGCGCCGTCAGCCGGAAGTTCAGCGGGACGAAGATGCCACCCGCACTCACCGTGGCGAACAGCGTCTCCACGAACGCCGGATGGTTCGGCCCCAGATAGGCCACCCGGTCGCCCTTGCTCAGCCCGGCCGCAACCAGGTGGGCCGCAAGACTGCTGATCCGCGCGGACAGTTCGGCGTACGTGGTCGACTCGTCTTCGAAGAGCAGAGCGGTGCTGTTCGGCGACATCAGCGCACGTCTGGCCGGCCAGCCACCGATTCCCTCGTTGGGCATGATCACACTCCTACTCGCACCAAGCTTCGCCGATTGGTCTCCTGCAACGCCAGGACACACCCGACACAGAGCAGGCAGAACGCCGCGATCGTGCAGGCGATGGCCGTGGTCGCCGGGCCGCCCGACGCGCGCTGGATCTCGGCGAACAGGACCGGAGCGATCCCGGCGCCCAGTCCGGCGAGCTGATATCCCAGCGAGGCACCGGTATACCTGGTCTCGGTGTCGAACAGTTCGGTGTAGAGCGCGGCGAGCGGTCCGTACATCATCGGATGCAGCACGCCTTGCCCGATGACGAGCGCTACCACCAGGAGCGCCGTACTGCCGGACTCGACCAGCGGGAAGAGCGCGAAGGCGTAGATCGCCGTCGCCACGGCACCGGCCACCACCACCGGACGGCGGCCGACCCGATCCGAGACCGCGGACCAGCCGATGATGCCGAAGACCGCGCAGGCCGACGAGACCGTGAGCACGTTCAGCACCTCTTGCCTCGTGTGGCCCACCCGGACGCCGTACGCGAGGATGAACGTCGTCAGCGTGGCCTGGACGACGAACGCCGCCAGACCGACGCCGACACTGAGCGCGAGGATCCGCGGCTGGTTGCGCAGCACCTCGACCAGCGGAATCCGGCGTCTCGGTACGACGCTCTTGGCTGCGAGGAAGGCCGGGGTCTCCTCGACCTGGGAGCGGACGAACAGCCCGATCGCGAGCAGAACGATGCTGAGCAGGAACGGGATCCGCCAGCCCCACTCGAGGAACGCGGCCTCCCCGGTCAGCGCCGCGGTGGTCGTCATCGCCACCGTGGAGACGACCATCCCGCTCGGCGCACCGGCATTGGTGAAGCTTGCCCACAGCCCCCGTCGAGAGGTCGCATGCTCGGCAGACATCAGTACGGCGCCGCCCCACTCACCGCCGACCGAGATCCCTTGCAGCACTCGCAGCAGGATCAGGCCGACCGGAGCGGCAGCGCCGATCTGCTCAGAGCCGGGCAGCAGGCCGATCAGGAAGCTGGACAATCCCATCATCGTCATGGTGAGCACGAGCATCCGTTTGCGGCCGAGCTTGTCGCCGAAGTGCCCGAACAGGATGCCGCCGAGCGGCCGCGCGAGGTATCCGGTGGCGAACGTTCCGAAGCTGGCCACGGTTGCCAGCGCGGGGTCGAGGTCGGAGAAGAAGACCTTGCTGAAGACCACCGCGGAGGCGGTCGCATAGAGCAGGAAGTCGTAGTACTCGATCAGGCTGCCGAGGTAGCTCGAGGCGACTGCCCGGCGAAGCTGGGTCTGCTGATGTGGCATGGCGGTGCCCCTCGTTCAGGTGTAGTGGCGGTACACGGCACGGGCGACGCAGGCGGGCTTGTCCGCGCCTTGGAGTTCGACGGTGAAGTCGAGCAGCATCTGCACGCCGCCCTCGATCGCGATCACGTCCGCGACGACGGCCGCGAGCCGGATCTTGGCGCCGACCGGGACCGGGCTCGGGAAGCGCACCTTGTCGAGGCCGTAGTTAACGCTCATCCGGACCCCTCCGATCTCCAGCAGGTCGGTGAACAACGGGATCAGCAGCGACAGCGTCAGATAGCCGTGCGCGATTGTGGTGCCGAACGGGCCGGCGGCCGCACGGACGGGGTCGACGTGAATCCACTGGCGGTCGTCGGTGGCGTCGGCGAACCGGTCGATCCGGTCCTGCGTCACCTCGATCCAGTCGCCGTGACCGAGGCTGCGGCCGGCCAGTGCGGTGATCTCGTCCAGTCCATTGGCAGTGGTTTTCATCCGTGCGCACCTTCCTTGACGGCCAGGCCCAACAGCCCGGCCGCGTTGTCTTTGAGGATCTTCGAGCGGACCTCCGGCTTGATCTCCAGCTCGGCGAAGTCCGCGAGCCAGCGGTCCGGAGTGATCACCGGGTAGTCGGAGCCGAACAGGACCTTGTCCTGCAGCAGGGTGTTGGCGTAGCGCACGAGCTGGGGCGGGAAGTACTTCGGCGACCAGCCCGACAAGTCGATGTAGACGGAAGGTTTGTGGGTCGCGACCGCGAGTGCCTCGTCCTGCCACGGGAATGACGGATGCGCCAGGATGATCCGCAGATCGGGGAAGTCGGTGGCGACATCGTCGACCAGCATCGGATTCGAGTACTTCAGCCGGATTCCGCCACCACCCGGCACACCGGCACCGATCCCGGTCTGCCCGGTATGGAAGAGCGCCGGAACACCGAGCTCCTGGATGACGTCGTACAGGGGGTAGGCCATCCGATCGTCGGGCGCGAAGCCCTGCAGGCTGGGATGGAACTTGAAACCGCGGACGCCGTACTCCTCGACCAGCCGCCGCGCCTCCCGCGCTCCGGCTCGCCCCTTCCACGGATCGACACTCGCAAACGGAATCAGTACGTCGGAGTGCTCCGCACAGCTCGCGGCGACCTCCTCGTTCGCGATCCGCGGATGCCCGGTCGCGTGCTCGGCGTCGACGGTGAACACCACGGCCGCCATCCGGCGTTCCCGGTAGTAGGCCGCCATCTCCGGGATGGTCGGCTGCCGGTGGTCGTGTGCCTTGAAGTACTTCGCCGAAGCGCCGAACAGCTCCGGGCTCAGTGAACCGTGTCCGTCCTTGGAGATCTCGGCGTGCGTGTGGACGTCGATCGCGACGATCTCGTCCAGATCGATGCCCATCTCAACGGCCTTGTGGTGCTGGGATTCCGTAACTCTCCGGCTCGGCGCCGATACCGCTGGACCATGAGGCCGCGATCCCCTCCGCGGTCCACCCGTCCTGGCTGTAGGCAACGGACTTCTCTGCCGGATGCGACCACAGCGCCAACCGGTCACCGCCGATACCGATCGCCTGGCCGGTCACCTCGGCCGACGCATCCGAGGCCAGGAAGACGATCAGGGACGCGACATCTTCGACCGTACCGAGTCCTTCGTCGCGGCGAAGCCAGCGCGGCAGTGGCGCACCGGTCCGCTCAGCTTCTTCGATCGCGGGCGCGAAGGCCGGAATGGTCCGGGTCATCTCGGTGGCAGCGACCGGTACGACGGCATTGACCAGGATGCCGGCTTTCGCCAGCTCCATCGCCCAGGTCCGGGCCATCGCAGCGATCCCCGCCTTGGCGGCGGCGTAGTTGGTCTGGCCGAAGTTCCCCCGCTGACCTGCCGGCGAGGCCACCAGGATCAGCCGGCCGCCCTCCCCCTGCTCGCGCATCCGCTGGGCTGCCGCGCGAGCACAGGTGAACGTGCCACGCAGGTGAACGCGGATGACGTCGTCGAACTCTTCGTCCGACATCTTCCAGAGCACCCGATCGCGCAGAATCCCCGCGTTGGTGACCATCACATCCAACCGGCCGAACTCCGCTACCGCAGTGGCGACCAACTGGTCCGCGACTGCGGTTTCGCCAACCGGCGCGACGACAGCAGTCGCCCGGCCGCCCGCACTCTCGATGGCGTCGACCACCTGCTTCGCCGCATCGCCGTCCACGTCGTTGACCACGACAGCTGCCCCGGCGGCAGCAAGCGCCTCCGCATAAGCCCTGCCCAGCCCGCGACCGCTCCCGGTGACTACTGCGACCTTGCCGACCACATCCATGGCGACGTCCTCTCCTCAGCTCGTCGAACCGCCAAAGTAGGTCACTTTTCTGACGACCGTCAATGACTTGCCCAACTTTATGTTCTAGGGTGTGGGGGTGACAGACGCCAACGAGGCCGGTGCGCACCGGCCACAGTCCCTGATGCTCAACTTCCTGGGCCTGTACGTCCTAGGCCGGGACACCGCGGTCTACTCCGGCAGCGTGATCGACGTCTTCGCCCGCGTGGACGTGTCGGAGGAGGCGGTCCGCTCGACCCTCACCCGGATGGTCAGCCGCGGCCTGCTCACCCGGCAGCGCCAAGGCCGCCGGGTGTATTTCGGTCTGACCAGCCGTGCCACCGAGGTTCTGGACGACGGCGCGCGCCGGATCTGGGACACCGGCGCGGTCAACCGGGACTGGGACGGCACCTGGACTCTCGTCGGCTACTCACTACCCGACAGCAGGCGCAGCGACCGGCACGACCTGCGCAGCCAGCTCACTTGGGCCGGATTCGGCCTGCTGCAGAACGGTTTGTGGATAGCTCCCGGTCAGCGCGACGTCATTGCATTGGTCGAGCCGCTGGGCCTCACCGACCACGTGACCGCCTTCACCGCGGCCGCGATGAAACCGACCGAGACAGCCGGCCTGATCGATCGAGCGTTTGAAACGGCGGCGATTCGCGAGCAGTACAAGGCGTTTCTCGACCGGTGGGACACACCGAATCCACTCCCCAGCGCTCCGGACGACCTCGCGCGCCGGCTCCTCCTACACACCGACTGGCTTCAGGCGATCCGCCAAGACCCGCATCTTCCCGCTGAGCACCTCCCCAAGGACTGGCCCGCCATCCGCGCCGAGCAGCTGTTTCGCCGCCTGGACGAAGAGATCCGCCCAGAGGCAATCCGGCTCGCCGAAGAAGTCCTCGACGAGATCCCGCTCGTGCACTGAGGCCGGGTTGTTACCGGCAACGTCTCCACTTGGGGGTGTGAGGCGAGGCGCGGTTCTTCGCAGACTGTGCGCCACCGGCCTGTCCAGGGGCCGGTCGGAGGAGCGGAGGGCAGCCAGTGCTCAGCATCCGGAATCTGCGCGTGCGGTACGGCCGGTCGATGACCGCCTTGCACGGTGTGGATCTCGACGTTCCGGACGACGGTGTGCTTGCCGTCCTCGGGACCAACGGCGCGGGCAAGTCCACCTTGCTGCGCGCGATCTCCGGGACGCTGCGCCTGCACCGCGGTGTCATCACCGCCGGGACAATCCAGTACGGCGACCTGCGCATCGACCGCCTCGATCCCGCCAGGATCGTCCGGTACGGCGTAGTCGGCGTACCGGAGGGTCGGCAGATCTTCGCACGGATGACCGTGGCCGAGAATCTGCGCGCCGGCGGGATCGCGACCAAGCCCGCCGAGAGAGCGGCGGCCCGGAAACGAGTGAGCGCTCTCTTCCCGTTGCTGGACGAGCGTGCCGACCAACGCGCTGGGCTGCTCTCTGGTGGCGAGCAGCAGATGCTGGCGATCGGGCGGGCGCTGATGGCGGTCCCGAAACTGCTACTGCTCGACGAGCCATCGCTCGGGCTCGCGCCCAAGCTGGTCGAGCGAATCGGCGAGGCCGTTCGCGAGATCCACGCGCAAGGCACAGCCGTCGTACTGGTTGAGCAGAACGCGTCGATGGCGCTGTCCGTGGCGGATCAGGCGGTGGTGCTCAGCGTTGGTTCGGTCGCGCTCTCGGGGTCGACTGAGGAGATCGCAGCAAGCGTTCACCAGCACTATCTCGGTACGCCCGCGCCGGAGCGACGTTCGCTCGCGAGGTGGTCGTGATGCTGGTACTCGATCGGGTCACGCTGCGGTTCGGTGGACTGGTTGCCCTGGACGAGGTCTCATTCACAGTGACGCCGGGATCGCTGCATGCGTTGATCGGTCCGAACGGTGCCGGGAAGTCCAGCTGCTTCAACGTGATCAGCGGCCTCTACCGGCCGACCTCCGGCGCGGTCCGGCTGGGAGAGCAGAACCTGCTGGAGCTACGGCCGCATCGGCTGGCCGGGCTTGGTATCGGGAGAGCGTTCCAGAACACCGCTCTCTCGACGCACTCCACCGTTCTCGACAACGTGCTGCTCGGCCGGCACACGCTCACCCGCGGCGGTTTCATCGCCTGCTCGTTGCGCTGGACGCGCCGCGAGGAGAAGCGGCACGCGGCCCGAGCCCGGGAGATCTGCGACTTCCTCGGGATCGGCGCGGCCGTCGACCAGCCGCTCGGCTCCCTGCCGTACGGAGTGACCAAGAAGGTCGATATCGCCCGCGCCCTCGCAGTCGAGCCGAACCTGCTGCTGCTCGACGAGCCGGCCGCCGGGCTGAATACCGAGGAGACCGCCGAACTCGCCGCGACCATCGGCCAGATCCGGACCGACCTCGGGATCGCGATCCTGCTGGTGGAACACGACATGGACCTGGTGATGGGCATCGCCGACCAGGTCACGGTGCTCGACTTCGGCCGGGTGATCGCCGACGGTACGCCGGGCGACGTCCAGACCGACCCTGACGTGATCAAGGCCTATCTCGGAGCGACGACATGACGACCTTCCTCCAACTGATGCTCAACGGGCTGGGCAAGGGCGCCGTGTTCGCCTTGCTGGCCTTGGGCTTTGTGGTGATCTTCAAGGCGACCGAGGTGGTGAACTTCGCGCACGGATCGCTGGTGCTGTTCGGCGGCTACCTCGTCCTCGTCACCAAGGACACGGTCGGCTGGGCTGCGGCGGCCGTGATCGGGATCGTCAGCGCCGGTCTCCTGGCGCTGGCCGTGGAGCGGCTGCTGCTCGCCCGGTCCCGGCATGCCGATCCGTTCAGCCTGGCGTTGCTGACCATCGGCGTGGACGTGATCATCACTGAAGAAGTCGTCCGGCGGCTTGGTGTCTCGTTGCCGTTCATCGGTGATGCCTGGGATGCGAAACCACTGCAGTTCGCGGGGGTCACGCTCTTCCGGACGCACCTGGTGGCGCTTGGAGTCGCGGCTGTCCTGATCACCGCGTTCTTCCTCGCGTTCCGCTACACCACCTGGGGAATCGCGCTCCGGGCCCAGGCCGAGAATCCCGAAGCCGCAGCCCTGGTGGGGATCCGCCGCTCGCGGGTCACCGCGTCGGCCTGGCTGATCGCCGGTCTGCTGGCCGGAGTCGCCGTACTGTTCATTGCCACCCAGGACTTCTCCGGCGCCGGGCTGTCGCGCGGAACGCACTCGATCGCGCTCGCTGCGTTCCCGGCCGCGATCATCGGCGGTCTCGATTCGACGGCCGGAGCGATCGTCGGTGGGCTCGCGGTCGGACTCGTCGACGCGTTGTCGACGGAGTACATCTCGTTCGCCTTCGCGAAGAGCGCCGTGTTCCTGGTGATGCTCGTTGTACTGGTGGTGCGCCCGGCCGGGCTGTTCGGAACGCGGGAGACAACACGTGTCTAAACTCCTGTGGATTCCGGTGGCCGTGGTGCTGCTGGCCCTCCCCCTGTATCTCGACGCGTCCTGGCTCAAGGCCGGTCAGTACATGATGATCGGCGCGGTCGGCGCCATCGGGTTGACGCTGCTCAGCGGCCAGGCAGGCCAGCTCTCGCTCGCGCACGGATTCTTCCTGCTGGTCGGCGCTACGTCGTACTCGGTGCTGTCGGGAACCGATGATGACCTCGTCGGTCTCGGGCTCAACCCACTGCTGGCGTTGATCGGCGCGGTCGCGATCAGTGCCTTGGCCGGGGTCGCCTTCGCGCCGGTCGCGGGCCGGGTGCGCGGGATCTACCTCGGCGTTGCCTCACTCGCGTTGGTGTTCCTCGGGCTGTACCTCGGCCAGGCGGCTGGATCACTGACCGGCGGTACGTCGACCGGTCGCGCACCGGCGACCTTCGAACTCTTCGGCTTCTCGTTCTCGAACGAGGGCACGCTGATCGTCGCCGGGGTGCCACTCCGCGGGACCGAGCGGCTCTGGTACCTGTTCCTCATCCTGCTGGCGTTGTCCTACTGGTTGGCCAAAGGCGCAGTCGGCACCCGCATCGGCCGGTCATGGCGCGCAGTCCGCGACAACGAAGCGGCGGCAACCGCGATGGGTGTCGACGTACGCCGTACCAAGGCCGGTGTCTTCGCCGTCTCGTCGGCCTATGCCGGGCTGGCCGGCGTGATGATCGTGCTCTGGTTCGACATCCTGAAACCGGACGAGAACGAGTTCGGCACCTACGGCATCAACACGTCGATCGCGTTCCTGGCGATGGCCATCATCGGCGGTCTCGGTTCGATCCCTGGCGCGGTGGCCGGCGCAGTGGTCGTCTACGGGCTGCCGCAGCTCCTCACCTTGTACTCCACCGACCTCGGCTGGTTCACGGGTTCCGTGACTCCGGTCCTGGTCAGTTCCTTCGTGTACGGCGCGGCAATCGTGCTCGTCGTCCTTTTCGAACCCGGCGGTCTGGCCGCGATCGGCCGCAGAATCAAGGAGTTGAGATCATGAGACGTCTACTGTTCAAGGCCGCTGCCGTGGCACTGGTGCTGCCATTGGCCGCCTGCAGCACCAAGGGCGGTGCCGAGACGAACTCGACCGGAGTCACCGACAAGGAGATCACGCTCGGTGTGATGGCCGACCTCAGTGGCCCGTTCAAGTCGTTGTCGACGGCAATCACCCAGGGCAACGAGTTGTGGGCCAAGGACGTCAACGCAGCCGGTGGGGTCTGCGGTCGGCAGATCAAGCTGGAGACTGTCGACCACGGCTACAAGGCCGACACCGCCAAGACGCTCTACCCGCAGATCGAGCCGAAGGTGCTCGGCTTCGTCCAGCTCACCGGCTCCCCCGTGATGGCCGCGCTCGGCAAGAACATCGAGGCCGACAAGGTGACCACCACCCCGGCGTCCTGGTCGTCGGAGCTGCTGAACAACCCGTACGCGATGATCGTCGGGACGACGTACGACATCGAGATGATCGACGGGCTCAGCTATCTGCAGGAGAAGGGCATGCTGGCCGACGGCGATTCGGTCGGGCACATCTACGTCGACGGCGAGTACGGCGCGAACGGACTGCGCGGCTCGAAGTACTACGCCGAGCAGCACAAGCTGCAGTTGCACGACGTCAAGATCACGTCGACCGACACAGACCTCACCAATGTGGTCACGGGCCTCAAGGGCCAGGGCGTGAAGGTCATCCTGCTGACCACTACACCCAAGCAGACCGGCTCAGCGGCCGCCGCGAACAAGGCGCTCGGCCTCAACGTGCCGATCCTCAGCAACAACCCCGCCTTCGACCCGGCGCTGCTGAAGAGCCCGGCGGCGAGCGCGCTCGACAAGCTCTACATCGTCGCGAGCACAGTCCCGTTCTCCGCAGACATCCCGAAGGCCAAAGAGATCGCTCAGAAGTACGCCGCGGCCGGCTACAAAGAGCCGCCGAACGCAGGGACGCCGTACGGGTATGCCGTCGGTGAGGTCTGGGGAACCGTGCTCAAGAAGGCCTGTGAGAACAAGGACCTGACCCGCGACGGCATCCACAAGGCGATGCAGCAGACCACGTCTGCCGACACCGGCGATCTGGTTGCCGCCCTCAACTTCGGTACGCCGGGCGCTCCCGCCACTCGCCAGGTCTATGTCGCCCAGCCGGACGCCTCGGCACCCGGCGGAACGAAGTACGTGCAACCGTTGTTCGAAGCCGAGGCGGCCAAGGCGTACAAGGCGCCCCACGAAGGGCAGTGAGCCTCAACCCTTGAGCACAAGGATCAAGAGGACTCAGAGGTGAGCGCGGAAGAAGTCGACGACGTAGTCCATCAGCGCGGCACTGGTCCAGACGGCGGGGTGCTCGGACAGAGTGCCGTGGCCGGCGCCGCGGACGACATACCGGGTGCTCTCGATGCCTGCGGCAAGTAATGCCTGATGCAGGATCGCGGTCTGGGCCGGTGCGATCAGTCGGTCGTCGTCGCCGTGCAGGAGGAGGAACGGCGGGGTCTGGTCGGTGACGCGACCGGCCGGGTTCCCCTCGCAGAAGTCGGGAACGTACGCCGCGATCGCGTCCGGCGCCTCGATGTCGAAGCCGTCGGTGAGCGTGCTGAGGTCGGAGGCACCGAACATGCTGACCGCGGCGACGAACTGGTTATCCGGCTCGGTCGCGGCCATCGACGCCAGGTAGCCGCCGGCCGATTCGCCCCAGACTGCGATCCGCATCGGGTCGAGGTGATACTCGGCTGCATGGGCGTGCAGGAATCGCAGCGCCGCGGCGACGTCCGCGAGACCGTCACGGTAGGTCGCGCCGTTGGACGTGGTGCGGTAGTCGATGCTGGCCACCGCGAACCCGGCGTCGGCAACATAGGCTCGTTGCTTACTGGCCATCTGTCGGCGGGCGGCGACGAAGCCGCCACCGGGTAGGTACAGAACGACCGGATGCGGGCCGGGGCCGGACGGAACCAACAGGTCCATCCGAAGCTTGCCGTCGTACCGGATGCCCTTGGTGGAGTGCACGGATCGGCCCGGACGAATCTGTACGGCGGGGTCCGGGTCGATCGCGATGCTGTTCGGGTCTGTTTCCGGCGCGGGGATGGTGGACAGGCGGAGCTTCGCGAGCTTGGTCAGCAGCAGCAAGGTCAGGTTCATGCCAGCGTCCTTTCGACGACGGGCTGCCAGGGGCGAGCGAAGAGCAGAGCGACGGAGGCGAGTGCCAATGCGGCCAGCATGAGCACGGACATGGTGCCGACCGTACCGCCGCCGAGCGGGCTGGTCAGCGCGCCGAACAGGTAGGAGCCACTGCCGGACAGAGCGGCCGCGGTACCCGCACGGGAGCGGCCGATGGTCTGGGCGATGGTGGTGACCGACGGGAAGGTGCCGCCGATGCCGAACAGGACGACGGCCAGGCAGATCCACGTCCCGGCCAGGGTCGGCGCAGTGGTGGCCTGGATCGCCAGCCCGACGGCGCCGGCGAGGGCGACCGCGATGTAGCGGGGTAGCAATCGCTCCGGAGGGATGCGTTTCGAGGTGATGCCGAAGACGACGTTCGCGACCAGCATCACGCCGGCGTTGGAGGCGAAGACCAGCCCGTACTGCGCCGCCGACAATCCGAAGGTGTCCTGGAAGACGAAGCTCGAGCTGGCGATGTAGAGGAACATCGCGCCCGCAGCGAAGGCCAGGGTCAGGACGTAACCGGTGAAGGCTCGGTCACGGAGCAGCGTGCCCATCGTCGCGAACGTACTGCCGATTCCGCTGGTGGCGCGGCGCTCGGGTGGCAGCGACTCCGGCACCTGAACAAGCACTGCGGTGAACAGCACGACGCCAAGGGCCGCGAGCACCCAGAACACTGCCCGCCAGCCGCCGGCCGTGACGATCAGTCCGCCGATCACCGGCCCCAGCACCGGGGCCACCCCCAGGATCATCGACTGGATCGAGAAGTAGAACGGTAGCCGCGGTCCGGCGAATCGATCGGTCAGCACCGCTCGCGCGAGAACCGTCCCGGCCGCTCCGGCGCAGCCCTGCAGGAACCTCCCCGCGAGCAGGAATGGCATGGTCGGAACCAGCGCACAGACAACGGACAGTACGGCGAAGAGCGCCGTACCGGGGAGCAGTAGCCGGCGGCGGCCGATCCGGTCGCTGATCGGCCCGATCACCAATTGACCGACCACGAGCCCGATCAGGAACACGCTGATCGACAACTGCACGACCGAGGACTCGGCGCCGAGCTCGCGCCCGAGCTCCGGGAAGCCCGGCACGTACATGTCGATCGCGAACGGCGCGACCGCCGTCAACCCGCTCAGCACACCGATCAGCAGCAGCGGCCGCCGGACAGTGCTCACCTCCGTCATCACCATGAGAACAAGGTAACCGATCGTCAACCGGTTAACAATACTGTTCTCAGGGCGCGGGCTTCTGCAAACTGACCAGATAGCGCCGGTAGGCGTACTCCGTGATGAACGGCGGCAACGTCTCGCGGAGCGCGCCGAACCGGACCAGATCCCGCAAGGCCTCACCTCGCTCAGCCGAGGCCTGAAGAGCAGCGAGCTCGAAGTCCAGCAACTGCGCGATCAACGGCACGGTCACTCGGGCGCCGTCATCCATCACCGTGCCGTGGTGGATCCATTGCCACAGCTGGCACCGCGAGATCTCCGCCGTCGCCGCGTCCTCCATCAGGCCGTCGAGCCCGACCGCACCGCGGCCATCCAGCCACGCATCCAGGTAGCGCACCAGCACCGACACATTCGTCCGTACGCCGTTCGCTGTGACAGTGCCCGGTGTGTCGGCAACTGCCAGCAGGTCGTCCTCGGTTGACGACACCTCGTCCCGAGTCCGGTGCAGCTGGTTCTGCCGCTGACCGAGCACCTCGTCGAACGCCGTACGGCAGGTTTCGACGAGACCCGGGTGCGCCACCCACGAACCGTCGTACCCGGCCGTTGCCTCGCGCTCCTTGTCGACGCGCACCTTCTCCAGCGCCGCTGTGGATTCGCGGCTCGGAATCACCGCAGCCATGCCACCGATGGCATAGGCGCCACGCTTGTGACACGTCTGCACGAGGAGCTCGGTGTACGCCCGCATGAACGGAACCGCCATCGTCACCTCGGCGCGGTCCGGCAGCACGAACGACGCATCTTTGCCGTAGTTCTTGATGATGCTGAAGATGTAGTCCCAGCGGCCGGCGTTCAACCCGGCGGCGTGGTCGCGCAGCTCGTACAGGATCTCGTCCATCTCGAACGCGGCCGGGATGGTCTCGATCAGCACGGTCGCGCGGATCGTCCCCTGCGGGATGCCGAGGCGGTCCTGGGCGAAGACGAACACGTCGTTCCACAGCCGCGCCTCGAGGTGGCTCTCCAGCTTCGGCAGGTAGAAGTACGGTCCACTCCCCTGGTCGATCAGCCGTTGCGCGTTGTGGAAGAAGAACAGCCCGAAATCGACCAGCGACGCCGGGACCGGGTTGCCGTCGACAACGATGTGCCGCTCCAGCAGGTGCCAGCCGCGCGGCCGGACGACGATGGTCGCCAGGTCCGCGCCGAGCGAGTATTCCTTGCCCTCGGCACTGACATGCCGCAGCGTGCCCGCGATGGCATCCCGCAGATTGACCTGACTCTCGATCACGTTGGTCCAGGTCGGGCTGGTGGCGTCCTCGAAGTCGGCCATCCAGACGTTCGCGCCCGAGTTCAGCGCGTTGATCGCCATCTTGGCGTCGACCGGTCCGGTGATCTCGACGCGGCGGTCGACCAGCCCGGGTGCGGGCGGCGGGACCGTCCACGTCGGGTCCTCACGGATCGCCTTGGTTTCGGTCAAGAACCCCAACCCGGTACGGCGAAAGCGGCGGTCGAGCACGTAGTTGCGCCGGTCGATGAACGTCCGATGCAGATCACGCAGGAAGTCGAGTGCTTCCGGCGTGACGATCTCGTCGTACCGGGGACCGTGGGCACCGCGGACCTCGACGTGGTAGCGGGCCGAGCAGGTGGCTGCCTGGACATTCATCAGAACTGCGCCTCCTCGGTCGAACCGGTCAGCGCGGTGGTCGACGCCTGCGGGTTGATCGTCGTACTGAGGGCGTCGAAGTAGCCGGTGCCGACCTCGCGCTGGTGCTTGGTCGCGGTGTAACCGCGGGACTCGGCGCCGAACTCGCGCTCCTGAAGCTCGACATACGCGGTCATGCCGTTCTGGGCGTAGCCCTGGGCGAGGTCGAACATCGAGTAGTTCAGCGCGTGGAAACCGGCCAGCGTGATGAACTGGAACTTGTAGCCCATGGCACCGAGTTCGCGCTGGTATTTGGCGATCGTCGCGTCGTCGAGGTGCTTCTTCCAGTTGAACGACGGCGAGCAGTTGTAGGCTAGCAACTGCTCCGGGTGCTCCTTCTTGATCGCCTCGGCGAACTGGCGGGCGACCTCGAGGTCCGGCTCGGACGTCTCCATCCACAGCAGGTCGGCGTACTCGGCGTACGCGAGACCGCGGTCGATACACGGCTCGATGCCGTTCGTCACCCGGTAGAAGCCCTCCGCGGTGCGCTCACCGGTGACGAACTTCTGGTCGCGCTCGTCGACATCGCTGGTGATCAGCGTCGCGGCCTGCGCGTCGGTCCGCGCGATGACAACCGACGGTACGCCGGCCACGTCGGCCGCCAGCCGGGCTGCGTTCAGGGTGCGCTCGTGCTGCTTGGTCGGGATCAGCACCTTGCCACCGAGGTGACCGCACTTCTTCTCCGACGCGAGCTGATCCTCCCAGTGCACACCGGCCGCGCCGGACGCGATCATCGACTTCATCAGCTCGTACGCGTTCAACGGGCCGCCGAAGCCAGCCTCCGCGTCGGCCACGATCGGAACCAGCCAGTCCCGGGTGACGTTGCCCTCGGCATGCTCCAGCTCGTCGGCGCGGAGCAGCGCGTTGTTGATCCGGCGGACCACGGACGGAACCGAGTTGGCCGGGTACAGGCTCTGGTCGGGGTAGGTATGCCCGGACAGGTTGGCGTCTGCAGCCACCTGCCAACCAGACAAGTAGATCGCCTTCAGCCCGGCGCGCACCTGCTGGACGGCCTGGTTTCCGGTCAGCGCGCCGAGGGAGTGGACGTAGTCCTCGGTCTGCATCAGGTCCCACAGCCGACGCGCACCGAGATCGGCGAGCGTGTGCGCCTCCTGGACAGTCCCCCGCAGCCGTACGACGTCCGCGCCGGTGTAATCGCGCTTCACCGTCGCCCACCGCGGGTCGGTCGCCCACTGCTGGTCGAGCTGTTCTCCGGTGCTGGTCATCGTCGTCTCCTTGAGCCTAAAAATTCTGCGCCGTGCAACCTGGTGCCACGACACTCACACCGCCGGTGGTTGCCTGTCAGGGGGCGGAACCTGCGAAGTTCCGACAACCAAGAGAGGCCGATTTGCTAACTTTGTTAATGCCGGTCTTCGCAAGAACGCGGTAACTTGGCGGAGTGGACAAGGTGTTCGCCGGTGGGCGGCTGAAGCGATTGCGGCAGGACCGCGGCATGAGCCAGGTCGACCTGGCCCGCGTCCTGGCGATCTCGGCCAGCTACCTGAACCAGATCGAACACGACAGCCGGCCGCTGACCGTGAGCGTGCTCGTCCGGCTGACCGAGGTCTTCGGGATCGACGCCACGTTCTTCGCTCCGCAGGACTCCGCCCGGCAGCTCGCCGAGCTTCGCGAGGCTCTTCCCAACCGCCCGGGCGGATCCCCTGTTCCGGCCGCTGACCTGCAGGAACTCGCCGGTTCGATGCCTGAGGTCGCTGAGGCTGTCATCGCGCTCTACCGCAAGCACCGCGGGCTGGCCGAGCACCTCGAAACCCTCACAGACAGCCGGACGGCATCGCCGACCGACGGCAGTCCACACGAACTGGTCCGCGACTACTTCTACCGGCACCAGAACTACTTCGACGGCCTCGACCGCGCAGCCGAAGCATCCGCCAAGGAGCTCGGCACCCGGCGCGGCGAGGTGCGGCGTCGGCTGCGCGACCATCTGAGCGAGACGCACGGCATCCGGATCGCGCAGCGGTCGCTCGACGATCCGGCCGATACGAACGACCTCCATCACTACGCACGGGCCGAGCGAACGCTGTACTTTTCCTCACACCTGCAGGCCGGGCAGCAGGCCTTCCGGATGGCGACCCAGCTCGCGTTCCTTGAGGCCCAGCCGCAGATCGACGAGCTGCTGGACACCGAACCGTGGCCCGACGACAAGACCCGGCAGCTGGCTCGGATCGGACTGGCGAACCACTTCGCGGGCGCATTCATCCTCCCGTACACGCCGTTCTTCCAAGCTGCCGAACGCTTCCGGTACGACGTTGAGCTGCTCGCCGACCATTTCGGCGTGAGCTACGAAACGATCGCGCACCGGCTGAGCACGTTGCAGCGACCGAGCCTGCGTGGAGTGCCGTTCATCTTCGTTCGAGTGGATCGCGCGGGGAACATCTCGAAGCGCCAGTCCGCGACCAGCTTCCACTTCTCGCGCAGCGGCGGCACCTGCCCGCTGTGGAACGTGTACGAGTCGTTCGCCGCTCCCGGCCGGGTGATCACTCAGGTCGCGGAGATGCCTGACGGGCAACGGTACTTGTGGGTTGCGCGGGCGTTGACCCGGAGTCGTGGCGGCTATGGGCAACCTGCGAAGACCTTCGCGATCGGGCTTGGCTGCGAAGTTCGGCAAGCCGGCCGACTGGTGTACGCCGACGGTTTGAACCTCGAGGATCGCGGCTCGGCGATGCCGATCGGGCCGGGCTGCCGGACCTGTGAGCGGCCGCGCTGCCCGCAGCGCGCGGCGCCGCCGATCGGGCGTCCGCTGAACGTCGACGAGGACCGCAGCACGTTCGTCCCGTATCCACTGTCGGTGCCGGAGCGCCACAGCTAGCCCTGTGTCATTGCAAATCTTGGCTTTCACAAGTTGGCAAATTGGCTCTCTTTCACAAGCCTCTCCCCCGGTGCGAATCTCGGTGCATACCCACCGTTTTCGGCAGAGGAGATGCACCAGTGATCGAGCACGACGTCCGCGTCCACCCCAGCAGTGACCGTCTGTCCCGGACGGACCAACTCGCCTGGAAGCTCGCGGAGGTCGCCGCCGACCCGGTCGAGGTGACAGCGGACGTGGCCGACATGGTGATCAACCGGATCATCGACAACGCCTCCGTGGCGGTCGCTTCGGTCAACCGCCAGCCGGTGGTTGCGGCCCGCGGCCAGGCCCTGGCGCATCCGCAGGCCCGCGGTGCAGCAGTGATCGGTACGGCGCCTGATGTCCGCGTCTCCCCCGAATGGGCGGCCTGGGCCAACGGGGTCGCCGTACGGGAGCTCGATTATCACGACACGTTCCTCGCGGCGGACTATTCGCATCCCGGCGACAACATCCCGCCGCTGCTCGCGGTCGCCCAGCATGTAGGGGCTGATGGCAACCAGTTGCTGCGGGCGATCGCAACGGCGTACGAGGTGCAGGTGAATCTGGTCACCGGGATCTGCTTGCATGAGCACAAGATCGACCACGTTGCGCATCTCGGGCCGTCGGTCGCGGCTGGGCTCGGGACGTTGCTTGGTACGTCGCCTGAGATCACGTTCCAGGCGATCGGCCAGGCGCTGCACACGACGACGGCCACGCGGCAATCGCGCAAGGGTGAGATCTCCAGCTGGAAGGCTTACGCGCCTGCCTTTGCCGGCAAGGCGGGGATCGAGGCGATGGACCGGGCATTGCGCGGCGAGGGTGCGCCGACCCCGATCTACGAGGGCGAGGACGGCTTCATCGCCTGGCTGCTGAGCGGGCCGGAGGCGGCGTACACGGTGCCGTTGCCGGCGCGTGGTGAGGCGAAGGCTGCGATCCTGCGGACGTATACGAAGGAGCACTCGGCGGAATACCAGAGCCAGGCGCTGATCGACCTCGCGCGGCGGATGCGGGGGCAGATCGCCGACCTGAGCCAGATCGAGTCGATCCTGATCCGCACCAGCCACCACACGCACTACGTGATCGGTACCGGCGCGAACGACCCGCAGAAGCTTGACCCTCAGGCGAGCCGCGAAACTCTTGACCACTCGATCATGTACATCTTCGCGGTCGCTCTGCAGGACGGCACCTGGCACCACGTGGATTCCTACGCTCCCGAGCGCGCGAACCGCCCGGACACTGTTGACCTCTGGCACCGCGTCACGACGGTCGAGGACCCGACCTGGACCGAGCGCTACCACGCAACCGAGCCCGAGTTCGGCGGCCGCGTCGAGATCACTTTGAAAGACGGCACGGTGGTGGCCGATGAGCTCGGTGTCGCGGACGCGCACCCGCGCGGCGCCCGACCGTTTGCCCGCAGCAACTACCTCACCAAGTTCCGGCGGCTCGCCACCGGAGTTGTGTCGGAGCCTGAGCGTCGCCGGTTCATCAACTTGGTCGAACGCCTCCCGGAGCTGACCGCCGCCGAGGTCCGCGATCTCACGGTGACCGTCGACGAGGTCAAGCTCGCTGACGCCCCGGAAGGCCTGTTCTGATGGAACAGCGAATTGCCTTGCGGGAGGGGTTGGCCTCCGGGCGGCTGCTTCGTTTCCCTGGGGCCTTCACTCCGTTGACTGCTCGGCTGATCGAGGACCGCGGGTTCGACGGCGTGTACATCTCCGGCGCCGTACTGGCTGCCGAACGAGGGTTACCGGATATCGGGCTGACGACGCTCACCGAGGTGGCGGATCGCGGTCGCGACATCAGCTCGGTGACGAACCTGCCGACGTTCATCGACGCCGACACCGGGTTCGGCGAGCCGATGAACGTGGCTCGAACGATTCTCAGCCTGGAGGCTGCCGGGGTGGCCGGTTGTCATCTTGAGGACCAGGTAAATCCCAAGCGTTGCGGGCATCTCGACGGCAAGTCGGTGGTTGAGCCGGCCGAGATGGTACGGCGGGTTCGGGCTGCTGCGAGCGCCCGCACCGACCCGAACTTCGTCATCGGCGCCCGCACCGACGCGCGGTCGATCGAGGGCCTGGATGCGGCGATCGAACGTGCCAAGGCGTACGTCGACGCCGGTGCCGACCTGATCTTTCCCGAGGCGCTCGAGACCGTGCAGGAGTTCGAGACCTTCCGCGCCGCGGTCGGCGTACCGGTCCTGGCGAACATGACCGAGTTCGGCAAGAGCGAGCTGTTCCGGGCGAGTGAGCTCGCGGATGCCGGGGTCAGCATCGTCATCTACCCCGTGACGCTGCTCCGGATCGCAATGGGTGCGATCGAGCGCGGTCTCGACCTGATCGCCGACGACGGGACGCAGGCCAAGCTCGTCCCCGACATGCAGACCCGTGCGCGACTGTATGAGCTGCTCAAGTACGCCGAGTACAGCCGCTTCGACGCCGACATCTTCAACTTCGACATTCCGCAGGAGCACTCATGACCGGCCTGATACCTTCCCCGCCCCACCACCCCGGTCAGATCTTTCGAGGCCTTGCCGGCGTCGTCGTCGACACCACCACGATCTCGATGGTGAACCAGGAGACCAACTCGCTGACCTACCGCGGGTACCCGGTCCAAGAGCTCTGCGAGTCCTGCAGTTTCGAGGAGGTCGCCTGGTTGCTGTGGCACGGCGAACTGCCGACCGCCAACCAGCTGGCCGAATTCAAGCTGGTCGAGCGCAACCGCCGTACCCTCGGCCGTAACGTCACCAGCGCACTCTCGCGGCTGCCCGAGGACTGCCACCCGATGGACGTCCTGCGGACCGCGATCAGTTATCTCGGCGCCGACGACCCGACCGAGGGTCTCGACGACCGCGACCACAACCTGGCGAAGTCGATCGACATGTTCGCCAAGCTCCCGACGATCGTCGCATTCGAGCAGCGCCGCCGCCGCGGGCTGGAGCCGATCCTGCCGGACGCGAACCTCGGGTACGCCGAGAACTTCCTGCAGATGTGCTTCGGCGAGATCCCGCCGGCCGAGCAGGTCCGCGCGTTCGAGGTCTCAATGATCCTGTACGCCGAACACAGCTTCAACGCATCGACCTTCACCGCCCGCGTCGTCACCTCGACGCTGTCCGACATCTACAGTGCGGTCACCGCAGCGATCGGCGCGCTCAAGGGCCCGCTGCACGGCGGCGCCAACGAGGCCGTCATGCACCTGCTCGCCGAGATCGGCGACGTGGCCAACGTCGAGCCCTGGCTGAAGCAGGCCTTCGTGGACAAGCGCAAGATCATGGGCTTCGGGCACCGCGTCTACAAGAACGGCGACTCTCGCGTCCCCACCATGACGGCCGAGCTACGCAAACTCACCAGCGACGGCAAGTCCGCCGACCTGTTGGCGACGTACGACGCCCTCGCAGCCGCCATGCTGCGGGTCAAGGACATCCACCCGAACCTCGACTACCCCACCGGGCCGGTCTATCACCTGATGGGTTTCGACATCCCGATCTTCACGCCACTGTTCGTGATGAGCCGGATCACCGGCTGGACCGCGCACATCATGGAGCAACTCGAGTCGAACTCCCTGATCCGGCCGCTCAGCAGTTACGTCGGCGTCGAGCAGCGCAAGGTGCCGACCCTTGCCGGCTGACCCCTCCCTGAACGGCACAGTGGTCTGCGAAGCAGTCGACGGGATCGCGACCGTCACCCTTGATCATCCCGGCAAATGCAATGCGCTGACGATGTCCATGTGGCGCGACCTTGACCGCGTCCTGCGTGACCTGTCCGACGACCCCCGGATCCTCACCATCGTGATCCGCGGCGAAGGCGCCGACTTCAGCGCCGGCGCCGACATCGACGACCTGCCGGACGACCCCGACGAGTTCCATCGCGTGCATTTGGCGACCGAGCAGACCATCGCGCGGCTCCCGAAGCCCGTCATCGCGGCCGTCCGCGGTAGCTGCGTCGGCGGAGGCTGCGAGATCGCCGTCGCCGCCGACTTCCGGTTCGCCGATGCAACCGCCCGGTTCGGCGTCACCGCCAGCCGCCTCGGCATCGTCTATCCCTACGCCCCAACCCACCGCCTGATCGGACTGGTCGGCCTGGGCAACACCCGCCGGCTCCTCTACGCCGGCGAGTTGCTCGACGCCACCTGGGCCGAACGCGTAGGCCTCATCACCGAACTAACCACCGAAGACGTAGACAAACGCGCGTTGGACTTCGCGCGGTTGCTGACCACCCGCTCCCAAACCACCATCGCAGCCGCCAAACAAATCACCGCTGGTACTCACAGCGATCTCGCGTGGCCTGATTCCGACTACACCGAAGGCGTCAACGCCTTCCGAGCCCGCCGCAAGCCGGTGTTCCCTTCCGCTCACCAGTTCCTGCCGGGCGGCTGACCTTCGGCGGGGATGGTTGCTCGACGCTCCGGACAAGCCGGGCACGTTGTCTGTGGCTGGTCGCCGCGGCGGCCGCGTTACATAAAGAGCTTGGCTGAGACCGGCGGGTGGTTGAGGTACTGGCGAGGTCGGCGATCGCGTTCCCGCTGCTTGAGGTGCCCGCTATGGCTGAGGTCCAAAAGCGGCGCCGAGGGTGGAAACTTCATGTCGCCATTTGCACAAAACGTTCCACCCAGCTCGCCAGGCGGGCTAGTGGGGTGGGGCCGGGGAGCTTTACCCGTCATTCCAGGTCAGTTTCGCTCCCCAGCCCGCCCGGATACCTCACGAATCGGGCACTGGGGAGTCCTACTGGCATACCCGCCCACCGATTCGCACTACGCGGAGATTTTTCGGGTCCATACGCCGAAAAAGTCACGTGTAATGAGGGTTGCCGGGGTCAGCCGGGCGCGGCGGGGTCAACTGCCGGGGGTTTGAACAAGAAACGGTGGGCGGGAACAGGTAACTACTTGTTCAAGCCCAGCGGGGTGACCTGGGTCAGCCGGGCGCTGCAGCACCCCACGCCTCCTTGCCAGCGCTTTTCACCACAGCGGCGGGTCACTTTCCAGGCATCCCCACAACCGGCCGCAACCATAGCGAGCACCTCAATCGGCGGGAACGCGATCGCTGACCTCGCCAGTACCTCAACCAGGCACCCGGCCCAGCCAAGCTCTTTATGTAACGCGGCCGCCGCGGCGACCAGCCACAGACAACGTGTCCGGCTTGTCCGGAGCGGCGATCAACCATCCCGCCGTACCGGGCGCCGACCGCAGGCACGTAGCTAACGTCCGAAAAACCGGAGACGGGCCCTCCGGTGCTTCGGACGTTAGCGGTCAGCCCGTTAGCGGTGGGTGAACTTCGCTGGGCGCTTCTCGATGAAAGCAGTCATGCCCTCGGTGCGGTCTTCGAAGGCGAAGGTCGCATGAAAGGTGCGGCGCTCGAAGAGCAGGCCTTCGGCGAGAGTGCTTTCGAAGGCTCGGTTGACGGCTTCTTTCGCCACGTAGAGAGCGGGTAGCGACATTTCGGCGATCTTGTGAGCGACGGCTGCGGCTTCTTCCAGCAAGTCCGAGGCCGGTACGACGCGGGAGACCAGACCGGCGCGTTCCGCTTCGTCGGCGCCGATGGTGCGGCCGGTGAGGATCAGGTCCATTGCCTTGGCCTTGCCGATGGCGCGAGTCAGGCGCTGGGAGCCGCCGATGCCGGGGATCACGCCGAGAGTGATTTCGGGCTGGCCGAATTTGGCGTTGTCGCCGGCGATCAGTACGTCGCACATCATCGCCAGCTCGCAACCACCGCCGAGGGCGTAACCGCTGACGGCGGCGATGAGCGGCGTACGGACGGCGGCGAGGCGGTCCCAGGCGGTGAACCAGTCGGACAGAAACATGTCCTGGTACGACTGGGCCTGCATCTCCTTGATGTCCGCGCCGGCGGCGAACGCCCGCTCGGAGCCGGTGATCACGATCGCGCCGACGCCCTGGTCCCGATCAAGCGTCGTCGCGGCGTCCACGACCTCGTTCATCAGTACGGCGTTCAGTGCGTTGAGCGCCTTCGGACGGTTCAGCGTGATGGTCGCCGTCCGGCCGTCCCGGGTGACCAAGATGGTTTCATAGGAGGTCATGACGCCGCCCGGATCTCGTTGATGATGGCGGAGAAGTCCAGCCCCGAACCGTTGCCGTCGGCAAATTCCCGGAAGAGTCCGGCGGCGAGTGCGCCGAGAGCGGTCGCCGTACCGGTTCCTTCGGCTGCTTCGATGGCGAGGCCGAGGTCCTTGGCCATCAGCGGGGCCGCGAAGCCAGGCTGGTAGTCGCGGTTTGCCGGGCTGGTCGGCACTGGGCCGGGCACCGGGCAGTTGGTGGTGAGCGCCCAGCACTGGCCGGACGCGGTCGACGTCACGTCGAACAGCGCCTGGTGGGTCAGCCCGAGCTTCTCCCCCAGGACGAACGCCTCGCTGACGCCAATCATCGAGATGCCGAGGATCAGGTTGTTGCAGATCTTCGCGGCCTGCCCGGCGCCCGGGTCGCCGCAGTGCACGATCCGGCCGGCCATTGGCTCCAGCACCGCGCGGACAGCTTCCAGGTCTTCCGCGAGAGCGCCGACCATCAGCGTCAGCGTTCCGGCGGTCGCACCAACGACGCCGCCAGAGACCGGCGCGTCGAGCGCCCGGTGCCCGGCAGCGACAACCAACGCGGCCGCAGCGCGAGCATCCGCCACCGCGATGGTCGAGCAGTCGACGAACAGCGCGCCGGCAGGCGCCGCGGCCAGCAGGCCGTCCGCACCTGAGTAGACGTCGAGCACGTGCTTGCCACTGGGCAGCATCGTCAACACGACCTCGGCTTCCGCGACCGCGGCGGCGGCTGACTCGGCCACCTCGATCCCGGCCTCAACAGCCGCAGCGCACGCGGCGGGGACCGGGTCGAAACCGCTGACCCGGTGGCCGGCCTTGACGAGGTTGGCGGCCATCGGGCCACCCATGTTCCCCAGGCCGATGAAGGCAACAACAGTCACTGTGCACTCTCCTCAGTCAAGCGAAGCTCGTCGTCGCCGAGACCGGCGAAGTAGGCACTCACGGCGTTATCGGAGACACCGTCAAAGGTCGCCGGGGACCACTGCGGGTTGCGGTCCTTGTCGATCACCTGCGCCCGCACCCCCTCGATGAAGTCGTGCGAGCCGTGGAAGCGCACCGACAACCGGTACTCCTGATCCAGCGCAGCCCGCAGCGACGGCAGGTCAGCCGCAGCCCGGAGCGCGCGCAACGTCACCTTGACCGAGGTCGGCGACTTCGCGAGCAACACCGTCGCGGTCTCCCGAGCAGCCGGTACGTCGGAATCGGCGAGCCGGCTGTGGATCTTCACCACGTCGTCGCCTTCGTAGGCCGCGTCGATCCATTCCCGATCGCCGACCAATCCAGACTCCGGCGCGGGGTCAGCGAACGACGCAACCGTAGCCGCCGCGTCCTGAGTCGCCAACGCAGCAAGGAGATCCGGCAACCGATCACTCGGCACGTACGAGTCGGCGAGCCCAACCGCGATCGCGTCTCCCGCGCGCACCGAACCGGCCGTCAAGGCGAGGTGCATGCCCAACTCTCCCGGCGCTCGCGACAGCAGGTACGTCCCACCGACATCCGGAAAGAAGCCGATCCCGGTCTCCGGCATACCGATCTTCGACCGCTCGGTCACGACCCGAATACCAGCGTGCGCCGAAAGCCCGATCCCACCACCGAGCACGATCCCGTCCATGATCGCGACGAACGGCTTCGGGTACGACGCGATCTCCGCATCCAGGCGGTACTCGTCGGCCCAGAATTCGGTCGACGCCGTACCGCCGGCGATCCCGTCGTGGTAGATCGAGACGATGTCGCCGCCCGCGCACAACCCACGCTCACCACTGCCAGTCAGGACGACAGTCTGTACGGCGGGATCGGTCGCCCACTCGGCCAAAACGCCCCGGATGATCGTGACCATCTCGTGGGTGAGCGCATTGATCGCCTGCGGCCGGTTGAGCACCAAGTGACCGGCATGGCCGTCAACGTGCGCAAGCACTGGGGCCGTCATGCAGCCTCCTCGACGAGGGCCCGCCCGATGATCAGTCGCATGATCTCGTTGGTTCCTTCCAGGATCTGATGGACCCGCAGGTCGCGCACGACCTTCTCGATGCCGTACTCGCTCAGGTAACCGTAGCCACCGTGCAGCTGCAGAGCGGAGTTCGCCACTGTGAACGCGGCGTCGGTGACGAATCGCTTCGCCATGGCGCAGATCTTCACGGCGTCGGCAGCCTGGTCGTCGAGCGACTCCGCCGCATGCAGCAGCAGGCAACGGGCGGCGGTCAGGTCCGTGTCCATGTCTGCCAGCTGGAACAGCAACGCCTGTTGGCTGATCAGCGGTGCGCCGAACGCCGAACGCGTCTGCAGATAGCGGGTCGCCTGCTCGAGCGCCCACTGCGCACCACCCAGCGAGCAGGCCGCGATGTTGAGCCGCCCACCGTTCAGCCCGCGCATCGCGATCCCGAAACCGTCGCCCTCTTCGCCCAGCCGCTGATCCACCGGGACGCGGACGCCCTCGAAGATGACCTGCCGGGTGGGCTGGGTGTTCCAGCCCATCTTGCGTTCGTTCGCCCCGAACGACAGGCCGGGCGCATCACCCGGAACGATGAACGCCGAGATGCCCCGCGGGCCCGGTACGCCGGTCCGCGCCATGACGACGTACACGCTGGAAGATCCGGCGCCGGAGATGAACTGCTTGACCCCGTCGAGCACGTACTCGTCGCCGTCCCGCTTCGCGGTCGTGCGCAGCGCGCCGGCATCTGAGCCGACCTCTGGCTCGGTCAGGCAGTAGCTGCCGAGGTCCTCCATCGCGGCCATCCCGGGGATCCAGCGCTCGCGCTGCTCCGGCGTACCGGCCTTGTCGATCATCGACGCGACCATGTTGTGAATCGACACGTAGGCAGCGATCGCCGTGTCGCCGCGCGCCAGCTCCTCGAAGATCGTCACCGCCTCGAGCCGGCCGAGACCGGATCCGCCGACGTCCTCGGCGACACAGATCCCGCCGAGGCCGAGGTCACCGGCCCGGCGCAGAACATCGACCGGGAAGTGCTTGTCCTGATCCCACTGGACGGCGTACGGCGCGAGCTCGCTCTCGGCGAACTTGCGCACGGACGCCGCAATGGCCTGCAGCTCTTCGGTCACCGGGTCAGTCCATCGTCGGGATGACGAAGCTGGCACCCTCTTTGGCGCCGGAAGGCCAGCGCTGCGTGACGGTCTTGGTCTTGGTGTAGAAGCGGAACGAGTCGGGACCGTGCTGGTTCAGGTCGCCGAAACCGGACCGCTTCCAGCCACCGAAGGTGTGGTAGGCGATCGGCACCGGGATCGGTACGTTCACGCCGACCATGCCGACGTCGACGCGGGCGGTGAAGTCCCGAGCGGTGTCACCGTCGCGGGTGTAGATCGAGACTCCGTTGCCATAGGCATGCTCTGTCGGCAGCCGCAGCGCGTCCTCGTAGTTCTCGGCGCGGGCGATCACGAGCACCGGCCCGAAGATCTCCTCGTCGTAGATCCGCATACCCGGGCCGACGCGGTCGAACAGCGTCGGGCCGAGGAAGAAGCCGGACTCGTGACCGGCCAGGCTGAAGTCGCGGCCGTCGACCAGCAGCTCGGCGCCTTCCTCGATGCCGATCCCGATGTAGTCGATGACCCGCTGCCGCGCCTCGGCCGTGACGAGCGGACCGTAGTCGGACTTCTCGTCCAGGCTGTGCCCGACCGTCAGGTTCGCGATCCGCTCCCGCAGCTTGGCGACCAGCGCATCCGCGGTCTCCTGCCCAACCGGTACGGCGACCGAAATCGCCATGCAGCGTTCACCCGCGGAACCGTACCCAGCGCCGACGAGCGCATCCGCGACGTCGTCCAGGTCGGCGTCCGGCATGATGATCATGTGGTTCTTGGCGCCACCGAAGCACTGTGCGCGCTTGCCGTTGGCGGCCGCGCTTTCGTAGATGTACTGCGCGATCGGCGTGGAACCGACGAAGCCGACGGCCCGGACCCGCGGGTCCTCCAGAAGCGTGTCGACCGCTTCCTTGTCGCCGTTCACGACGTTGAACACACCAGCCGGCAGACCGGCCTCGAGGAACAGCTCGGCGATCCGCAGCGGGACCGAAGGGTCGCGCTCGGACGGCTTGAGGATGAACGAGTTACCGGCGGCCAGCGCAGGGCCGGCCTTCCAGAGCGGGATCATCGCCGGGAAGTTGAACGGCGTGATGCCGGCCACGACACCGAGCGGCTGACGCAGCGAGTAGACGTCGATACCGGTCCCGGCGCCGGTGCTGTACTCACCCTTGAGCAGGTGCGGACCACCGGCGGCGAACTCGATCACCTCGAGGCCACGCTGGATGTCGCCCTTGGCGTCGGCGACGGTCTTGCCGTGCTCACTCGACAGCAAGCGGGCCAGCGACTCCATGTCCTTGTTGACCAGGTCGAGGAAGCGCAGCAGCACGCGCGCGCGGCGCTGCGGGTTCCAGGCTGCCCACTCGCGCTGAGCCACCTCGGCATTGTCGATCGCCGCGACGACCTCGGCCTTGCTCGCCAGCGGCACCCGCGCCTGCACGGTGCCCTGGTTGGGGTCGAAGACGTCCGCGAAGCGGCCCGATGTCCCTTCGACGTGCTGACCTGCGACGAAGTGACTCAGCTCGTTGACCAACGTCTCGCTCCCAAGCGCTCGCAACAAAATAGTAGGACGTCCGACAAATTAGCTGGACGTCCAACTACTTTCCTAGGGCGTGGATCACAACCCCGTGATCCGCCGTAAGTGCGTAGGCTGGCGGGCGTAGCTGGTTCGTCCTGGCAGCCGGTCAGGACGTCGCAAGAGGGAACCCGGTGTGAATCCGGGACTGCCCCGCAGCGGTAAGTGGGAACGACCACCGTCATACGCACTGGGTCGAGAGACCTGGGAAGCGACGGTCAGTAGGTGTCCGGTTCGCCGGACGTGCCCGCGAGTCCGAAGACCTGCCAGTTGCCCGCTGTGCGCCCGACGTACGGCGGTGATCACGAAGCCTCGTGGGAGGGCTTGCCGTGTAGGTCGCGTCAGCATGCCCTCGAGCCTCGTGGTCCTTCAAGACTGGCTCGCTAAGGAGAGACGCTTGACCACCGTGTACGGCTACCCCAGGCAAGGCCCGAACAGGGAACTGAAGAAGGCCATCGAGGGCTATTGGAAGGGCACGGTCACCGCCGACGCCCTCCGGCAGACCGCCGCCGAGCTGCGGCGCGCCAATTGGCAACAGCTGAACAAGGCCGGCATCGACGAGGTCCCCACCGGTGACTTCTCGTACTACGACCACGTGCTCGACACCTCTGTCATGCTCGGTGCCATTCCGGAGCGACACCGCCCGGAGCGGCACCGCACCGCGGTCGCCGCCGACGCACTGGACGGCTACTTCGCGATGGCTCGCGGCACGCAGGAGGTCGCTCCGCTGGAGATGACCAAGTGGTTCGACACCAACTACCACTACCTGGTCCCCGAGCTCGGCCCAGACACCACCTTCACCGCCGACTCCACCAAGCAGGTCGCCGAGCTGCGCGAGGCCCTCACGCTCGGCCTCAAGGCCCGCCCGGTCATCGTCGGACCGATCACCTACCTGCTGCTCGCCAAGCCGGCGCCGGGCGTGGCCGAGGACTTCAAGCCGCTGTCACTGCTCGACAAGCTCCTACCCGTGTACGCCGAGATCCTGGCTGACCTGCGAGCCGCCGGAGCCGAATGGGTGCAGCTGGACGAGCCAGCCCTGGTCCAGGACCGGACCGCTGCCGAGCTGACCGCCACCACGACCGCGTACGCCGAACTAGGCGGGCTGGCGGATCGACCGAAGCTCCTGGTCGCGTCGTACTTTGACCGGCTCGGCGATGCCCTTCCGGTGCTGGCCAAGTCCCCGGTCGAGGGGCTGGGCATCGACTTCACCGGTCCGGCCGCGGCAAACCTCGCCGACCTGGCCGCCGTACCGGAGATTCGGCAGAAGCGGCTCGTCGCGGGTGTCGTGAACGGCCGCAACATCTGGCTGAACGACCTGTCCAAGTCGCTGTCCACGCTGGTCGTGCTGCTCGGGCTGGCCGACCAGGTCGATGTCAGCTCGTCGTGCTCACTCCTGCACGTGCCGCTTGACGTCGCCGCCGACACCGATCTCGACCCTGAGGTCGCCGGCTGGCTCGCCTTCGCGCGGCAGAAGACCGCTGAGATCGTCACGCTGTCCCGAGGAATCACCGAAGGCACCGAGGCGATCGCGGCCGAGCTCGAGGCCAACCGCGCCGCCCTCGCGTCGCGCGCAAACTCCGCGCTCACCAACAACCCGGCCGTGCGCGCCCGAGTCGCCGCCGTGACGGCCGACGACAGTCGCCGGTCGGCGCCGTACGAGGAGCGGGCCGCAGCCCAGCAAAAGCGGCTGGAGCTGCCGCTGCTGCCGACGACCACGGTCGGTTCGTTCCCACAGACCACCGAACTGCGGACTGCCCGGGCGGATCTGCGCACGGGCCGGATCGACGAGACTCAGTACGACGAGCGCATCGCTGCCGAGATTCGCGAAGTGCTCACCTTCCAGGAGAAGGCCGGGCTCGACGTACTGGTTCACGGTGAGCCGGAGCGCAACGACATGGTGCAGTACTTCGCCGAGCAGCTCGACGGGTACGTCGCCACGCAGCACGGTTGGGTTCAGTCGTACGGCACCCGCTACGTCCGGCCGCCGGTGCTCGTCGGCGATATCTCGCGCCCGGAGCCGATGACGGTTCGATGGTGGAAGTACGCCCAGGAACAGACCGATCGGCCGGTCAAGGGCATGCTCACCGGCCCGGTCACGATGCTGGCCTGGTCGTTCGTGCGCGACGACCAGCCGCGCAGCGAGACCGCGCGCCAGGTCGCGCTGGCGTTACGCGACGAAGTAGTTGATCTTGAAACCGCAGGCGCTGCGGTGATCCAGGTCGACGAGCCGGCGCTCCGCGAGACGCTGCCGCTGCGGCAGGCCGACCGCGCCGCCTACCTGACCTGGGGCACCGAGGTGTTCCGGCTCACTACCAGCGGTGTGCGTGCGGACACCCAGATCCACACGCACATGTGTTATGTCGAGTTCGGCGACATCCTCAACGCACTCGACGAGATGGACGCCGACGTGGCGAGCCTCGAAGCGGCGCGCTCGCACATGCAGGTCGCGCACGAACTCGGTGCGGCCGGTTACCCGCGCGGCGTCGGTCCGGGCGTCTACGACATCCACTCACCGCGCGTGCCCGATACGCCGGAAGTCGTGTCCCTGTTGCGTAAGGGACTTGACGCAATTCCGGCTGCGCGGCTCTGGGTGAACCCGGACTGCGGACTGAAGACCCGCGGCTGGCCCGAGGTTCGCGACTCGCTGCAGAACCTGGTCGAAGCAGCCCGCGAGATCCGCGCCACACAAGGAAACTAGTTAAATACCTTCGCCCACCCCACCACCCCGGTCGGGTACTGACCGGAGCCCGTCGGGGCTCCGGTCAGCTCGTCCTTTCGGACGGCGTAGGGGCTTCCCACGTGCCGTAAGGTTGGCCCTGAACGTCCAGAGTTCACCGTTCTCGTTGTCGTGACCGGCCGCAAATCCATGGCGGCGGATGTGTCTACGCGGACTGAGCTGATTTTCTGCCCATCGGCCCGCGTCACCACGATTTGAGGACCCATGCCTTCCGCCGGCACGACGTTGACTCCCGCCCAAAATCAGCACAGCCAAAAGCAGAGCAGAGGCAGCGATTTCGCCCCCCTGCTGCGCGAGATCAAAGAAGCCGGCCTGCTCGAACGCCGTACCGGTGAGTACTTCTTCGCGATCGCGATCAACCTGCTCTGCCTGGGCGCGGTCGTCGCCGGGCTGATCCTGCTGGGCAACTCGTGGCTCGTGCTGCTGCTCACGATTCCGGCCGGGATCTTCAGCACCCGGGCCGCGTTCTTCGGCCACGACGCCGGGCACCAGCAGATCGGCAGCTCCCGCCGGCTGCACGACGCGATCGGCCGGCTGCACGCGAACTTCCTGCTCGGTATGAGCTACGGCTGGTGGAACGACAAGCACAACAAGCACCACGCCAACCCGAACCACACCGACAAGGACCCGGACGTCGCGGCCGGAGTTCTGGTCTGGACCCTTGAGCAGGCCGAGGGCCGCAAGGGCCTGCACGGCTGGCTCAGCCGCAACCAGGCCCGGATCTTCTTCCCGCTGCTCAGCCTCGAAGGCTTCAGCCTCAAGGTCTCCGGTATCACCTACCTGCTCACGCACCGGCCGCGCCGCGAGTCGGTCGTCGAGCTCAGCCTGATCGTCACGCACCTGGCCGTGTACATGGGCGGCCTGCTGCTGATCATGTCGCCGCAGAAGGCGCTGGTCTTCGCCGTCCTGCACCACATGCTGTTCGGGATCCACCTCGGCAGCGTCTTCGCGCCGAACCACAAGGGCATGGAGATGCCCGACTGCGACTCCAAGTGGGGCCACCTCGAGAAGCAGGTCCGGACGTCGCGCAACGTCAACGGCAACCTGGTCACCGACTGGATGATGGGTGGCCTGAACTACCAGATCGAGCACCACCTCTTCCCGAACATGCCGCGCGCCAACCTGCGCCGCGCCCAAGGCGCTGTTCGCGCGTACTGCGAGCGCGTCGGCGTTCCGTACCTGTCGACGAGCATCATCGAGTCCTACGCGCAGGGCCTGCGCCACATGCACGAGGTCGGCCGGCAGTTGCGCTCCCCCGCTACATCCTGATGACCTGACAGGCTGTGTTCTTCTGTAAAGATGGCCCCCGTGGACATCCTGCAACGGAACAACGTCGTCGTCACGGGCAACCCGGACGGCCGCACCATCGTTCTGGCGCACGGCTTCGGCTGTGACCAGAACATGTGGCGACTGACTGTTCCAGCTCTCGTCCCCGAGCACCGCGTAGTCCTGTTCGACTACGTGGGTTCGGGACGGTCGGACCTGTCCGCCTTCGACGAAGCGCGCTACTCCAGCCTCGACGGGTACGCCGATGACGTGGCCGAGATCTGTACGGCGCTGGACCTGACCGACGCGGTGTTCGCCGGACATTCGGTGAGCTCGATGATCGGCGTACTCGCCGCACAGAAGGCTCCCGAACGCATCAGCGCGCTGGTGATGGTCGGGCCGTCCCCCCGCTACATCGACGACGGTGACTACTTCGGCGGTTTCAGCGCCGACGACATCGACGAACTGTTGGCGTCACTGGAGGCCAACTACCTCGGCTGGTCCACCGCGATGGCTCCGGTGATCATGGGTACGCCGGATCAGCCGGAGCTCGGCGATGAGCTCACCCAGAGCTTCTGCGCCACTGACCCCGCAATGGCTCGGGTGTTCGCGCGGACGACCTTCCTGTCCGATTCTCGCAAGGACCTGCTGACTGTGCAGGTCCCGACGCTGATCCTGGAATCAGCGCAGGACGTCATCGCGCCCCGGCAGGTCGGCGCCTACGTGCATGCTGCGGTGGCGGGATCGACGCTCGTCACCCTCGATGCCACCGGCCACTGCCCGCACCTGTCCGCTCCTGAGGCCACCAATCAGGCGATCACAGCGTTCCTCGCGACGCTGTCGTGACGCTGGACCCGTTCGAAGCGGCGTACGACGGTGCTCCCAGCGGCCAGCTGACCACCGAGCTGGACGGGCGGATCGTACTGGCCAACAGCACGTTGCTCAGCTGGCTCGGCCGGCCTCGGGATGCGGTGGTCGGGAAGTTGCGGTTCGCCGATCTGCTGTCGATAGGCGGCAAGCTCTACCACGAGACCCACTTCGCTCCGCTGCTTCAGCTGCAGGGTGAGGTCAGCGGTGTCGCCCTCGAGCTCAGGCGCAGCGACGGCACCCGGATGCCGGTCCTGGTGTCGTCGGCGGTCCAGTACGACGACAGCGGCGTACCGGCGCTGATCCGGACCACGGTCTTCGACGCCCAACTGCGCAGGGCCTACGAAGAGGAGTTGCTTCGCGAACGCCGAGCCGCCGAGGCTGCGCGGTCGCGATTGCAGGCTGCGCTCGCGGTTCTCCAGCAGTCGCTGCTCCCGGCGACCTTGCCGACGGTGCCTGGGATCGCGGTCGCGGCCGCCTACCACACCGCGTCGATCGACGACCTCGGCGGCGACTTCTACGACGTCTTCGCGATCGACGACGAGCGCTGGGGATTCTTCCTCGGCGACGTCTCCGGCAAAGGCCCCGCAGCGGCCGCCGTCACCTCGCTCGCCCGCTATTCCCTGCGCGCCGCGGCGCTCCACGATCCCGCCGCTGCCTTGAGCACGCTGAACGCGCTGCTGCACGAGCGGTACATCGACGGTGACCCGCGCTACTGCACCGCGGTCTTCGGGACCCTGCGGCCCGACCCAGCGACCGGACAGGTCGCCGTACGGTTCGCGTCGGGCGGCCACCCGCCGCCGCTGCTGATCCGCGCCGATGGAAGCTCGGAGTTCCTGCAGAGCACCGACGGCACGCTGATCGGGATCCTGCCGGACTCGCAGTTCCCGCTGACCGACGTGACGCTGACGCCCGGCGACCTGCTGCTGCTCTACACCGACGGGCTCACCGAGGCGCGGGTCGGCGGCCGCCGCGAACTCTACGGCCCGGAGGCGGTCCAGGAGTTGGCTGCCCAGTACGCCGGACTGTCACCGGCTGAGCTCATCCGGGCACTCTCCGAGGTGCTGACGAGCTTGGGGCCGCGGCCGACCGACGACACCGCACTGCTCGCTTTCGGGCCACCTGGTCCGAGCGGGCGGCAGCGCGGTGCATGATATGCGCATGGACCAGATGGCTCGCTTCTCAGAGCCCCTTTCAGCATCGTCGGACGACGACCAGACGTTCGACGCGGATGCGTTCGCTCGGCTCGCGGTCGAGTTGCACGATGCCGACGGGATGGAGGAGACCGTCGAGGCCGTCGTGCAGTTCGCACTGCAGGCCGAGGCGTGTTCGTATGCCGGGGTCGCGCTGACCTTGCGCGGCACCCGGGAGATCGCGGCGGTCACGGATCCACTGGTCGCCGAGATCTACCAGTTCCAGTTCGACCTCGGCGAGGGCCCGATGCTGACCGCGCTCACCGAGGGGGTCGCCGTCCACGTCCCGGACGCGGCGAACGAGACCCGCTGGCCGACCTGGACCGCCGAGATGGCGCAGTATCCGATCGGGTCGGTCCTGCATGCGCCGATGTGGGCGAACGCGCAGCTGATCGGCGTGCTGTCGCTGTACAACACCGAGCCGAACGCGTTCAGCGCCGATGACGAGGCGATCGCGCACATCCTGGCCCGGCACGCCTCGGTCGCGGTCGCGTCGACCCGCGACGACGAGACGATGACAGCCGCGGTGGATGCGCGCAAGCTGGTCGGTCAGGCGATGGGCATCCTGATGGAGCGGTTCGACCTCGACGACGTGGGTGCCTTCGAGATCCTCAAGCGCTACTCGCAGGAGTTCAACGTCAAACTGCGCGACGTCGCGCAGGAGTTGATCGACACCCGCAAGCTGCGAGGGGACGCCCGATGACCGACGAACTCGCCGTCGAGGTCGAGGACCGCGGGACGGACGTCGCGATCAGCCTGACCGGAGAGCTCGATTTCGGCACCACCCCGGACTTTCTGGACACGGTCCAGCCGCTGGCCGAGTCGGGACGGGCGCTGGTTCTGGATCTGGACCAGTTGAGGTTCTGCGACTCGAGCGGGCTCGGCGCCCTGGTCCGGTTGCATCAGCTGGCCGCGACCGCCGGTGGGAGCCTGGTGCTGTCCCGGCTGCAGCCGAATCTCGCCTCGACGCTCCAGATGACCATGCTGCACAAGCTCCTCACCATCAGGGCCGATTGACTTCCATCGATGGCTGTTTGACTTCCATCGATGTAAAGGGCCTAATACAGAGAGGCTGAACTCAAGGTCACCCGCCCATGACTTGTGAGGTCTCTCGATGCTGTTGCGCACTTTTGCTCTCGCCACTGCGCTCTCACTCATCACCGGTACGGCGCTCGCCGCTCCACCGCCAGCTCCGATCAGATCCGTGGTCACCGACGGAAATGCCCGGTTCCAGGTCCTGTCCCCCACCCTGATCCGGGTCGAGTACGCCGAGGACCGAAAGTTCGAGGACGCGACCACGTTCACAGCGATCAACCGCGCGTTCACGCAGACGCCGTACACGACGAAGGTCACCGCCGACGGTTTCCGCGAGATCCGGACCAGCGGGCTGACGCTGCGCTACAAACGCGACAGCGGTCCCTTCACGCGGACCAACCTGTCGATGGTTGTCGCAGGCAACAATGCGGCCCCGGCCTTCCCTTCGTACTGCGCCATCGGCTCGGCCTGTGAGGCCGAGAACGGTCTGCTGCTCGGAAGAGCCTCGACGGCTTACGACCACACGAGCCACAACGGCTCCGGGTTTGTCGCCGGCATCGAGAAGGCCGGCGCCGGAATCACCGTGAACGTCTCCGGCGTACCGGCCGCAGGCAGCTATCGGCTGGCCGTCCGCTATGCCAACGCGACCGGCGGCGACGGCCAGAACACCACTCGCACGTTGTCCACTCAGCTGAACGATGCTGCCGGGCCGGGCCTTTCGCTTCCGCCGACCGGTTCATGGGACAGCTGGTCGACCATCAACACCACAGTCGATCTGAAGGCCGGCACGAACAGCGTCACCGTTCGGCAGAGCCCGACCGACAGCGGGAAGGTGAATGTCGACAGTATCGCCGTCACTCCAGTCGACACCTCGACCTATCCACCCGCCGACAAAGGCCTGCTCAGCACGGCCTACGGCGCCGGGCCGACCAGCACGCTCGGCGGTTGGAGCCGAGCACTCGACAACCCGCGGCAGGTCCCGTCGTACCAGCACCCAGGCATCCTGAACCGCGACGGTTGGTACCTCCTCGACGACACCCGTACGGCGCTACTAAACGCCGATCACGTGGTCAGCAGCCGGCCGAGCCACGGCACGAATCCCTACCAGGACGGCTATCTATTCGGCTACGGCCGCGACTACAAGCAAGCGCTCGGCGACCTGAACACGTTGACCGGCGGCACCAACCTGCTGCCGCAATCGGCGTACGGGGTCTGGTACTCGCGCTATCACGCCTACTCCACCGACGATTACCAGAAGACGTTGCTGCCGAAGTTCCGCGCGGCCAAGGTGCCGATCGACTGGCTGGTCGTCGACACCGACTTCAAGGCGCCGAGCACCTGGAACGGCTGGAACTGGAACGCGTCGCTGTTCCCCAACCCGAAGACGTTCATGGACTGGACCCGCGACGAGGGACTGTCGGTGGCGCTGAATGTGCACCCGACGATCGCCGAGGACGATCCGCAGTTCGCCCGGACCAACGCGGCCGCGGGCGGTCTCGAGCTCGACGGCGGCAAGAACTACCTGTTCGACTGGTCGAAGCCGGCCCAACTGGCGGCGTACCAGGCATTGCACAAACCCTTTGAGGATCAGGGAGTTCGGGCCTGGTGGCTGGACTACTGCCAGTACTGCGGTGGATCCACCGCCTCGAACCCACAAGTTGCCCCCGACAACCTCATCAACCAGGCGTACGCCGACAGTGCTACCAAGCGTGGTCTGCGCGGCTTCTCGTTCGCGCGGGTCGGTGGGGCCGAGTACGGCGGGATCGAAAGCTCGTACCCGATGGGGCCGTGGTCGGAGCGGCGGAACACGCTGCAGTTCACCGGTGATACGCCGGGGAGCTGGGATTTCCTGAAGTATGCAGTGAAGTTCACCGCGGACGAGGCCGCGGCCGGGTTGTCGAACGTCAGCCATGACATCGGCAGCTTCCACGGTGATCATCTACCGGACGACCAGTACGCGCGGTGGGTTCAGTTCGGGACCTTCCAGCCGATCGATCGGCTGCACTCCGATCACGCCGACCGGCTGCCATGGGAGTACGGCGCCGAGGCGGGTGCGAGTGCTACGAAGTTCCTGCAGTTGCGGGAGGCGCTGGTGCCGTACACGTACTCGCTCGCGCGGAACGCGAATCAAACCGGCGTACCGATCGTGCGGCCGATGTATCTGGAGTACCCGGGGCACGATCTGCCGGGCCAGTACATGTACGGCGACAACCTGATCGTCGCGCCGATCACCACCCCGAATGTCAACGGGGCCGGGTCCGCGTCGGTGTGGGTGCCGCCGGGTGTTTGGACCGACTACTTCACCGGCGCCGGCTACATCGGCCCGGCGAACGTCACGATCAGCGCGCCGCTCGACCGCATGCCGGTGCTCGTGAAGGCCGGCGGGATCGTTCCGACCCGGACCGACTACGTCGACAACCAGAAGCAGAGCGTCCTCACCCAGCTCACCGCCAACGTTGCCGCCGGCGCCAACGGCAGCTTCAGCCTCTACCAGGACGCAGGCGAGGGCCACGGCAGCTCGGCCACCACCCAGCTCACCTGGGACGACCGGGCGCACGCACTCACCATCGGTGCGGCGGCTGGGCAGTACCCGGGTGCAGCCGAGTCGCGGGCGTACACGCTGCGGCTGTCGAACAGCACCCGGCCAACTTCGGTGACCGTCGATGGGCGCCGTACGGGGTGGTCGTATGACGAGAACACGCGGACTGTCACGGTCACCACTGGACAGTTGAGTACTCGCTCCCCCCACAGAATCAGCCTCTGACCCCCAGACCCCCCAGGCGCAGAGATGAGGGATCTCCCCTCATGCCTGGGGGGTGCCTCAGGCGGGAGATTAGGTGGCAGAAGGTCAACCACCGAAAACCACCAACCTGGGGGTAAGGAAATGAAGCGTCAAGGAATCGCCGTACTGGCCGGAGTCGCCGCAGTGCTCGCCGGAAGCGTTCTGCCGGCCGGAGTCGCCACTGCCGACGGGCTGCCGCTGGACGGTCCGTGCACCGAGCAGAAGGACGTCGCCGGACCGCAGTTCTCCGTCAAGTTGTGCGACGTGACCGACGCGGACCAGTTCCGCACCAACCTGGCCAAGGAAGGCAGCGTTCACTGCGGGCCGACCTCGCTCTTCAACGCGATGTACTACCTCGGCGAGCACAAGGGCCTGCCGATGCGCGTCGTCCCGAACGGCCAGCTGATGACCGAGTACGACCCGCACAACCCCGCTGACTACGACGAGACCACCGCGTGGCTCGGCTGGCTCGGCTCCAAGGCCGGCATGGGCCCGAACCCGAGCGGCTCCAGCGCCCAGGGCAACCGCGCCGCCTTCGACGCCGCCACCGTCGGCGCCAAGCAGAGCGGCTGGACCGTCAACCGCGGCGGCACCGGCTCGGACGGCCTGCCGGAATTCGGCCTGGAGATGGCCAAGCGGCTCCGGAACGCGCCCCTGCAGCTGTGGTACGGCCGCTACGTCCTGAACGCGGACAACACGCACACCCGCACCGGCGGCCACGCCGTCACCGTGGTCGCGGCGAAGGGAGACGTCGGCTCCGGCAAGGTCGAGCTGACGCTGCACGACCCGGCACGCTCCGACGACCACAAGACGCCCGGCTACAAGGACACCCAGTCGCAGATCCGCGACGAGCAGGTCACCCTCTACCGGGTCAACATCCGGACCAAGTCGGTCGACGCCGACACCGGCGTCGAGACCATCAAGCAGCACACCTACTGGCGCCTGTTCGGCGAGAACTACACCGGCACGACCCTGCAGTACGTCGAGGCCTTCAACTGGTTCGAGACTGCCCCGCCGGTCGGCTGACCCCGGATCGGCAGTACGCGAGCGGCCCTGGAGGGAGGGGCCGCTCGCTTACGGCTGTGCGCTTATGTCAGGGCCCGGCCGAGCTCGCGGCGGCCGGTAATGCCGAGTTTCACGTAGATGCGCCCCAGGTGGTTCTCGACCGTCTTGGGTGACACGAAGAGTTCCTGGGCGATATCGCGGTTGCTTCGGCCGGTAACTGCCAGGCCGGCGACGCGCCGTTCGCTCGCAGTCAGGGAGTCCTGCCCCGGCGCCACCAGCGAGCGCGGCCGATCCCCCAGCGCCTGCAGGACTTCCGCAACCCGGTTCCGCAGCATCACGGCACCACAGGCCGCTGCCAACTCACCGGCGCGATTCAGCGTCTCGCGAGCATCGGTACGGCGGCCGACCACCCGATAGGCCTCACCGAGATCAGCCAACGCCCGGGCCAACTCCAGCCGAGCCGGAGACCGCTCCAGTACGGCGACTGCCTCGGTCAGTGTCTCGACCCGGCGAGCGCCTTGCCCCACATCGACCTTCGCGGCCAACCGCAGTGCCGCGCCCAGGTCGGACGGTGCGCCCCAGCGCCGACTCAGCTCAAGCTGGTCGCTCGCCAACTCACGGGCCGCCGCCTCGTCGCCCAGCCGCAACTGGGCCAGCGCAGCCGGCGAGCGCCACGGTACGGCGGGCGGATCGAGATCCGCCGCGATCATGTCGTCGCGCAGCCGGTAGGAGTGCTCCAGCGCGGTCACCGGATCGTCCAGCTCCAACGCGATCCGGGCCCGGGTCGCCTCCAGCCACATCGCCGCGATCACTCGCGGCGCGTTGCGGGTGGAGTCGTCGTACTCGGCCAGCATCGCCCGCGCGCCGGCCAGGTCGCCGCGCTCCAGCGCCGCGTAGCCCGCGAACGTCACCGCAGTGGCCTGAATCGCCACCACCTGCGGTGTCAGGTCCTCCGACGCGATCGCCGCCAGTACGCCGTCCGCATCGGCCTCGACCGCCGGAAGGTCACCACACCGCCACGCCAGGAAGTCCGACACGTTGGCAACCATCGCGAACTCGATCGGCGAACCATGCCGCCGTACCCAGTCCTGGGCGCCCGCGATCTCGTCCCGGGCCGGTCCGACTCCGTCGGCCGCGATCAGCGACATCATCGCGAGCAGCCAGCCGACCAACGGGTCCGCTTGCCCGACCGAGTCCTTGAGCAGCGCGCCGCGACCCAGCGCGCGCTCCGCAGTACGCCGTACGTCGGCCGACGGAGTGACCTCGTACCGGCCGCACTGGGCGAGCAGCGCCAGCAGGATCCGCTCGTCCGGCGTGTCACCCGGAAGGTCCGCGAACCCGCGCAGATGCTGCGAGGCGCGCTTGCGCTCCGACGGCAGGTACGACCGCATGATCCCGAGCCGCGCGTCCAAGGCCAACCGCGCCGACTTGTCCTCGGTCCAGTTGTCGAGCGCATGCATCAGCTCGACGGCAGCCGCGGCCGGACCGTCGACCACCGAGGTCGCGGTGGCCGCTGCGCCGAGGAGCTCGGCGCGCTGGCGGCCAGTGGTCGCCTGCGCGGCGGACAGTAGGTAGCGACGGGCGGTTCGTGGATCGCCGTTGCGGAGCAGCAGTTTCCCCAGCAGGCTCTGGAGTTCCGCACTGTCCGGCTCGACCTCGACGGCCCGGTTCAGGTAGTCGATCGCCTTGCCTACATCACCCGCGGTCGCGCACAGCGTTGCCGCCTCGGTGAAGATCGCCACCGCATCGTCCAGAGTCCCGGCCGGCGCCTGCACCAAGTGCGCGGCAACTCGATCCGCCGCGGCCCGCGCGGCCCACAACGTCTCGGCAGCTCGCCCGTGCAGGGTGGCCTGATCGACCGGGCCCAGCGTCGACGTCACCGAGTCGCGGATCACCGGGTGCACAAAGTTCAGCTGAGCGGAATCGCCCAGGACATGAGCCGCAACCAGCTCCTCGACGGCCGCAGCGAGCGCAGACTCGGGCAGTTGCGCGACCGCGCCGGCCGCCCAGATATCCGTACGGGCGCCCAGCACAGCGACTGTCTTCGCCAGCGCCAGTGCATTCGGCGACAACCGCGACAGCAAGGTCCGGCTCACCGCGCTGGTCCCCAGCCCGCGGACAGTCTCGGCCGTCGCCGCATCCGTCGTCGACCGATCCAGCACCGTCAGCTCATCCAGCAACGACTCGGCCAGGAACGGATTCCCGCCACTGGCCGCCAGGACTGCGTCCACCACTTGACCGGCGGCCTCGCTCTGACACCGTTCAGCAATCAGTACGGCGATCCCGTCGCGGCTCAACGGTCGTGGCAGCAACCGCTCCACGTGGCGCGCGACAGTCAGCTCCGCGAGCGGTCCCAGTCGATCCGGCGGCGGTCGGGTCGCAACGATCAGCGCGATCGGCAGATCCGCGACGCGCTTGGACAGATACGACAAGAACCGCAGCGACGGCGGATCCGACCACTGCGCATCGTCGATCGTGATCAGCAACGGCCGCGGCGAAGCCAGGTCCACCGCTACCCACCACAGCGCATGCATGGTACGGGCGACCTCGACGTCCCCGGCATCCGGCGCAGCCTTGTCGAGCGCCTCGAGCGCACGACCCGTCGGCCCGGCGATGATCGCGGCCCGCGTGTCCCCGGCGTACCGGGCGATCGACCGCTCGATCAGCTGCCGGACCACGCCCCATGCCATCGCGCTCTCGACCTCGTCACCGGTCGACTGCATCCGGACGAAACCACGGTCCTTGGCCATCGCGCGGGCCTCGGCGACCAGGCGCGACTTGCCGATCCCGGCCTCGCCCTCGATCACCACGACCTTGCCTTCACCGCGAGCAGCGGCGTCCAGGGCAGCAGCCAGCCGGCCGAGCTCATCCGGCCGCTCGAGCACCCCGCTCACTCAGCGTCCGGCAATGCATCGGCGACCCGAGCAAGCAGGTCAGGGTCGCGCAGCGGCTTCCCATGACCGAACAGCACCAGCTCAGGCCGCAGCGCAGCAAGGCGGCGCATCGCCTGATGGTTGCGTTTGACATCGAAAGTCAGGAAGTTCCACGGCGCCGACACCTTGGGCAGCCGGAAGAACACATCGCCACACAGCAGCGTCCGGTCCGACTCGCGCCACAACGCGATGTGCCCCGGCGAATGCCCCGGTACGTCGAGGACGGTGAAACTGCCGACCTGATCACCCTCGACGAGTCGCCTCGTGACCGGATGCGGCGGCGGCATCTTCCCGCGCGCCATCATGCTCGGCAACCAGCCCGCGGCCGGCACCGGCGAGGCGGTCTCGATCGCCTCGGCATCGTCGGCACCAGCCCACAAGGGGATGCCAAGCTCCTCGCAGACCGCGTGACTGGATCCGAAATGATCGGGGTGCGCGTGCGTCACCACATGCGCTGTCACGTCCCGCCCGGCCAGTTGCTTCAGGATCCGCCCGGCCGCGGCTGGGGTCCCGGCATCGACCAGTACGTCGTCCACAAGGTACGCGTTCATGAAATGCGGCGGCCGGCCCAACAACTGACCGACCCCCACCGCTAGCTGCCGCACGGACGGATACTAGTGGATTGTCGTGGCTCAGGAAGCCAGGTAGCGCGTCCAGTACTCGATCCGGGACTCCTGCGGCCGCAGCTCGAACCGCTCACCCGACGCAAGAGACACCGCGAGTACCGACTCCGGATCGCCCGGCTCGACCGTGCAGGAGACCACCTGACCGAGGTCGACCGGCACCACCTGGAGCTGCGCGCCCAGCTTGTTGCTGAGCATGTCCGGGACGAACAACGACCGCTCGGTGGTCAGGATCAGGAAGCCGGCGTCGTACTCGCGCTCGTGCTGGATCCCCCACACCAGATCGGTCACCAACTCGGTGTCGCTGAGCAGTTCCACCACATCCAGATGCTGGGCAGCCAGCTCGGCGCTGGACGCCGCGTCGGACCTCGTTGCGGCGGTCAACAACTCAGCCAGGTTTCGGCCGTGGTTGCGTACCGCCGCCGCTCGCTCCGGCCGCTCAAGCTGCTCGTGCAGGTCGGCGATCCGATCCATCAGCTCCAGGGGCTTCCCCTCGACCCGATCCGCCCAGCCGCGATCCCGAGAAACCTCCAACTGCGCCCGGTACGCCTCAAGCGCCGCCGGTTTGTCGCCCAGCTCCGCGTTGATCTCCCCCAGCTCGCCGAACTGGTCGAACAGGTTGCTGTCCGGCGGCTGGTGCTGGATCGAGTACTCGTACGCCTCCCTTGCCCCCGCCAGGTCGCCCAGCGCCCGGAGGTGCCCGCCCAGCCGCGTCGCAGCGTCAGCGGCCACCTCCGGTGAACGCTCCATCAGCGACCGGCAGACCGCCGCTGCCCGCTGGTGGCTGAGCCGAGGTGTGAGGGACAAGATGCGGCTGGCAACAGGTGCCGGGAGTTGCATTCGCCGAGAGTAGCCCGTCGATCAGCTTTTCCGCGGTTGCTGCTGCGTAGCGCAGTGGATCGTCCCGCCGCCGGTACACAGCCCGTCGGTCGAGATCTGTACGACGATCTTGTCCGGGAACGCATCGGCGACGGTGTCGAAGGCTTCGGCGTCGGTGGCGTTGTCGCCGTACTGGCCGAGCACGATGCAGTCGTTGGCCTCGTAGTACCCGATGTAGCCGGGCGCAGCGGTCTGACCGAACTCGTCGCTGCTGCGCTCGGTGAACGGGCGGGCCTGGTTGCGCGCCTTGTAGGTCTTGTAGACGGCCGCCGGGTCCGGCTCGGGCAAGGTGGCCGTGGTCAACTTCTTCGCGCCACCCAGCAACCTCGTGCGCTGGTCGGCCGGCAGCGCGTTGATCTCGTCGACCGCCTTCAGCAGCGCCTTGCGATCCCGCTTGTCCTCGGCCTCGCCGTACTCGGCCGAGGCATAGAGCAGGTTCCCGGGCTCGGTGAAGCGGGCCAGGAAGTCGACGTGCCAGTCGGTGACCTCGAGGCCTGGGCGGCCCGGCATCCACAGCATCCGCTCGATGCCGAACAGGCGCTTGAGCTCGACCTCGATCTCTTCCTTCTGCTTGCCCGGGTTCCGGTTCGGGTTGAGGATGCAGCTCTCCGTGGCCACGCCGAGCCCGTGGCCGTTGACCTCGATCCCGCCGCCTTCCATCGTCAGCCAGGTCTTGAGGACCGGTACGCCGGAGTCCGCGGCGATCGCGGCTGCGACCGTGCGGTCCTGGTCGATGGGCTGGTCGACGACACCGTTCGCCGCCTTCCGCGGGTCCTTCCGCCAGCCCTCGAGCCCAGTTGTGATCGGCGCCTGGCCCCAGCCGTTGAAGTTCAGATTCACGGCACTCAGCGCGCCGCTCGCGTCCCGCACGAACACCGGTCCGGTGTCGCGGACCCACAGGTCGTTGAGCGGCATCTGCACCAGGTCGAGCGGATGAGTCCTGATCTTGGGCAGTTCGCTCTTGGCAACGTCGCCGAGGTAGATCCGGCCGGAGCCGTCGAGCTCCGAGCCCACCTGGTCCTTGGGCGACGACGCCTCGATGATCTCGGCCAGGAACCGCTTCGCCTCAGCCTCGTCCTCGGCCGTGTTCACCAGCAGCGCGACCGGCTCGAACCGCGAGATGGTCGCGGCCAACCGCACCAGGTCCTGCCGCGCGACGATCCGCGCATTGGTCAGATCGCGCCCATAGGCCGTCTCCGGCTCCTCACCCCAGACCCCCGGCGTGGCGCCGTACGCCATCCAGGTCACCTCGTGCGGCGCACCCTCCGGTGGCAACAAGAACCCGTTCCGCACCACCGGTGTCGGCGTCGGCGTAGACGCCGTACCGGACGACCCGCAGCCGGTCAGCCCGGCAGCGGCCACCGCCCCGAAGCCCGCGTTCCTGAGAAACCTCCGACGACCCATCATGAAACTCTGCTCTCCATTCCTTGTTCTGTGTCCATGGTTTCGGCGGATAGGCTCCGAGCGTGACAGATCCGGCCGCGCCCAAGCGTCAGGCTCGTGGAGCCGAGCGGGAACAGCAGATCGTCACCGCGGCCGCCGAGCTGATCGCCGAACGCGGTCTCGCCAACCTGCGCGTCACCGACGTGGCCGACCGGGCCGGACTCGGCGCGGGCCACGTCTCGTACTACTTCCGCTCCAAGTCGATGCTGCTGATGCGCGCGATCCAGCAGTCCGAAGACGCCTTCATCGACCGCACCGAAGCGACCCTGGCCCGCATTCGCGATCCCTGGAAGCGGCTGGCCAAGTTCATCGAACTGTCCGCCGCCAACGGTCCGCGCGACCCGGGCTGGCTGCTCTGGTTCGAGGTCTGGAGCAACGCGGCCCAGGACGAGGAAGTCGCCGCCCTGCATCAGCATCTCGACGCTCGCTCCCGCGAACTCCTCGCCACCATCATCCGAGCCGGCTGCTCGCAAGGTGTCTTCCATACGGACGACCCCGATCAGGCGGCGACCATCCTCGCCGCGACCATCGACGGCCTGTCCATCCAGCTCACCCTCGGCAAGTCCGACCGCACCGCCCAGCAGGTCAATCACCTCTGCCTCACTACCGCTCATGCCCTGCTCGATCACTAGACCCGCCCGTACGACGTGATCGAGCGGCCGAACTCGTCCAGCAGCTCATGGGTGACGCTCGGGCGGAGCTTGCTGAGGGCAACTAGATAGTCGGTGGTGAGCGGGCCTTCCGCCCCGGTGGGGCCGGCCAGTTCGCGTTCGAACGACGACTGGGCGGCGGCTCGGGCGACGTACTCGATCTCGGCGGGTGTCAGACGGTCGCTCTCGTCGACCAGCTGCTCGACGTCGACACCGTCGGCGGCATAGCGGGTCCAGATCGCACGGCGGGCGGCGTGGTCCGGCGTACCGATCGGGAGGACGTAGTCGAAGCGACCTGGCCGGAGAAACGCCGGGTCGAGGTCGCCGACCGTGTTCGTGGCGCAGACGAGCAGCCGGGTGTCGTGCTGGCGGAAGGCGGGGATGAGTTTGAGCAGCTCGTTGGTGACACCGTGCCGGGCCGCCGCGCCGTCGCGGGCAGCCGCGATCTCTTCGACCTCGTCGATGAAGATGAGCACGCGCTCCAGATGGGTGACCTCGGCGAACGCATCGCGCAACGCCGCCGACAACCCGCCCGGATCGCCGGCCAGGCGCGACGGCAGCAGCTCCACGAACGGCCAGCCCAAGCGCGAAGCGATCGCTCGGGCGAACGTCGTCTTACCGGTCCCCGGCGGCCCGAACAGGATGATCGCCCGCGGCGGCTCGACGCCATGCTGCTGGGCGAGCTCGGGCTCGGCCAGCGGGAGCAGGACTCGCTTCTCGATCAGGTCCTTCTCCTGCTCCATCCCGGCGAGCTGTTGCCACAGGTCGCGCGGCAACAGCTGCCCACCCAGCCGATCCAGTACGACGGCCTGATCCGCGTCCACCGAGATCGTCTTGTCGTAGTACGCGACGGCCGGCCGTCTGCTGTAGCCGGCGTTCTCCAGACCGCGCGCGAGCAACTCCTCCTCCCGCAGCACATACGCGATGCTGCGGACGTGGCGCTCGACCAACTGCGTCTCCAACGCCAGCAGGAGCGCGCTCGCCAGGCCCTGACCGCGTAGCTCGTCCGGGATCGCGATCCGCGTCACCCACGCCCGGTCCCCCGACACCATCGACAGCGCAGCACCAACCACGCGGCCGTGCTGGACAGCAACCACCGAAGGCTGCCGACTACGCAGTACGCCGATGCAGTCGGCGAGCGAGAAGACGGAGTGCTGGCTGTCCGAGGTGGTGTCGCACAGCCGCACCACCGACTCGAGATCATCATCGTGGTACTCGCGGATCAGCCAGCGCTTAATGGCCTTATCGCCTTTCTCAGAGGGAAGTTCAGAAGTGGTAGAGCTGTTGGAGGGGCGCGCGGTCGACCGGCGGCATGGTCAGCAACTCACCGCGATACCTGGTTTCACCGCTGCGCGGATCGACGACCACCGGTCCGGTGCTGCCGTGATGCGCCATCGCGTCGAGCCGAACCGTCCGGCAGCCGCGAACCGGTGCGAGCCGTCGCCGCGTCGGTACGGCGGTAGCTCCCGCCGCAGCCGCAGCCGCGTTGACGAACAGCACCGAGAGCTCGGCGGCAGTCGCACCATGTCCACCGAACTGGGCGCCCAGCACCAGCGGTTGGGCGCTGTCGATCGAGGCATTGGGATCGCCCGTCACACCCCAGGCCGGGAAGCCGGCCTTCAGCACCAGTTCGGGTTTGGCGCCAAAGGTTGCCGGGCGCCACAACACGATGTCGGCGAGCTTGCCCGGTTCGAGACTTCCGACATGGTCGTCGAGCCCGTGCACACGCGCCGGGTTGATGGTCAGCTTGGCCAGGTAGCGCAGTACGCGGTCGTTGTCGGCATCCCGTCCTAATCCGTCATGCTCTGTGCGCGGCGGACGCAGTACCGATGCAAGCCCGAACGTGCTGCGCCAGGTCTCCCCGGCCCGGCCCATCCCCTGGGCATCCGACGAAGTGATCGGTATGACACCCAGGTCGTGCAAGAGATTCTCGGCCCCCATCGTGGCGGCCCGGACCCGATCGGCGGCCAGCGCCCGGTCGCCGGGAAGGTCCTCCCGCAGACCGTGCACATGCGCGATCATCGCCCGGTGTTCGGCCACCGCGTCTCGCCCGAACGGCAGCGTCGGATTGGTCGACGACGCCAGCACATGCGGGATACCGGCCAGGCTGAGCACGTCCGGCGTATGCCCACCACCGCAACCTTCAACGTGGTAGGCGTGAATGGCCCGCCCGTCGAGCACCGCCAACGTGTCCGCGACAGTCAGCCCTTCGTTCAGGCCATCAGTGTGAACCGCGACCTGTACGTCGTACTCTTCCGCAACCGTGAGCGCAGTGTCGAGCGTGCGCAGGTGCGCGCCGGTGTCCTCATGGACCTTGAACCCGCACACCCCCGCTTCCATTGCCTCTAGCAACGGATCCCGTCGGCTGCTCGACCCGCGTCCCAGCAGCCCGATATTCAGCGGGTAGTCGTCGAACGCGCCGTACCCGGTCCGCAAGATCCACGCCGATCCAACCCCGACACCCCAGAACGGCCCGATCTCCTGACCGATCACCGTGGTGACGCCGGAAGCCAGCTCAGCCTCACAAACCCGCGGCGACAACAGGTGCACGTGGGTGTCGATCCCGCCGGGCGTCGCGATCAGCCCCTCCCCCGACACCACCGCCGTACCGCTGCCGATGACAAGGTCGACGTCATCCATCGTGTCCGGGTTGCCGGCCTTGCCGATCCCGACGATCAGTCCCTCGCGGATGCCGATGTTCGTGGCCCGAACTCCCAGCACCGGATCAAGCAGCAGCACGTTGCTGACCACGAGATCGCAGGACTCACGGGTCCGCACGGCCCGCATGCCGATCCCGTCCCGCCCGGTCTTCCCGAACCCGAGCAGCACCTCATCTCGGTCTCCCCCACGGTCGTCGGCGTCGACCCGGACGACGAGCCCCGTGTCCCCGAGCACGACGCGGTCGCCCAGTCCGGGCCCGTACGCCCCGGCGCGGGCTCGTGGATCAAGAGTCATCGGGTGACCGCCCGGGCGGCTGCTGTTGCTCGGGCTGCGGCGGACTCCGGGTCGACCGTGCCTTCATGGTCGGTGTCGAGGAAGCCCCATTCGTGGGCGCGGGAGAGCGCTGTCTCGCGGATCCCCGGCTCGTCCAGGGGTCCGTCGACCAGGCCGGCGAAACCGACGACTACGCGGCCGCCGCGGATCGGCGCGAGCGCCACGGTGGTCGTCGTACCGGGTTCGAAGCGGACGTGGGTGCCGGCGGGCACGTCCAGGTGGCGGCCGTAGGCGGTCGCCCGGGAGAAGCGCAGGCGGGCGTTGGCTTCGAAGAAGTGGAAGTGACTGGTCACCGAGATGACGACGGAGGCAGTGTTCAGGACGTCGACCGTTGCGAGGTCGCGTGGCGGCGAGACAGGGCTCTCTGCCGTGATCACCGAGCCTGGCATGTCGTCGCGCTCCGGCAGCGGGCCGAAGGGTTCCGGGATCACGACCAGGCGGGAGCCGTCCGTGAAGACGGCCTCGACGGCGACGCTCCGGACGACGTACGGGACCTCGGGCAGCACCTCGGCGGCGGTCAGCACGGACTGACCGAGGCGGACCGCGTCGGCGTGGCGCTCACCGCGGCGAGCGACCTCGCAGACCTCATCGGCGATCAGGGCGGTGGCTTCGGGCACGTTCAGCAACACGCCTGCTGCACGCCGTCGCCGGGCCAGCTCGGCCGCGGAGAACAGCAGCAGCCGGTCCCGTTCGGTGGGGGTGAGTCGCATCCCGGAGATCCTTGCTCGAGGTCTTGACTAAAAATTCGGTCAACCACAAACTAACTCACCATGACGACGACCACAACGTCCCCTGATTCCGGACCGGGCCTGGCGGCGAGCTACCCCGCCGAGCTGTCGGAGCACGGCCTCAGCGCCGCGCCCACGACGTCGATCCCGCATGTCGACGAGCGGCTCACGCAGTACCGGATGCCGGCCGAATGGGACCTGCACGAACGCACCCTGCTCACCTGGCCGACCCGGCGCGAGCTGTGGGCCGGCGTCTTCGAAGACGCGAAACGCGAGTACGCCGAAGTGGCCCGCACAATCGCCGACTTCGAACCGGTCACGGTGATCGCGCTCCCCGGTACGAAGCAGGAGGTGATCGACCACTGCGGTACGGCGAACCTCGACATCCTCGAGGCGCCGGTCGACGACTCCTGGATCCGCGACAACGGCCCGCTCGTCGTCCGTGATTCCAGCGGCCACCGGCTCGGCGTCGACTTCGCCTTCAACTCGTGGGGCCGCAAGTTTCTCCCCTACGACCAGGACGCGAGCCTGACCCCGCTGATCCTCAAACACCTCGGCATCGAGCGGGTCGGTGTCGACCTCGTCCTCGAAGGCGGCAGCATCTCCGTCGACGGCGAAGGCACGCTGATCTCGACCGCTCAGTGCCTGCTGCACAGCAACCGCAATCCCGGTCTCTCGCAGGCCACGATCGAGGACACGGTCAAGCGTGCCCTCGGCATCGACACCGTGCTCCTGCTGCCATTCGGGCATCTGGATGATCGTCATACCGACGGTCATGTCGATGGGGTCTGCACGTACGTCGCGCCCGGCCGAGTGGTCGCTCAGACCTGCAGCAACACCGCGAACATCAACCACGAAGCGATGTCCCGCAACCTGCGCTACCTGCGCGACACCACCGATCGCGAAGGCCGGACGGTTGAGGTCCTCGGGCTCGACCTGTTCTCGTCGTTCGACGTCGAGGGTGTCACCGACTACGTGTCGTACCCGAACTTCTACGTCGCGAACGGCGTCGTCGTCGTACCGGTCAGTGGGAACGCCGCGGACGACGAGCGAGCGCTCTCCGTGATCAGCGCCCAGTTCCCAGACCGCCAGACGATCGGCGTCACCGGCCGGGTGATCGCCTTCGGCGGCGGCGGTCCGCATTGCATCACCATGCAGATACCGGCAGGTGGCTGATGACCCTTCTGACCGAACGACCACCGACCGCGCCCACCAGCGCCGAGGTGGAGCTGACCGGACTGGCCAAGCGGTATGGCGGAACTGTCGCCGTCGACGACCTGTCGCTCACCGTCCCCGCCGGGGAGTTTGTCGCCCTGCTCGGTCCCTCGGGCTGCGGCAAGTCGACCACGCTCCGGATCCTCGCCGGTCTCGAACAACCGGACCGCGGCCGAGTCCTGCTGTCCGGCACCGACATCACCGCAGTTTCGGCGCACCGCCGCGACATTCACACGGTCTTCCAGTCCTATGCGTTGTTCCCGCACCTGAACGTCGCGGACAACGTCGCCTTTCCCCTGCGCCAGCGCGGCGTCTCTCGAGCCGACATCCGCGGCCGCGTCGCCGACGCCCTCGCCATGGTCCAACTCCCCGCGGCTGGCGACCAGCCCGTCACCAGCTTGTCCGGCGGCCAGCAGCAACGCGTCGCCCTGGCCCGCGCCATCGTTGACCGCCCCAGCGTCCTCCTCCTCGACGAGCCTCTCTCGGCCCTCGACCGCAGCCTGCGGCAAGCCATGCAGGTGGAGCTGCGGCTACTCCAGCAGGACCTCGGCGTCACCACTGTCCTGGTCACCCACGACCAGGAGGAGGCCCTCAGCCTCGCCGACCGCATCGTCATCATGAACAACGGACGCGCCGAGCAGGTCGGCACCGCCGAAGACGTCTACGACCGCCCAGCCAGCCTCTTCGTCGCCCGCTTCGTCGGCGAGCAGAACGAGATCCCCACCGAACGCGAGGCGATCGCACTCATCCGACCCGAACACGTCCGTGTCGGGCTGGATGTCAGCGAGCCGGCTGCTGTGAACAGCGTTGACGGGATCGTTCGCGGCGTGAGTATCGCGGGCATCTCCAGTGTCGTGCTCGTGCATTGCCGGGACCTCACCCTGCAGGCCCGGGTTCCGCGCGACGGTCGGCCACTCCCCCACGTCGGCGATCAGGTCCGGTGTTCGTGGGACCCCGCCCACGTGCGGACCTTTCCGGAAGGAGCCTCATGATCACCAGGCGCCTCGCAGTACTCCTGGCCGCTGCCCTCGCCATGGGCGGGTGCACCTCGCCCGACAACCAGGCCGAGCCGCCGGCACCGGGGTCGTACCCGACTGCTGTGGCCAAAGGCTCGACGCTCACGATCTACTCGTGGGCCGACTACATCTCCGACGAGAACCTTGAAGCCTTCGAGAAGGCGACCGGCGTCCACGTGAAGGTCGACGCCTATGCGTCGGCCGAGGAGGCGGTCGCGAAGCTGCGGCTGACCCAGGGCACCAGCGGCTACGACCTCGTCGTCATGGACGGCTCGTACATCCCGCAACTCGTGCAGAGCAAGGCCTTGCTGGCTTGGGACAAGAGCCGCCTGCCAGGTCTCTCCGGACTGTCGAAGACCTTCACCGGCAAGTCCTGGGACCCGACCAACACCTACGCGATCCCCAAGTCCGGCGGCTCGACCGGCTATGTCTGGGACAGCGCGGTCGTCAAAACCCCGCCGACCGACTGGAACAGTTTCTACGCCAGCTTCGCCGACCCCGCGGTCAAGCGCCGTACGTCGGTGATCGATGGCGCTCCGTCGTTCGTCGGCTCGTACTTCTGGGGCAACGGCATCTCCGACCAGACCACCGAACGCGCCGACTACGTCACGGCCGAGCAGTTCTACACCGCCAACGTTCTGCCCCACCTCAAGGAGTTCAACTCCTACCCCCGCGCCGATCTCGCGTCCGGTGACATTGTGCTGGCGCAGGCCTTCACCGGCGACGCCCGCGGCGCGCTGATGGACGGCGCCAAGAGTCTCCGCTTCGCCCTCGGCGGACCGAAGACCGACCTGTACGTCGACCATTGGGTCCTGCCCAAGGGTTCGCAGAACATCGCCGCGGCGCACGCCTTCGTCCAGTTCCTGCTCAATCCGGAGAACGCCGCCCGCGAAACCAAGGCTCATGGCTACTACACCGGGGTCGAGGCCTCGAAGCAGTACCTGAAAGACCTTCCCTACAAGGAGATCGTCTTCTTCGACGACGGCGTACCGCCGGATCGTTTCGTCCCCGCCGAAGTGACACCGGCCCGCAAACAAGCGGTCGCGACCTTCCAGCGGCTCAAGGCCGTGGTCTCCCGATGAGATCCGTGCGCGGCCTGGTGCCGTCGCTGCCCGCCTTCACCTGGCTGTGCCTGTTCTTCCTGCTCCCCGGTGCCTTGGTCGCCGTCTTCAGCCTCGGCGAGTCGACGTTCTTCGGCACCAACCCGGTCGACCTCAGCGCGCTCTCACTGCACCGGTACGGCGAGGCCACCAGCGACACGTTCCGGATCGTCTTCCAGAACACCTTGCAGCTCTCGGTCGTCGGCACGGCGCTGTGCGTCCTTCTCGCCGTACCGATGGCCTACCTGATCGCCACCCGTCTGACCGGCTTCTGGAAGTACGCCGCCATCGCGGCCGTCGTCATCCCGTACTGGATGCCGTTCCTGCTCCGCACCTACTCCTGGCGGATCCTGCTCGGAGACCACGGACCCATCACTGGCGCGCTCGGCGTCGACAGCTTGGGAGTCCTCGACACACTGGCCGGCGCCCAACTCGGCGTCGTCTACAACTACCTGCCGCTGGCGGTGCTGCCGATCGCGGTCGCTCTCGACCGGCTCGACCCTGCGCTCCGCAAGGCGGGCCGCGATCTCGGTGCAAGTCCCTGGCGGGTCTTCTGGCAGGTCACGCTGCCGGCTGTCCGGCCTGGCGTGATCAGTGCCGCGCTGCTCGTCTTCATCCCGCTCATGGGCGACTACGTCACGCCGTCGATCCTCGGCGGCGTCAAGGCCGCGGTAGCGGGCCAACTGGTGAGCAGCTCATTCCTTGAGAGCCAGGACTGGGCGCTCGGCGCGGCAACCGCCGTACTGCTCATTGGTTTGGTGCTGGTTGTTCTGGGGTGCGCGGCCCTGCTGCTGCGGTTGGTCAGCTCGTTACTGCGCGTTGTCCGGCCGCTCGATCTGACTGCACGGTTCGCCTCCACGGGCTGGGGACATGACTTCTGGGGGCCTGGGCTGCGTGTCTTTGGCATCGCACTCACGGCATTTCTCTGGCTCCCGATCCTGACGATCGTCATCTACTCGTTCAACGGCGGCCGGACGCTGCCGGTCTGGTCCGGCTTCAGCACCCGCTGGTACGCCGCCGTCCCGGACAACCACGCGCTGGTCAGCTCGATCGGGATCTCGCTCCAGGTCGCGCTGCTGTCGACTCTGGTCGCGGTGATCGTCGGAACGCTGGCCGGCGCCGCGCTCGCCCGGGCTGCGCGACCACTCCGCCGTACGCTGCTCGGTCTGCTCCTGATCGTCTTCATCACGCCCGAGATCGTCTCCGCCATCGGTCTCCTGCTCCTGTACGTCGCTGCTGGCCCCGGACTGTCGAACGGCGTCCTGCGCCTGGTGATCGCGCACTCCGTGATCGCCGTCGCGATCGTGGCGTTCGTCGTCCAGGCTCGCCTGTCCAGCCTCGATCCGCGGCTGTCCGATGCCGCAGCCGATCTCGGGGCACCACCGCACGCGGTCTTCCGCCGCATCACCGTCCCGCTCGCCGTTCCCGCCGTACTGGCTGCTGCTGTCCTCGCCTCGACGGCCTCGCTCGACGACGTGGTCGCGTCCAGCATGCTCGGCAACGTCGGGACGACCACGCTGCCCGTCTTCGTCTATTCGACCGTCCGCAACGGCCTGCGCGGCGACGCCGCAGCAGCCTCGGTCGGGGTGATGCTGCTGATCGCCGTGGCAGTGGTCGCGATCGGCTGGGTACTGCGGCTGCGTGGCCAATCCAAGTCGTTCGCCGAAGGGCTGGTGGGCCAATGACTAGAATCCGTGGGATGACCGACCGCCGGACCCAGCTGCTGCAGGCCACCATCGCCGTCATCGCCCGTCGGGGCGTGCGCGGGATGCGGGTCCAGGAGGTCGCCGCTGACGCCGGAGTCTCGGTCACGCTGCTCTACCACTACTTCGGCAGCCGCGAGGGTCTGCTCGAGGCAGCTCTGGAAGCGGTCAGCGATCAAGCCGGCCGGTACGCCGAGCAAGCGGCCGCCGGTGCGACCTCGGCCCGGGCCGAACTGGTGGCTCGGTTGGTGGGCGAACTCAATGGGACTGACGAGGTGCAGACGAACTCGGCGGCCTGGGGTGAGCTGCGCTGGGCCTCGGTCTTCGACGACCGGCTTCGGCCGGCGGTGCACAAGCTGACCGCCGAGTGGGTCGATGAGATTGCCGAGCTCGTCAAGCGCGTCCACACCGAGGAAGGCACCACCGGCACCCGAGATGCGGGGGCGGTGGCCGAGCGGTTGGTCGCGCTGGTCGAGGGGCTGTCCGGTCGCTGGCTGACCGGCGCCGTACCGCCTGAGCACCTGCAGGAACTGCTCGCCGACGCGATCAAAATCGAGCTGCCCTGAACCGATAACGTTGTCACCGGCAACGTCACCGGGTGCTGCCGCATGCCCTTACAGGGTTGACAAAACGGCGATTTCCGAACCCTTGACACACCCTGTGCCCGGGAGCACAGTTGCGGGAATTCTTGGTTCTCATCCAAGAAACTGCTCGAGAGGATTCCGCCATGAACGACTTGTCCCGCCGCCAGTTCGTCGCCCGCACCGGCCTGACCGCGGCCGGTCTCGCCCTCGCCAGTGGCGGCTTCCGAGCCATCACCACGCACGGTGCCGCCAGCGCCGCGCCGCCGTTCGCCGTACCGGCCGAAGACGTCCCGGTCCGGCGGACCTGGATGGCCTGGCCGTCCAGTACGTCGATCTGGGGCAACCTGCTCGGCGGTATCCAGGCCGACGTCGCCAAGCTGGCCAACGAGATCGTCAAGTACAACCCGGTCGTCATGTGCGCCGACGGCAGCTCGGCCGCAACCACCGCGCGCAGCCGGGTCAGCAGTTCGGTGACCGTGCTCAGCACGATCCCGGTCAACGACTGCTGGATGCGCGACACCGGGCCGATCTTCCGGCTGAACGGCACCGGCGGGATGGACGCGTTCGGGCTCAACTTCAACGGCTGGGGCAACGAACAGACCCACGCGAAGGACGCACTGGTCGCACAGAACATCGCGACGTACGACGGAGTCCCGCTGGCCCGGGCCAGTGTCGTCGGCGAGGGCGGCGGCGTGATCTACGACGGCGACGGCACGCTGATCGCCAATAAGAGTTCATGGCTCGACTCCGCCCGCAACCCGGGCAAAACGCTGGCGCAGATCGAGGCCGAACTGCTCGCTCAGTACGGCGCCCAGAAGATGATCTGGTGCGCGGGCGTCTCGAACGAGGACATCACCGACGACCACATCGACAGCACGGTCCTGTTCGTCCGGCCTGGTGTCGTGATCGTGCAGCTCGCCAGCCCCTCCAGGCCGACCAGCGTCTGGTCGCGCGACGCCATCGCGACCCGCGGTCTGTTGTCGGCGGCAACTGATGCCAAGGGCCGCCGTTTCCAGGTCACCACGATCTACGGGCCGTCAACGTTGCCCCGGGTCCCGAGCGCGCAGTGGTCGACGTTCTTCGACGGGTACCTGAACTGCGCGATGACGAACTCGGCGGTGATCACGGCCCAGTTCGGTGATGCCCAAGCCGATGCGGCAGCCAAGGCCGCGCTGGAGACCGCCTTCGGGCGGCCGGTCGTGCAGCTCAACCTCGACAAGCTGATGGGTGACGGTGGAGGTGGCGCGCACTGCGTGACGATGAACGAGCCGGTCTCAACACCCGGGCCGACCCCCACTCCCACTCCGACGCCCACCGGCCCAGCGGTAGTCGCTGGTCTCACGACTGTCCGCCGCGGCGCGCAGATCACCGCCACGGTGACGAACGGTCCGGCCAACCCACGGGACTGGGTCGGCCTCTACCGCGCGAGCGCCGGCAACACCGCCGGTGGTGTCGACGAGAAATACCTCAACGGCCGGAACACCCCGCCGGCCTCCGGACTAACCGCAGCCACGATCACGTTCACCGCACCGAACACCACCGGCACCTACAACTTCCGCTTCTTCGCCAACGACGGCTACACCCTGCTAGCCGCCTCCCCCACCTTCACCGTCACCTGAAGCACCTCATCTGAGCAACCGGAAAGCTGCTGAGAGCCCGGCCACCTCGCTGGGACCGCGGACACCTGGCCGGGACTACGCACACCCAAGCGGGGACCGCGTACACCTGACGCGGACCGCGCACACCTGGCGGGGACCGCGTACACCTGGCGGGGACCGTATATCCCCAGTGGGGACCGCGGACGCCTGGTCAGGTGTCCCCGGTCCCCACTGGGGATATACGG
>NZ_SMKX01000300.1 GCF_004349055.1 Kribbella antibiotica
TGAACTGGTCCCCGATTGTTGGACTGGCTGGTTAGAAGCCTAGGCCGCGAGGGCTTGGGCCCGGTATTGCACCGGGCTCAGGCCCTCGAGTCTTGTTGAGATGCGGTCGTTGTTGTACCAGCGGATGTAGTCGTGCAGTGCTGTGGTCAAGGCGTCGAGGTTCAGGTAGCGGACGTGGTGGAAGGCTTCTTCTTTGAGGTGTCCGAAGAAGTTTTCGATCATGGCGTTGTCGTAGCAGTTGCCTTTGCGAGACATCGATTGGGTTGCCCCGGCCTCGGCCAGTAGGTGCCGCCAGGAGGTGTGTTGGTACTGGAATCCCTGGTCGGAGTGGACCAGCGGGGCAGCGCCGTCGTCGAGGATGGCCAGTGCTGCGCGCAGCGAGTTGTTGGTGAGTTGCAGGTTGGGTGAGGTCCCGAGCGAGTAGGCGATGATTTGGCGGTCGAACAGGTCCATCACCGGCGACAGGTAGAGCTTGTCGTTGCCGATGCGGAACTCGGTGACATCGGTGACCCATTTCTGATTCGGCGCGCTGGCGGTGAAATCTCGGTCCAGCAGGTTCGCTGCGACCTGGCCGGTCTGGCCCTGATACGACAGATACGGTCTCTTGCGGCGGACTCGGCAGATCAGTCCGAGTTGCCGCATCAGCTTCAGTACGGTTTTCTTCGCGATCTGCCAGCCGGCCTTGACCAGTTCGTGGTGGACGCGGCGGTGTCCGTAGCGGGCATGGTTGCTGGTGAACACCTCGGTGATCGCGGCCTTCAGTTCACCGCGCGGGTCTGGGCCAAGCAGCCGGGCCTGGTGATAGAAGAACGTTGACCGGGCAAGCCCGGCAGCCTGCAACAACACATCGAGGCGGTACTCAGCCTTGAGGGAGACCACGGCACGAACCTTCACCGTCGTTCTTGCGCCCTCAAGGCCCGTAATTTTCCCAAGTACGCAACCTCGGCCCGCAACCGCTCGTTGTCTCGCCGCAACCGCTCCAGTTCGCTCACCTCGACCGGTGCCGCGCCTGGTTTCGACGGTCTGCCCACTGGTTTCGGACGCAGCCCGTCCTCGCCCTCGTCGCGGTACTTGCGCGCCCACACCTGAACCAGTTTCGGCGAGGACAAGTCGAACTCACGCGCCAGATCGACCCCGGTCTCACCGGCCAGGAACCGCCGCACCACGTCCAGCTTGAACTCGAACGAGAACGAACGCCTCGTCGGCTTGGACACCAACGCTCCATCTCCGCGCACCTGCCACCGCTCATACAACCGGCTAAGAGCGCTCGCGCCCACCTGCAACCGCTTCGCGGCAGCGTTCCACGACAACCCGGACTCGAACAACACTATCGCCGCAGCACGCTGCGACTCACTCAGCGAACTATCCACACGCATGAACTGCTCCCCGGAATCGGAACTGAGAAACCCAGTCCAACTTCCGGGGAGCAGTTCA
>NZ_SMKX01000301.1 GCF_004349055.1 Kribbella antibiotica
CCCCAACGAAGGCCGACTCCGCACCGCCCCCACCGCCGAGGCCTGCCCACCCAAAAATCGCCTCAAGTCACCTGCCCGTTGCTGTTCCCCTTGCACCGCAACCGCCGCTGCCTGATTGGGCACCTTCGCGGGGTAGGGCTCGCCGGGGTTCTGCTGGTAGTGGTCGCGAAGGTCCTTGACTGCTCGATCCACACCCTCCGTGGTGATCTCTCCAGTGACCTTGCCTAGCGGAGGCCTGTCCTTCACAACGCGCCACTCGCCAGTCGCCATCCGATTGACGAGCTCTGCGCGGGCGGCCTGTTGGTGCGCCGGGTTCGGCGGTACGACGTCTGCAAGTTCGGTCCGCACGACGTGATCGGCTACAGCGTCCCAACGCATTGCGACTGGCTGGTCCAGTGCGGTCTGCAGCAATTGCCTGCGTTCGTCCGCGGAGTTGGTGACGCGATCGAGAAGTGCCTCGCCGGCCTGCACAGCTCCCGGATATTCGAGGCGGGGCTTCGGTAACCCTTCGTGCCCGGCACGCCGGATGAATTCGTCGAACTGGTCTCTGGTGCTGATCTCGGTGAACGCCTCGTCGAGTCCGAACGACTCAGCGCTCCGTACTGCGTTGGGTTCCTCGGGCGCGTCGACTGGGCTGCGGGCATGTTCGGACTCGTGCAGGACCGTCGCCAGTGCCTCGGCCTGGCGGCGGGGATTGCCGCCGGCGAGATCGTCGAGTGCTCGCTGCTGGATCCGCAGCGTTCCGTCGAGCCCCAGGCCGCCGAGCTTGTCGTCCGATCGGGCATAGAGCTCGCGGTTCCACCGGTCCGCGCTGCCAGGGCGCAGGCCCTGAGCGATCTCGTAGAGGCGACTGACCTCACGGTAGGTCGTCGACGCCGGGTCGATCCGCACCGTGCCGTCGCTGATGGACAAGCTCAGGCTCCGGTGGGCTGCGGATCGTCCCAGGGCGGGTCAGCCAGGTAGTTCTCGGAGGTCTCCAGGCCACGGGAGAATCTGCGGATCTCCTCGCTGTCATCGCCTGCGCGGTCCGCGATTTCCCAGAGCGCGCGCCGGGTCGCGGCGTAGACCGCCAACCGCTCCTCAACGGTGCCGCGTTCGAAGTCGGCCTTGTTGAGAAGGTCAAGGGCTTCCGCCATCTCCGCCGACTGACCGGCAGGTGTTTCCGGCAGGGCCAGCTTGTCGATGAGCCGGGATGCTGATGGCTGGTCAGCGGCGGGCAGTTGCGGAACCAACGAGCGCAGCCGGTCCTTGACCTTGTCGAGATCAGCCGGTCGGTCGGCCAAAAGCTCCTCGAAGCCTGCGACGTACTTGCGCTTGAACTCCTCGTACTCCATCGGACCCTTTCCTCAATCGCGTTTCCATCCACCCTAAGCGTCGCTCCGGCTACTCCCCGCGTCCCGGCACGCGCTCCGGCGACTCCAGTCGCGACC
>NZ_SMKX01000302.1 GCF_004349055.1 Kribbella antibiotica
TGGGGCTCTCCTGACTGATCTGTGGGTCAGTTTCGGTTGGGGAGGGTGGGCCGGTGACCGCCGAGGTTGAGCATGGCCAGGGCGATGAGTGCGGTGGGTGAGTGGAAGCCGAAGGCGACGCGGGTGATGAGGCGGATCTTGGTGTTGACCGATTCGATGCGTCCGTTGGACAGGCCGTGTTCGATCGCGGCGAGGATCGATGCCTTGTGTTTGACGATGCGTCGTTGCAAGTGAACGAAGGCGGGAATCCGGCAGCGGCGGGCCCAGCCGATCCAGCCGTCGAGGGCGTCTACGGCCTCGTCGTAGGGCAGCCGGAAGACCAGCCGGAGTCCTTCTTTGAGCAGGTAAGCCCGGTGCAGTTCGGGTTCGGTCCGGGCGATCCAGTCCAGTTTTGCGCGTTGCCGGGTGGTGAGGTTCTCGGGGTTCTTCCCCAGCGCCCAGCGCGCCCGTTTCAGGGCTTGGGCATGCCCGGTGGCGATCTGACGGCTCCGGCCGCCTTGCTGGTCGGTCCGGGAGCCACCGACGCGGCGGCGAGCGGTGTTCCATGCTTCGCGGCGGACCTCGTCGAGCGCCTCGGTCGCCCACGACACCACGTGGAAAGGGTCGGCGCAACGCGTCGCCTGGGGGCACCGGCGGCTGATCACCGCGCTGATCCAGTCCGCTCCGTCAGCGCTGACATGGCTGATCTGGCGACAACGCTGCTCACCCAGGGCATCGAAAAACTTCCCCAACGTGGCCTTGTCGCGCCCGGGTGCGGCCCACACCAGCCGGCCGGAGTCGTGATCGACCACCACAGTCAGATACTTGTGCCCCTTTTTGTATGACACCTCGTCGACCCCGAGGCGTCGCAGGTCCGCGAACCTGTCGTGCGCGTTCTCGGTGTCGGCCCAGACCCGGGCAATGATCGCGCCGACAGTGCGCCAAGCGATCCGCATCAACTCGGTCACCGCGGACTTCGAGCAGTGCACCACCAGCCACGCCACAGTGGCATCGAACGCGCGGGTATGCCCAGCACCATGACGCGCCCACGGCACTGCCCGCACGGTCGGGCCATGCACCGGGCAACCCACCCGCGGAGCATCGCTTTCGAGCAGCACCCGCGTCGTGCCGAAGTCCAGCCCCCGCCACCGCCGCCGCCCCTGGCCACGGTCATACCAAGGCGCTCGCACCCCACACACCCCACAACGGCCCTTCGACGCCCGCCGCGGCCGGACATAAGCAATCACGACATCGCCCACCTCGTCGTAATCGACGCTCTCGACCACCGCGTTCTCAACACCCAACAACCCACGCCATACACTGACCCAACGCACGCCGTTCTCCGCTCTAAAGTTCCTGACTCTCGACAAGCCAGAAACCTAGACAGAGAACGGCGTGCACCCATTTCCGACCCGCGCAGAACCCACAGATGCGTCAGAAGAGCCCCA
>NZ_SMKX01000303.1 GCF_004349055.1 Kribbella antibiotica
GGGGTGATGTGGGACCAGGCCTTCTCGGCGGCGCCGTGGAGGCGGGGGAGGAGCAGGAACTCCAGGTCGTCGCGGCTGGTGACGGTTTCGCACCAGACGGCGGCTTCGATGCCGGCGAGCTGGTCGTCGGACGTGACGCCAGGGGTGTTGGTGACCGGGTCCCAGGTGATGCCGTCTTGGATCGTGGCTGGTGGGTAAGCCCGGAGGCCAACGCGGGCTCGCGTCTCCTCCTGCGCGGGGTCGGCGGATGGGGCCGCGTGCGGGCGGTCGAAGTACAGGTAGGTGGTGGCGGAGACGAGGAGCTTGCTGCCGCGGGCCAAGGCCTTCGGTACGTCGTGCTTCGCTTTGGCGAGGTGTTCGATCAGGAACTCGGGGACCTCAGGGCGTTCGGAGATCGCGTCGATGTCCTGGACGTCGAGCCAGTACTGCGTGAGGTCGGCCGGGTCGACTTCGGCACGCGCGATCTCTTGCCAGCCGACGATCCGTTTGCCCTTGTCACGCACGAGTTCTGCAGCACGTCGTACGAAGGCTGCGTGGGCGTCGTCGGACATACCCCATGCTTCGTCGCCGCCGATGTGCAGGTACGCGCTTCGGGGGAACTGCGGGATGACTGCGTCGACGACGTCCTCGACGAAGGTCCAGACCTCGGGGTCGTTCGGGTCGAGTGAATGGAACTCGAGGTGGCCGCCGTTCGGGAGCGGGATGCCGGGGAGCGCGGTCGTGAGTTCGGGGAAGGCTTTGGACACCGCGCCGGTGTGCCCGGGGAAGTCGATCTCCGGAACCAGCGTGACGAACCGCTCCTCGGCGTACCGGTTGAGCTCGGCCAGCTCCAGCGGCGTGTAGTGACCGCCCGGGCGATCAGCCATCGCGCCGAGCGATCCGAACTTCACCAGCTCAGGGCGGCTGTGCACCTCGAACCGCCAGCCCTGGTCGTCGGTGAGGTGCAGGTGGAGCACGTTGAGCTTGTACAACGCGCACATGTCGATCACCCGCCGTACCGTCTCTGGCGAGTGGAACGTCCGCACCACATCGAACGACAACCCTCGCCAGGCAAACCGGGGACCGTCCACGATCCGCTGGCAAGGGATCGACGAACCATGTACGGCGATCAGTTGCCGGAGCGTGGTGAGCCCGCGATACACGCCCTCGGCGGTCGCGCCCCAGACCCGAATCCCGTCCGCGCCAACCTCAACCCCGTAACGCTCGTCCACCTCCACCCCATCAGCCCGAACCCCAGCCACAGCCCGTACGACGTCCAGCCCCTCCGAGCCGAATGTCACCCGAACCGCACCCGACGCGGCCCCGCCGGCCGAGAACAAATGCGGGAGGTTCGACTCGCCCCGGACCTCGGTGGTGAAAAGGGCAACGAGCGGGACGAGCTCCGGGGAGCCGGCGGTGATCGGGGTGTGCGGGGTGAGGGCAAAGG
>NZ_SMKX01000304.1 GCF_004349055.1 Kribbella antibiotica
GGCGGAAGGCGCTTGGTGGGGTGCGGGACTTCTTTGGTCGACCTGCTTATGGGGTGGTCGGCGCTGTCGCCCTCGGGGTGGCGGTCGTGCTGGGAGCGGGGCTTGCGGTTCGGGCGGTGCTGGGTTCGTCGGGTGCGACTGTGGCTGCGTCCGAGCAGGTGCCTGTCCAGGTAGCGCCGACAAGCGCAGCAAGGCCGACAGATTCCGGCCCCACGTCTGCTCCACGTCGGACAGACCCGACTCCGACTCCGGCTCGCACGGAGACTGCGGGTCCGCCGACACCTCGGAGTACGGATCCGTCGACGCCTCGACGTACTGGCTCGGGCCGGAGCGTGGGGGAGTGGATCGGCACGTTGCGGGGGCTGGATGTTCAGCGAGCACAGGCGTTCCGCACGTTGGACGTCGCGACGCTCGACAAGGTCTATGTGCCGGGCAGCGCACCCTGGCAATCGGATCGTGCGCTCCTTGCCTCCTACCGCAAGCAACGTATCCGCATTCACGACCTGCAGATTCAGATCGACAAGGCGACCATCACGAAGGAAACCCCGACCACAGTTATCCTCCGTACGACGGATCACCTAGCGGCCGGCCGAGCAGTCGACGCAACCGGCGCCAGCACACCTCTTCCACCAGGCACCCCCACGACGCGACTCATCACGCTGACCACCAGCCCGCCCCCGGGGACGCCGGGCAAACGAAGACCGCTCACCTGGCGCATCGCGACCATCACTCCAGCATGATCCGCAGAGGTGGCTTCCAGCTCATCAGCGGACGGAGGCCGCGGAGCCGAGCGGCCGGCTATCTCGCCAGGTGACCGATCTTCCTTACCTGGTTGGGGTGGGAGCCAGTGAAGTACCGGACTGCACTCCGCGGTGAGCGTCCGGGGCGGCTCGGAGACCGGCACAGGTGAGTACAGCGCTCTGACTCCCACCGCCTGAGCGATCGCTGCCGCGGGAGATCGGTGGTGTCGGCAGACAGCATCAAGGACTGCAGGTGTATGCTCCGGCGGGTGCTTTCCACGCTCTCAAGCCCGGCTGGCACGACGGTCGCCGACTACATGCAGTCGTTCGTGCCGCCAGTCGCCGGCCCGCCAGACGGCGAGCCGCGGACACCAGTCCGGTCCACCGCGGCACGGCGGGTGGTGGCGGCACGCCGCAACTCATGTCCCGAATTCGGCCATTCGCACTGCGGTCGAACCATGCAGCGCTGACCTACAGCGATGCTTATCGAAGCCTCGACTGTGCGGAGTATGTCGCCGGTAAACGATGCACAACGGCACAGTGGCCACACTCGATCCCACATTTACCCGGCACCCCGGCACCCCGGCACCCCGGCACCCCGGCACCCCGGCACCCGCACCCCGGCAGGCTGGTGCACGCATG
>NZ_SMKX01000305.1 GCF_004349055.1 Kribbella antibiotica
GGGCTGACCCACCCCATCGCGCCCCCTCGTCCCCCATTTGATGGGCTGACCCACGGGAGTGTGGGTGGGCCAACTGCATGCGGTTGGCCCACCCACAACGCGATGGGCCGGCCCATCAAATGGGGTCTGCAGTCCAGCCGTTTCCCGGCTGTGCAGACCGCGGATCAGCCGGTCCGGCGGGACGACTGGGCCCGGGCGAAAGCCTGGCGAATCTGGTGGGCGGTCCAGGCCGGGCGGTCCAGGTCCGTCCATCCGGTTCGGACGAACTCGAACCCGAGGGCGCGGAGCCGATCCTCGCGGGACTTCTCCCGCAGCAGAACCTCACGCGATCCGCTGTCGTACTTGAGGTCACCGTCGAACTCCACGACCGTGTTGTAGCTGGGGAAGAAGAAGTCCGGTCGGCCGATGAGGCCTGCCGAGTCGTAGAACTCCCGCTGCAGTTCAGGCGCTGGCAAACCTTCGTTGTGCATCACCACACGGAGCCGCGATTCCCCGACCGATTCCGACAGCGGATTCGCGAAAGCCATCACGGCCCGGACTCGCGGCGCACCTGCCCACTCGTCAATGGTCTCGAGCAAGCGCCGCAGTTCGTCCGCAGGAATATCACCCCGCCGCATCGCGTGATCCGCACTGATCACGGCGGCCTCGAAGGACGATCGGGTTGCGTGCTCCGCGACGGCACGAGCGACTGACGTCGCAGGCACCCTGGCCAATACGGTCAGGTCCGGATCGTCGAGCTGTCCACGATGGTGCCTGACTCCTGATTTCGCTCCGCTGCGGCCGGTTGTTCGCGTCAACTGAACCTCGGCCAGGTCAGCCTGCCAGACAGGCACACCGTGCAGCACCAACGCCGAGTGATGACTCACCACCGCACTGCCGGGCTTCATGGCGTTGACTGCCGCGTGAATGAGTAGCCGGTGCCGAACAATCTCGCGTTCCCAGACGGGTAACCCGCTGAGGTCGACGCGCTCGACGTACTGACCGTGGCGGAGTCGCTCCCACCGCCGATCGGCCAGACGGGCCCGGATTTCCTCAGGCGTATAGCCGGCGTCCACCGCTTGCCGACGGCTGAACACGCCGCCCCGATCAGCCGCCAACCGCCTCAGCTCAGGATTCACCCAACCAGCATCGCTCCCGCCGGCCGCCCGTGGAGCCGCTCCCACCGATCTGTGGATAACCCATTTGATGGGTCAGCCCACGGGAGTGTGGGTGGGCCAACTGCATGCGGCTGGCCCACCCACAACGCGATGGGTCAGCCCACCAAATGGGGG
>NZ_SMKX01000306.1 GCF_004349055.1 Kribbella antibiotica
GGCGCGGGGCGGATGGGGGGATCGGCGGTCGCCGTGAGTTCGTGATGTGGCGTGGTCAGGCGGGGGCTGGGCTGGTAAGTGTCCGCTGTGTATCTCCCACACTGATCAACCCGCCGCGTTCGGAACGGTCGTCGAGCGTCGCGCCTGCGAGCCAACGACCGAGCGCCGTTGGTCAGTGTCTGGAGTTCGGGAGGCGAACCCCCATCACCCATTAAGTCGCCTGGAACGTGGTCTGCGAGCGGTGGCCAAGAGTGGGGAGGCCGCGGTGTTGTGGGTTGGTGGGTGATGGAGGTCCGCCTCCAGGCCCGCCGGGTGCGGACCGCCCGCCCATCACAACTGTTGGTCGGGCGGATCGACCCCGCGTGCGACTCGTAGCGGGCGCCAATTGTGATGGCGTGGCGGTCCGGGCCGACGGGGTGGTGCGGACAAAACGACACCGCCTTCGGCGGCGAGAAACCTTTTGGCGCCTCCGGCGCGCGCTCCTGTGGTTCCACCGAAGGCGATCGACGAGTGCCGGTGGTTTCGCCGGCCGAGTGGACTGCGGAGTCGTCTGCGAGGTGTCGATTTCCCGCGAGTGGAAGGACCGTGTTGTCGGCAACCGATTACCGGCGGCATTCTCCGCACACTCAGTGGCCCGGCCCGTTTATTCGCCGAGTGGGTTCACTCGGCGCAGCCGCCCCGCCGCGAGTGAACCCACCGGGCCTGGGCGACTCGAGTGGAAGGACTGTGTCGGCGGAAATCGGTTTCTGGGGGCAATCTCCGCACACTGGATGGCACGCTGCGTTCATTCGCAGGGTGGGTTCACTCGCCGAGTGGGTTCACTCGGCGCCACGGTCGCTTCGAGTGGCGGCAGTGTGCGCCGCGAGTGGGTTCACCGTGCCGCGCGGGGCGACGCGCGAGTGGGTTCGCCGTCGCCGCAGCGACGGTCAGCGTGCACGTCCCCGTCGCTGGGGCTGCCGGACCGCGGTCGCTGGCGTTGCCGAGCGATCCGCGTCTAAGGGACCTCGAGCACCGTCCAGGCACGTAAGCACGAGCCGAATGACTGGTGCGCGCACAAAGCCGCGAGGCAGGGCACCTTGAGCACCGTGCAGTCACCCGAGCGCGCCATGAATGACTGGCGGGCACACAAAGCCGCGCGGCAGCACCTTGAGCACCGCTCAGTCACCCGAGCACGCCATGGATGACTGGTGCGCGCACAAAGCCGCAGGGCGGGGGCGCTTGAGCACGGGTCGGTCGTGTGGGGGTGCGG
>NZ_SMKX01000307.1 GCF_004349055.1 Kribbella antibiotica
CGGGGAGGTTGATGGTGATGGTGGCTTTGTAGGTGGTGCGGTCGAGTTTTGCTTGTTTGGCGGGGTATTTCGATTGTGCGCGTTTGACTGCGCGGGGGCTGATGCGGGTTCGGCGTGGTGGTAGGAGGTTGGCCAGGACGAGTCGGGCGATGTTGGTGACGGTGCTGGTGATGATGCCTGTGGCTTGGATGAGTTGGTCGCGGGCGGCGTTGAGGGCGATGGTGAAGCTGGCGCGGTCGGGGTCGGTTCCGGGCTGGGTGTTGGTGGCCTCAGTCATGGCGTGGCGCAGGATCTGGTAGGCGATCAGGTGGGCGTAGACCTCTTGGGTGATGCCGTCGGGGGTGCGTGCGCGCAGGACGTGTCCGCCGAGAACGGTGGATTTGATCGCGAGGTAGGTTGTCTCGATTTCCCAGCGTTGGTGGTAGAGCTCGACCAGGTCGAGGGCGGGATAGTGGTTGGGGTCGAGCAGGGTGGTGATGAGCCGGTAGCTGGCGGTGTGTTTGCCGTGAGTGGTCGCGATGGTGATCTCTGCGGTGATGACGCGTACGGGTGTTCCGTGCCACGTCGATAGGTAGGACCCGTCGTGGTGGCGGTGCAGGACGGGGAGTTTGCGGTTGGCTTTGCAGCGGATCAGTAGTTCTGCGCCGGTGGCGGTGATCGCACCGATGATGGTCTGGGTGGCGAAGGCCCGGTCTGCCAAGACGATCATGCCTGCGCGTAGAGCACGGCTCAGCAGGGGTGGGGCATAGCTGGTCTCACCGGTGCTGGAGGGTCCGAAGTCTGCATCGATGATGGTGCGGGTGCCGCAGCAGACCACGCTCAGCAATCGCAGATGCGGGTAGGAGCCGATGTTCCCGCTGGCTCGTTTGGTGAAAACGGCCAGGTTCGCGCTGGTATCGGGCACGCTCATCGTGGTGCCGTCGATCGCGGTGATCAGCAGCCCTCGCCACCGGATGCCTGCCGCGGCGATCGGAGCGGCAGGGCCACGGACCAGGTCGAACAATGCTTTCAAGGGTGCGGCGCCGAGACGGCGCCGGGCATGGGTCAACGCGGCCGCGGTCGGTGTCGCGACGACCAGGCCGTGCAGTCCGGCGACCATTCGGTGCCAGACCTGGCGATAGCCCAAGTCCGGGAACAGGCATCCGGCCACCACCAGATAGACCACAACCCGGGCGGGCAGATCACGCACCCGGACCTGGACCCGGCGGCACTCGGCCAGGGCTTCGTCGACCATCTCGAACGG
>NZ_SMKX01000308.1 GCF_004349055.1 Kribbella antibiotica
CGGCGGATTCAGGGGGTGGTCGCAACGCTGTCTAGGTCTTTGAGGATGAGGCTAGCGAGCATTTCGGTAGGGGTGTAGTAGCCGAGGCGTTTGCGGGGCCGGTCGTTGAGTTCGTCGGCGACGGTTTGCAGGTCGGCAGCGGTGTGGACGGACAGGTCGGTGCCTTTGGGCAGGTATTCGCGGATGAGGCCGTTGGTGTTTTCGTTGAGGCCGCGTTGCCAGGGTGAGTAGGGGTCGGCGAAGTAGACGTTGATGCCGGTTTGGGCGGTGATGCGGGCGTGGCGGGTCATTTCTGTGCCGCGGTCCCAGGTGAGGGTTTTGGTGAACCAGGCGGGCAGGGCGGTCATCTGTTCGATCACCGCGGCCGCGACGCGGTCGGCGGTGTAGCCGTCGGGCAGGTGGAGCAGGGTGAGGTAGCCGGTGGTGCGCTCGACGATGGTGCCGACGGCGGAGTTGGAGGCGGTGGAGCCTTTGATGAGGTCGCCTTCGTGGTGGCCGGGGATCAGGCGTCCTTCGACTTCTTCGGGGCGTTCGTGGATCGGCACCGCGTCGGGGATCTTGCCGCGGGTCTCGGGGTCGGGGCTTCGGCGCCGGCGGGTGGTCCGGCCGCGGCGCAGGCAGGCCTTCAGCTCGCGGGTCAGCTCGCCGCGCGGGTAGACATACAGGCTCTGGTAGATCGACTCGCGACTGATCTGCATCGCTTCATTGTCGGGGTGCAGCAGCCGTAGCCGGCCGGCGACTTCGTCGGGTGAGTACCGTTTGTCGAGCAGTTGCTGCACCACCGCGCGCAGCAGCGGGAACCGGGACAGCTTCGACTGTTTGGGGCGGCGTTGCCGTTGCCAGGCCATCGCGTGGGCCCGTTCGGGCTGGTAGGCGCCCGTGCGCGGATCACAGTTACGGTCGAGTTCGCGGCTGATCGTCGAGGCGGCACGGCCCATCCGGCGTCCGATCTCACGAATCGAGCACCCGGCCTCGCGAAGACGGGCCAGCTCGTAGCGCTCGTCGCGGTCGAGATAGCGAACGGAATAGGTCACTCCTGCTGGTCGATACACACCTCCCAGGCTGTGATGCAGCTTGTAGATGAAGGACTTCGACACGCCAGTACGGCGCGCGACCTCCATCGGCTTATGCCCCTTCGCCAGCAGATCCAGCACCAACTGCCGACGCCCCGGAGCCAACCTCGATCTCCTCACAACACCCTCCAAACTCAAGGTGTTGCGACAATCCCCTGACCCCAAGG
>NZ_SMKX01000030.1 GCF_004349055.1 Kribbella antibiotica
CCTGATGGCCTTGGCGTTCCACAAAGATCAGGTTGCAGCGCGGTCCTGGGCGGCCAGTACGGCGTCGGCGTGCCGGGCGGCCCAGTCGCCTAGGGCGTTGATGGGGATGAGGAGGTCCTGGCCGGCGGGGGTGAGCGAGTACTCGACGCGGGGTGGGGCTTCGGCGTACCGGTGGCGTTCGGCCAGGCCGTTGGTTTCCAGGCGGCGGAGGGTTTCGGTGAGGACCTTCTGGCTGATGCCGCCGATGTGTTTACGCAGGTCGACGGGGCGGGCTGGGCCTTTGCTGAGGGCGTAGAGGACGACCATGGGCCAGCGGCCGCTGATGAGTTCGACCGCGACGCGCGCCTGGCAGTCGGCGTAGAAGGTCATAGGCTCATTCTGCCTGGCTGATGGGCACCGGATGGTGTCTTTCGGCCGGGCTAGCGTCGTGGCCATGCGAATCGGGACAGTGGGGAATGGTGGGATGGCGGAGGCGCTCGGGCGGCACTGGGTGCGGGCTGGGCACGAGGTGATGATCGGTGGGCGGGATCCGGAGCGGGCGGCTGCGACGGCCGCGCGGATTGGTGCTCATGCGGGTTCGTTGCGGGAGGCAACGTCGTACGGCGAAGTGGTGTTGCTGGCGGTTCCGGCCGAGGTAGTGGTGGAAACCGTCGCTGGGTTGGAGGTTGCGGCGGGCAAGGTGCTGATCGACTGCACGAACGCGATCGATCATCGGGACTTCACCCTCGCCCGCACCGCGACGGCGGAGGCGGTCAGCGGCGTGGCCCCTCACGCGCAGGTGGTCAAGGGATTCAATCTGGCGCCGGACACGGTCTGGCGGGATGGGGCAAAGGGGCTTGGCGTGCCGCTGTGTGGTGAGTCGGCGGCGGTGGAGCGGGTCGCCGAGCTGGTTCGGGATGTGGGTGGCGTGCCGGTGGCGGCCGGTGGACTGGTGCGTGCCCGGCTGCTGGAGGCGACGGCCGCCTTCGCGATCGGGATCTGGGCCAGCGGCGGGGACGTCCGAGGACTCTTCGCGCCACTCAGCGCAGCCATCGGTACGGCGGCTCCCAGCGCCTAGCACCGCGGCCCGGGGCTCAGCTTTCCCGCCGGCGGGCGAACAGTTCGTTCAGCTCGCCTTGGGGAATCTGGTCCTTCGCGAAACCGATCGTGCCGTGGGTGGCGAGCTCTTCGGCGCTGCGGCGGATGAAGCCGAGGGCGGCGCGGGCGATGCTGCCGCCGAGGCTGATGCGTTGCACCCCGGCCGCAAGCAAATCGGGGACTGTGAGGGTTGACGAGCCCAGACCGATCACCACGTTCACTGGACCGTCGACCTCGCGGACGATGGTGCTGATCGTGTCGAGGTCGTTGACTCCCGGCACGTACAAGCAGTCGGCACCCGCGGCGCGGAAGCGGTTGGCGCGGTCGATGGAATCGGCCAGCGAGGTGGGCGTCCGCAGCAGCTGCCCGTCCGTCCGGGCGGTCAGGACGAAGTCGGGCCCGGCCGCCTCGCGTGCTGCGACGATCCGGTCGACGGCGAGCTCGACGTCGTACAGGTCGTGGCCGTCGTAGTCCTCGATGTTCCCGCCGGCCAGTCCCGCGGCGCGAGCCAGCGTGATCGTCTCGGCAACCCGCGCGGGCGCAGCGCCATACCCATCCTCAAGATCACCACTAACCGGTACGGCGACCGCCGCCGCGATCTGCTCCATCCGCTCGAACATGTCGTCTCGCGACACGCTCGGCGCCCCGTCCGGCAGTGTGTGATCACCCTTGGCCAACGAGAACGCGATCCCGGCGCTGGTTGTCGCGATCGCCGAAAACCCAGCAGCAGCTAGCAAAACCGCACTACCCGCGTCCCAGGCATTCGGCATCACAAACCCGGTCGGGGCCTCGTGCAACGCGCGAAATCCACTCATACCGTCATCCTGTCACCGCCCACGGACAGTTTCGCTAGCGAGGCTGATGCCGGAAGAACAGCTCGCGGTCGAGTGAGTCCGGCCATGGGCGTGACCGGCGAGGCGAGAGACCGTCGCAGTCCTCGTAGCGGTCCGGGCTCGCCTCGATGATCCCCTCGCCACTTGTCGCGGCCGGTAGCCCCGCAACCAGTCCGGCCAGCCTGTCCGTCCTGATGTCGCCGACCACGGTGCTCCAGTCACCATGGTCGGAGTAGCTGAGCGGGACTGCCCGGTGGGTGCGGAACAAGGCGCTCAGCTCGGCATTGGCCGCGCGAGGCGCCTCGACCGAGAACCGCTCGACCGGCGTGCACACCTGAGTTCCTGCGCGCCGCAGAGCCGCAGCCAGTACGACGGCAGTCAGCAGCCGGAAGTCTTTCGCCGTACTGGGCATGGACTTGTCGAAGGACCCATGCGACTGACTCTGCCGCGCCCAATAGCCGGTCCGGGTGATACCCACGACGGCATCCGGGATCTCCCAGCCAGACAGGCCGTGCCGGAGCTGCTCGTGGATCGACTCCTCGATCGCCGTGAAGAACGACCGGGGCATCGACCCGAGCTCAACGTCCAGCTCGATAGTGATGCCGGTCCCGGGCGCCGCCGGGCCGACCCGGAGACCGATGGTGGCCAGATACGGATTGTCGTCAGTCGCAATCACATCGAACGCCGTCCCCGTCGACGCGACCCGCTCGATGCAGACCATCCCGGTGTCTCCGAACTCGACCGGTACGCCGTACGTCGTGGCCAGCACCTCGGCCAGAACCTCCTTCTGTACCTCACCAAGCAGCTCGACGGTCAACTCGCCGCTCTCGCTGTCGGCACCGAGCTGGATCATCGGATCGATCTCCTGCAGTTCCCGCAGTGCGGTCCCCAGCGCCGACACCTGGGCCGGAGAGGTCGCCCGCACCACGGCGTGCATCGTCGCCTTGCGCGTCACCGACGTCTGGCGGTACCCGATCTGCCCGATGCCGTCGCCGATCCGCGCGTCGACCCAACCACGCACGCGAGCGATGTCACCGGCTCCGGCCTGTCGCGCGGTGGCGAACCCATCCGGCGTGGCCACCTCGATGGCCTTCACTCGCTGCGGTTCGCGGCCGGCGACGCTGATCCGGTCGCCGACCCGCAGGTCGCCGGACCACAACCTCAACAACGCGGAGCGCGGCGTACCGGGTTCGGACTCGACCTTGAACACGACCCCCGACAGCTTCTCGTCGACGGACTCCCGGTCCGGCGCTAGCTGCGCGAGCGCGTCCTGCAGTTCGGCGATGCCCGCTCCCGAACGGGCTGAACCGGCGACCACCGGCCACAGCCGCGCCTCACGCGCCTGCTCCCAGCCGGTGGTCTCCAACTGCGACCGGGGTGGCGGATCACCGGCCAGCCAACGCTGCAGTGTCCGATCGTCCAGGTCGGCGATCAGCCCTAGCAAGTCAGCTGGCCGCGCCAGATCGAGCAGCGGCATCCCGGTGCGCGCCCGCAGCGCGGCCATCGCCCTGTCCGGGTTGGACTCCGGCCGGTCGGTCTTGTTCAGGAAGACAATCGTCGGGATGCCGAGTCGCCGCAACGTCCGGCCCAGTACGACGGTCTGCGGCTGCACGCCCTCGACCGCCGACACCACCAGGATCGCCGCGTCGAGCACGAGCAGCGAACGCTCCACCTCGGCCACGAAGTCCGGGTGCCCCGGCGTGTCCAGGACGTTCACCTGGGTGCCGTTGAGCTGGAACGACGCAACCGCCGCCCGCACCGTGATACCGCGGCGGCGTTCGACATCCATCGTGTCGGTGGCGGTGGTCCCGGCGTCGACACTGCCGAGGTGGTCGCGCGCACCACCGGCGTACAGGAGTCGTTCGGTCAGGGTGGTCTTGCCGGCATCGACATGGGCCACGACCCCGAGGGTGATCGGCGTGTTCACAACAGCAGACATGGGCAGTTCCTTGAGCAGCGCGCCGGAGACGGCACTGGTGGTCACGGGAACGGCGACCCCAAGAAAGGGGATACGCCGGTGGATCCCGAAGGATCACCGTGATCGTGAGTGCATCCGACGTCCACCGGATCGGTCACCCGATGGCATCACTCGAAGGAATGCACACTGCTCAAGCTGAACGACGCATGGCAAAAACGTAGCACAAGCAAAAGCCGCCCGCCCCGGAATTAACCGGGACGGGCGGCCTGCAGTCTGAGCGCTACTGGATCTGTGAAGCGGCGTCCTCGTCCAACAGCCACAACGTGCGGTTGCGGCCCTTGGGAGCGGAGGCGGGCAGAGTGCTCGTCTCCTTGAGGGCCTCGGCAACTGCCTCGGCCTTGTCGACGCCGGAGACGACGAACCAGACCTCGCGGGACCGGTTGAGCGCCGGAACCGTGAGCGAGACCCGGGTCGGCGGCGGCTTGGGGGAGTCGTGCACGGCGACTGCCGACACGTCGACGACCTCAAGCTGCGGGTAGCCCGGGAAGAGCGAGGCGACGTGGCCGTCGGGACCGACCCCGAGCATCAGTACGTCGAAGGCCGGTACGGCGCGGCCCTTGACGTCGCTGAGCGCGGAGATCGTGGCGGCCAGTTCGGTCGCGTACGCATCGGCGGCAACTTCGGCGGTCTGGCCGGTATCCGCGGGCATCGGGTGCACGCGGGCCGGGTCGAAGTCGACGTGGTTGAGCAGCGCGTCACGCGCCTGGGTCTCGTTGCGCTCAGGATCGCCGGGCGGCAGGAACCGCTCGTCACCCCACCAGAACTCGACCCGCTGCCAGTCGATCGTCGCCGACGCCGGCGACTCCGCCACAGCCTTGTAGATCGCCGCGGCAACCCGGCCACCGGTCAGGACCACTTGTGCGACCCGACCGTTGCTCTGGGCATCGACCAGCGCCGTGATGAACCGCGCCGCCACGGCGTGCGCCAGTGCCGTCGAGTCCCGGTGGATCAACAGCTCGGACTCGACTGCGCGCTCCGGGCCGGTCATGACCGACCCGCCACGCGCTTGCCGGTCGCCTTCTTGGCCGGTGCCTTATTCGCCACAGTCTTCTTGGCCACGGTCTTCTTCGCAGTCGCCTTCTTGGCCGTCGAACGAGTCGCGGTCGAGCGAGCAGCCGAAGGCTTGGCCGTCCGCTTCGGCGCAGGGGCCTTCTTCGCGGACGCGTTCTTCGACACCGCCGCCTTCTTCGCGGCACTCGCCTTCTTGCCGCCGGCGTGCGCCTCGAGCTCGGCTGACGCGGCCTTGCCTGCGACCGCTGCGGTCTTCGCGGCCGCCTTGCTCACCGCAGCCTGCGTCGAACGGCGATCCGCCTCGCTGACCGTCTTGGCCGAGGCAGGCAACTTCTCCCGCTCCACCATGCAGGCCAGCGTCTTCGCGTACACGTCGTCCGGGTCGAGTCGCCGCAATTCCTCGCTCAGCAACTCGGACGGCGTACGGCGCTTGAGCGCGACCGGACGGTCCGGCGCACCCGGAATCGAGAACGTCGCCACGGATCCGTCGGGCCGCGTCAACGCGATCGGCCCCGACGCCGTGAACATCCGTACGGCGGTGATGCCCGGACCGCGCGAGTTCTTGTGCTCAACCGGAACGCCCAGCCGGCATTGCAGCCAAGCCGCCATCAGGTCGGCCGAAGGGTTGCCCTTCGCGGAAACGACCTCGGCGGCCAGCACCTTGGTCGGGTACTGATCCAGGGCCGCCGCCATCAGCGCACGCCACGGCGTGAGCCGCGTCCACGCGAAGTCGGTGTCACCAGGCGCATAACCCTCAGCGCGGGCGGGGAAGTCGACGGTCGCCCGACGACCCGAGGCAGCGTCGGTGACCCGACGGCGAGCGAGCTTGCCCAGCGGGTCCTCGGCCGGAACCTTCGGTCCGCCACCCGGCCACCAGACGACGACGGGGGAGTCCGGCAGCAGCAGCGGCGTGATGACCGACTCGGGAACCCGGGCCAGCTCACCGTGCAGCCGCAGCAACACAGCCTCGCCCGGAACGCCCTCGCCGACCCGGACCTCTGCATCCAGGCCGGTAGCGCCACGCCCCGGCCGCAGGATCGCGACCAGTACGCGCGACGGGTGCTCGCGACCGGCTTCGTTCGCAGCCTTCATCGCATCGTGGTGCGACGCCTCGTCGACGACGACCACGATGGTGCCGACCATGCCCATCGCCGGAGAGCCTGCGCTCCGGCGGGCCTTCAGCAGCGCCGATGCGATCCCGCTCGACGTCGTGTCGGTGAGGTCGATGATCATGGCCGCCTCCACGTGCGTCCGTCGCGGGCCAGCATCTCGTGCGCCGAATCCGGGCCCCAGTCACCGGAGGCGTACTGCTCCGGCGTGCCGTGCTCGGCCCAGTAGTTGATGACCGGGTCGAGGATCTTCCAGCCCAGCTCGACCTCGGTGTGCTGCGGGAACAACGGCGGGTCGCCGAGCAGCACGTCCAGGATCAGCCGCTCGTAGGCTTCCGGCGACGACTCGGTGAACGAACCGCCGTACTGGAAGTCCATGTTCACGTCGCGGATCTCCATCGACGTACCGGGCACCTTGGCGCCGAAGCGCATCGTGATGCCTTCGTCCGGCTGGATCCGCAGGACCAGGGCGTTCTGGCCCAGTTCCTCGGTCTCGGTCTTGGTGAACGGCAGGTGCGGCGCGCGCTTGAACATCACCGCGACCTCGGTCACGCGACGGCCGAGGCGCTTGCCGGTGCGCAGGTAGAACGGGACGCCGGCCCAACGCCGGGTGTCCACGTCGACCCGCATCGCGGCGAAGGTCTCGGTCGCGGAGTGCGACGGGATGCCGTCTTCCTGCAGGTAACCCTTGACCTTGCTGCCACCGGCCCAGCCGGCGGCGTACTGCCCGCGGGCGGTGTGCAGGTCGAGGCGCTCAGGCAGCTTGACCGCTGCGAGCACCTTCTTCTTCTCCTGCCGCAACGACCACGCGTCGAAGGAGACAGGCTCCTCCATCGCGACCAGTGCAAGCAGCTGGAGCAGGTGGTTCTGGATCACGTCGCGGGCTGCGCCGATGCCGTCGTAGTACCCGGCCCGGCCGCCAATGCCGATGTCCTCGGCCATCGTGATCTGGACGTGGTCGACGTAGTGGCTGTTCCAGACCGGCTCGAACATCGCGTTCGCGAACCGGAGCGCCAGCATGTTCTGGACGGTTTCCTTGCCCAGGTAGTGGTCGATCCGGAAGACCGCCTCGGGCGGGAAGACCGACTCGACCACGCGGTTCAGCTCACGAGCGCTCTTCAGGTCGTGGCCGAACGGCTTCTCGATGACGACGCGCCGCCATGAGCCAGGCTTCTCTTCGGTCAGGCCGTGCTCGGACAACTGCTGCACGACCTGCGGGAACAGGCCCGGAGGGATGGACAGGTAGAACGCGTGGTTGCCACCTGTCCCACGGCTGATGTCGAGCTCGTCCACGGTCTCGCGCAGGCGCTTGAAAGCCTCGTCGTCGGTGAGGTCACCGGGGACGAAGCGGAAGCCCTCGGCAAGCTGCTGCCAGACCTCCTCGCGGAACGGCGTCCGCGCGTGCTCCTTGACCGAGTCGTGCACAATCTGCGCGAAGTCCTGGTTGGTGAAGTCGCGGCGGGCGAACCCGACCAGGGCGAAGCCCGGGGGCAGCAGCCCCCGGTTCGCCAGGTCGTAGACCGCCGGCATCAGCTTCTTCCGCGCCAGGTCCCCGGTGACACCGAAGATGACCAGGCTGCACGGCCCGGCGATCCGCGGCAGCCGCCGATCCTGCGGATCGCGCAGCGGGTTCACCGGGCCGACCGGCCCGTCGTCAAGCTCAGCGGTCATCAGCCGCAATCCTCCTGGTTACTTACTTCGTGAACAGAGAAAGCAATTGCTGTACGCCGCTCGCCGGATCGGTCAGGTGCAGTCGCAGCACCGGACGGTTGCGGTCGGCAAGCACATTCGCGTCGCCCGCGGCCTGCGCCGAGATCAACGTACCGAAGGTGAACGGGCGATCCGGGATCTCCACGTCGGCCGGGTGCGCCGCCGTGATCTGCAGGAACACGCCCTCGGGGTGACCGCCCTTGTGGTACTGGCCGGTCGAGTGCAGGAACCGCGGTCCCCACCCGAAGGTGACCGGACGACCGGTCTGGCCGGCGATCGCGGGGCGGATACCGATCAGGTCGGCGTCCCGCTCGGAGTCGAGATACGCCATGACAGCCACGTACCCAACTTCGTCGAGCTGACCCAGCAGTGCGTCGACCGCGCCCTGGAGCGAGTCCACACCGTCGAGCAGACCCTCAGATCCGCGTACCTCGACAGCGCCGTCGGTGAAGGCAGCAGCCTCCGGCTCCGGCTGGGCGTCGAGCAGGCCACGCGTGGCCTGCTTCGCGCTCTCGACGTCCGGCTGGTCGAACGGGTCGATCCCCAACAGGTAGCCGGCGACAACAGTCGCCACCTCCCAGAGCAGGAACTGCCCGCCGAGCGAACCCGACGTGAGTGCAGTCGGCACGCCACTGGTCGGCTTGCCGGCCAGCAGTGCGTTCGTCAGGTCAGCAGCCTCGCTGGTCAGCTCGGGCGCGCCCAGCTCGACAGCGACCGGCAGTACGCCAGTGCCCTGCTTACCGGTGCTCTCGGCAATCAACTGCTCGGCCCAGTCCGGGAAACCGACGATGTCGGACCCGTCGGCCGTGATGATCGCCTTGTCCCGGCCCTCAGAAGCAGCCAGTACGGCGCCCAGCCACAACGCCGGGTTGTCGGTCGAGTCGGCCTGCAACGCCGGAGCCGCCTCGGCCGCCTGGTCGAGCAGATCGGCGATGTCCGCACCGGCGAGACCGGACGGCACCAGACCGAACGCGGTCAGCGCGCTGTAGCGGCCACCCACGTTCGGGTCGGCGAGGAACGTCTTGCGGTAGCCCTCGTCGGCCGACAGCTTCTCGAACGGCGAACCCGGGTCAGTCACGACGACGATCCGCGATGCCGCGTCGATCCCGGCCTCGGTGAACGCCTTCACGAACGTACGGCGGTGGCTGTCGGTCTCGACGGTCCCACCGGACTTGCTCGACACGACCACGACCGTCTTCGACAGGTCACCGGCCAGCGCACGGGCGACGACACTCGGGTCGGTCGAGTCCAGCACGACCAGGTCCACACCCGCCGTACGGGTGATGACCTCGGGGGCCAGCGACGAGCCGCCCATGCCGGACAGGACGACGCGGGTGACGCCTTCGGCGCGCAGCGCGGCCTGCAGGGCCTCGATCTCGACCAGCAGCGGCCGCGAGGTCTCGTGCAGGTCCACCCAGCCGAGCCGGATCGAAGCCTCGGGCTCGGCGTCCGGGCCCCAGATCGTCGCGTCCTTCGCGGCGATCCGGGAGGCGATCTTGTCCTCGACGAGCTTGCTGACGACCTCGGACCAGTCGCCGTTGTGCGTGGTTACGGCAGTCACTTGGCGGCACCCTTCAGGGCTGCGGTGACGGTGTCCTGAAGCTCGGACCACGAGATGTCGAACTTCGAGACGCCTTCGTCCTCGAGGATCTGGACGACCTCGTCGTACGAGATGCCCAGCTTCTCCAGGTCGTCGATCACCTTGCGGTCACCGGCGTAGTCGCCGCGGACGGTGTCCCCGGTGACCTCGCTGTGCTCCTCGACGGCCTTGATGGTTGCCTCAGGCATCGTGTTGACGACACCGGCGGTGACCAGCTGGTCGACGTACAGGGTGGGGGAGTACGACGGGTCCTTGACGCCGGTGGAGGCCCACAGCGGACGCTGCGGCTTCGCGCCGGCGGTCTCGATCGCGCGCCAGCGGTCGCTGGCGAAGATCTCCTCGTACGCCTCGAAGGCGAGCCGGGCGTTGGCGACTGCTGCCTTGCCCTTCAGGGCCTTCGCCTCGTCAGTGCCGATCGCGTCGAGCCGCTTGTCGATCTCGCTGTCGACGCGGCTGACGAAGAATGACGCCACGCTGGCCAGCTTGGTCACGTCGTGACCGTTGTCGATCGCCTGCTCGACGCCGGACAGGAACGCGTCCACGACCGCCTTGTAGCGCTCGAGGGAGAAGATCAGCGTCACGTTCACGCTGATCCCGGCGGCCAGCGTCGCGGTGATCGCGGGCAGGCCCTCCTTGGTGGCGGGGATCTTCACGAGCACGTTCTCGCGCCCGACGATCTCCCACAGCTCCTTGGCCTGGTCGATCGTCTTCTGCGTCTCCCGGGCGAAGCCGGGCTCGACCTCGATCGAGACCCGGCCGTCCTGGCCGTCGGTGTCGTCGTAGATCGGCTTGAACAGGTCCGCGGCGTCGCGGACGTCGCTGGTGGTGATGACGCGGATCGCCTCGTCGGTCGAGATCCCCTGCGCGGCGAGCTTGCCGATCGTCTCGGCGTACGCGTCGGCGTCCGAGACGGCCTTGGCGAAGATGCTCGGGTTCGTCGTCACACCGACGACGTGCTTGTCCTCGATCAGGGCCCGCAGGCTGCCGCTGTTCAGGCGCTCACGGGACAGGTCGTCGAGCCAGATGGAGACACCCGCGTCGGCGAGTGCTTTCAAGCGATCAGTCATTGTCCGATGCCTTCTTCCGGAATCTTCTGTTGTGAGGTGAGTTCAGTGAGCGTCGGCCGGTCCGACCGGACCAGCTGCCGCGCGCTTCGGCGGTACGCCGGGACCGGAGATGCCGGCCGCCGTCGCGATGCTGTCCTTGGCTGCCTGGACGACCGCGGCAGTCGTGATGCCGAACTCGTCGTACAGCTTCTTGTAGTCGGCCGAGGCGCCGTAGTGCTCGATGCTGACGCTGCGTCCGGCGTCGCCGACGATGGCGTGCCAGCTCTGCGCGATCCCGGCCTCGACCGAGACCCGGGCCCGCACATCGGCCGGGATGACCGACTCGCGGTAGGCGTCGTCCTGCTCGTCGAACCACTCGCGCGACGGCATCGACACGACCCGGGCGTTGATGCCCTCGTCGGCCAGCTTGGCGCGGGCCTCGACGGCCAGCTGCAGCTCCGACCCCGTGCCGATCAGTACGACGTCCGGCGTGCCCTCGGTGTCGAGGAGCGTGTAAGCGCCCTTCCTCACGTTCTCGGTCGTCGCGTAGCCGTCGACTCCGCGCGGGAAGGTCGGGACGTTCTGGCGGGTCAGCGCCAGCGCGGCCGGCCGGTCGTTGTTCTCCAGTACGGCGGCCCAGGCGGCCGCAGTCTCGTTGGCGTCGCCGGGGCGGATGACGTCCAGGCCCGGGATCGCCCGCAGCGCCGAGACGTGCTCGATCGGCTGGTGGGTCGGACCGTCCTCGCCGAGGCCGATCGAGTCGTGCGTCCAGACGTAGGTCACGGGCAGCTTCATCAGCGCGGCGAGCCGGACCGACGGGCGCATGTAGTCGGAGAAGACCAGGAACGTGCCGCCGTACGGACGGGTGCCGCCGTGCAGCGCGATGCCGTTCAGGATCGAGCCCATGCCGTGCTCGCGGATGCCGAAGTGGAGGACGCGGCCGTACTCGTTGCCCTGGAAGGCCTCGGTGGAGTGCTCGGCCGGGATGAACGACGGCTCACCCTTCGGGGTGGTGTTGTTCGAACCGGCGAGGTCGGCCGAACCGCCCCACAGCTCGGGCAGCTCCGGCGCCAGTTTGGTCAGCACGTCACCGGAAGCGGCGCGGGTCGCGACACCCTTGGCGTCGGCCTCCCAGCTCGGCAGGGCGTCCTTCCAGCCCGCCGGCAGCTCCCGCTTGGCCAGCCGGGCGAACAGCTCGGCGCGCTCCGGGGAGGCGACCTGCCACTTCTCGAACTCGGCGGTCCACGCGTCCTGGAGGGCCTGACCACGCTCGACGGCCTGGCGGGTGTGCGCGATGACCTCGTCGGCGACCTGGAAGTTCAGGGCCGGATCCCAGCCGAGGATCTCCTTGGTCGCGGCAACCTCTTCCGCGCCCAGCGCGTTGCCGTGCACCTTGCCGGTGCCCTTCTTGGTGGCCGACGGCCAGCCGATGATCGTGCGCAGCCGGATGAACGTCGGCTTCTTCGTGACCGCGTTGCCGGCCTCGATCGCGTCGTACAGGGCCTGGACGTCCTCGACGTACTCGGAGCCGCCGTTGGTCCAGTCGACCGTGCGGACATCCCAGCCGTACGCCGCGTAGCGGGCCGCCACGTCCTCGGAGAACGCGATGTTGGTGTCGTCCTCGATGGAGATCTCGTTGTCGTCCCAGATCACCGTGAGGTTGCCGAGTTGCTGGTGACCGGCCAGGCTCGAGGCCTCGGCCGAGACGCCCTCTTCCAGGTCACCGTCGGACGCGATCACGTAGACGTGGTGGTCGAACAGGCTCTCGCCCTTGGCGGTCTCGGGGTCGAACAGACCCCGCTCGCGGCGGGCGGCCATCGCCATCCCGACCGCGTTGCCGACACCCTGGCCGAGCGGGCCGGTGGTGGTCTCGACACCGTCGGTGTGCCGGTACTCCGGGTGGCCCGGGGTCTTGGCGCCCCAGGTGCGCAGCGACTCCAGGTCGTTCAGCTCCAAGCCGAACCCGGCCAGGTAGAGCTGGATGTACAGAGTCAGGCTGGAGTGCCCGGCCGACAGGACAAAGCGGTCGCGGCCGGCCCAGTGGGAGTCGGCAGGGTTGTGCCGCATCACCTTCTGGAACAGCAGGTACGCCGCCGGCGCCAGGCTCATCGCCGTACCGGGGTGGCCGTTGCCGACCTTCTCCACGGCGTCCATCGCGAGGACCCGCACGGTGTCTACCGCGCGCTTGTCGAGCTCGGTCCAGTCAAGCTTGGGGCTGGTCTTCTCCGTCACGCCGGCGGCGCTCCTCTCGATGGCTGTCAACACCCGGGCTGGTGCTCGTTCAGGAGCCTACTCGCCAGCACGTTTCAGGCGTCTCACAGATCAGCAACTCGGACATGAACGTCGTTGTTCCCGTTGTTGGCCGGGGTCTGTCAGATCACATTCGCCGACTCACCCTGGGGGGTGGTCAAGCCCCTCCTACGGGGCGTCGTAGACTGTCGAACCGTCAGCGCCGGTCCCCGGCGTCAACCATTATTTTCGAGGTGTTCGTGACGGCCGTCGACCCGCGTCCAGCCGCGACGACGTCGTACCCGTCGCCGCTGCCGGACTCTTCCGAACTGGTGAGTCCGTCGCTGCGCGACGTGGTCAAGGCGTACGTCGGCCTGACCAAGCCACGCATCATCGAGCTGCTCCTGATCACCACGGTGCCGGTGATGTTCCTGGCCGCCGGGGGAGTCCCGGGCCTCGGCGTCGTCGCGTGGACCCTGATCGGCGGCATCCTCGCCTCCGGCAGCGCCAACACGATCAACTGCGTGCTGGACCGCGACATCGACGAGCAGATGCGCCGCACCCGCCGCCGCCCGCTGCCGCGGCACGCGGTCAGCCCGCGCTCGGCGACGGTCTTCGGCATCGTCCTCGGCGTGCTCGCCACGCTCGAGCTCGGCTTCTTCGTGAACTGGCTGTCGTCGGGTCTCGCGCTCGCCGCGAACCTGTTCTACGTCTTCGGTTACACCATGTGGCTGAAGCGCCGGACGGTCCAGAACATCGTCTGGGGCGGAATCGCCGGCTGCTTCCCGACCCTGATCGGCTGGACCGCGGTCACCAACGACCTCGCCTGGACCCCGATCGTCCTGTTCGGCGTCGTCTTCTTCTGGACGCCCCCGCACACCTGGTCCCTGGCCATGCGCTACCGCGAGGACTACGCCTCGGTAGACGTCCCCATGCTCCCGGTCGTCGCGACCCCGGTCGCCACGGCCCGCCAGATCATGGCGTACTCCGTGGTCATGGTCATCACCTCGATCGCCCTCTGGCCCGTCGCCGACACCGGCTTCGTCTACCCCGTGGCCGCGGTCGTCCTCGGCGTCGTCTTCCTCCGCGAGGCCCGCGCCCTGCTGCTCCGCGCCCACACCGGCGCCGACGGCGCAGCCCTCCGCCCCATGCGCCTCTTCCACTTCTCCAACATCTACCTGGCTCTGTTGTTCATCGCCGCAGCCATCGACCCCCTCCTCCGCTAAAAACGCCTCCGGCGCGGTCGCTCGACGCTTGGAATGCGAAGGCTTTCGGAGTGGGTGTACTCAGCGGGTGCGGTTGGGTGCGCATAGTTCTGCCCTTTTGAGCCTTGACCGGCACGGGGTGTGGTGTTGCGATGTTGGGGTCTGTGGAGGGGCTCCGCGTCTGGGGAGACGCAGATTCGCAGGGGGTAGGACCGTGGGCGCACGAATACGCATTGCTGCTGCCGCAGCGCTGGCACTGACAGGGTCGTTACTCGTTCCGGGGCAGGCCGAGGCGGGCGGTGTACTGAGGCCTTTGGCAACGAATCTGAACGGTCCACGGGGTGTGGCGACGTACGGACACAAGGTGATCTACAGCGTCACGGACGGCTCGGTCTACGCGACCGATGGTCACCGGCGGTGGAAGCTCGGGCAGGTGCCGGGCGGGTTCCCGCCGGCGATCGACACCAACGCATGGGGTACGACGTACGCGCTGACCGGCGCGGGCGGTGAGCCGGGTCAGCCACTCCCGCCAGGTGGGGCGACCCTGTTCCGGCTGCGCCCCGGCAAGTCGCCGATCGCGGTCGCGAACATCGCGAAGTACCAGTCGAAGGACCCGGACCCGTACAACCTGGCCGACCCACCCACCGAGTCGAACCCGTACGGCGTCGCGGCGCTCAAGGACGGCACGGTCCTGGTGGCCGATGCCGCCGGCAACGACCTGCTCCGAGTCTGGCCGAACGGGAAGGTCAAGACCGTCGCCCGGCTCAAGCCGCGCGTGGTGAAGACGCCGGCCGGTCTCGGCCCGGACGCACCGCCGGCCGGCACACCGATCCCGAGCGAGGCGGTGGCCACGTCGGTCACGGTCGGCTCAGACGGCTACTGGTACGTCGGCGAACTCCGGGGCTTCCCGGCCACCCCCGGTACGTCGCAGATCTGGCGGATCAAGCCTGGTTCAGTCAACGCAGTCTGCGACCCGGTGAAACCGCGCAAGGGCAACTGCACCCGGTACGCCGACGGCTACACCTCGATTGTCGACCTCGCCGGTGGTCCGCACGGCAAGTTGGCGGTGGCGCAGCTGGCGCGTGAGAGCTGGCTGAAGTTCGAGATGGGCGGTTCGCCGATCGGCTCGCTCATCGTCCAAGACAAGTGGGGCCACCGAAAAGAGCTAGCCCGCGGCAAGCTCAACCTGCCCGGCGGCGTCGCCTACAACCGCTGGGGTGACCTCTTCGTCTCCACCCCGATCTTCGGCCCAGGCGCTGTCTATCGAGTCAGGTAGTTCAGTTCGTTTGTGTGGGTCTATCGCCGGTACGGCGGGGATGGCTGGCCGCCGCACCGGACAAGCCGGGCACGTTGTCTGTGGCTGGTCGCCGCGGCGGCCGCGTTACAGAAAGAGCTTGGCTGGGGCCGGCGCGGGGTTGAGGTACTGGCGAGGTCGGCGATCGCGCTCGCGCCGATTGAGGTGCTCGCTATGGCTGAGGTGGAAAAGCAGCGCCAGTGTGGAAACTCCACGTCGCCATTTGCACAAAACGTTCCACCCAGCTCACCGGGTGGGCTGGTAGGTGGGGCTGGGGAGCTTTACCCGTCATTTCAGGTCAGTTTCGCTCCCCAACTCGGCCGGATCTCGACGAATCGGGCGCTGGGGAGTTCCACCGGCGTACCCGCCTGCCGATTCGCACTACGCGGGACTTTTTCGGGTCTATACGCCGAAAAACTCACATGTAGTGAAGACCAGCGAGTCCAGCCGGGCCAATAACCGGGGGCTTGAACAAGAAACAGTGGGCTTGGACAGGTAATTACTTGTTCAAGCCCACCGCCAAGCCCACAAGCCCCCGACAAGTGGCAGTCCGGGCGGCGAAAAAGCACCGACCAACGAGGTGGACCGGTCAGCCGGGCGCGGCAGGACCCCATCCCTCCTTGCCAGCGCTTTTCACCACAGAGGTGGGTCACCTTTTCAGGCCTCCCCACTACCGGCCGCAACCATAGCGAGTACCTCAATCGGCGGGAACGCGATCGCCGACCTCGCCAGTACCTCAACCAGGCACCCGGCCCAGCCAAGCTCTTTATGTAACGCGGCCGCCGCGGCGACCAGCCACAGACAACGTGCCCGGCTTGTCCGGAGCGGCGATCAACCATCCCGCCCCGTACGCCGCCAGCCCGCCACGAACACGGTGTGCGACCCCACACGCCATACCCCAGACTAGGTCGCAGGCGTTCCGCGTTCGGCGTACACCGCAGTCACCAGCGCGATCAGCAGCGCCGCGAAGAACATATGAATCAGCACCAGCACCCAAGGCAGATGCGTGAAGTACTGGGTGAACCCCACGACCCCCTGCAACAACTCAGCGGCGAACAGCCACGCGGCTAGCTTGCGCAGCGTGCGGGACGTGGCCGTGACTCGGGTGGCGATGACCAGGGCGATAGTGATGCCGAGCAAGCCGAAGACAACATCGGCGTGCAGTTGGCTGATGAGTGTCTCGTCCAAGCCGTTGCGGCCGGTCTCGGGATCACCGGAGTGTGGACCGGCGCCCGTGACCAAGGTGCCGATGGCAACGGTTAGCCAGACAGCGACGACGGAGGCAGTTGCTAGCGCGCGCACGACCGGGGGAGTGTGCGGATAAGGGCTCGTCCGGGAGCGGCGCATCATCGACACGGTCAGCGTGATGATGATCGGCGAGACCAGGAAGTGCGCCGAGACGATCCACGGGTTCAGTCCGGTGAGGACGCTCACACCACCGATGACGGCCTGCAGCGGCACACCGAGTGCGGCCGCGGTCGCGAGACGACGGAGGTCGCGGCGGATCGGGCGGTAGCGCATGACAGCGAGCCAGGTGCCGATCGCGACGAGCGCGACGACGAAGCCGAGCATTCGGTTACCGAACTCGATCGCGCCGTGCATCCCGAGCGCGGCATGCGGCACGTACGACGAGTCGGTGCACGACGGCCAGGTCGGGCAGCCGAGCCCCGAACCTGTCAGGCGGACGAGACCACCGGTGACGACGATGCCGATGTTGACGATCACCGACGCCCAGCCCCAACGCCGTACGGCGTCAAGCGAAGGCTCGGGCACCAGGCGCCAGAATCCCTTGACTGGCTCGGTAGCAGGGGGCGGGGTCTCCACGGTCATCACCGGCACACTCTAAAGGTCAGTCCCATCGGAAGGTTCGGGAGACCAGGTAGCCCAGGACTCCGGCCCACAGAGCAAGCGACAGTGCGGCGGCCCACGGGATGATGCCGTCGACGGTTGAATGGGACAGCCCGGTCGCCAAAGCCGCGCTAGGCAGCAGGCGGACGACGGACTGCATCCCCTCCGGATATTCGTCGACTGGTGTCATCACGGCACCACCGACGAGCAGCAGCAGGTAGATCAGGTTCGCGGCCGCCAGCGTGGCCTCGGCGCGCAGTACGCCGGCCATCAGCAAACCGAGTGACGCGAAGGCCGCCGTACCGCAGAGGACAGTGAGAACCACGCCGACCACAGCCTGAGCGCCGCCGACCGGCTTCCAGCCGAGAGCAAAACCAGCACCGACCAGTACGGCGAATTGGATCACCTGCACGATCAGTACGGCGCCGATCTTCCCGGCGAGCAGTCCACCACGTGACAGGGGAGAAGCGCCGAGCCGCTTGATCACGCCGTACCGGCGTTCGAATCCAGTCGCGATCGCCAGCGAGGTGAACGACGACGACAGCACAGCGAGCGCCAACACCCGCGGTACGGCGTCGTCGATCGGCCGCGCATCACCAAGCGGGAGCCGGTTGCCGAGACCGGTCGCGCCGAGCAGCAGGAGCAGACCAAGCGGAATGACCAGCGCGAGCAGCAACTGCTCGCCGTTGCGGATCAACAGCTTGAACTCCATCCGCGTGTGCGCCAGCACCTTGCGGCTGAACGGCGCACTCCCGGGCTGCGGAGCGTAGGTCGTCATGAAATCTCTCGCTTAGGGGCCGTCAGTTCGAGGAAGACGTCCTCGAGTGACTTGGTGTGGTGCTCAGTCAGCGCGTCCGGCGTGCCCGAGGCGATCACCTTGCCGGCCGACATCACGTGAACCTGGTCGGACAGTTGCTCGGCCTCATCCATCGCGTGCGTAGTCAGTACGACGGTCACGCCGTCATCTCGCAGATCGCGGATCAGCTGCCAGATCTCGCGGCGACCGAGCGGGTCGAGCCCGGTCGTCGGTTCGTCGAGGAACGCGATCTCCGGCCGACCCACGATCGCCAGCGCCAGCGACAGCCGCTGCTTCTGCCCACCCGACAACCGCCGGTACGGCGTACGTCCGCACGTACCGAGGTCGAGCCGGTCAACGAGCGTGTTGATGTCGAGCGGATGCGAGTGCAGCGTCGCGACGTACCGCAGCATCTCCAGAGCGCGGACCCCGGACCAGGCGCCGCCGTCCTGCAGCATCACGCCGATCCGTGGCATCAATTCGTCGTGGTCGGCGATCGGGTCCAGCCCGAGCACCCGGACACTGCCGGAGTCCGGCCGCCGGAATCCCTCGCAGGTCTCCACAGTCGTGGTCTTGCCGGCACCGTTGGGGCCGAGCACAGACGTGACGGTGCCGCCGGTTACGGTGAGACTGAGCCCGTCGACTGCGGCCTTCTCGCCGTACCGCACGACGAGGTTCTCGATCTCTACCGCGACTGGCACAACCGCAGCATAGAGAACCCCTGGACGTGACCTCGCTCACGCCCACCTCTAAGGCCCAGCGGCGGGTCGTGAGCCGGTTAGGGCAGCCTTATTTGAAGGGCTCTCCGAATTAAGCCACACTGATGTTGTGAAAACTTCCGCGACCCCTGTGAAGGGAACTGCCGCGGCGTCTGCCGGCACCGGCAGCGCGCGGGACGAGTCCACCCGGGACCGGGTGGCCCGGTCGATCCTGACCAACGGCCCGTCCAGCGCCGCGGTGCTCGCTGAGCGCCTCGAGCTGACGCCCGCCGCCGTCCGGCGGCACCTCGACCACCTCCTCGACGAGGGCCTGGTCGAGTCCCGTGAAGAGCGTGTCTACGGCCCTCGCGGCCGCGGCCGCCCTGCAAAGGTCTTCGTGCTGACCGACTCCGGCCGGCATGCGTTCCACCAGGCGTACGACGACCTGGCCGCCACCGCGCTGCAGTTCATCGCGGAGGCCGGCGGGGAAGAGGCGGTCGCGGAGTTCGCGCGCCGCCGCGCCGTCGAGGTGGGACAGCGGTACCGGGAGCTGATCGATGCCGCTCCCGAGAGTGACAAGGCGGAGGCGCTGGCCCAGGCGCTCACCGGCGACGGCTATGCCGCCTCCACCGCAGTCAAGGGTCAGGGCACTCAGCTCTGCCAGCACCACTGCCCGGTCGCGCATGTGGCCGAGCAATTTCCCCAGCTGTGTGAGGCCGAGACCGAGGTGTTCGCCACCTTGCTCGGCCGGCACGTCCAGCGGCTGGCCACCATCGCCCACGGCGACGGTGTCTGTACGACGCATATCCCGGGACCGGCAGTGAACTCTGCCAGCCCCGTTTCCTCTGTATCCGACGGCGAATCTGCGAGGACTGCACGATGACGCAAACCGCTCACCCGGAGCTCGATGGGCTCGGTACGTACAAGTTCGGCTGGTCCGACAGTGACGCTGCCGGCTCCGTCGCCAAGCGCGGAATCAGTGCCGAGGTGGTGCAAGGCATCTCGACGCTGAAGAGCGAGCCCGAGTGGATGCTCGACCTGCGGATGAAGGGCCTGAAGCTCTTCGACCGCAAGCCGATGCCGTCGTGGGGTGCCGACCTGTCCGGCATCGACTTCGACAACATCAAGTACTTCGTCCGGTCGACGGAGAAGCAGGCCACGAGCTGGGAAGAACTGCCCGAGGACATCAAGAACACCTACGACCGGCTCGGTATCCCGGAGGCGGAGAAGCAGCGTCTCGTCGCCGGCGTCGCCGCGCAGTACGAGTCCGAGGTCGTCTACCACCAGATCCGTGAGGACCTGGAGGAGCAGGGTGTCATCTTCGTCGACACCGACACCGGCCTGCGTGAGTACCCGGAGCTGTTCCAGGAGTACTTCGGCTCCGTGATCCCGGTCGGCGACAACAAGTTCGCCGCGCTGAACACGGCCGTCTGGTCCGGCGGCTCGTTCATCTACGTGCCCAAGGGCGTCAAGGTGGACATCCCGCTGCAGGCCTACTTCCGGATCAACACCGAGAACATGGGCCAGTTCGAGCGGACGCTGATCATCGTCGACGAGGACGCCTACGTCCACTACGTCGAGGGCTGCACCGCGCCGATCTACAAGTCGGACTCGCTGCACTCCGCGGTCGTCGAGATCATCGTGAAGAAGGGCGCCCGCTGCCGCTACACGACGATCCAGAACTGGTCGAACAACGTCTACAACCTGGTCACCAAGCGCGCCACCTGTGAGGCCGGCGCGACGATGGAGTGGATCGACGGCAACATCGGTTCCAAGGTGACGATGAAGTACCCGGCCGTCTACCTGATGGGTGAGCACGCCAAGGGCGAGACGCTGTCGATCGCGTTCGCCGGCGAGGGTCAGCACCAGGACGCCGGTTCGAAGATGGTGCACAACGCGCCGTACACGTCGAGCTCGATCATCTCGAAGTCCGTCGCCCGCGGTGGCGGCCGGACGTCGTACCGGGGTCTGGTCGAGGTCGCGCCGGGTTCGCACCACAGCAAGTCCACGGTCCGTTGTGACGCGCTGCTGATCGACTCGATCAGCCGCTCCGACACCTACCCGTACGTCGACGTCCGCGAGGACGACGTCGCGATGGGGCACGAGGCCACCGTCTCCAAGGTCAGCGACGACCAGCTCTTCTACCTGATGAGCCGGGGCATGGCCGAGGACGAGGCAATGGCGATGATCGTCCGCGGCTTCATCGAGCCGATCGCCCGCGAGCTCCCGATGGAGTACGCGCTGGAACTCAACCGGCTCATCGAGCTGCAGATGGAAGGGGCCGTCGGCTGATGTCGACTGACACTCTGGTTGCCACTGGCAACAAGGCGCATTCGCACGGACCGGGCTCCCCGGTTCCGCTGCAGGCCCGGAGCGAGCGGCCCACGTCGTACGACGTCGACGTCTTCCCGGTGCCGCACGGCCGTGAAGAGGAGTGGCGCTTCACGCCGATCAAGGCGCTGAAGTCCCTGTTCGAGGACTCCGAAGGCACCGAGACGCCGAAGATCGACGCCTCGGGCCCGGAGCGGGTCGAGATCGAGACCGTCGTCGCCGACGCGCTCAAGGTCCTGATCCCGCAGGACCGCGCGTCCGCGATCGCCTGGAAGCAGTCCCCGGCCGCCCTGGCGATCCGGATCCCGAACGAGGCCGAGCTGACTGAGCCGGTCCACGTGAACGTGGCCAGCCTCGGCGGCCGCGGCTACACGCACCTGATCATCGAGGCCGGCCGGCACAGCCGCGGGCTCGTGATCATCGATCACACCGGTGCCGGCGAGCTGAGCAGCAACGTCGAGATCAAGGTCGGCGACGGCGCCGAGCTGCGCGTCGTGAGCATCCAGCAGGGTGACCACGACTCGCTGCACCTCGCCCAGCACGACTCGCTGATCGGCCGCGACGCCAAGCTCAAGCACGTCGTCGTGACGCTCGGCGGCAAGGTCGTCCGCATCAACGCCAACATCCGGTACGCCGGTCCTGGCGGCGACGCCGAGTTCCTCGGGGTGTACTTCGCCGAGTCGGGCCAGCACCACGAGCACCGGCTCTTCGTGGACCACGAGGCCACGAACTGCAAGAGCAACGTGCACTACAAGGGCGCGCTGGCCGGTGACAACGCCCGCTCGGTCTGGATCGGCGACGTACTGATCCGCGCGGCCGCCGAGGGCACCGACACCTACGAGCTGAACCGCAACCTGCTCCTGACCGAAGGCGCTCGCGCCGACTCGGTGCCGAACCTGGAGATCGAGACCGGCGAGATCGAGGGCGCGGGTCACGCGTCCGCGACCGGCCGTTTCGACGACGAGCAGCTGTTCTACCTGCAGGCGCGCGGTATCCCTGAGGATGCAGCTCGTCGGCTGGTCGTGTCCGGCTTCTTCAACGACATCATCGGCAAGATCGGTGTCCCCGAGGTCGTCGAGCACCTGCACGAGGTGATCGAAACCAAGCTGGCCCGCACCGCCGCGCTGACCGAGTCCGCGCTGCGTAAGTCTAATGAGCCGGTCCTCGGCCAGTGAGCGACAGCTTTGAGCGCGCCTGCGCCGCCACCGACGTACCGGACGAGGGAGTCGTCTCGGTGGAGATCGGTGGCGTCGAGGTCGCGGTCGTGAAGAGCGAAGGCCAGTACTTCGCGGTGCGCGACGAGTGCTCGCACGCGCAGATCCAGCTGTCCGAGGGTGACGTCGGCAACTGCGAGATCGAGTGCTGGCTGCACGGGTCGCGTTTCGACCTGCGCACCGGCGAGCCGCTGAGCCTGCCCGCGTACGACCCGGTGCCGGTCTACCCGGTCCGCCTCGACGGCGACGACCTGTTGGTAGACGTCAAGAACCCCCTGAACCAGGCTTCCTAGTTAAGACACGGAGATAGAAAACCTCATGGCGACACTCGAGATCCGCGACCTGCACGTGTCGGTCGACACCGAGAACGGCCCGAAGGAGATCCTGCGCGGCGTCGACCTGACCATCGCCGGTGGTCAGACGCACGCGATCATGGGCCCGAACGGTTCCGGCAAGTCCACGCTGGCGTACTCGATCGCCGGCCACCCGAAGTACAACGTCACCAGCGGCACCGTGACGCTGGACGGCGAGGACGTGCTCGACATGTCCGTCGACGAGCGCGCCCGGGCCGGTCTGTTCCTGGCCATGCAGTACCCGGTCGAGGTCCCCGGTGTGTCGGTGTCGAACTTCCTGCGCACCGCCAAGACCGCCATCGACGGCGAGGCCCCGAAGCTGCGGACCTGGGTCAAGGACGTCAACAAGGCGCTGTCCGACCTGGACATGGACGCCGACTTCGGCAACCGCAACGTGAACGAGGGCTTCTCCGGTGGTGAGAAGAAGCGCCACGAGATCGTCCAGCTGGAGCTGCTCGACCCGAAGATCGCGATCCTCGACGAGACCGACTCCGGCCTCGACATCGACGCGCTGAAGATCGTCTCCACCGGCGTCAACCGGTTCGCGGAGAAGGGTGACAAGGGCGTTCTGCTGATCACCCACTACACCCGGATCCTGCGCTACATCAAGCCGGACTTCGTCCACGTCTTCGTCGACGGCAAGGTCGCCGAAGAGGGTGGCGCCGAGCTCGCCGACGAGCTCGAGGCGAACGGCTACGAGCGCTTCCTGAAGGCGACTGCCAAGTGACCGACGCCCGGACATTCAGCAGTCCGCTGGACCTGCAGTCGGTCCGGGCGGACTTCCCCATCCTCTCGCGTGAGCTTGCGGGTGGGTTCCCGCTGGTCTACCTGGATTCGGCCAACTCTTCGCAGAAGCCGGTCCAGGTGGTCCAGGCGATCTCCGATCACTACCTGAAGCACAACGCGAACGTGGCCCGCGCCATGCACCAGCTCGGTGCCGAGGCAACGGCGGCGTACGAGGGTGGTCGCGACAAGGTGGCGGCGTTCATCGGCGCCACCAACCGCGACGAGATCGTCTTCACCAAGAACGCCTCCGAGGCGCTCAACCTGGCCGCGCACACGCTCGGCGCCGGATTGAAGCCGGGCGATGTCGTGGTGATCTCCGAGATGGAGCACCACAGCAACATCGTCCCGTGGCAGCTCGCGTGTGAGCGCAGCGGCGCGACGCTGAAGTGGTTCGGTGTCACCGAGGACGGCCGGCTCGACCTGTCGAACATCGACGAGCTGCTCACCGAGCAGACCAAGGTCGTCTCGCTGACCTGGGTGTCGAACGCGCTGGGCACGATCAACCCGATCGCCGAGATCGCAGTCAAGGCCAAGGCGGTCGGCGCGACGGTTGTCGTCGACGCCTCGCAGGCCGTGCCGCAGTTCCCGGTTGACGTCTCCACGCTCGGCGTGGACATCCTCGTCTTCACCGGGCACAAGGCCGTCGGCCCGACCGGCATCGGCGTGCTCTGGGGCCGGTACGACCTGCTCGCTTCGCTGCCGCCGTTCCTCGGTGGTGGCGAGATGATCGAGATCGTCCGGATGACGGGGTCGACGTACGCGCCGCCGCCGGCTCGATTCGAGGCCGGTACGCCGCCAATCGCGCAGGCCGTTGGTCTCGGCGCAGCACTGGATTACCTGTCCGGGATCGGCATGGACAAGATCGCTGCGCACGAGCACGCGATCGTCGAGTACGCGCTCGAAGGGCTGAAGACGGTTCCGGGGCTGAAGCTGCTCGGGCCGACCGACGCTGTCGATCACGGTGGCGCCATCAGCTTCGAGCTGGCCGGCGTCCACCCGCACGACATCTCGACCGTGCTGGACACGCGAGGAATCGCCGTACGGGCTGGTCATCACTGTGCACGTCCGGTCCATGAGCGGTTCGGAATGCAATCGTCGACCAGAGCGTCTTTCTACCTGTACACGACTCCCGAGGAGATCGACGCGCTCGTCGACGGCCTCGGATTCGTCCGGTCTTTCTTCAAGGTGGACTGAACCATGCAGCTGGACAGCCTTTACCAGGAGATCATCCTGGATCACTACCGCACCCCGCACCACGCGGGGCTCGCGGACCCGTACGACGTGGAGGTGCACCACGTGAACCCGTCCTGCGGGGACGAGGTCACGCTCCGCGTCGAGCTCGACGGTGACACCGTGAAGGGTGTCACCCACCACAGCGTCGGCTGCTCGATCAGTCAGGCGGCGACGTCGGTGATGTCGGACCTCGTGATCGGCAAGCCGGTCGCCGAGGGAATGGCGACGTACGAGAAGTTCCTCGAGCTCATGCAGAGCCGCGGCAATATTGAGCCCGACGAAGAAATCTTGGAGGACGGCGTCGCCTTCGCGGGCGTCGCGCAGTTCCCCGCCCGCGTGAAGTGCGCACTGCTGGGCTGGTCGGCCTGGCGCGACGCCACCGCGCAAGCGCTGGCCGCCAATGAAGGAGTGAAGAATGTCTGACCAGACCGACGAGAAGATCGAGCTGCCCGAGGTCGACCTCGAAGCAGCCGCCGCGGCCCAGGCCGCCGGCGCGACGCCGGGCACGACCCCGCCGCCGGTCGAGGACGTCCTCGAGGCCCTCAAGGACGTCGTCGACCCCGAGCTCGGCATCAACGTCGTCGACCTCGGCCTGATCTACGGCGTCACCGTCGACGACAGCTCGACCGCGATCATCGACATGACCCTGACGTCCGCGGCCTGCCCGCTGACCGACGTGATCGAGGACCAGACCCGGATGTCCCTCGAGGGCCTGGTCAACGACTTCCGGATCAACTGGGTCTGGATGCCGCCGTGGGGCCCCGAGAAGATCACCGACGACGGCCGCGACCAGCTCCGCGCCCTCGGCTTCAACGTCTGAGCGCAGTACTTTCAGCACCACACCAGCCAAGCCCGGGGCATGCACCCCGGGCTTAGCCATGCCGGCGTCCCGCCATCCCGCACACCGAACCCACTCGCGCCTCCTCGCCCCCGCCGACTGGGTTCACTCGGCGATCGCCCTGTGCCCCGCCGACTGGGTTCACTGGGCGGTCGCTCTCCGCGCGCCCACTGGGTTCAGTCGCGTGATGCCCGGTCGCGCTCGTCGAGTGGGTTCAGTGTGTTGAGTGTGCCGAGTGTGTCGCCGACAAGCGCTTTCCGGCGACACACCCCGTTCGGTCGACCCAGTGGGTTCAGTCGCGGACCTCGGCGGGCGCCCAGTGGGTTCAGTCGCGGGGCCTCAGTCCGCCCGGTGGGTTCAGTGGGTTGGGGTGGTGGGCGAGTGGCGGCAGTGTGTCGAGTGTGCGGAGTGTGTCGCTGGCAAGCGTTTGTCAGCAGCATTCTGCGTTCAGTCGACTCAGTGGGTTCAGTGGCGGGGCCCTCAGCCCGCCCGGTGGGTTCAGTCGTGGGGACCCAGGGCCGCCCGGTGGGTTCAGTGGCGGGGACCGGCGGGCGCGCAGGGTGGGGTCGGTGGTGAGGGTGATGGGTTAGCGTCGGGTGGTGACTCGGATTGTGGCGGTGGGGCCGGAGCGGTTGGATCGGTGGCTTACTGGGTTTGGTGAGCGGCATGGCGAGGTCCGGTACGACGCGACGCCGGCGACTGTGACGGCTTCGGCGGCGGATGGGTCGGTGGCCGTGGTGGAGGTGCCGTTCGGGCCGCTAACGGAGTTCAGCCGTGAGGGGCTGGTTGCGCATGTGCTGGGGGAGCATCGGCTGGGGCTGCTGCTGGTACGGCGGGGTGGCTATGGCGCGGGGGTTTTCGTGGGCGCCAAGCTGGTGGCCTCGAAGGTTGGGTCGCGGCATGTGCAGGGGACGACGAAGGCTGGTGGGTGGTCGCAGCAGCGGTTCGCGCGGCGGCGCGACAACCAGGCGCGGGAGGCGTTCGCGGCAGCGACAGAGGTCGCCGTACGGATTTTGGCTGGGGCTCGGCTGGATGCGTTGGTGTGTGGGGGAGACCGGCGCGCGATCGAGACTGTGCTGGAGGACCCGCGGCTGAAGGGCATTGCCCAGCTGGTCCGGCCGCCGTTTCTCGGGGTGGCGGATCCGAAGCAGAAGGTGCTGGAGGCAGCCGGCGTGGATGCGCGGGCGATCCGGATCGAGCTGACCGAACCTCAGGAGTAGAGCGCGCGGAAGTCGGCGAGCGTGCCTTCGTAGTACTGCAGGTCGTCGAACAGCTTCGCGCGGTGCACGAGCTGCGGGCTCTCGACCAGCGCCTGGCGACCGAACGACGACCAGATCGCCGACTCCGGCATCACATCCGCATCCTCGGGCAGGAACTTCAAAGCCTCCCGTACGGCGTAAGCGGCGTACTCCCAGTTGAGCTCCACAACCGAGCGGTCCTGGTCAGGTTGCCCGGTGTAGGACATGTCGGCCGTCAACGCCCGCCGACCAAACGTCGACGCGAGAATCGACCACTGCGCCGCATCGAGCAGCGTCGACACCCCGAGCCCGAACGGCAGCCCGAGCTTGCGAGCCGCCTCTTCACTCACGTACGCGATCTCGATCGCACCCGCGGCCGAGTTGTACGTCCAGGAGGTCTCGCCCTCGACCAGGTTGATGCCGGCCTGCAGGTCCGGCGGCGGGACCGCGGGCGCGGACGAATCCGCGGCGGTGAGCACGCTCTCGTAGACCTGCGCTTCGGTCAGTGTCCTGGCGGTCAGCATCAGTGGTGTCGCTCCTGTTCCCGGGCCGGCTTCGACCCTACCGTGACCGGTTTGGGCGTGGGCTGCGGCCGCAACTGCTGGGCGGTCGTGCTGTAGTCGAGCCCCTTCAGCATGCTCGCCGGTACGCCGTTCTGGACCAGCGACTCGGCGACTTTCGCGTTGAAATCCTCGTTGGGCCCCAGCGCGTTGTGGACCTGCCGCAGGTCGACCCGGTTCTGCGCCATCAGCGCGATCCGCTGGTCGAGCCCGGCGAACGCCGATCCGAATCCGCGGTCGCCGCCGATCATCTTCCCGTCCGGCAGCGCGACGTACGTGTCCTCGCGGCCACGATCGAGCACCGACACCACGACCGTTGTCTGCTCGGACTTGGCCTTGGCGATCGCATCCACCAGCGGCTGATACGGCTCGTACACTTCGTTGCCTGCGGCATCTTGCTGAACGGCGCTGGCCCGGATGTCCGCGGCGCCGGGCTGGGCGATCTCCAACTGGGCCCCGGCGAGGGCGGCATCCGCGGAGGCGCCGGTCTCCATCTTGCGGAGCGCCTCAAGATACTCGTGCGTGAGCATCTTGACGAAGTACTGGCCCTTCGCAGCGTCAGGAATCTCCTTGCTGCGCTTGTCTTTCGCGATCGTGACGTCGTAACTGACAGGAATCCGGACGGTGACCAGCTCGCCCTCCTCGAACTTACTGGTCTCCAGCCGGTTCCCATAGGAGTCCGAGTTCTGCTCCTTCACCTGCTCACCCACCGAGCCGCTGACCGAGATCGGCCCGCCGCTCGCCCCGGCGTTCACGCTGCCAGGGCCGAGGTGACTGCCGGTGCTGGAAGTCTTGGCCGACGTCTCCCGCCGGCTGACCGCGCCGGTCTGCGCATCACCGATCGGATCCTCGGCGAGCTCGAAGCCGGTCATCCGCGCGTTGATCGTCACGGCGACCGTGCCCGACCCGTTTCCGCGAGTCGCCAGCGGCGGCAATCGCAGACCGGCCGTGCTCGTCAGGTCGCCGAAGTTCGCCTTCATCGCGGTCGCCTGGAGATAGCCGTCGAGCGTCCCCGAGTGCTCCGCGACCCCGGCCTCCCCGAGCACGCCGGGATGAGCGAGCTCGGCGGACAGGACGTCGTACAGCTGGTTGGTTCTGGCGTCGCCACGCCCGTACGGCGAGGTGCTCTCGACGATCGCGCTCTCGGTGACCTGGATCGGCCGGTGTTCGACCTGCTCGGCGGTCTGCGGGCGCGTGCCGGGCTCGCGGATGAGCTGGCGCGGCGCGTGCAGCGTGACCTCGGCTGTCACCTGACGGGGAGTGGCGACGGTCGTCCGCTCGTCGGGAGTCGTCCGGCCGAGCTTCCAGGCCGTGCTCGTCATGGCTGCCGCTCCGGCGCCGCGGAGCTTGACGACCTCGGATGTGAAGACGACCTGACGCCGTACCTCGGCGAGATCGAAATGGCCGGTCCGCGCGACCGTCGCGTTCTGCAGAGCGCTGCCCGCCGAATCGGTCCGGCTGCGCTCAGCCGCCGCCCCAACATTGCCGTCACCCGCGCTGCCGCCGGCACTCGCGCCGTACGTCGTGCTGTGGCTCACCGACTGCTCTTGGCCGCGATACGCGTAGGCCTGGTCGAGACCGATCGCCGGTACGGCGGGGATTTCCGGCGTACCGTCCACCGTGTACGAATCGACGTACCGCGCGGTGATCCGCACCTGATAGAGATCAGGCACTTGCCCATCGACCGGGACCTCGACCGTCGCGACGAAACCGCGCGGACCGAGCATGTTCTCGAAGCTGCCCTGAAACGCATCCGGGTTCAGGTTGACCCGCAGCGCCGGTGCCAACAGCTTGCTGTCGGCAAGCACCCCAGGCGCGATCTCCTCGAACTGCGGCCGCACCAGCTCGAACAGGTTGACCTGCCCGTCGGGCCCCTCGATCGACTCAAGCTGCGCCGAACCAAGACTCTCCTCGTACGCCGGTCCAAGGTCGACCGGGGTGCGTTGCGCAGCCAGCGTCTCGGTGGCGCGCAGCCGCTCCTCGACCTTCGTGGACTGGCTCGGTGCTTGCCCGCTGGCCTCGAACACCTTGGCGACAAGCTTCTCGGTGTCGTGCTCGGCAGCGAGCCCGGTCGTGACGCCGGCCCGTTCCTTGTTGTACCGCCGGACGAAACCGGTCGCGACCTGCGGTTCCATCGTCACGCGGTCATTCAGATAGCGCTCGGCGACATCAGCCACGACCGGCAGCGGCAGGTCGAGCTTGCCGCTCGCATAAAGCGCGAGCGCCCGCCGCTCGGCCATAGCCTTCTGCGCCAGGGCGTCATCCAGCGGAATCGTCTGTACGACGGTTCCCTGGCTGTCGACGATGTCGGCCTCCAGCTCGTAGCGCTCAAGCAGTTCGTAGTGGGTGCCAGTGTTGACCTGCAGCCATTCCTGACCGGTTGCTCGACTGGTGCTGCGGGATTCCGACGTACCGGCGTTGCGGCCGAGGGACGCCGTACCGAGCACTGCTGAGCTGTCGGCGTTGACCTGACCGCCGCCGCCTTCGACGCCGACCCCGCCTGAGGTCGACGTACCGGAGGTGAAGCCCGCGTCGGTGAGAGTCAGGTTGACGTTGGCGGTGTTCTGCTGGCTGACGGCCAGGAACTGCTGGTCGACCGCGCGGCCGCGGAGCACGACCTTGTACTCCTGCGCGCGGATGCTTCGGTCGTGGACGGCTTCGGCGGGGTTGGCCGGTGGCGGGGTGACGATCATCGGCACCTCGAAGCTGCCGTTCATCCAATCCGGATGCGCGACGAGGCTCTCCGAGGACAACGCGGCGTGCAGTTGCAGCACGGCGCTGGAGTCTTTTCTGAAGGCCTCCGACTCAGTGAAGATCCGGTCGGCCGGATTCCCGGCGTCGACGGCAACGGTGATCGCCTGCCGGACGGCGAGGTCGCTCGGCGCCTTCGCCGGTTTGGTGAGATCCGGCTCAGCCCGCGTCAGCGAGCTCTCGTAGGCGAGATCGACCGAACCCTGTACGTCGGCGATCGGCTCGGCCTGGCCCAGCTCGCGGAAGGTGATCCGGACGCCTTGCCGAAGCACGTCGAGCGGTTCGGTGCTCTCGGTCAGCGTGACCCGGTTGACGCGTCGGCCGCTCGTCCACGACAAGCTGCGGCCGAGCGCGTTCCGGTTGAGCTTCAGACCGAACTTGCCCGCGAGCCCGCGCAGACCCGAGTTCGGGCCGTCGGCCGCGTTGACGCCGGCGGACAGCGGCATGGACCTCGAGCGGCTCGACGAACGACTGGTCGCGCCCGAGGCGATGCCGAGTCTGACCACGTTGCGCCCAGGCGTCGTACCGCGGCCGGTGACGTCGTTGAAGTCCTGCTCGACGCCCAGCCGGAAGTGCCGGTACTCCGGCGTCCGGCCGGTGTGCTGGTTGACGAGGGTGACTGGGATGCCGCCCTGGCAGGCCTGGTTGATACCGGCCTGGATGCGGTGCGCGGTGATGTTCTGGACGATCCGGTCGTAGTTGGCACGCTGACCCGCGTAGTGCAGCTCATCGGCGAACTGCGCCTTGGGCAGAGGCTGGTGGTCGTCGTCGAGCGGCGGCACGAGGCCCATCGCGCTCAGGTTGGCCAGCGCGTCCAGCTGGGCCTGGTCCGCGCCCTGCAGGTTGGAGGCGAGCGCCTTGCCCGGGCCACGCATCTGGTTCGGGCCGTCGCCAAGCCAAGGCGGCAGGGTCTGCGGGCCGGTCGGCGGCTCGGGGTCACCACGCAACAACGCGCGTCCGTCTTGGTCGAACCGCGTTGCGCCCGCCTCATCCCGCCGTACGGCGGCTGCCGCAGCAGGTCCACCCGCGCGCAGCAGGTCGTTCTCGGTGATCCGGAGCCGGCCTTCGCAGACGTCGTCGACGACGATCGGGTCCGCTTTGCGATCGGTCAGTTTGCGCAGCGTGGCCTTGACCTTGAAGTCGACGAGCACGCCTTGTGTCGGACCTTGGTCGCGATGGACGGTCGGGGTGATCGCCGTCGTACTGACGTTTTGGCCGCCGGAGTGGCTGACGTTGCGCCCGGCGCCGACGCCTGGCGTCACGTCGAGCGTGGTCGAGCCGACGTTGTGCAGCGGGTTGAGGCCGACTCCGGCCGTCGCGGTCACCGAGGTGCTGTAGTTCTCGCTGGCGTTGATTCCGGAGAAGTCGACCTCGACGGCCTCCTTCCAGACCTCGTTGCTCGATTCGCCGCTCAGCTTGGCCGTGCTCCACACGGGCTCGAACTCGAGAGTCAGCTCGTAGCCGGGACGACCGTCGACCGAGATCGGCCGGGTGAACCCACCGGGCTTGGTGAACTCGTGCAGCAACCTGGTCGTGTCGCCGGTGATCATGCCGTTGATCTGGTCGTAGCCGACGCGATCCAGGTCGGGTACCTGGCTGACCAGGCGATCGCTGAGGACCTGCAGGCCGTTGATCCGGTTGACGGTGTGTGGCGGGAAGTTTTTCTCGACCTCATCGCCCCGGCCGAGGTCCTTGAGCGTCACGGTCTTGGCGGGCGGCTTGACCGTGTAGGCGCTCGGCACCCACGTGAGTTGCTGACCGGCATCGGCGGTCTCAGGCGTCGACCACGGCTCGGTGGGGGAGTTGCGGACCTCGATCTCCCACTCGCCGGTCCATTGGTAGAGCAGCGACTCGCCTCGGTCGTCATCGACATGGCCGAACTGACCGTGCTGGGAGAAACCCGAGCCCTGGGTCAGCGCCTTCCCATGCGTGACGTCACCGCGCGGAGCGATCACCTGGCCGATCGTGTTCACCACGCTGCCTGGGGGTGCGGCTGCGAGGAGCGGTTGCAGGTTGACGCCGTACGACGTAGTTGATGAGTGGCTGCTGGTGATGCCCACGCCTTGGCCGCCGGCGCCGACCGTGCCGGTCATCTGCTCGGCGAGGTCATAGTCGCGGTCGGCGACCTCGGTGAAGTCGCGGCGCTTCATCTTTAAGCGGACCTGCGCGAAGTCGGGGCCGACCGGGACGACCATGCCGTCCTTGGACATCAGCCGGCGGTACTCGGCGTTCGGGATCGCGCGCGGCGCGCGGTCGTCGAGCCGGTGCTGGATGCCTTGGGCCGTTAGTGCTCTGTTGATGTCGTCAGTGGGGACAAGGAGCGGGGGACCGGTCGGTACGCCGGTCTCCAGGACGTCCTTGACCGGCATCGCCTGCGCGGTGCTTGCTTCGTAGACCTCGGCCCGGTCGGCCGCTTCGGTGGCCAAGGCGGTGAGCTCGGCAGGCGGCGTACCGGGGGTCTCGATCGCGGTCTGCAAGTCGCGGTAGCCGGTCAGGGTGTGCTGTGCGTCCTCGGCCGCCTGACGATAGGCGCCGGCGAGTTCGATGTGCCGCTGCGCTTTGTTGCTGGCAGCAACTGCTTCGACGCGGAATCCTCGGGCTCGTTCAGGGGCGCCGAGGTCGCGCAGCTGCTCCTCGGCAAGCGCCTTCCCCTGCAGGTCGGCAGCCTCGGTGGTGGCTTCGGCGGCCGTGGTCACCTTCTTGTCGGCCAGCTTGGTGAGCTCGGCGACCGAGGATTCGAGCTCACCGATCTGGTTGACGACCTGCTGGCGGAGCGCGGTCGGCGGGTTGGCCGCACGCAGGCGCTCGGCAGCGCGCCCCAGGGCGATGGCGTCAGGCGCCGATCGCGCATCCGGCCCCCACGGGAGCTCGGGGAGCGCGCCACCGCGCCGCTTGATCGTGGTGGCGAGACCTTCGAGATCTCTTCTGATGTCGGTGACCGGTCGGCCTGGGGTGACCTGCGCTTGCCGCCATTCCTTCGAGAGCAGCTGGTACGTCGCGAAGTCCGCGCGCAGGCGGATGTCGCGGCGCTCGGGGCCGAACGCGTAGCGCAGCCGACCGAGCATGCTGGTCGGTCTCGTGCGTTCGGCGGCAACCTCCTGCGTCATCAGGCTGATCTGGTGGGTCCAGATCTGCGCGAGTTGCGCGTCGGCGACGTTGGGGGAGATGCGCAGTACGTGCGGGTCTTCCGGCGTACCGGCGCTGAGACGGCCTTGCGCGAGCAGTGTGCCGACAGTTGAGGCGATCTCGACGCGGACGTGTTGGGGTTGTTCGCCTGATGCGGTTTGGAGAACGACGAGTCCGGAATCGACCGTGGGGTTGGTGTTCAGGCCGACGTCGTCCGCGGTAAGACTCGCGAGGTGTTGGAGTGCGATGTCTGAGGTGAGCTCGTTTGAGCGGATCGTCGGGACGAGGCTGGTGGCGTCGACTGCCCGAGTGAGCGTGCGTCGTCGGGATAACCGCCGCTGCGGTCCAGCGCTCATCCCACTCGCGCCCGCCCCGCTCGTGGTACGACTGATGGTTTGGGCTGCCGCGGCAACGCGGGTGACCGAAGCCGACCTTGCGTCACCGGGGAAAGTGAGAAGACGCGCCGCGGCTTCCGGCGATTCCTCGGCAGCGCTGCGGAGCGCGACCCGCAACATCGCGCGGGCCTCATCCTGCTGGGATTGGTCCAACCCCGGGGCCGCGAGCAATCGATCCAGCGCAGCAGCCGCGCCGAGACCAGGCAATTCGTTGCGTGAACGCGCCGACTCCGCGCCGAGCAGGGCGACCGCCTCGGCGACGATCCGCTCGTCGCGGACCTGATCGGCGGCGCGCCGGGCGAGATAGGTCTGCAACGACTCGGCGAGCTGAGCGGGCAGGACGTCGTACCGGCTGGTCAGCCAGACGCGGCCGTCGCGCAACGGGACAGCGGCCGGCCAAGCGATCCCCAACGCGGTCGCGATCGCCGTCCGGGCACGGGTCTGCGGGTCGGTCACCACACCTCCGAGAGTCGTCTGGCCGGGACGCTAGCAAAGATCCGGTTACTCGCCAGCTACTCACAGCATCCGTTCTGTTAACGATTTACGACCAGGGCGGGGGCCTAGACCAGTTTTTCGGCACGGCGCCAGGGTCGCAGGCCGGTAACGGCCGCCGCCGGTTGGCGAGATTGGCACCGCGATGCCATTACGGTAGGCGCGTGAGTCTCTCGTCCTCCACGCGCAGCCCTGCCCCCAACGCCCGCGGTAAGGGCCGACCGGTCGGCGGTGGTACGAACCGCCTCCCGAGCAACCGAGAGCGGCGGCCAGCTCTGGCCGCGCTGGCGGTGATCCTGATTCTGCTCGGCGCTGCCGGGTCCGCCTTGATCGCCGTGACCAGCGGCAACCGCGACGCGTATGTCGTGATCAAGGTGAAGGAGCTTCCTCCCGGCCACCAGATCGTCGAGAACGACTTGGACAGTGGTGACTTGGCCGGCGAGACCGGTGGTTTGGTCAAGTGGGCTGACCGGAAGCAGGTCATCGACAAGTACACGACCGGCTGGCTCTACAAAGGTCAGTACGTGGGCGGCGACAGTGTGAACGCCACTGTGCCGATTCCGGCGGGTGGAGCGCAGGTTGGTGTTGTGCTCGAAGCCGGCCGTGCGCCTTCTGACGGCATCGACCCCGGCGACATCGTGTCGGTCGTCCGGGTTCCGACCGGTAGCCAGGACAGCGTCGCCGCATCGACGATCGTGTCGGCTGCCTACGTGATGTCTTCAGACGGCGACATCGTCCCCCAGCCGGGCACCAAGGTCACCGTTGACAAGCTCAACGTGACCATTCTCGTGCCGCTCGGCAAGGCCACCACCGTCGCGGCCGCGGCGTCCGCGAAGACGCTGGTGCTGGTGAAACTCGCCCCAGGCACCAAGCCCGACGTACCGCGTAGCAACGGGGGCGGCTGATGGCACTCGTCGCGCTGGCAAGCGCCAAAGGATCTCCTGGCGTCACTACTGCCAGTCTCGTGATCGGCGCGCTCTGGCCGCGACAGGTGTTGTTGGCCGAGTGTGACCCCTCCGGCAGCGATGTCGGTATCCGGATGACCGCACCTGGCGGTACGCCGCTCAACTCCGATCGCGGTCTCGTCAGCCTCGCGGCCGCTAGCCGCAAAGGCCTCGGCGACGAGGTCGTCATGCAGCACAGTCAGCAGCTCGACGGTGGGCTCGACGTACTGCTTGGTGTGCGCTCGCCGGAACAGGTCGGCGGAATGGGCGGTCTCTGGCATCCGCTGGGCGTCACGTTCAACCAGATGCAGACAGGCGACGTACTGGCTGACTGTGGCCGGATCAGTTCGACCTCGCCGCAGCTGCCGATCATTCACTCGGCACGGCTCATCGTGATGGTGTGCTCGGCGACCGGTTCGTCGGTGGCGCATCTGCGCGAGCGGCTGGCGACGCTGGTGCACCACGTCGACGCACAGCTCGGCGTGATCGTCGTCGCGGATCCGAAGAAGCGCGACGCGGTGAAGCAGGTGTGGTCGGTGCTGGACGCGATGTCCGCGCCGGTGCGGCACCGCTGGCATCTGGCGCTCGACCCGGTCGGTGCGGCGTTCTTCGAAGGGCAAGGTCATGGCCGGCTCGAGAAGACCCAGCTGATCCGCTCGGCGACCGACATCACCGCCGAGATGGCTTCGCTGGTCTCAGCCCAGCATGGTTTCGACATGGCGCAGGCCGCGTTCCCGCAGGGGGAGTGGAATGAGCGCTGACCAGGAGCTGGTTCGCCGGCTGCGGTCCCAGGTGGCCGACCGGCTGAACGAACAACGCCGTCGGGACCAGGTGAACGGCGTACCGCCGATGAGTGCCGAGGACGAGCGGGAGTACGCGCGCTCGTTGATCGTGCAGGTGCTTGAGGACCACGCTCGCTACGAGCTGGCCGAAGGCCGGACACCGCCGACCCCCGACGACGATGCGCAGATCGCGGGCGCGATCCACTCGGCGCTGTTCGGTGTCGGGCGGCTGCAACCGCTGATCGACGACCCTGAGGTCGAGAACATCGACATCAACGGCTGCGACCAGGTTTTCGTCCAGTACGGCGATGGTCGCGAAGAGCGGCCCGGTCCGGTGGCCGAGAGCGATGACGAACTGGTCGAGCTGATTCAGGTGCTGGCGGCCCACGCCGGTCTGACCAGCCGTCCGTTCGACTCCGCGAACCCCCAGCTGGACCTGCGGCTGCCGGACGGCTCGCGTCTGTCCGCGGTCATGGGCGTCACCTCGCGGCCCGCGATCTCGATCCGGCGCGCGCGCCTCGGCCGGGTCTACATCCGCGACCTGGTGGCCAACGGCACCTTTACCGAGGACGTCGGTCAGTTCCTCACCGCTGCGGTGCTGGCGCGGAAGAACATCATGATCGCCGGGGCGACGAACTCCGGGAAGACCACGCTGCTCCGCGCGCTCGGCAATGTGATCCCGCCGCACGAGCGCCTGATCACCGTCGAGCGCTCACTGGAGCTCGGTCTCGGGGAGTTCAAGGATCTGCACCCGAACGTCGTTGCGTTCGAGGAGCGGCTGCCGAACTCCGAAGGAATGGGCGCGGTCGAAATGGCCGACCTGGTCCGTCGTTCGCTGCGTATGAACCCGTCGCGCGTCATCGTCGGTGAGGTGCTGGGCGACGAGATCGTCACCATGCTGAACGCGATGAGCCAGGGTAACGACGGCTCCCTGTCGACGATCCACTCGAACAGCTCGATGGAGGTGTTCAACCGCATCAGCACCTACGCGATTCAGGCGACAGAGCGACTGCCGATGGAAGCCACCCAGATGCTGATCGCCGGCGCGCTCGACTTCGTGGTCTTCGTTCGCAAGCAGAACGACTACCAGCACGGCGGTGGCCTGAGCCGGTACGTCGAGAGCATCCGCGAGGTGACTGGCTGGGACGGTCGAGTGCTGTCCAGCGAGGTGTTCGCGCCTGCGCCGGACGGTCGCGCCGCGGCACACGCGCCGATCGCCTGTATGGACGAACTCGAGTACTACGGGTATCGACCCGTCGTACACGGAACGTGGGCGTGACGAGATGAGCATGGAAACTCTGCTGGCCCTGGTCTGCGGTGCGGTGGTGGGCGGCGCGATTCTGCTGCTGATCATCGCGATTCGCGGGACCGAGCCACGTGACGAGACACCGTCGATGTTCCGGCGCGGCTCGAGCGCGGAGAACCGCAAGAACCTGATCCGGATCGCCGTCGGGATCGGCGTCGGCCTCGTCGTACTGGTGGTGACGCAGTGGCTCGTGCTGGCCGCGGCGCTCGGTCTGCTGGCTGCGCTGGCGGACCGATTCTTCGGTGGTGCCGGTGAAGAGCGGCGGTCCATTGAGCGGCTGGAGGCGTTGGCCACCTGGACCGAGGCGCTGCGTGACACGATCGCCGGTGCGGTCGGTCTGGAGCAGGCGATCCCGGCGACTGCTGTGAACGCGGCCCCGGCGATCAAGCCCAGCCTGAACCTGCTGGTCGACCGGCTGCGCATCCGCGAACCGTTGCCCTCGGCACTCATGCGGTTCGCCGACGACCTGGACGACCCCGCCGCCGACCTGATCGTGGCGGCGCTGGTTCTGAACGCACGGCTGCGCGGCCCCGGTCTGCGCGAAGTGCTCAGCGCGCTGGCCGACTCGGCCCGCGAAGAGCTCGACGTACGGCGGAAGGTCGGCGCCGAACGGCGGTCGACCCGGCGGTCGGTGCAGGTGGTGGTCGCGATCACCCTGCTCGTGGCGGCCGCGTTGGTGCTGTTCAATCCGGAGTACGTCAAGCCGTACACGAGTTTCATCGGGCAGTTCGTGCTGTTCATCGTGATCGCGTTGTATGCGGTCGGCCTGGTCTGGCTGCGCCGGCTGGCCAAGATCGAGGTACCCGAGCGGTTCCTGATCGGTGGCAGTCAGAAACCGGCAGACCAGCGGATGGAGGTGGTGGGCGGATGATGTGGGCTTTCGTGACCGGTGCTCTGGTTGGCCTCGGTGCCTACCTGTTGGTGCGGATGCTGATCCGGCCGCGGGCCAATGTGCTTTCGACCATCGCCCGCATCGACGCGGGGCGCGGTGGCGGCGGTGCGACCACGAGCGCCGCCGGAGAGCGCGTTCTCGGTGGCATCGACCGAGCCCGCGAAACGCTCGGCCAGCGCCTCGAGGCCGAGGCCAACGCGCGCGGCTGGGCGTTCGGCAAGCTGCGCCGCGACCTCGCGGTGATGAACCAGCCGTTCGCCGCGATGCTTGCGACCAAGGTGTTCTTCGCGCTCGGCGCGCTGATCTTCATCCCGGTCGTGATGTTCCTGTTCAGCGCGATCGGCTTCGCGGCGCCTGGTGCGACTCCGGCGATCGTGACGCTGGCCGCGATGGCCTTCGCGTTCTTCCTGCCTGACCTGGCGCTGCGGCAGGAAGCAGAGGCACGGCGGCGCGACTTCCGGCATGTGGTCGGCAGCTTCCTCGACCTGGTCGCGATGAACCTGGCTGGTGGCCGCGGTCTGCCCGAGGCTCTGATGACGGCGTCGACCATTGGCGACCACTGGGCGATGGCGCGGATCCGGCAGGCGCTCGCGAACGCGCGGCTGATCGGCATCACGCCGTGGGACGCGATGGCGCGGCTCGGCGATGACCTTGGTGTCGAGGAATTGCGCGACCTGGCCTCGGCGCTCGCACTGGCCGGTGACGAGGGTGCGAAGATCCGCGCGTCGCTGCTGGCGCGTGCCGCCTCGCTGCGGCGCAAAGAGCTTGCCGATGTGGAAGGTAAGGCGGGTGAGCGGTCGCAGTCGATGCTGGTCGCCCAGTTGGTGATGTGCGCCGCGTTCATGCTGTTTCTCGGATTTCCGGCCGGGATCGCGATCCTCGGCAGCTGAAGGCGGGTACGGATCCGTAGCACGGTTCTGTCCGTCGTACAGGGCATACTGAGGCCAGCCCCGGCCTCATGCGGCGTTGGATTCAAGAAATGGAAGGCATGCGAATGAACACCGAACTGCAGTTCTGGCGCACGATGGCTGGCTACGCCGTCGCCCGCGCGCACGCGCAGCGGGCGCGCGCGAAGCAGGGCCGCACGGAGCTCGGCGCCTCGGCGCTGGAGTGGGCCATCATCTCGGCGATCCTGGTCGCCGCCGCGCTGGCCATCGGCCTCGTGGTGCGTCGTGTCATCGACAAGCGCACCGGCGAGATCGAGAACGGCTGACCCACTGTGCCGGTCCGCCCCCCGACCGCCGCACGCGCCCGCCGGCGCCGGATCGCACGCCTTGCCGCGTGGCGATCCGAGCGCGGCGCGAGCGCGCTGGAGCTGGCGATCCTCGCGCCCATGATCATGGCGCTGATCTTCGTCTCGATCCAGACGGCGCTGTTCCTGTACGGCCGCTCGGTCGCGCTGAACGCAGCCCAGGAAGGCGTTTCCCGCCTGCGCCTGGTGCAGCCGCCGGTGTACACCCAGGCGGTGGGGGAGAAGGTCCGCGGCGACATCGAGGAGTACGCCAACCAGCTGGGCGGCACGACGCTGCAAAACGCAGTGGTGGCACCGCCGACGTACAACACTCCTGAGGGCATGGTGTCGTTCACTGTCAGTGGCGACACGGTTTCGCTGGTCCCGGGGCTGAAGCTTCACGTCGAGCGGACGGCGAACGGGCCGATCGAGCAGTTCGGGGCAGACAAGTGAATCTCCGTCAGTTGTTGCGCAAGGCCCTGATTGTCAGGGCCCGCTCTGAGCGGGGTGCGCTGGCGCTGGAGATGGCGGTGCTGGCGCCGATCCTGCTGATCCTGTTCATGTTCCTGCTCGCCTGCGGCCGCTACTTCCAGACCTCGTCCCTGCTGGAGAGCGCCGCCCGCGACGGCGCCCGCGCCGCCAGCATGTCGCGCTCCCAGGCCGACGCCCAGAGCCGCGTCAACGACGCCGTTACCCGCACCATGAGCCAGGCCGTCGCGTCCTGCGCGGGAACCGCCTCCGGCACGCTCACCACCCCGCTCGTCGCGGGCACCCCGCTCTCGGTCGAGGTCACCTGCACCATCGACTACCGCGACCTGAGCTTCCTCGGCCTCAGCGGCGACACCACCATCACCAAGACCTTCACCTCGTCGGTCGACCCGTACCGGGGTGTGCGCGATGGCTCCTGAGACCCACCGCTCCCGCATCGTGGAGTTCGTCCGCATCGATGCCTCCAGCAACGACCGCGGTCGCTTTCCGCAGGGTGCCTTGAGCCCCGCCGTGGCCATCCTCGCCGTGATGATCTTCGCCCTGGCCGGCCTCGTCCTCGACGGCGGCCGCCAGCTAGGCGCCCGCTCCCGGGCCGTCGGCTACGCCCAGGAAGCGGCCCGCGTAGGCGCCGCCACCATCGAGCTGAACGACGCCGAAGCCAAGATCGACACGGTGAAGGCGGCCACCGCCATCGCCGCCTTCTGCGCCCAGGTCGCGGCCAACGACCCCTCGGTCACCTCCTGCGCCCCCACCAAACTGACGGCGGACCAAGTGGACATCTCCGTCGCAATCGCCAACAAAACAACGTTCCTGGGCCTCATCGGCAAAACAACGCTGAAGTCGACCGGCACTGGAACGGCACACGCCGAGCAGGGCGTCGAGAAGAACAACGACAGCCCGACCATCCCGCCGATCTTCATCACGCGGCAGCCCGGCGGACCGGGCTGGACCATCTCCAGTACGGCGGTCCCGCCGAACCTTCCGTGCCCGGCAAGCTGGACGATGGGGTCACCGACTCCGACCTGGACGCTGGCGCCGCTCCCGTTCCCGGCGAGCTGCACGCCGAGCATTACGCCGACTCCCACTCCTACTCCGACAGACGGTGAGGAGAGTCCGACCAAGGCGCCGACGAAGACTCCGACCAAGACGCCACCCGGTGGCGGCGCACCAGCCGGCATCCTGCCCCCGCAGAACTCCCTCCCACCGAGCCTCGGACGCTAAGGATCATCGTGCGCAGTCTTACTTTGACGGTCGCCGCGCTGGCGGGCGCTGCCCTGCTGGCCGGTTGTGGCGGTGCCGCGAATGATGGCGGTAGCCCGGTGCCTGTCGGTGGTAGCTCGAGCTCAACGACCACCGGTACGCCGTCGGCGACACTTTCTGCGCCGACGGCCGTGCCCTCGGATTCCGTGCAGCCGACCAGCGCCCCGCCGAAGAAGGCTCAAGTCATCATGGTGGCGGGGAACTTCGCGTCGAACCCGGCCGTCCAAGGGCTCGTGCAGAGCTACCCGCTGTACTTCCAGTCGCTGGTCAGCAAGGACGACAAGATCCTGCGCACGCAGTTCCCGTCGTTCTTCTACTCGGATGTCTCGCAGGCCATCGTCGACGCACGGACCCAGGGCTGGGTGATGAAACCGCCGGGCAGCGTTGTCGTCCGTGGCGTACAGAACCAGCCGAACAACATCGTCCGGGTCACTACGTGCAGGTCGCAGACCACGCAGTACTGGGATCCGCGTGGAAAGAAGTGGTCGGTGGTGGCGCCGAACGGGACGCCACAGGTGATCGACATGATCAAGACCGGACTGGGCTGGAGGCCGTACAAACTGGCGCCCTCGAGCGGCGCGAAATGCGCAGGAGTGCGCTATCCGGCCTAGATCGGAACGGCGAAATTCACATATCGAACAGGTGACGGCATACCGGACAACGGGCACTATGCACCTTGACATAGATAATCTGCGATGAGACTAGCCTGGGGAGTGAGGATGCGTAACCGAGTGAGTCGCGGACTGGTCGCGCTGGGCGGTGTGTTCGCCCTGCTGATGGCCTTTCCCGCCTCGACCGCGACCGCGGACACCATCCAGACGGGCAACAACGTCTGCACGATGTACGTGAACGCCGTCGGGTTCGGGGCCTTCTGCAGTTCCGGCGAGGCGTACTACCCGGGGCCCGCGGGCGGTCCGCCGCCGACCTGGCGCGACAAGCTCAACGGTCAGGTGTTCATCCCCTGCAAGGACTTCCCAGTACCGGACGGCATCACCCTGCCGAAGCCTCCTGAGGGCAAGAAGTGGGTTCTGCGCCTGTCGATCACGGACTACAACCTTGACACGGTGAACGGTGGCAACAAGGCGCACCTCGAGCGCGCCATCGTCCCGGTGAGTCCGGAAGAAGCACGGCAGTGCCCGGATCGCGACTACATGGAGAAGTTCTGGTGGCAGTTCGGGGACAGCTACCCGGATCCCATCCTGCAGGTGAAGCCGACGTACACGCCGCGCGTCAACGTGCCGGCCTACTTCACGCTGACGCCGGACAGCGCGATCGTGCAGAAGACCGACCCGACGAAGGTCGACCCTGAAGACCTCAACGGGGGCCTGTACGACGCAACGCACAATCTGATCATGCGTGGCTTGGTCGTCGAGATGAAGGTCGATCCGGGCGACGGCACCGCGCCGTTCACGTGCCCGATGGGGATCACGCCGCTCGACGATCCGGACGGGTATGACGAGAACAGTGACCCGTACACGCAGCTGAGCACCTGCAAGCACATCTACAAGAAGTCCAGCGCGAGCCAGCCGGACGCTATGTACACGGTGAAGCTCGACATCACCTGGGAAGTTTCGTACTGGATCAACTCGGGCTCGCAGTGGCAGCCGATCGGCCGCGCGCATGTCCAGGCTGTGCAGCGGTTGCCTGTGCAGGAAGTGCAGGCCATCGGTGGCTGACGTGGGGACGGGGACAGAGGAGCGAGCATGGTGAAGACGAGCGAGCCGTTGCGGTCGGCGCGGTTGCCGCAGCAGCGGTCGGCCAGTCCGGGGACGGATCGGCTGAAGGGGTTCGTGGCGCTGCTGGCGATCCTGGCGATCGTCGGCGGGGTGCCGTATGTGCTGCTGCGCTTCTTCGGGACGCCGTGGCCGGACCAGGTGCCGAACTGGAACGTCCTGATGTCGGAGCTCGACATCAAGGCGATTCTGGGCATCATCGCGTTCTTCATCTGGGTGGCGTGGGCGCATTTCGTGGTCTGCCTGATCGCTGAGGCAATCGCCGAGATCCGCGGTCATGGCCTGTCACCACGGATCCCACTCGGCGGCGGTTCACAGGGTCTCGCACGGCGGCTGATCTCTGCCGTCGTACTGATCGCTGGTGCTGCAGGCGTGGGTATGCCGGTTGCCAGCGCGGTCACGACCAGCCCGGGCACGGTTCCGACGTCGGTTTCGGTTGTTCAAGGTGGGGAGCACGAATCCACCTCGTCGTTCCGCCAGACCGAGAAGCGGAGCTCTGTGCTGTCGGGTTCGGCTCACCAGACGAAGACGACTACCGGCGTACGGACGAACAACGACCAGACTGGTCAGGTCGTCAAGTACACCGAGGTTCGTCCGCCGCATGGCCGGAACTATGACTGCTTGTGGGACATCGCTGAGCGGTATCTGGGGGAGGGTCGCCGCTACAAGGAGATCTACGACCTCAACCACAACAAGCTTCAGCCTGACGGTCGCCGCCTGACGAACCCGGATCTGATCCTGCCGGGCTGGCAGGTTCGCCTGCCTGCCGACGCCAAGGGCGCGGGCGTGCACACGGTGCGCGTGAACGTCGACGCACCGGGCAAGAGCCAGGTGGTCAAGCCCGCCCAGACGCGTACTGCCGCGAAGCCGACGAAGGCCGTCACTCCCGAGCACAGCACGCGCTGGGCCGAGCAGGGCACCGAGTCGGGGTCGTCGGTCGCGATCGGCGGCGTTGCTGCTGATCCGGGCGCCAAGAACATCAAGCCGGGCGACCCGGTGGAGAACCCCGCGACCGCGGGCGACCCGGTCGCGGCTCCGGTCGCGGCCGACCAGGGCTTCGACTTCACGCAGGCCGGCGTCTACGGCTTCGGCGGCACGCTCCTCGCCGCCGGTCTCGCGCTGGCGCTGAAGCGCCGCCGCGGCTGGGCGCAGGGACCGGGTCCGAAGGCTGTCGGCCACCGCCAGACCGAGGTCGGTCTGCGGCTTGCGTCTGACATCCCGACTGCTCAGTTCGTCGACAAGGCGCTGCGTCAGCTCGGTGCGGACATGGCCAAGGACGGCCGCCCGATGCCGAAGGTTGTCGCCGCACTGGTGACCGAGCCTGCGCTCACGCTCGTCCTCGACCCGTACGAGGCGCAGTCCGCTCCTCCTGGCCCCTGGCAGGCAATCGCCGAGGGGACGCGCTGGACGCTGCGCCGCGGGTACGCCCCGACCGGCGAGGTCGACGCACCAGCGCCGTACCCGACGCTGGTGACGATCGGTCAGAACGCCGACGGCGCGACCGTGCTCGTCGACCTCGACACCGCGAACGGCATCGTCAGCTTCGGTGGCGTCAACGCGGCCTCCCGCAACGTGGTCGGTTCGCTGGCGGTCGAGCTCGCCACCAACCTGTGGTCCGAGGGCGCGCACGTCAGCATGGTCGGTTTCGGCGACGACCTCACCACGCTCGCCCCGGGTCGCCTGAGCTACTGGCTCCGGCTCGACGCTGCGCTCTCCGAGGTCACTCGTCGTACGGACGCTCAGTCCCAGGCTTGCGACCGGCGGAACGCTGGTTCGGTCGCCGAGGCCCGCACCACCCACCCGGACCCGCTGCTGTGGGGTGCGGAGATCGTCTTCGTGTCCGCGCCGCCGTCACCGGAGGAGCAGGACCAGCTGAACCGCCTCGCCGAGGACCCGAAGCGGGGCGTCGCAGTCGTCGTAGTCGGTGACGTGCTCAACTCGCCGTGGCGCTTCGTCGTCGACGAGAAGAACCAGGCCGTCTGCCGCCTGCTCGGCCTCGAGGTCGAGGCGCATGCCGTCACGCCGGAGCAGGTCAGCGAGCTGGTCGGCCTGTTCGACGCGGCCGACTCCGACGCGCTCGACAAACGCCGTACGGAGCAGAACATGCCGGCGTACGAGTTCTCGACTACCGACCTCAGCCTGCCCGCGCCGGTCGAGGTCGACCTGCTCGGCCCGGTCGAGGTGGACGCCCGCGGCCCCATCGACGACGGCCGGATCGCGCTCTCCACCGAGATCATCGCGTACCTGGCCAGCCAGGACTACGGCGTCCATCCGAACGTCCTGGCCGGCGCCATCTGGCCCCGCGGCATCAGCGACGAGCTGCGCGACGCCGCCCTGGAGCACACTCGCCGCTGGGTCGGCAAGGACGCCATGTACGCCGACGAGTCCGGCCGCTGGATGCTGAACCGCAGCATCGTCCGCGTCGACTGGGACGTCTTCCGCACCCTGGCCAAGCAGTCGACGATGCAAGAGGACCCGAGAGCAGCCCTCTCGACGGCTCTCGGCCTCGTCCACGGCACCGCCTGGGCCAACCTCCCAGCCGGCCGCTACTCCTGGCTGGCCGCCGCCGGCATCGAACGCCGCATGGCCGAAGCAGTGGTAGACGCAGCCCTCAAGCTCGCCGAAGCCTCCCTAACCCACAACGACGGCCAAACAGCCCGCACAGCCCTCCAAACGGGCCTGTCTTTCTCCCCGGCCTCCGAGGACCTCTGGCGAGCCACCCTCCGCCTAGCCGCCCACTTCGGCAGCTCCCAAGACGTCACCAACGTAGCCACCCAGCTCTACGCCTCCCTGGCCAAACACGGCGCCCCCCGAGGCCCAGAGCCCGAAACCGACGCCCTGGTAGACGAGCTCCTCCCTGGCTACCACCGCCCCGCCCAGGTCGCCTGACCCAGAACGACAAACGCCCTGCACTTCCTCACGGAGGTGCAGGGCGTTCCCATTTCCCTGCCTAGCCACCCAAATCCGGCCGAACGTCTCAGGGGTCAACCCCTGAGATGGTGCGGTGGGCGGACTACAGGGTGCTGGCGGACCAGGTGTCGCAGGTGTTCATGTCGCCGGAGTCGAGGCCGGTTTTGAACCAGCGCATGCGTTGTTCGGCGGTGCCGTGGGAGAAGGACTCGGGGTTGACCTGGCCCTGGGTCTTTTCCTGGATGCGGTCGTCGCCGACGGAGGCGGCGGCGTCGAGGCCGCGGGAGATGTCGTCGTCGGTGAGGTCGAGGATGAAGGGCTTGCCGTTCTTGGCGGGGACCGTGGTGGCGTGGTTGGTCCAGATGCCGGCGAAGCAGTCGGCCTGGAGCTCGGAGCGGACTGAGTCCGAGGTGGGGCCGGAGCGGGTTTTGATGCGGCCGAGGATGCCGTAGAGGTTCTGGATGTGGTGGCCGTACTCGTGGGCGATGACGTAGGCCTCGGCGAAGTCGCCGCCTTCGGCGCCGAGCTCGGTCTGGAGGGTTTTGAAGAAGCCCAGCTCGAGGTAGACGCGCTTGTCGGGCGGGCAGTAGAAGGGGCCGACGGCCGCGGTGGCGGGGCCGCAGCCGGTGCTGACCTGGCCTTCGAAGACGCGCATGGGCGCTTTGACGTACTTCTTGCCGCGGCGGGGGAGCTCGGCGGACCAGAAGCCCTCGATCGAGTTCTGGTCGGCCACGAAGCGGCACTCCGCGCTCGTGGTCACCTTGAGACAGCTGTTGAGGCTGCCGGGGCCGGTGTTCTGGCTGGTGGGCTGCTCGGTGCCGTCGCCGCTGAGGCCGGGGATGCCGCCGTTCAGCAAGACGATGATGACGAGCAGGATGATGCCGCCGATCCCGCCGCCGACCGGAATCATGCCGCCGGGCAAGCCGCTGCGGCCACCGCCACCACTGCCGCGAGTGTCCTCGATACCGCTGGTGTCGAGATCCGCGTCGGGATTGAATTTCACGTGAGTCGTCGCGGACCGTAGAGGTGTCGCGACTTCCTCCTTTCCGAGATCAGGGACTGTCGGTCCCGGCTGCTTGGATCATTCCATGTCCCGGTTCCGCCTGTACCCAACTCCCACCCAGGAGACGGCGTTATTGCAGCACTGCACCCATGCGCGCTACCTGTGGAACCTGGCACTTGAACAGTGGTCGATGTGGACTCGCGACAAGGGCCCGACGCCGAGATTCGCCGAGCAGTGCAGACAGTTGACCGCTGCCCGGGCCGAGTTCGGCTGGTTGCGGGCTGGCTCGCAGACCGTGCAGCAGCAGGCATTGCGGGACTTTACTCAGGCGGTTGAGCAGTTCTACGCCGGGTCTGGCGGAAGGCCGAGTTGGCGCAAAGCCGGGCAGCACGAAGGCTTTCGGATTGTCGGCACGCAGGCGGCTCGGGTCATCAAGCTGAGCCGCAAGTGGGCTGCGGTAAAGGTGCCGAAGATCGGTTGGGTTCGGTTCCGGCTGTCCCGAACTGCTCCCTCTGCGAAGTCCTATCGCATCAAGTGTGACCGGCTCGGCCGCTGGTATCTGGCGTTTGCCGTGATCCCGCCGCCGATTCCCGCGCCCGGGACAGGGAAGACCGTCGGAGTGGACCTTGGGGTTGCCGTGTCGGCCGCCCTGTCGACCGGTGACCTCTTGTCATGTCCCGTGATCTCGAAGAGCGAGCGGGTGCGTCTCGAGCGCTTGCAGCGTCGCCTCGCCCGATGTCGCCGAGGTTCCCAGCGGTGTCGGCGGGTACGAGTCGCGATCGCGAAGCTGCACGCCCGGGTACGGGACCGTCGGAAGGATTGGATAGAGAAGACCAGCACCGATCTTGCGCGACGGTATGACGTCATCCGAGTTGAAGACCTACGGATCACCGCGATGATCAGGCGGCCGAAACCCAAGCCGGATCCTGAGCATTCAGGTGGCTACTTGCCAAACCGGCGACGAGCTAAAGCGGGCCTCAACCGGGGCATCCTTGCCAGTGGATGGGGGCTGCTGGTCCGCAGGTTGGAGGAGAAGGCCCCGGGACGTGTCGAGAAAGTCAACCCTGCCTTCACATCGCAGACCTGCAGCGTCTGTGGGCATTGCGCACCCGGAAATCGCGAGAGCCAAGCGAAGTTTCGGTGCGTTGCCTGCGGGCACCAGGCGAATGCGGATGTCAACGCGGCAGTCAATATCGCGGCCGGACGGGCCGTCAGCGCACGCCGAGAGGTGCCCCAATTGGCCTTGCCGAAGCGTGAACCTCAGCCGACCGCCTCCGGGCGGTAGCTGGAATCCCCGGCCCTTAGGGTGGGGGAGGACGTCAAACCGCATACACTAGTGCTCAGAGCGAGGGATGTAAGGCGTGTCGTGAACCGCGTTGCCGATCCGCCACCTGTACGCCCCCAAGCCTTGAGGACACCTGCGCCGCCATGATCACTGTCTCCAACCTTGAGGTGCGTGTCGGTGCCCGGCAGCTTCTCGCTCCTGCGTCGTTCCGGGTAGGCCCGGGTGACAAGGTCGGGCTGGTCGGGCGGAACGGGGCCGGCAAGACCACGCTGACCAAGATCCTGGCCGGTGAGGGGTTGCCGGCGAGTGGGTCGGTGACGAAGTCGGGCGAGATCGGGTATCTGCCGCAGGATCCGCGGACGGGCGACCTCGACGTACTGGCTCGGGACCGGATCCTGTCCGCGCGCGGGCTGGACGAGGTTGTGCACCGGATGCGTCAAGCGGAGAAGTCGATGGCCAGCGCGGATGAGAAGACGCGCGCCAAGGGCATGCGGCGGTATGAGCGGGCCGAGGCTGAGCTGCATGCAGCCGGCGGGTACGCCGCTGAGTCGGAGGCCGCTCGGATCGCGGCGAACCTGGGCCTGCCGGATCGGGTGCTCGGACAGCCGTTGCACACGTTGTCGGGTGGTCAGCGGCGGCGGGTTGAGCTGGCGCGGATTCTGTTCGCGCAGGCGGAGACGCTGCTGCTCGACGAGCCCACCAACCACCTCGATGCGGACTCGATCGTCTGGCTGCGCGACTTCCTCAAGACGTATCCCGGTGGCGTGATCATGATCAGCCACGATGTGAACCTGCTCGAGGAGACGGTCACCCGGGTCTTCCACCTGGATGCGAACCGGGCCGAGATCGACGTCTACAACGTCGGCTGGAAGGTCTACCTGACGCAGCGTGAGCAGGACGAGCGCCGCCGTAAGCGGGAGCGCTCCAACGCCGAGAAGAAGGCGACCCAGCTCGTCGACCAGGCGAACAAGATGCGCGCCAAGGCGACCAAGGCCACGGCGGCGCAGCAGATGCTGAAGCGCGCCGAGCAGTTGATGTCGGGGCTCGAGGACGAGCGTCGTTCCGACCGCGTCGCGAAGATCTCGTTCCCGTCTCCGGCTCCGTGCGGCAAGACGCCGTTGATGGCGAAGGAGCTGTCCAAGTCGTACGGCTCGCTGGAGATCTTCACCGACGTCGACCTGGCGATCGACCGCGGCTCGCGCGTCGTCGTACTGGGGCTGAACGGTGCCGGGAAGACGACACTGCTGCGCGTCCTGTCCGGGGTCGAGAAGTCGGACACCGGTGAGGTTATCGACGGTCACGGGCTCAAGCTCGGCTACTACGCCCAGGAGCACGACACCCTGGACGTGGACCGGACGGTCCTGGAGAACATGAAGACCGCCGCCCCGGATCTGAATGAGACCCAGGCGCGCAGTGTGCTCGGTGCGTTCCTGTTCTCCGGGGACGACGCCGACAAGCCTGCGAGCGTCTTGTCGGGTGGGGAGAAGACCCGGCTGGCGCTGGCCACGCTGGTTGTCTCGGCCGCCAACGTGCTGCTCCTCGACGAGCCCACCAACAACCTGGACCCGGCGTCGCGTGAAGAGGTGCTGAACGCGATCCGCTCGTACAAGGGCGCGATCGTGCTCGTCACCCACGACGAGGGCGCCGTACAGGCCCTGGAGCCGGAGCGCGTGCTGCTGCTCCCGGATGGCGTCGAGGACCTGTGGACGAACGACTACGCCGACTTGGTGTCGCTCGCCTAAGCTACCGCAGGGTAATGTACGGCGTATGACTGATCTCGGACTGCGGTTCTCGGTGGATGGCTCAGTGGCTCGCGTCGTACTGGACCGGCCGGAGGTGCGCAACGCGCAGACCCCGGCCATGTGGAGTGCGCTGGGCGAATTCGGCCGGTCGCTGCCGGACGACGTACGGGTGGTTGTGCTGTCGGGGGAGGGGCCGTCGTTCTCGGCGGGCCTCGACCGGCGGCTGATCATGGGCGACAACGACCTGGGTCAGGAGCCGTTGCTGTCCATCGGCGCGAAGCCGACCGAGGAGGTCTACGAGCTCGTCAAGGAGTTCCAGGCCGGCTTCACCTGGCTGCGGAACCCGAACATCATCAGCATCGCGGCCGTCCAGGGTCACGCGGTCGGAGCCGGGTTCCAGCTCGCGCTCGCCTGTGACCTGCGGGTGCTGACGCCGGATGCCAAGTTCAGCATGCGCGAGCTGTCCCTCGGCCTGGTCCCCGACCTCGGTGGCACGCAGCCGCTGGTCCAGCTCGTCGGCTACTCCCGTGCGCTCGAGATCTGCGCAACCGGGCGCTGGGTCGAGGCGGCTGAGGCCAAGGAGATCGGTCTCGCGAACATCGTCGTACCGGCCGACGAGCTGGCCGCAACGGTCAAGGACCTGACCGACGCCGTACTGACTCCGCTCGCCGGCGCCATCCGCGAAACCAAGGCGCTGCTCCTGGGCGCAGCGGACCGCTCCTACGCCGACCAGCTGAAGGCCGAAGGCGCCGCCCAAGAACGCCGTCTCAAAGAACTCCTCGCCGCCTTCGGCTGATCAGTCGCCCTGCAGGTGCAGCTCCAAGCCCTCGCCCAGTGCGCACCGCTCGGCCAGCGCCAGGACGGCTGCGAGCAACTCGCGCTCGCCGTCTGAGGTCGCTGCGCCGAGCTCGGTGCTGAGCTCGGCCAGCAGTTGCTCCATCTCGGCCGACGTGAGCGCCAGATCGGCGTACGGATCAACGCGGCTCAGCAGGGGCAACGCGCTGCGCTGGCAGAGGCGGGCAAACAGATCGGCAGCATCCGGTACGACGGCCAGTTGCGTCAGCCGCCGTCGTCGCGGGCTGCTCCCGGGCTGGTCGACCTGGAACAGCGCTACGTCCACGCCCACGTCAGTGCCAGTTGCTTACTTGTACGTCGTTGGGGGCGGGGTCGCCGGTGCCGGTTTCGACGAGCTTTTTGAGGCTCATCAGGAAGGTGGCCCACTTCGTGCTGCAGTGGTACATGAAGGGGACCTGCTCCTGCCAGCCTTCGTGGCGGAACATGACGATCGCGTAGTCGTCCTCCTGGGTGAGGTCGAAGCGGACGTGCGTGCCGATCCACTCGGCGGGGCCGTCGACGACCTCCCAGCGGACGAGCTCGCCGGGGATGCTGTCCAGGACCTTCATGTCGAAGCCGCCGGCCGCGCCGAAGCGGAACTTGATCACGCCGTCGGTGGCGTGGGTGTCCTCGGTCCACCAGGCGGCCAGGCCGTCGATGGTGTCGAGGGACTTGTAGACGTCGTCGACCGAAGCCAGGACGCCGATGCGGTGCAGGATGTCCACCATGTTGCTTACCTCTTTCTGGCCTTCTGAATGGATGCAGCTTGGATGGCTTCTGCCATCCGCTTGATGCGTTGCAGGCGGCCGTCCCAGGCGTCGCGGACGGTCGAGAGTTGTGCGACTGCGCGGGCGAGTTGCTCTTCGTCGACCGTGTAGATGCGTTCGCGTCCGGCGACGGTGGCGTGCACCAGCCCGATACGTTCCAGTACGGCGAGGTGCTTCGCGACCGCCTGCCGGGTGACCGGGAGTCGTTCGCTCAGCGAGGTCGCCGTACCGCCGCCGGCCGCGAGCAGGAGGTCGAGCATCTCCCGCCGGGTCGGGTCGCCGATCGCCGACCAGAGCTCGTCGTCGATGCTCAAGCGACTTTCTCCGCGTACGGCGCCAGTCGCGGCAGGAAGTGGTTCCAGCCGGTCGTGTGCGACTCGAACAGTTCGTCGCCGGTGGGGATCTCGTCGAACCCGGTCTCGCTGAACCGCAGCAGCGTGCCGTCGCCGTCCGGGATCAGCTCGAACGTCGCGAGCACCGAATTGCCCGTGGCCGGCACGTTGCCCACGCCGTACGACCAGCGGAAGGAGAACTTCCGCGGCGGGTCGGCGTCGACGACGGTCAGCGCCTCGACCTTGTCGGTCCCGAAGGTGATCGTGCCGGCCGCCCCCGGTACGGCGGTCAGGTCGGCGTCGTCCGGCCACCACCCGCGCAGGTGTTCCGGCGTACTGACGACCTCGTAGACGACCTCGGGGGAGGCGTCGATCCGGATGTCGCGTGCGATGCTTCGAGTCATTGCCGTCTCTTTCTTTCGCAACCTTTTGTTGCACATGACGATAGTAGATCCGGCGGCGATGTGCAACCAGTGGTTGCGTATCGGAAGATCTGCGGGACCTGACGTGTTGTGAAGGTTCACGCGAAGAGAGGTCAGTGGATGTCGGGTATGGGTGGCGGGATGCCGATGGGCGCCGCGAACTGGCGGCGGATGGACTCGTCGGTCAAGGATCAGAAGCTGGCCAAGGGGACGCTGCGCCGGATTGCCGCGTTCGCGAAGCCCTACAAGGTGCAGATCACGCTGTTCCTGCTGCTGGTGATCGTGGCGGCGGTCCTCGTCATCGCGTCGCCGCTGCTGTTCAAGAAGATCGTGGACGACGGCATCATCAAGGGGAACGGCGGTCTGGTCACCGCGCTGGCCCTGGTGGTCGCCGGGCTGGCGGTCGTCGAGGCGGCGCTCGGGCTGATGCAGCGCTGGTTCTCGGCGCGGATCGGTGAGGGTCTGATCTTCGACCTGCGCACGAAGGTGTTCGCGCACGTCCAGCAGATGCCGGTCGCGTTCTTCACCCGCACGCAGACCGGCGCGCTCGTCTCCCGGCTCAACAACGACGTGATCGGCGCGCAGCAAGCCTTCACCTCGACGCTGTCCGGCGTGGTCTCGAACGTGATCAGCCTGATCCTCGTCGTCGGCGCGATGCTCGTGCTGAGCTGGCAGTTGACCCTGGTCGCGATCCTGATGCTGCCGATCTTCCTGATTCCGGCCCGCATCCTCGGCCGCCGGCTCGCCTCGATGACGCGCGAGCAAATGAATCTGAACGCCGGGATGTCGACGTCGATGACCGAGCGGTTCAGCGTCGGTGGCGCGCTCCTGGTGACGCTGTTCGGCCAGCCCGCGATCGAGAACCGCGATTTCGGCGAGCGCGCCGGTGAGGTGCGCGACCTGGGCATCCGGATCGCGATGCTCGGCCGAGTCTTCTTCACCGCGCTGACGCTGGTCGCCGCGCTGGCAACAGCTCTCGTGTACGGCGTCGGTGGCAACCTCGCCGTACGTCAGACCCTGACCGTCGGGACGCTGCTCGCGTTGGTTGCGCTGCTCGGTCGTCTCTACGGCCCGTTGACCGCGCTCTCCAATGTCCGCGTCGATGTGATGACTGCGCTGGTGTCGTTCGAGCGTGTCTTCGAGGTGCTCGACCTGGAGCCGATGATTCGCAATGCGCCGGAGGCGACCGACCTGCCCAAGGATGCGGCGAGTGTCGAGTTCGACCATGTGGCGTTCGCGTATCCGACCGCCGAGCAGGTCTCGCTCGCGAGTCTCGAGTCGGTTGCCGTGCTGGACAAGCGCGTCTCCGCGCCAGTCCTCGAGGACGTGAACTTCGTCGTACAGCCTGGTCAGATGGTCGCGCTGGTCGGCCCGTCCGGTGCTGGCAAGACCACGATCACGAATCTGGTCGCCCGCCTGTACGACGTCAGTGGGGGAGCCGTCCGGATCGGAGGAGCCGACGTACGGGATGTGACGCTGCAGTCGCTGCACGACCGGATCGGATACGTCACGCAGGACGCGCACATGTTCCACGACACGATCCGCGCGAACCTGAACTACGCCAAGCCCGATGCGACCGACGCGGAGATGATCGAGGCCTTGCGATCGGCGCAGGTCTGGGAGCTGGTGGAGTCGTTGCCGGACGGTCTGGACACCGTCGTCGGGGATCGCGGTCACCGGTTGTCCGGCGGTGAGCGGCAGCGGCTCGCGATTGCGCGGTTGTTGCTGAAGGCACCGCAGATCGTCGTACTGGATGAAGCCACGGCACACCTGGATTCAGAGTCCGAGGTGCACGTCCAGCGGGCGCTCGACACGGCGCTGGAGGGCCGGACGTCGCTGGTGATCGCGCACCGGTTGTCGACGGTCCGCAACGCCGACCTGATCCTGGTCGTTGACCACGGCAACATCGTCGAACGCGGGACACACGAACAGCTCCTCGCGCGCAATGGCGAGTACGCCGATCTCTATCACACCCAGTTCGCAGAGACCGCGCTACCGTTGACCTGAGCCGAGTGGAGGGATGCGGATGATCAAGCTGGCGCTGGTCCTCCTCGCCGGGTACGCGGGCTACAAGGTCGCCTACCACTCCGAAGACGGCCAGCACTACGGCAAGGTCGGCGACCGCGTCCTGCGGACGTCGTTGTCACTGCTGATCGGTGCGCTGGCCGCGGGCATCACCTACGTGGCCCTGTTAAACCGCTAGGACTGCGGCTCCTGCTCCAGCAGATGCAGGACCGGGACTTTCAGGTGCCGGCGGGCCGAGTTCGTCCAGTCCAGGTGGAAGAACTCCGCAACAACATGTGGCCGGGTCAGGATCACGACCTCCTGGCCTGTCGATGCCTCCACAGTTGCAATAAGCGCGTCGATCGGCCGGTCGTGGGTGATCCCGCCCTCAGCGGTCTGCCCGAGATCACGCAGCCGCTGCACGCTCCGGCCGCTGCACCCCTTGGCCTCGCTGTCGATCGCCTTCTGCGCCTCGGCCAGATCCTGCCGCTGCGTGGCAAGCCCCGGGCCGTAGAGATCAGCCGTGCCGAGCGCGCTGATCGAGGCCTCCACGCCGGCCTCGGCGTTGTGGCACGGCACCAGCACGTGGTACTTCACCTCATCAGGCATGTCCTCGTGCAGCTCAACCACACGCTTCGCGTCCGGCTCCGACAGTTCCTGTTCCACGAGCAGTACGACGTCGTACATGGCGCACCTCCAGGTCACGTAGACCCATAGTGCCCCCGTCGTGCGTCCACATGCTCAACTGGATCGTTCCAGTCACCTGATCTTGACCAAGGCTCCGAGACGCCAGCCATCCCTTTGAGCACCGATCAGTCATCAGACGCCCCTCGAAACGACTGAACCGTGCTCAAGGCTTGTGCCGGGGTCAGGGGTGGGTGAGTGCTTTGCGGCGGCCGTAGGTGCGGAGGGCTCGGAGGAGGTCGATCTCGCGGAATGCCGGCCAGTACAGGTCGCAGAACTCGATGTCGGAGTGTGTTGCTTGCCAGAGCAGGAAGTCGGACATGCGCAGCTCGCCGCTGGTGCGGATCACCAGGTCGGCGTCGGGGAGGCCGGGTACGTAGAGGTGCCGGGTGATGTCGTCCTCGGTTAGCTCTGCGGCAACGTCGGTGAGGTCGCGGCCGGAAGCCGCTGCCTCGTCCAGTACGCCGCGTAATGCGTCGACCACCTCGAGCCGACCGCTGTAACCAATCGCAATGGTCAGGTCGCCGGCGTTCACTCGGTCGCGGGTCGCCTCGACGGCTTCCTTGAGCGCGCGGGCGGTTGAGTCGGGGAGAAGATCCAGCTGCCCGGCGACATGCAGTCGCCAGCGGTGGTCGCGCCGTACGTGGTCGGCAATGACGGTCTCGGCCAGCTGCATGAGGTAGTCGACTTCGGCGGAGTCGCGTCGGCTGATGTTGTCTGCTGAGGCGACCCAGGCGGTGACGCAGGTGATGCCCGCGCCGGCGCACCACGTGAGGAACTGCTCGAGGTGCTGGGCGCCGAAACGATGACCCAGCCGTACGTCGCTCAGTCCGGCCTGGCGTGCCCAGCGGCGGTTGCCGTCCATGACGATCGCGACGTGCTTCGGCTGGGGGAGTTTTGCGACTTGGCGGCGCAGCGAGCGCTTGTAGAGTCCGTAGATCATCAGCTGGTCGCACTCGTCAGTACGTCGGCCAGGTCGAACTTGACCGGCTCTTCGAGCTGCTCGTAGTTGCACGACTCGGGCGTGCGGTCCGGGCGCCACCGCACGAACTGAGCCGTGTGGCGGAAGCGGACGCCTTCCATGTGGTCGTAGCGGACCTCGACAACACGCTCGGGGCGCAATGGAGTGAACGACAGATCCTTGCCGGCCTGCCAGCGACTGCCTTCGGCGTTGCGCGGCGTACGGGTTCCTTCTTCTTGTTTGGCCCACGCCCACGGGTGGTCGTCGAACGTGGTGACCAGCTCCTGCATCTCCTCGAACAGCTCCATACGCCGCTCCATCGGAAACGCGCCGATCACGCCTACGCTCGCGAGCGTGCCTTCGGAGTTGTAGAGGCCGAGCAGTAGCGAACCGATTCGGTCGGGGCCACTCTTGTGCAGCCGGTAGCCGGCGACCACGCAGTCCGCCGTACGCTCCGGCTTCACCTTGAACATGGTGCGCTTGTCCGGCAGGTAGAGCCCGTCGAGCGGCTTCGCGATCAGCCCGTCCAGCCCCGCGCCCTCGAACTGCTCGAACCACTGCCCAGCGGTGTCGTGGTCGGTCGTGGCCGGCGTGATGTGGATCGGCGGCTTCGCTTCCGCGAGCGCTCCCAGCAACGCCGTACGACGCTCTGCGAACGGCCGCTCGGTGAAGTCCTCATCACCCAGCGCCAGCAGGTCGAACGCGACGAACCGCGCCGGCGTCTTCTCCGACAGCATGTTCACCCGGCTCGCGGCCGGGTGGATCCGCTGCTGCAACGCCTCGAAGTCGAGCCGATCACCCGACTCGCCAATCACGATGATCTCCCCGTCGATCGCGCAGCGCTCGGGCAGATTCGCCTTGAGCGCCTCGACGAGCTCCGGGAAGTACCGGGTCATCGGCTTCTCGTTCCGGCTCCCGATCTCCACCTCGTCACCGTCGCGGAAGATGATCGAGCGAAATCCGTCCCACTTCGGCTCGTAGCTCAGCTCGCCGCGGGGAATCCCCTTCACGGGCTTCGCAAGCATCGGCTTCACCGGCGGGTTCACTGGCAGGTCCATCCCGCCATTCTCACTCACCATCAACCGCACCGGACCGCACTGCGGCCTTCGAGTTGAAGGACGATCGGATGCAGTGCAAGTAGGGCACGGCCCGCGAGGTCTGTGGACAGTGGCCCGGAGTGGTCGGACAATGGTGCGATGACCTCGGCCCCGCTGACCAGCACGCGTCCGTCGGACGCGGAGCGGGATCGTGCGCTCGCGATCTTGCGGGACGGTGCTGGGTCGGGCCGGTTGTCGCACGACACGTTCATTCGGCGGATGAATTTTGTGCTGGGTGCGCAGAGCCGGGGTGAGTTGGCCTCGGTCGTCGAGGATCTGCCGCGTCAGGAACCGAGGCTGAAGGCGTTCGCCCGTCAAGTGAGGGCTCGGACGAAGCGGCTCGAGGTGTGGCGGCGGCTTGAGGACGTCCTGGGGATTCCGCTGGCTCCGCGCGAGTTGCCCGTCGTACCGGTGCAGAGTTTGGCGCTGCCGCCGGCTGGTTCGCCGACTGTGCGGGTCGGCCGCGGCGACGGCGCAACGCTGAGGCTCGCCGATATTTCGGTGTCGCGGTGCCACGCTGAGCTTCGCCACGTCGGGGACGGCTGGATGGTGCGCGATCTCGGCTCGATGAACGGCACCGAACACAACGGGCGCCGAATCACCACGCCCGTGAGGGTCCGGCCGGGTGATCAGCTCAGCTTCGGCGCGGTGGCTTTCATTCTGACGTGGAGCGACGAAGCCGGCGCCTGAACGTGCTGCGCTCAGTGGGCCTGTTCGTGCTGGCCGCTATCGCTGAGATCGGCGGTGCCTGGCTGATCTGGCAGGGCTGGCGCGAGCACCGGGGATTGTGGTGGATCGCCGGGGGAGTGATTGCCCTCGGCGCCTATGGCTTCGTGGCGACCTTCCAGCCCGATCCGAACTTCGGACGGATCCTCGCGGCGTACGGCGGAGTGTTCGTGGCGGGGTCGTTGGCCTGGGGCATGCTGGTCGACAAGTTCCGGCCCGACCGGTGGGACCTGATCGGTGCGGCGATCTGTCTGGTGGGTGTCGTTGTCATCATGTACGCGCCACGGAGTAGTTAGCCCGGGTCGATGACGGTGGGATGCGCCTCGGGGCGGCCTTCCCACCACGAGCGGGCGGACGCGTTGGCGGCGATGGTTTCGCGGTAGGTGTCGACGAAGGCCTGGTGGATCGCGTTGACCGTTTCCTGGCTGACGTTGTCGTGGCGCCAGCGGAGGGTGCGGCGCCAGCGCAGGGGGTGGCCGGCCAGTGGCTTCACGACGGTGCGGGGGAGTTCGCGCACGGTGGGAGCACACAGGCAGATGCCGCGGCCGGCGCCGATCAGCTGCTCGATCTCGGTTGTGTCGAGGTTGCCGTAGCGGAATTGCGGGGTGAAGCCGGCGTCCTCGCAGACGTCCCGGAGGTAGGCGAGCTCGCCATCTTCCTTACCGGCCGGTGGGCAGATCCAGACATCGTCGGCCAGCTCGACGAGCTTGACCTCGTCGGCGCCGGCCAGCGGGTGGTCGGCGGGGATCGCGATCGAGAACGGTTCCGGGAAGACCATCGTCTGCTCCCGGACGCCCGCCGGGCAGGGCGGCGCGTAGGCGTCCTCGGCTCGCCCGATCATCGCGATATCGAGGATGTCGGCGGCCAGCAGTTCGGTGAGGACGGCGCTCGACGAGTCCACCTGAGTGGTGATCTCACGACCGGAGAGCGCTCCCTCGAGCCGCGCCAGCCAGGCACCGAACATCACTGTGCGCGACGAACCGAGCCGCAGGGTTCCGGATCCAGAGGTATAACGCCGGCTCGATCCGATCAGCTCGTCCATGTCGGCGAGCATCGCCCGCGACCGCGACAGCACATGTTTACCCAGCGGAGTCGGTACGACGCCCGTCGTACCGCGCGCGAACAGTGAGCCGCCGACCGCCTCCTCGATGCGGTGCAGCTGGGCGGTGAGCGACGGTTGAGAGACGCCGAGCGCCGCCGCGGCCTTGGAAACGCTGCCAGTGTCCGCGAGCCGGCACACCACGCGGAGATGGCGGATTTCTAGCTCCATAGCGGGGAGGTTATGCCCTGCTGGGATACGACATCCATCACGTAGAGGTGTCAATGTCGACCAACAGAGGACGCCGGACGTTCACCTGCCCGCCCTGCCGGCGGCCGGCGTCCTCTTCATTCCGCCACCGGCCGGACCGGACTGCAGCCCCAGCGGCCGGTGGCGGGGTCCCCGCCCCCTTCTAGTGAGGACGTGTCCCAGTGAAACGCACTGCCCTGCGTACAGCGACAGTCGGAGGCGTGCTGAGTCTCGCGCTTCTGGCCACCGCTGTGATCACCACCAAGCTCCCGTCGGCTGACGCCGGCGAGAGCGCTGCACCAAAGCCCGATCCGCGGGCTGCCGCGATCCGCACCGCCGACCGTCTGGTCGAAGGCCGGGCTGCCGAACTGAAGGCCGGACCTGGGGACCGGTTCATCCGACAGCAGGACATCACCACACCGTGGGGTCTGCAGTACGTCGCCTACCAGCGCACGTACAACGACCTTGCCGTGATCGGCGGCGACTTCGTCGTCACGACCGACGCGGCCGGTAACGCGAAGGGCATCACCGTCGCGCAGAAACAACCGATCTCCGTCGACCGCACGCCGGAGGTGACGAAGGCAGCCGCCCAGAAGGCGGCCCGCAAGACGATCGAGAAGGCCGACACGGTTCCTGGTGAGCCGACGCTGGTCGTGTACGCCGGTGGCGCCAAGCCGGTGCTCGCGTGGGAGGCCCGGGTCCAGGGCCGCGACCACGGTGAGGCAACCCGCCAGAAGGTGTACGTCGACGCCAAGACCGGCAAGGTCGTACACACGATCGAGGAGAGCGCGGCCGGTACCGGGACCGGTATCTGGAACGGCTCGAACCTGACCATCGGTACGACGCAGTCCGGGTCGACCTACTCGATGGTTGACCCGGCGCGGCCGTCGCTGCGCTGTGGCAACCAGTCGAACGGCACCACCTTCTCGGGCCCCGACGACACCTGGGGCAGCACCTCGAAGACCGACCGCGAGGCCGGCTGTGTCGACGTCATGAACACCGCCGCCGGCGAGTGGGATCTGCTGAAGAACTGGTACGGGCGCAACGGCCTGGACAACCAGGGCAAGTGGGCCGACGCGCTCGTCGGTCTCGGCGACGTCAACGCCTACTGGGGTTCGCAGTACAACCCGGACGGTGTCGTCTTCGGCTACAACAACGCGAACAACTGGATCACCGGCATCGACGTGGTCGCCCACGAGTACGGTCACGGGCTGGACGCGAACACCCCCGGCGGGATCTCCGGGCACCCGTCGCAGGAATCGGTCGCGGACATCTGGGGAGCGCTCACCGAGGCGTACCTGAACAACCCGAACGACGCGCCGGACTACGAGGTCGGCGAGAAGATCGATCTGCAGGGCCAAGGCCCGATCCGGTACATGTACCAGCCGTCGAAGGTCTCCGGGCACCCGGACTGCAACTCCAGCAGCCTGCCGAGCTCGGTGCACGCCGCGGCCGGTCCGATGAACCACTGGTTCTACTTGCTTGCCGAGGGCACCAATCCCGGCAACGGCAAGCCGACCAGCCCGACGTGTAACAACACGACGCTGACCGGGATCGGTATCGAGGACGCCGGCAAGATCTTCTACAACGCGATGTTGTCGAAGACGTCGAACATGTCCTACGGCAAGTGGCGCTCGGTCACGCTGAACGCTGCCAAGAACCTGGACAGCAGCTGCGCGTGGCACGGCAAGGTCAAGGCTGCTTGGGACGCCGTATCGGTCCCGTCGCAGTCCGGTGAGGCGACCTGCGCCCCGACCGGTAACGACTTCACCATGTCGGTCTCCCCGGCCAACGGTTCGGCGAAGCCCGGCGAGAGCGTTTCCGCGACCGTGAACACGGTCATCGGCAGTGGCTCGGCGCAGTCGGTCCAGTTGACCGCCACCGGTCTCCCGTCCGGCGCGACCGCGGCGTTCGACCCGGCCTCGATCCAGTCCGGCAACTCGTCGACGCTGAAGATCACCACGACGTCGACCACGCCGGAAGGCGCGTACGACGTGAAGATCACCGGCGACGGTGCCAACGTCGACCGTACGGCGACGTACCGGCTGACCGTCGGCGGTTCCACCCCGCCCGCCGGCGTACCGAATATCGACGTCGAGAAGGTGAAGGCGCATCTGCAGGCGCTGCAGACGGCGGCGGACAACAACGGCGGCAACCGCCGGGCCGGGAGCGCGGGCTACACCGCGTCGGTCAGCTACATCGAAGGCAAGCTGCGCGACGCCGGCTACACGGTTGCCAAGCAGCGCTGCACGAACTGCCAGTACCCGTCGGACAACCTGATCGCCGACTTCCCGGGTGGGGACGCGAACCAGGTGATCATGCTGGGTGCGCACCTGGACAGCGTGAGCGCCGGTCCGGGCAGCAACGACAACGGTTCGGGCTCGGCCGCGATTCTCGAGGTCGCTCTCGCACTGGCACAGCAGAAGCCGACGCTGGCCAAGCACGTGCGGTTCGCTTGGTGGACCGATGAGGAGCAGGGCCTGAACGGCTCGAAGTTCTACGTCGCCCAGCTGCCGTCGGCCGACAAGTCGAAGATCAAGGCCTACCTGAACTTCGACATGGTCGCGTCCACCAACGCGGGCTACTTCGTCAACAACATCACCACGGACACCGGCAAGGTACTGAAGGCGTTCTACGACGGGCTGAACCTGGCTCCGGAGGAGAACACCGAAGGTGCGGGACGTTCGGACGACGCGTCCTTCAAGAATGCCGGGATCCCGACCAGCGGTGTCGCCGCCGGGGCCAGTGCCCGCAAGACAAGTGCGCAGGCACAGAAGTGGGGCGGCACCGCTGGATCGGGATACGACCCCTGCTACCACCAGGCGTGTGACAAGTACCCGTCGAACATCGCGGCGACCGTACTCGACCGCAGCGCCGACGCGGCGGCGTACGGGCTCTGGAAGCTGGCTGTCGGCGACCAGCCGCCGGCCGGGAACGACTTCAGCCTGAGCCTCGACCCGGCCAGTGGTTCGGTTGCCCCGGGCAACTCGGTGCAGACAACCGTGAAGACAGCCACCACGAGCGGTGACGCGCAGTCGGTGCAGTTGGCCGCGAGCGGACTGCCGACCGGGGTGACTGCGACGTTCTCGCCGACCAGCGTGACGTCGGGCTCGTCGTCGACGCTGACGGTAGCAGCGTCCGCGTCGACGGCGGCCGGTTCGTACGACATCGTGGTGAAGGGGACCGGAGCGGTCAGCCACGAGTCGACGTACCGGCTGACGGTGACCGGAACCCAGACCGGCACGGTGACAGTGGAGAACCCCGGCAGCCAGTTCGGGTTCGTCGGCTGGCAGGCCTTCCCGCTGCAGGTGCGCGGCACCTCCAGCGCCGGACTGCCGATCACCTACACCGCCACCGGTTTGCCGCCCGGCCTGACGATCAGCTCGTCGGGTTCGATCGCCGGGATGCCGTCCACGCGGGGCACCTACTCGGTGACCGTCACCGGTAAGGACTCCGGCGGCGCCACCGGCAAGGCGACCTTCGGCTACACCATCTACTAACCGAACGGGGCCACGGAGGAACCCACCAGGTCCTCCGTGGCTCATCCCCGCACCGCGGCCTTCTCCCTGATGAGGTGGGGAGAAGGCCGCAGTGTGTGCGGGGACTCAAGGCAGGAGAACGACCTTGCCCACGGTCTTCCGTTCTTCGAGCGCCCGGTGAGCGGACGGTGCCTCGGAGAGCGGGAACGTGGTCGAGAGCGCTCTCCAGCGGCCCTCGACAACGTGGTCGAGGGCCGCGCCCTCGAACTCCCGGAGCCGGCTGCGGATATCGCCGAGGGCTTCGGTGACGGAGACGCCGCGGGTGGACAGATCAGGGGAGTCCACCGGCAGGCGTTCTCCACCCGACCACCCGAACGTCAGCACCCGGCCACCGTCGCCGACAAGCTCCAGCGCCAGACGCCCACTCGGGCCCGCCACTCCGTCGAGCATCACAGTGACAGGCCGCTTGCTGCCGATCTCGTCCTGCAGAGCGCTTGCCCAGTTCGGATCGTTGTAGTCCACGGCGTACTGCGCACCAAGGTCCCGCACCAACTGAACCTTGGCCGGCCCACCCGCGAGCCCGATCACCGACGCACCGACATTGCGCGCAGCCTGAATCAGGTAGGCGCCGATCCCGCCCGCAGCCGAAGTCACCAGTACGACGTCATCCGGCGTGAGCGCTGCCTGCGCGAGGATCCCGGCAGTAGTCCGCCCGGTCCCGATCGCCGCCACCGCCTGTACGCCGTCCACGTGATCAGGAAGCTCGTACAGCGACTCGACCTTCGCGACCGCCAGTTCGGCGTACCCGCCGGGCACCATCCCGAGGTGGACGACCACCCGCTTGCCGACCCACTCGCGGTCGACCTCCGGCCCGGCCTCCCGCACGATCCCGGCGACCTCCCGGCCCGGAATCGTCGGCAGCTCGGGAGCGGAGAACGGGCTCCCTTCGAAATCTCCGGCCCGAAGAAACGTGTCGAGCAGGTGGACCCCGGCCGCCTCGACCTGGATCAGCACGTAGCCGGGCCCCGGCACCGGATCCGGAGCCTCCTCGTAGCGCAGGTTCTCCGGCGGTCCGAACGCATGCAGCTGAATCGTCTTCATGCCGCCGAAGCTATGACCTCAACTTCACTTGAGGTCAAGCCAGTACTGCGGGTCCGGTCGCAACTCATCCAGCCGGTCGACGAGCTCGGCGGGCAGTTCCGCGTCGAGCGCCGTACTGAGGGCGTCGACCCGGGCAGGCTTGGTGATCCCAACCACCGTGCCCGTGATCGCAGGAGTGTCGACCGAGTGCCGCAGCGCCGCCGTGGCGAGGTCGATCCCGTACTCCCGGCACGCCGCGTCCATCCCGGCGACAGCCCGCAGTACGGCGGGAGGTGCGTCCCGGTAGCCGTACTTCGTGGCGCCCTGTGGGTTGGCGAGGATGCCCCCGCCGTAAACGGCCGCGTTGACGACGCCAAGACCGTCAGAGCGCGCGCGCTCGATCAGTGTTCCGGCTGAGTGGTCGACCAGGCTCCAACGGTTGTGGACGAGCAGCACCTCGAAGCCGCCGAGGTCGAGGTAGCGGGTGAGCTCGGTCGGGCTCCCACCAGCCAGGCCGACGTGGCCGATCTCGCCATCGGCGCGGAGCTGCAGCAACGTGTCGACGGCTTCGCGCATGGACTCGAAGTCGTGGAACTCCGGGTCGTGCAGGTAGACCAGCGGCAGGTCGTCGAGGCCGAGTCGTTCCTTGCTCTCGGCAACGCTCGCACGGACCCGCGGGCCCGAGTAGTCGGCACCCAGCGCATCGACCTTCGTCGCGACCAGGAACCCCTCCGGCAGACCGCCGTACTCGCGGATGGCCTGGCCGATGCGGCGCTCGCTCTCGCCGTCGCTGTAGCCGTTCGAGGTGTCGATCCAGGTGAGCGGGCTGTCGAAGATCCGCAGGACGACGTCGACCGCCTGCCGCACGGGGACGTCGTACCCGAAGACGTCCGGCATGCTGCCCAGGCCGCTACCTCCGGCACAGACGGAGGAGACGGTCAGTCCGGTGTTGCCGAGCGGTCGTAAATCCATACCGCCGACCCTACGACTAGGGTTGGCCGCATGGTGATTCGGCTGAGTGAGCGGTGGCCGGAGGTCAGCTCGGATCGGCTGCTCTCCGAATGTGTGCCGCCGCCGCGGTTCGCGGAGGCCCGCTTCGCGACCTACCGGCCGAACCCGGCTGAGGTATCGCAGTCCGAAGCGCTCGCCGTCCTGGTCGACCGCGCCAAGATCCTCGCCCAGCCCCGGCAAACACCGACACTGTGGTCGAAGCTCCGCGGCCGAACGCCGGACCTCGGCAAACCCGGCATTTATCTCGACGGCGCGTTCGGCGTTGGTAAGACCCACCTGCTCGCCTCGCTGTGGCACGAGTCCGCCGGCCCGAAGATGTACTGCACGTTCGTCGAGCTCACCAACCTCGTGGGTGCGCTTGGACTCCGCCAAGCCGTCGAAGCACTGTCGTCGTACCGGCTGATCTGTATCGACGAGTTCGAGCTCGACGACCCCGGCGACACGATGCTGATCAGCCGGCTGCTCGCCCAACTGGTTGCCGCCGGCGTCCAACTCGCCGCGACCTCGAACACGCTGCCCGACAAACTGGGGGAGGGCCGCTTCCAGGCGCTCGACTTCCTCCGCGAGATCCAGGCGCTGGCCGCGAACTTCGACGTACGGCGGATCGACGGCCCCGACTACCGCCATCGCGGGCTCCCGGTCGCGCCCGATCCGTGGACCGATGACCAGGTCGAGCAGACCGCAGCCGAGCGGCCGGCGACCTCCTGCGACCACTTCGTCGACCTGCATCGTCACTTGGCCGAGCTGCATCCCAGCCGGTACGGCGCTCTGCTCGACGGCGTTGCGGCGGTCGGGATCACCGACCTCCGTCCCCTGGACGACGAGAACGTCGCGTTGCGGATGGTGGTGCTCGCCGACCGCATGTACGACCGCGACCTGCCGTTGCTGGCAAGCGGCGTACCGCTCGATCAGTTGTTCTCCGCCGCAATGCTCAAGGGCGGCTACCGGAAGAAGTACCTCAGAGCTTTGTCCCGGCTGATCGCCTTGGCGCGCACCTCATGAAGGTGCTGCTGCGCGTGGTCGGCTACCTGGCCGGTGCGGCGATCCTGGCGTACGTCGCGTTCCTCGCCGGCGTTGAGTACTACGACCGGACGAAGTGTGCGGGTGCTGACAACACCGACTGTCTCGGCGCGCTCGGTGGGTTTTTCTGGGGCGTCGGTGTCGTGGCGCTGTGTGTAGTGGCGGCCGTGGTGATCGAGATCGTGCTGTGGCGTCGTCGTAGCTCCACGGGATCGGCCGAGTCTTAGGGCAGGATGGGCGGATGGCGAAGCAGAAGAAGCAGAAGGCAGCGGAGGCCGGGGGGCTGCTTGAGCAGTTGCGTGTCCCGGCAGGCCCGGTGGACCTGACGACCTACGACCCGCGGGCGACCACGGGATTCGTCGGTGCGAAGGATGACGGCAAGGCCGCGCTGGAGACCCTCGGTGCTGAGGTGCCGGACTGGCAGGAGCGGCTGTTCGCCGAGGGCCGCAAGGGCGGCGAGCGCAGTGTGCTGCTGGTGCTGCAGGGGATGGACACGTCCGGTAAGGGTGGCGTGATCCGCCACGGTGCCGGGCTGATGGACCCGCAGGGCCTGAAGATCACGTCGTTCAAGGCGCCGACGCCGGCCGAGAAGCGCCGCGGGTTCCTCTGGCGGATCCGGCAGGCTGTCCCGTCGCACGGGATGATCGGGATCTTCGACCGCTCGCACTACGAAGATGTGCTGATCGCTCGCGTCCGCAACCTGGTCACACCCACCGTGTGGGAGAAGCGCTACGACCAGATCAACGACTTCGAGGCCGAGCTCGCCGAGAGCGGTGTCACCGTCCTCAAGTGCTTCCTGCACATCTCGGCCGACGAGCAGAAGGTGCGGCTCGAAGAGCGTCTCGACAACCCGACCAAGCACTGGAAGTACAACCCGGGCGATGTCGACGAGCGCCAGCTCTGGCCGGACTACACCGAGGCTTATCACGCAGCCCTGGAGCGCTGTAACACCGAGCAGGCGCCCTGGTACGTGATTCCCAGCGACCGCAAGTGGTACCGCAACTGGGCCGTCACCACCCTGCTGCTGGAGACGTTGAAGGGCCTCGACCCGCAGTGGCCGGCCGCCGACTTCGACGTCGCCAAAGAGAAAGAGCGCCTCGCCGGGACTTAAGCGTCCCTCGGAGCGGCACGCACCAGAATCGACCAGCAGAGCTCCCCAGCGGGCACCCCAATTTGATGGGCTGACCCACCCGCTGGTGGGTGTGCCCACTGCATGCGATTAGCCCACCCACAATCCGGTGGGCTGACCCACCCGAGAGGGAACCTCCGGAAGCTACGGCTCCGCTGTTGCGCGAAACCGTAGCTCCGGAAGGGCCAGTACTACGCGGACTGCACCAGCATCGGGCGCGAGGCCGGGGCCAGCGTGAGCAGGTCGAGGCCAGCGACGCCGTACCGGAGGAGGACCAGGCGGGCGACCTCGGCGCTGACGCCGAGCGGCCGGGAGACCGCGACCGCGCCGGCCTTGCGGGACGTCGACTCCGCGCGATCCGGCAGGACGCCGGGTGCGAGGAACAGCGAACCGACGGCAACGTGCCGGCGGCCCTCGAGCCGGTACTGCAGGACGGCCTCGGCCGGCGACGGCGTTGCGGCGCAGACGAACGCGGCGGTGACCGGCAGCTTGTGCCGCTGACCCCACAGGCGGGCGAGGCGGGTCACGCTGGCGTTGGCCTGCGCATCGCTGGAACCGGCGGCGGCGAGCACGAGTGCGTCGAGCTCACGCACCCGGCCGTCCTTGAGTTCGGCGCGCATCCGCCGGTCCAGGACGTCGAGCAGCGAGTCGTCGTACCCGAGCACGTCGGAGGCGATGATCTGCAGGTTCGGGAACCGGTTGCGCGCCTCGTCGATGACGGCCGGTACGTCGATCCGCGCGTGGAACGCGGACGACAGCAGCAGCGGCAGGACGACGATCTCTTCCACGCCCTCGGCGGCGAGCTTGCCGATCACCTGGTACGGCGTGGGCGGGCAGTGGTCGAGGAAGGAGGCTTCGATCCGCAGGTCGGCACGCATCTCGCGCAGGCACTTCACGAGTGAGTGGACCGTGGCAGCCGACCGCGGGTCGCGGCTGCCGTGGGCGAGGATCACGAGAGCTGGAGCAGTCACAGCAGTTCCCCTTCTTCGTCGTCGATCATGCCTGCCGCCAGCGTCCATCCGTCGTGGGCGTCGATCAGCAGGAAGGATCCAGTGATGGTGTTACTGGAGTACGGGTCGGCAGCAAGGGGGGCAGCGATTTTGAGCTGCACCTTGCCGATGTCGTTCAGGTCGAGCCCGGCGGCATCGATGACGCCGAGTGTGTCCAGGTCGAGCACCCCAGTGATCTTGGTGACGATCGCCTGGGCCGTTGTGGTGGTGTGCTTGATGAGCAGCCGGGCGCCCACGGTCAGGGGGCGTTCCGACAGCCAAGCCACGGTGGCGGACAGTTCCCGGCGGGTGCCGGGGGAGGAGCCGGCCGCGACGATGACCGAGCCGCGGGCGACGTCGATGTTGTCGGCGAGCCGGACGGTGACTGCTTCACCGGCGACCGCGTTCGGCCGCTCGGCGACTGCGGTCGCGGTCGCGGTGACGACCGCGCGGTCGATGCCGGAGACCGTCGTACGGCGGCCTGCCGGAAGGACGATGACGTCGTCGCCGACCGAAACGGTGCCGGAGGCAACGGTCCCGGAGTAGCCGCGGTAGTCGCGGTACTCGTCGTCGGTCTGCGGGCGGATCACGTACTGGACCGGGAACCGCAGGGCGCGACCCGAGATGTCGGAGCGGCCGGTCGCGGTCTCGAGGACCTCGAGCAGCGCCGGACCGTCGTACCAGGGTGTGTTCTCGGAGCGCTCGACGATGTTGTCGCCGACGAGCGCGGAGACCGGGATGGTCTTGAGGTCGGCGATGCCGAGCTGGTCGGCGAGCTGCCCGACCTCTTTGGCGATGCCGGTGTAGACGGCCTCGTCGTAGTTGACCAGGTCGATCTTGTTGACCGCGAGGACGACGTGCGGGACCCGGAGCAGGCCGACGACGGCGAGGTGCCGCCGGGTCTGCTCCAGTACGCCGTGCCTGGCGTCGACGAGGATGATGACGACATCCGCGGTCGAGGCGCCGGTGACGGTGTTGCGCGTGTACTGCACGTGTCCGGGGCAGTCGGCCAGGATGAACGAGCGCTTGTCGGTCGCGAAGTACCGGTAGGCGACGTCGATCGTGATGCCCTGCTCGCGTTCGGCCCGTAGGCCGTCGGTGAGTAGTGCGAAGTCGAAGTCGCCGCCGCGTGCTTCGGAGACCGTCTTCACGTGCGCGATCTGGTCGGCGAGGATCGCCTTGCAGTCGTGTAGCAACCGGCCGACCAGTGTGGACTTGCCGTCGTCGACCGATCCAGCTGTTGCCAGTCGGAGCAGCTGGCGTTGGATGGGGGTGCTCATCAGAAGTACCCCTCTCGCTTGCGGTCTTCCATGGCGGCCTCGCTGGCCCGGTCGTCGGCGCGGGTGGCGCCGCGTTCGGTGATGGTGCTGGCCGCGACCTCGATGACGACGTCGGCCGGGTTCGCCGCGGTGGAGGCGACGGCGCCGGTGCAGGACATGTCGCCGACGGTGCGGTAGCGAACGATGCGCGGGGCAACGGTCTCGCCGTCGCGCGGCTGGGAGTAGGGGCCGACGGCAAGCAGCATGCCGTCGCGCTCGAACACGTCGCGCTCGTGGGCGTAGTAGATGCTCGGCAGCGGGATGTTCTCGCGGGCGATGTAGTTCCAGATGTCCAGCTCGGTCCAGTTGGACAGCGGGAACACCCGGACGTGCTCACCCGGCTTGTGCTTGCCGTTGTAGAGCGACCACAGCTCGGGCCGCTGGTTGCGCGGATCCCACTGGCCGAACTCGTCGCGCAGGCTGAAGATCCGCTCCTTGGCGCGGGCCCGCTCCTCGTCGCGCCGGCCGCCGCCGAACACCGCGTCGAAGCGGTGCTCGTTGATTGCGTCGAGCAACGGAACGGTCTGGAGCTGGTTGCGGGTGCCGTCGGAGCGCTCCCGCAGCCGGCCGTCGGCCAGGTAGTCCTCAACGCGAGCGACCTCGAGCCGCAGACCCAGTTGGGCCACGGTGTTGTCGCGGTAGTCGAGGACCTCGGTGAAGTTGTGTCCGGTGTCGACGTGCAGCAGCGTGAACGGCACCCCGGCCGGCGCGAACGCCTTGCGGGCCAGGTGCAGCATCACGATGGAGTCTTTGCCGCCCGAGAACAGGATGACCGGCCGCTCGAACTCCGCCGCGACCTCACGGAAGACAAAGATGGACTCGCTCTCGAGTGCGTCCAGCTCGGTCACCGTGTGCGTGGTCAGGGGAGTCTCCAATGTGGCGGTCATTTCTGCGCCTCGCTGGCGCTCGGCTCCGGCATGACCGCCGGGGCGACTGTGCTTTTTGTTCGCTCGCTGCGCTCGCTCATGTGTGTAGCCCGCATTCGACCTTGCCCGTACCGGACCAGCGTCCGGAGCGGGGGTCTTCGCCGGGTGCGACTTGCTGGGTGCACGGCTCGCAGCCGATCGACGGATAGCCGTCGTACTGGAGCAGGTTGACCAGTACGCCGTTGTCGCTGATGTAGGCGTCCAGATCGTCCTGGGTCCACGGGGCGATCGGGTTCAGCTTCACCATGTCGCGCTTCTCGTCGTACTCGACCAGTTGCGTGTTGGCGCGGGTCGGCGCCTCCTCGCGGCGGATGCCGGTGACCCAGGCCTTGTAGTGCGACAGGTGCCGGTTCAGTGGCTCGACCTTGCGCAGCGCGCAGCACTGGTCCGGACGACGCTCGTACAGCTTCTCGCCGTACTCGGCGTCCTGCTCCGCGACGGTCTGCAGCGGCGTGCCGTTGATCAGGTTGATCGGCAGCATTGACGCGACCGCGTCCCGGGTGCCGATCGTCTCGACGAAGTGGTAGCCGGTGTCGAGGAACAGCACGTCGACGCCGGGAGCCGCCTCGGCCGCCAGGTGGGGGAGCGCGCCATCGGCCATCGACGCGGTCACCACCAGGTCGTCACCGAACGTCTCGCGGGCCCACGCCAGCACCTCCTGCGGCGTGGCATCGCCCAGGCGTTCGTTCGCCTCCTCGGCGATCGCCTTCAGGTCTGTACTCATTCGACGTTCACCCGCAACCCGATCATCTTGAGCGAAAACACCCGTGCACACGGCCGGCACTCCCAGGCGCCGTGCCCTTCCTCCGATGGACGAAGGTCCTCGTCCCCGCAGTACGGGCAATAGAGAGGGGCAGCACGTTCGCTCATGTCAACGCCTCCTGGTCCGCACGGGTTGCCCACTGGGCGAATCGCTCGCCCTCAGTGCGCTCTTTCAGGTAGTTCTGGGTGACGCGCTCGACGTAGTCGGTCAGGTCGTCGGACGTGACCTTGTGACCGCGCAGCTTGCGGCCGAAGCCGGCGTCGAGGCCGAGCCCGCCGCCGAGGTGCACCTGGTAACCGGGTACTTGGTTGCCGTCGGCATCGAGGACCAGCTGGCCCTTGAGACCGATGTCGGCGACCTGGATCCGGGCGCAGGAGTTCGGGCAGCCGTTCACGTTCACGGTGATCGGTACGTCGAGGTCGGGGATCCGCTCCTCGAGGTCGTCGATCAGCTGGGCCGCGCGGGCCTTGGTCTCGACGATCGCGAGCTTGCAGAACTCGATGCCGGTGCAGGCCATCGTGTTGCGCCGCCACGCCGAGGGCCGGGCCTGGAAGCCGAGGGCGGCCAGCTCCGTCACCAGCGACTCGACCTTCGACTCCTCGACGTCGAGCACGATGAACTTCTGCTGCGCGGTGGTCCGGATCCGGTTCGATCCGTGCGCCGCGACGACGTCCGCGACCTGGGCCAGCTTCTCGCCGGACACCCGGCCGACGACCGGCGCGACGCCGACGAAGTACTTGCCGTCCTTCTGCTTGTGGACGCCGACGTGGTCACCCTGGACGGCGGGGATCTCCGGCGCGGGGCCGTCGATCAGCTTCCGCTTGAGGTACTTCTCTTCGAGAATTTCACGGAATTTTTCAACGCCCCAGTCGGCGACCAGGAACTTGATCCGGGCCCGCGTCCGCAGCCGGCGGTAGCCGTAGTCGCGGTAGATGCTGCAGATACCCCACCAGGCCTCGTGCACCTCGTCGAGCGGGACCCAGGCGCCGAGCCGCTGCGCGAGCATCGGGTTGGTCGACAGCCCGCCGCCGACCCAGACGTCGAAGCCCGGGCCGTGCTCGGGGTGCACGACACCGACGAACGCGATGTCGTTCACCTCCGGTACGACGTCGTGCGACGGGTGGCCGGTCATCGCGGTCTTGAACTTGCGCGGCAGGTTCGAGAACTCCGTCGTACCGATGTACTTCTCGACGATGTCGTCGATGGCCGGTGTCGGGTCGATGATCTCGTCGGCGGCGATCCCGGCGACGGGCGAGGAGATGATGACGCGCGGGACGTCACCGCAGGCCTCGGTCGTGTAGAGGCCGACCGCTTCGAGCTTGTTCCAGATCGCGGGGACGTCCTCGACCCGGATCCAGTGCAGCTGGATGTTCTGCCGGTCGGTGATGTCGGCGGTGTCGCGGGCGTAGGTGGTGGAGATCTCGGCGATCACGCGGAGCTGCTCGGTGCTGAGCTGGCCGCCCTCGATCCGGACCCGGAGCATGAAGTACTTGTCGTCGAGCTCTTCGGGCTCGAGCGTCGCGGTCTTGCCACCGTCGATCCCGGGCTTGCGCTGGGTGTAGAGCCCCCACCAGCGGAAGCGGCCGCGCAGGTCGGCCGGGTCGATCGAGTCGAAGCCACGGTGGGCGTAGATGTTCTCGATCCGGGCCCGGACGTTCAGGCCGTCGTCGTTCTTCTTGTTCTCCTCGTTCTTGTTCAGCGGCTCGCGGTAGCCGAGCGCCCACTGGCCTTCGCCCTTGCCCTTACGGGGGCGGGGGGCCTTGGCAGGAGGGGAGGTGACGCCAGTCATCCGGCAGGTGTCCTTGTCCTTGTGACAGGTGCGTCCGCCGCAGGGGGGATCGAAACGTCGTCGGTTCGATGCGTCTGCGCGGTGCGCACCCAGCGGTGATCGGGAAGATCAGGGGGCCTGAAGTGGGCCCGGCAGGGTGGCTGTCAGAAGATCGAAGGACAACAGATGGCGCTGCGCATCCGCCCGAGGTCGACATGAATCCGACCTACGAGGTGAGTGGAGCGGGCAGCAAGCATGTTCACAAGAGTCAGCGGGAACGGCTGACAAATCAACCCTACATCCTGCATCGCGAGACGCGATCTCACGATATGGATATCTCCACCAGTCTGGTGGGAATTGTTCCACGCCTGAAATCGTGCAGGCAATGGGACTTGTACAAGTAATCTTGTCTAACTACCCTGGAGCGCATGTCCCCGAAACAGACCCGGTCGGCCGGAGCCTCGCGCGTCCAGGCCGTGGATCATCCGCTACGACGCCGCCTGCTGGACCTCCTGGCGGTCGAAGGGCCGTCCACCGTCTCGATCCTCTCGGCGCGGACGGGAGAGATGGTCGGCAATATCAGCCACCACCTGAAGGTGCTGGCGACGGCCGGGGTGATCGAGGAGGTCCCCGAGCTCGCGAAGGACAAGCGCGAGCGCTGGTGGAAGAGCGCCTGGTCGTCGTACTCGTGGAAGCTCGAGGAAGGCGAGCCTGGCGCTGACCTGATCGGTGGGGTGGCCGAAGAGAGCAATGTCACCTACCGCGCCGGCAAGGTTCGCGACTGGGTCGCCCGTCGCGCGGAGTACGGCGCCGCGTGGGACGAGTCGGCGATGTCGGTCGACGTGTGGCTGCGGCTGACGCCGGAGCGGATGGCTGAGCTTCGTGATCGGTTGCAGGAGGTCTTGGAGGACTTTGTCGACCATCCGTCGACCGAGCCCGAGGCGGAGCCGGTCTACTTGTTCGCCCAAGGAGTGCCTGCGCGTCCCTGACCCCTGTACTTTTTCCCGGATCAACAGGAAACTTTCCTAACTGTTGTCCGAGGAGGTTGCGGTGAAGGCGTTACGCAGGGTGGGGTCGGTTGTGGTGGCGGCGGGGCTCGTGATGGGGCTCGTCGGTCCCGTCGAGGCTGCGATGGGAGGCGCGGTCCGGGTCAATCAGCTCGGGTACGGCGCCTTCGACGGAAAGTCGGCGTACGTGCTGAGCCAGGGCGTCGTGGCCGGCAAGTCGTTCCAGGTCATCGACAGTCGTGGCCGGCGGGTGCTGACCGGAAAGGTCGGCACTGAGCTGGGGGAATGGAACGCGAAGTACAAGCACGTCTCGGCGCTGGATCTGTCCCGGGTGTGGGTGCCAGGGACGTATCGCGTCGAGGTGCCGGGGGTGGCGACCTCGCCGACGTTCGTCGTCCGGGCGAACGGGGATGCGCTGGCGACCTCGGCGAAGGACAAGGCGGTGACGTTCTTCACCGAGCAGCGCGACGGAGCGAACGTCGTACCGGGGTCGCTTGGGCGGAAGCCTGCGCACCTGACGGATCGTTCTGCGCAGGTGTATGAGACGCCGACGTTCGTCGACCCGGACACGGATCAGACGGTGGGGGAGCTTCGGCGGACCGGTGGCCGGGTGGATGTGGAAGGCGGTTGGTACGACGCCGGTGACTACCTCAAGTTCACGCATATCGCGGCGTACTCGGAAACGTTGCTGTGGGCATCGGCTCGGGATGCCCATCGGCCGGATCGCCAGGTCACCAACGAAGCTCGGCACGGGCTGAAGTGGCTCGACAAGATGTGGGACGAGAAGTCGAAGACCCTCTACATCCAGGTCGGCGTCGGGACCGGGAACGCCGAAGGCACCTTCGTCGGTGACCACGACATCTGGCGCCTGCCCGAGGCTGATGACCACCTGACCTCGCCGGCTGAGCGTCACCTGCGCAACCGGCCGGTCTTCCGCGCAGCAGCGCCGGGCAAGCTCATCAGCCCGAACCTCGCCGGTCGCACCGCCGCAGCCTTCGCCCTGGCCGCGCAGGTCGAGGCGCGCACCGATCGGAAGTTGGCGCGCAAGCACCTGGAGACCGCTGCGCAGATCTTCGCGCAGGCCAAGACCACCGGGGTGGGCCAGCTGGTGACGTCGTTGCCGTTCGCGTTCTACCCGGAGTCCGCGTGGCGTGATGACCTCGAGTTGGGTGCGACTGAGTTGGCGTTGGCGGCGCAGCGGTTGGGCGATCGCCGCGCATCCGGGTGGGTGCGACAGGCGTCGTACTGGGCTGATCAGTACCTGCAGCACGAGGCCGGTGGCGACACGCTGAACCTGTACGACGTGAGTGCGCTGGCGCACGCGGACCTGATCCGCGCGGCGCGTTCCGACCGGGCGCTGGTCGCCAAGCTGACTGGCGATCTGCGGGCCCAGCTGGCGATCGGGACCGCGCGGGCGGCGAAGGATCCCTTCCGGGCCGGTGCGCAGTACGACAACTTTGACGCCGTACCGCACACCTTCGGTCTGGCGGCGACCGCGCGTCTCTATCGCAAGGTCACCGGGGACCGTCGCTATGACACCTTCGGCGCGCAGCAACTCGACTGGGCCTTCGGCGCCAACGCCTGGGGCGTCTCCTTCATGGTCGGCGTCGGTACCAACCCCAGCCGCTGCCCGCACCACCAGATCGGCAACATCACCGGCCGCCAGGTCGTCGGTGCCGTGGTCAACGGGCCTAACTCAGCAGGCCTCTTCGACGAAGGCCTCGGTGACCACCTCGACGGCATGAATCCTTGCCCGGCCAACGGCGTCGATCAGTACGCCGACTTCACCGGCCGCGGTTCGCGCTACGTCGACGACGTCCGCTCCTGGCAGGCCTCCGAGCCGGCCGACGACTTCGCCGCCATCGCGGTCTACGCGCTGACCCGCTGACGACGCGTGGGTCTGGCCCGCTGTCACGGGGGCTAGACCCACCCGCAACGGGGAGGCACGCCGATGGCCTGCCTCCGAGCCGGCCGACAGACTCAACACATGACCATTTCGGCCTCCCGCAGGTCCTTCCTCAAACTCACTGCCGCAGCTGCCGGTATGACGACTCTCGGTGTCGCAGGCACGGCCCAGGCGACCGGATCGCCCCGGCTGACGCCGCTGCGGATCCCCACGCGCGCCGGGACCTTCGACGCAGTCGCCGCCGGTCCGCGCAACGGCCGGAAAGTGCTGTTGCTGCACGGCTTTCCGGAACTCGGCATCGAGTGGGAGCATCAGCTGCTCGGGCTCGCCGCGGCCGGATATCGGGCGGTTGCTCCGGACCAGCGCGGCTACTCGCCGGGTGTCCGGCCGCTCCGGATCGAGGACTACCAGCTGGACCACACAGTCGCGGACGTGCGCGCGATTGCCAACTCGCTGGGCTGGGGAAGGTTCGACCTGGTCGGGCACGACTGGGGTGCTGCGGTGGCGTGGGTTGCCGCGGCGAAGTACTCCCGGCGCGTGCGGTCGCTGACCGCGGTCTCCGTCCCGCATCTCGGTGCTTTCGCCGAGGCGCTGCGGACCGATCCTGCGCAGCAGAAGGCCTCCGAGTACATGGCGGACTTCCGGAAGCCTGCGCCGATCACGGAGGACAGAATCCTCGCCGGCGGGCCACCCAAGCTGCCCGGAGTTCCGCCGGAGAAGTGCCTGAAGTATTACGAGCGGCTGTCCCAGCCGGGTGCCTTGACCTCGGTCCTGAACTGGTACCGGGCCAACGATTTCACCGGCTACGAGCAGCCGGTCACGGTGCCGACGCTGTTCATCGCCAGCGACAAGGACCCAGCGGTCGCACCGTCGGGAATCGCGGCGACCAAGAACTGGGTCACCGGCCGTTACCGGCTGGAGAACCTCCCCGGCATCGGGCACAACATTCCGGAGCAAGCGCCCGAGGCCACGACCTCGCTGCTGCTGGACCACCTCACGTCGGTGCGCTGCTGAACCCGTACCGACGGACGGGTAGTGGTCGGGCATCGGGCGGTCCGCGCGGCGGCCGCAGGCGGCGGGGTTCGGCCGCCCGCACACCTCTACCCGTTCATCGGTACGCGGCCAGGCAGACTGGACCCATGCCTGCGCAGACATCGGCACTCTCCGGTCGCGCTTCGCCATGATGACCGAGCACCCGCCTCCGAGCGGAATCACTCATGCCCGCCCACTGGGTTCACTCGCGCAACCCCCATTCGCCCAGTGGGTTCACTCGCGCAGAGCCGCGCCGGCGAAACCAGGATGCGCTTCCGCCCGATGCCCGCGACTGGGTTCAGTCAGTTCCCTGAGCACGAGTGTGCGGACCTTGCTGCCGGCAAACGTTTTCTGGCGACAAATTCCGCACACTCGATCCGCCGCGGCACAGTGGGTTCAGTGGCGGCGGCCCAGTGGGTTCACTCGCGGGGGTTTCGGTGATGCGAGTGAACCCAGTGGGCGTTCACCTCGCCGAGTGAACCCACCGGGTGTCGGCCCCGCGAGTGGGTTCACCGTGCGTGCTCCGCGAGTGGGTTCACCGTGCAGGCGGGCCCGACTGGGTTCACCGGGCACCGGCGTACCGACGGACGGGTAGTGGTGGTCGTGCGGATGCTTCGCGGGGTGATCGCAGGCGGGGCGAGCCCGGCCCGCGGGTGACCACTACCCGTTGATCGGTACATGTCGGCGCGGCTGATTAGAGTGACGGCGTGCTGACTGCGGAGGCGATTGCGGCGGGGGTTCGAGCGGGTTCGCTGACTGCTGTCGAGGTGGTCGAGGAGGCGCTCGACGCGGCTCGGCGGTTGGATCCGGTGCTGCATTTTCTGGAGGAGCTGGACGGCGACCGGGCGCTTCGGCTTGCGAGGGAGGTTGACCCGGAGGGAGTGCTGGCTGGGGTGCCGTTTTTGGTGAAGGCTCGGACGCCGCCGGAGTCGCCGATTCTGGAGCGGTTGCTGGCGGCAGGTGCCATCCCGATCGGTACGGCGACGCGAGCGCGGCCGGGACCGGGTTCCCAGTCGTATGGATGGAACGGGTCCGAGTACACCCGGAATCCTTGGGACGTGACGCGGTCGCCGGGTGGGTCAACGGCTGGGGG
>NZ_SMKX01000309.1 GCF_004349055.1 Kribbella antibiotica
ACGCCAAGTCCATCAGGTGCCCTTCTGGATCCACAAAGGTGGTTATCCACAGGGGGTTCGGCGGGGGTTCGGGAAATCGGTCAGGCTTGAGGGGTGGATTGGTGGTGGCGGCAGCGGCTTGTCAGGGACGGGATCGACGCACTGATCCATGACCAGGGCCGGATCGTCTCGCGGGCGCAACTCCAGGCTGCGGGCTGGACCGCCGACCAGATCCGGCGTGGGCTGCGCAGTCGCCGCTGGCAAACCGTCTATCCGACGGTCTACGCGACGCACACCGGTCCCATCGGGTACGACGACCGTCGGCTGGCGGCGCTCTTGTACGCCGGGCCCGAGGCGGCCTGGAGCCATTACACCGCTGCGGAGCAACTCGGCCTGCTCAAACCCGACAGCAGTCGGCCGATCTATGTGACCATCCCGAAGCGGCGCAAGATCCAGTCCCGGCCCGGGCTTGTCATTCACCGCGACGAGCACTGGGGCGACCGGCTCGCCACGGTCGTCCCACCTCGGCGTACGGCGGCTGACGCCGTACTGGATATCGTCGGCATCTCCGGCACTGCTGATCAGGCCGCGGCGGTGATCGCGCAGGCCTGCCAGAGCGGTCGGGTGAGTCCCGCACACATCCTGACTGCGCTCGCCCGGCGTCCGCGCCTACGCCATCGGCGCACGCTCCTTCCGATCCTCATCGACGTTGCTGCCGGCTCTCATTCGTTACTCGAACTGCGGTACCTGCGGGACGTCGAACGTCGTCACGGGCTACCGACCGGGGTTCGGCAACGTGCGGTGGACGATGAGTTCACCGATGTGTTCTACGACGGGTTCAACCTGCTCGTCGAGCTGGACGGGCGCCTCCACCTGGTCCCGGACCAGCGGTGGCGTGATCTCGATCGGGACAACCGGGCGACCCTGCGAGCAGAGGCGACCTTGCGGTACGGCTGGTTCGACGTCACCAGCCGGTCGTGCGAGGCCGCCGTACAGGTGCTGCAGGTTCTCCGCCGGGCGCAGCCGACGCTCACAGCCAGGCCCTGCTGCGCCACTTGCCCGGTCCGCTGAGGGTTTGTGGATCGCCAAGGCCACCCGCTGCCCACCACGCACCACAAAGGTCAGGCGTCGAAGCCTAGGTTGAGTTGAGAGGTGTAGGTGCCGATGGCGCCGGGTGGGGCGAGGCCGGGGCCTGGTGCTGGGGCAGGCGTGGGATCAGGGGTGGCGCCTAGGAGGCGGCGGGTTAGGGCGTCTCGGGA
>NZ_SMKX01000310.1 GCF_004349055.1 Kribbella antibiotica
ACCGCCGCCCCACCAAACCCCTACCCTCGACCTAACACACGCACTGTCCGACATGTCCCCTCCGACACTGTCCGACATGTCCCTTCACATCACAAACCGGAACCGACAGGCACCACTCCCCAGTCGCCTTCACCAATTACCTGACCTGCAACGGTGAACGAAAGAGCTGACTGCCGCAGACACCTCGTCGGCGCTGCGGCAACCAGCCAACGCGGTCTACCGCCTGACTCCGCCTACCCCCACCGGCCGTAGCCCATCCCATGCCCAAAGCGGTGGAGATGAGTGGATCCCCGAGGGCAGCCAGCGCCCACGAGAGTCCACAAACCGCACTTGACCACCATCCCCCTGAGGCGGATCAAACGTCCGAACGACCGGAGACGGGCCGTCCGATTCTTCGGACGTTAGCTCTCCGTACGACGTAACGTCCGAAGGGTCGGAGGGCGTGGTCTCCGGTTTTTCGAACGTTGTGAGGTTTTGTTCGCGCGGAACGGGGTTGGTGCTGCGGGCGGCCGGTTCGGGGAGCGCAATGCACCGGAACTGGTCGGTTCCGCTCCCCAAAGCGGTTTAGGGAGTAGTCGGGCTGATCCGGCGTCTCTTCCCTGAAGCGGTTCGGGGAGTCTCTTCCCTCAAGCCGTTCGGGGAGTCTCTGCCCCGGCGGGATCGGCCGCTGGCTTTGCTTCCCGAAACCCCGCAGCCGTCTCGGAGACTAAGCAGCGACTCACCTGTCGGCGATGCTCGACGACTGCCGCGAGCACGGTGAGTCCATACGTCGCACCTGTAAGCACTTACGGTCAGGAGCGGAGATGGGCTCTCCGATCTTTCGGACGCTACGGGGACTGCCGCGGGTTGGCGTCCGGGTTGGGGGTGGCGGCTTGTGTACCGATGAGCGGGTGGTGGTGGTCGGTGGGCGGGCGTCTGGAGGCGCGCGGAGCGTGGCGGAGGGCTGGGAAGGCGGCCACTACCCGTTCGTCGGTACGGCGGGGGCACTCGGCTCGCGAGCTTTCTTGAGCAACGCGGGCTAGCTTGTTGGTCCTGCTCGGGCGGATGCGGTGAGGGATCGCGTGAGTACCGGTAGGACAACGGGGACTGATTGAGCCGCCCCGGCGTGTCCGGAGGCTTCGTTAGGTGTTAACCGGCCTCGGCGAGACGGGTTCGGTGAGTGTAGTGAGTCTGCTCGGCCTGGATTGGTGTCAGGTCTTGGATGGATCCGTGGGGCCG
>NZ_SMKX01000311.1 GCF_004349055.1 Kribbella antibiotica
GGTGCGTTTCGCTGCGTAGGCCTGGGTGCGTGGATCGTGGCGGAGTCGGCTGATGACGATCACGTAGAGCGCTTTGTTGGCTTGCCGGTCGCCGCCTCGGTTGAGGCGGTGGCGGTGGGTCTGGCCAGACGATGCGGGGATCGGCGCGGCTCCGCAAAGCATCGCGAAAGCGCCTTCGGAGTGAAGGCGTTCGGGGTTTTCGCCTGCAGTGACCAGGAGTTGACCGGCGACGTCGGGACCCACGCCGGTGCGGTGGAGAAGTTCGGCGTTGATGGTTTTGATCAGTCCGGTGATGAGCTGGTCGAGTTCGGTGATCTCGTCTTGGGCAGTTGCGTGGCGGCGGGCCAGGGAGCGTAGTGCGGTCTTGATGGCTTGCTCTGGGGTGCCGATCTGCTGGGTGTCGGGGCGCAGGTTGTGGCAGGTCTGGATCAGGCGGGTGGTGGTGAGGGCTCGGAGCCGGTCGCGGAGGTCGTGGGGTGCGGTGACGATCAGGGATTTGATTGTGCGTGCGCAGCCGGCGCGCTGGCTGATGGCGCTGTTGCGGGCGATCCGTAGGTTGCGCAGTGCTTCGACGTGGCCGTCGCGGGTCTTGGGGGTGCCGGTGCGGGCCCTGCCGAGCGCGGCGCGGGCGGCGGCTTCAGCATCGAGCGGGTCGGACTTGCCGGCCGAGCGGCGGGTCTTGCGGTTGGGCCGGTCGATCTCGACGACCGTGACGCCTTCGCGGGTGAGATAGCTGGTCAGGCCGGACCCGTAGGAGCCGGTGCCTTCCACGCCGACCAGGACCAGCAACCCGAACGAGCGCAGCCAGGCCAGCAGCGCGGCATAGCCGGCCCTGGTGGTGGGGAAGGTCTGATGGCCGAGCATCCGGCCGGCCTGGTCGATCGCGGCCGCGGTGTGGGTATCGCGGTGAGTGTCGACACCACCGGTGATATCGAGCTCGGGTTCGGTGTTTGTTCGTGCGATGGTAGACATCGCCGTCCTTTCGCTGGCTAGGGCAAGGGGCGGCACGCACCAGCCGAGGCGAGCGGACAAGACAGTGATGGGTGCCTGCTGGCACAGGCTCCTATGAGGTCACGAGCCCTCGTCGGGTGGGTGCAGACGTGGTCCCGCAGCGAGTCGACCGACAGATCCAATTGAAGACCCGAAGTCAGTGAGTGGGTGAGTCAGGAAGACCGCTGCGGGACCACGCCAACCATTCTCACTGTGAGTGGGG
>NZ_SMKX01000312.1 GCF_004349055.1 Kribbella antibiotica
ATAAGAGACAGGTGGGTGGGCGCTCGGGCTGGCGATTCTGACCGCCACGTCGATCGGGTTCGGGCTGCGACCAGGGCTGCGGCGACGGCGGCGCCGTACGCCGGCTTCTCCCGCCGAGATCGCGCGGCCACCGCGGGCGGCAGTCATCGTGAACCCGATCAAGGTCGGGGACGGCGTGGCGTTCCGGCGGAAGGTGACTCGGTCGCTGGAGCTGCGCGGATTCGACGATCCGTTGTGGCTGGAGACTCGGGAGGACGACTCCGGGAACGCGATGGCCAAGCGGGCGATCGAGTACGAATCGGACCTGGTACTCGTGGCTGGGGGCGACGGGACCGTTCGGGTGGTCTGTGCGGCGCTGGCGCACACGGGCATTCCGGTGGGGGTGATCCCGGCCGGCACGGGGAACCTGCTGGCCCGGAACCTGCATATCCCGCTGGATCTGGACGACGCGCTCGAGCGGATCCTGGAAGGACGGGATCGGCGGATCGACCTGGTCTCCGTGTTCGGGGACGGGCTCGACAAGGATCGGTTCGCGGTGATGGCCGGGCTCGGGCTGGACGCGGCGATCATCTCGCAGGCGCCGCCGGTGCTGAAGGCGCAGATCGGGTGGCCGGCGTACCTGGTGTCGACGGCCCGGAACATCAATCACCCGTCGGTGCGGGTCCGGATCACGTTCGACGACGAGTTCACGATCGAGCGGCGGGTGCGGACTGTGGTGATCGGGAACGTCGGCATGCTGCAGGCGAACATCCCGCTGCTCCCGGACGCGCGGCCGGACGACGGCCTGATCGACGTGGTCGTGATCGCGCCGCGGCGGGTGACGCAGTGGCCGATCGTGGTCTGGCGGCTGATGACCCGCACCAACCGCGCCGACATGTACCTCGAACGCTTCACCGGCCGCAAGGTGTCCATCACCGCCGCGGTCGACGTAGAGCGCCAACTGGACGGCGATCCGATCGGTCCTGGGCGGTCACTGACCGCCGAAATCGAACCCGGCGCCCTAGTCGCCCGGGTCCCCCGCGGCCGCTGACCCGTCCCCATCTGATGGGTTCCCCCATCAGCTTGTGGGTTTTGCACCCGCATGGCGGTTTCTAGGGGTGGTTGCAACACCGTGGTGGTTTCTAGGTGGTGAGTAGATCACGCAGGCGTTCGGCTGGGGTGTCCCAGTCGAGTGTTTTGCGTGGTCGGGCGTTGAGTTCTTGGGCGACGT
>NZ_SMKX01000313.1 GCF_004349055.1 Kribbella antibiotica
GAGGCTGTTGCAGAATCGGCGTGGTGTTGGACTGTAACCCGGTGGGTGTTCGATTATTGGGTATGGCGAATGCGTATCGGCTGGTTGATCGTGGTCAGGGGTTCTTGTTGCCGCCGGACATGTCTGAGTGGTTGCCGTCTGATCATGTGGTGTGGTTTCTGATCGATGCGGTCAGGGAGTTGGACACGTCGGTGCTGCATGCTGTCCGGACGCGGGTGGGTCAGGGGCGGGCTGGGTTTGATCCGGACATGATGATCACGTTGCTGATGTATGCGTATGCGAACAAGGTGCGGTCGTCTCGGCAGATCGAGCGGTTGTGCACTGTCGATGTCGGGTTCCGGGTGGCTTGTGCTCAAGACGTACCGGATCACACGACGATCGCGCGGTTCCGCGCCGAGCATGCCGACGCGTTCGCGGATCTGTTCGCGCGGGTGCTGGTGATGTGCGCGCAGGCGGGGATGGCCAAGGTCGGGGTCGTGGCGATCGATGGGACGAAGATCGCGGCGAACGCGGCGATGGGCGCGAACCGCAAAGAGGAATGGTTGCGGGAACAGGCTGCGAAGATCGTGGCCGAGGCTGCCGCGGTCGATGCTGCCGAGGACGAGGAGTACGGCGATCGGCGTGGTGACGAACTGCCGCCCGAGTTCGGTAACCCGGCCGGGCGCCGGGAGCGGATCCGTCGGGCGCTGGACGAGATCGAGAAGAAAACTAAGCAGGCCCAAGCCGATGATGCTGCTGATCAGGCTCGTGGTGAGGAGTATCTGGCTCGGGTCGAGGCCGGTGAAACTGTGCTGGGCCGGCGTCCGGCAGGGATCGATCTGGTCCGGTTCAACACTGCCCGGCTGGCCCGGGCGAAGGCCCGCCTCGCAGAGGCTGCGCCGGGCACGACCGCTCATGCGACCGCCAATGGCCAGATCCGTGAGGCCAGGCGTGGTTTGAAGACCGCGCAGGCCGCGGCCGAGGCCGGGGCCGAGGCCGGGACGGTCGACTGTCAGGGTGCTGCGGCCAGGAAACGCGGCCGTTATGGCGACCCGGCTCCGGTCGCGAACACCACCGACCCCGAAAGCCGGAAAATGGCGACCAGTAACGGCGGGACCGTGCAGGGCTTCAACGCCCAGATCGCGGTCACCGACGACCACCTCATCCTGGCCGCCGCGGTGACCCAGGACGGCAACGACTACCACTGCTTCGAACCCATGATGAA
>NZ_SMKX01000314.1 GCF_004349055.1 Kribbella antibiotica
GTGCGAGGACCATGCCGTCGGCAATCGGTTGCCTAGGACAGGCTCCCCACACTCGACCGCCCGAGCACCACTTCCGCCCCCACACCAGATACGATCACCCCGCACGGGGCGGTAGCTCAGCTGGTCAGAGCAGAGGACTCATAATCCTTGGGTCGTGGGTTCGAGCCCCACCCGCCCCACCACAGCCTGAGCCGAATTCTCGGTTGCAGTGCGCTGGCGGGTGCAGCAGCATCGGCCGTATGACGCAACCATCGGAACGCCCTGTCGCCCTTGTCACCGGAGTTGGGCGGACCGTTGGGATCGGCGCGGGAATCGCCCGTCGGCTCGCCGAGGAGGGGTGGGATATCGCCTTCACCTACTGGACGCCGTACGACGAGCGGATGGAGTGGGGTGTGCAATCCGGCGATACCGAGAAGATCACCCACGAGTTGACGGCGATCGGTGCGACCGTCGTACCGATTGAGGCGGACCTGGTCGACACGGAGGCGCCTGCGCGGATCTTCGCGGCCGCCGAGGAGCGGCTGGGCAACGTGACTGCGTTGGTGATGGCTCATTGTGAGTCGGTGAATTCGAGCATCCTCGACACCACGATCGAGAGCTTCGATCGGCACTTTGCGGTGAACGCACGGGCGGTCTGGCTGTTGATCCGCGAATACGCGACGCGCTTCAAGGGGCCGCATGGGAGTGGGCGGATCATCGCTCTGACCAGCGACCACACCGCCCACAACCTCCCGTACGGCGCAAGCAAGGGCGCCCTCGACCGGATCACCCTCGCGGCGGCCGAGGAACTCGCCGACCTCGGCGTGACCGCGAATGTGATCAACCCCGGGCCGATCGACACCGGCTGGATGAACGACGACATCCGCGCCATGGGCACCAACCAAACCCCGCTCGGCCGACTCGGCACCCCCGCCGACACCGGCGACCTGATCGCCTTCCTCTGCTCGGAGCGCGGCCAGTGGATCAACAAGCAACCACTCATGAGCAACGGCGGCTTCGCCTAGACCCGCTCCAACTCCAGCGCACCGGAACGTCTCGGTCATCGCGTCGGTCCACGTCAGCCCCGCCGGGTCCGCTGCACTTTGTACACAGCCGCCAACTTTGTGAACCCACCAACCATTTCTCCGCCCCGCGGATGGCTGGTGGGTGCTCAAAGCTGCCGTTCGGACCCAAGGGTGGGTG
>NZ_SMKX01000315.1 GCF_004349055.1 Kribbella antibiotica
CCGCGGCTGCACGTAATACGCGTGCACGAACTCCCGAATCTCCACCGCCGTAAAACCCACACCCACCGTCATCACCAATACTCCTCACTAATCGCGAACTGACTCACGACCAGCCTGGCGCAGAGGGGGGGTACTCAAAGTTGTGGCTAGGCGGCGAGTTGCGCGTAGCCGGGAGCGACCCGCCAGGTCGGAGCAGGACCGGGACGGGCGCGGCCGCGGTCGAACGCCGTCTGCAGGCGGGGGATCAGGTCGGATCGCGGGTCGACGGTGTCCTCCCAGCCGAAGTGCACGAGCTCGATCCCTCGATCACTGAGGACCTGGTCACGTCGATGCGCCAGCCGGAGCAGGTGCCGGCGCTCTTGCGGGGTCGCCGCGTCGTACTTCGCAAGACCGTCGGCCTCCCCGGCGGTGCGGAACTCCGGCCACCACAGGTCGACCCGCTCCAGCATCCAGCTGAACCCGTCGAAGAACTGCACCTGGAGCTCCGGCATCGGGAGACCTCCGGCCACACACCTGAACCTGGCAATCGACTCCAACGCCGACTCCGCACGCGCGTCACCGAACGCGATCGTGGCCCGAGCGCGCCGTACGCCCGGCCACTGCTCCTGGCGCTCGAGGACCGCGGCCAGCTCATCGAACGTCGTACCGGATCGCAATGCGTCGTCGACTGTGACGATCGCCTCGCGCGTCGGCAGCTCCCGGGCCAGGTCCGCCACCGTTCGGGCGGTGCTTGTGACGGGCAGCCAGCCGTGCCGCGATACGTCCTCGGGGGCAAGACCAGCACGCCGTACGACGAGGTTTCGGCGCCGCTGATTTCGAGGAGTTTCGGGCGGCCGGGTCAGCCAGGTCGCGTCGTACGGCGGTGGCGATCTACGCGCACCGTCGACCCAGGTGCTGAGACCCGCAAGCCGCGCAGCGCTGAAGTGACTCACGACCGAGCCCGGATGCGCAGCCTGAGCGCAAGCGCTGACCGCGATGTCTGCGGCGATGCTGCCGTCGATGTAGTGCCCGTGATGATGCTGAAGCCTTCCCCGCCGCACCAGCCTTCGCAGGTCGGCATCACCCAGCCCGAGCCTCACGAGCACGTCCCGCGGCTGCGGCCGCCGTACGATCTCTAACCCTTCCATCCCCCAACGGTCCACCACCTTCCCCTCCCGACGCCACCCCGATC
>NZ_SMKX01000316.1 GCF_004349055.1 Kribbella antibiotica
TGGAAGGTGATCGCTGCGTGGGTGGTCGCGGCTGTCGCCGTGCTCGCCTTCGCGCCGACACTCGGCGATGTGACCAGCAAGGACCAGACCAGCCTCCTGCCGGACAAGTACGAGTCGGTCCAGGCACAGAAGCTGGCCACTGATGCCTTCGGGCAGACCAGCGACGCGACCGCGAGCATCGTCGTCAAACGCGCCGGCGGCGGCGAACTGACCGCCGCCGACCAGGCCAAGGTCGCGGAACTGGCCACCAAACTCACGGCCGCGAAGATCGACCGAGTGACCGCGGCCGTCACCGGTCCGCAGGCGCTCTCGCCGAACAAGCAGGTGCAGATCGTCAGCGTCGGCCTGAAGGGACTCGCCGAGGACCAGGCCGTGCTGGACGCCGTACAGCAGGTGCGCGACACCACGAATTCCGCGCTGACCGGCGCCGACCTCGAGTACGGCGTGACTGGCGACGCGGCCCTGATGCTCGACAACAAGGATGCGTTCGACAACGCGTTCGTGGTGGTCGGCATCGCGACCATCGTGCTGATCGTCGGCCTGCTGCTGGTCATCTACCGCAGCCCGGTCGCCGCCTTCTTGCCGATCCTCACGGTCGGCCTGGTCGCGAGCATCGCGCCCGGCCTGATCGCCTTGGTGGCAAAGGCTTCCGGCCTCCAAGTCACCCAGGACATGCAGACCATCCTGACCGTCGTCCTGTACGGCGTCGGTACGGACTACATCCTCTTCCTGCTCTTCCGCTTCCGCGAGCGCCTGCGCGCCGGCGAGGAGCCGAAGGCCGCACTGGCCAACGCGACCGGCCGAGTCGCCGAGGTGATCGTCTCGGCCGCCGGCGCGATCATCGTCGCCTTCAGCGCCCTGCTACTAGCCGTCTTCGGCGGCTTCAAGAGCCTTGGCCCGGGCCTGGCGATTGCGGTCGGCGTGATGGCCTTCGCCTCGATCACCCTGGTACCCGCGGTCGTTTCGCTGCTCGGCCCGAAGGTGTTCTGGCCGTCGAAGTCCTGGCAGACCACCCCGAAGGGCGCGACCTTCAAGCGCCTCGGCCGGTTCACCGCTCGCCGCCCGGCACTCGTGGCAGTCGCCTCCGGCGCCGTGATGGTCGCGCTGGCCCTTGGCACACTGGGGATGAAGGTCGACTACGACGCCTTCAGCCAACTCCCGAA
>NZ_SMKX01000317.1 GCF_004349055.1 Kribbella antibiotica
CTCCCCGGTCCCACCGCGCCCGCCGACGCCTCCTCCGGCACCCGCCTCTGGCCCAAGCTCCTGTCATCTCCAGCAGCTCCACCACCACTCGGGTCCGGCGCAACCACCGCGCCCTCCGCCACCGCACATCCCGAAGTGCTCGACGCGGCGCTAGTCCTCCTCGCCGACCACGGTTTGGCGGTCTCCACCGTCGCAGCGCGGGTCGCGGCGAGCGCCCGCGCCAACCTGTACGCCGTGGTGTCTGCGGGGCTCGGTGCGCTGGACGGGCAGTACCACGGCGCCGCCCCGACCCTGGCCTACGAGTTCCTCGACCGCGCAAAACACGACCCGGTCGGCGCCCTGTCGGCGCACCTCCGCACCGGCACCCCAGTCCCCGGCTTCGGCCACAAGATCTACCGCACCCGCGACCCCCGCGCCGAGGTCCTCTTCAAACTGCTCGGCGACGAGCCGATCATGCAGGTCGTCCAAACACTCACCGGCCGCATCAAATCCTTCCCCACCAGCGACCTCGCACTAGCCGCCGTGATGCACGCCTACAACCTCCGCCCAGACGCCGGCGAGGCCCTCTTCGCGCTCGCCCGCATCGTCGGCTGGACCGCCCGCGCAACAAGCTCCACCGCCGAGCGTCGCGACCGGGCCGAATGTCGCAACCATGTCATCGAGTGGAAGGACCGTGCTGCTGTACATCGATTGCCAGCAGCAATCTCCTTCCACTCGACCTCAGGAGGTTGTCCAGCGCGACGAGTGAACCCACTCGGCAGGCAAACCGCGCCGATGGCCGCGGCCGGCGCCGTACTGGTGTCTGCTCGCCACCTCCGACGTGCTGGGGAGCGCTACGAACCTGGATCGGCAGGCAGAAGTCCCCAGCCCCCGCACCACTCACCCACCAGCCAACCGCGCCCAGCCAAGGCGGGACCCCAAGGCGGAGCTCTCTCGCCGAGTGAACCCGCCGTGCCGCCGCATACTCCTCCCGCCATCTACGGGGTCCAACCAAAGACCGCCGGATTTCCGGGGTGGGAACACCCCGTTTGATGGGTGGACCCACCGGGTTGCGGGTCAGCCCACCGCATGCAGCTAGCCCACCCACAACGGGATGGGTCAGCCCACCAAATGGGGACGGCCGGGACGGTGGCGGGGGCTGCGG
>NZ_SMKX01000318.1 GCF_004349055.1 Kribbella antibiotica
CGCCCCAGCGCCCCCGAGCCCGCCGACACCCAGCGCGCCGGCAACTGGGCGACGTACTGGCGCAACGCCCGCCAGCCCTTCCACCCGGGCCCGGGCCAGTGGCGCGCCAGCGCCCACCCCTGACCGCTCGAGGTCAGGTCCAGATCACGTCGTCCAGAAACTTCTCAGCCGCAGTCGCCACCTGACCGAGTACTGCGGTCGAGGCGGCCAGCGGGCCCGGCACGTACATGCCGTGGTCAGCGCCGTCGACCTCTACCACGTACGGAGTGAGCTCTCGCGCAAGGTCCGGCACCCACAGCGGGTCTGCCGTGCCGCCCACCAGCAGGAATGGCGCGGTCGACCGGCGCAGGGCGCTGACCACCCAATCGCTGGTCAGCACCGGCGTCAGCCAGATCGCGGGCAGTCCGAGCTCGGCGGCAAGGGTGGCTGCGTGGGTTCCGAGGGACTTGCCGACAAGGAGCGTGTCCGGCCGCTCGGCCGAGCGAAGCAAAGGCACTGCGCGCTCGACCTGATCCAGCACCCACGGCCCGCGCTCCTCGGGTGTGAGGGTGAGCAGTCCATCGGGCTCGTGCCACCACACGGGCGTCAGCGCGGCATCGCGTCGCTCGGCGGCGTCGCCACAGAACATCAGCAACGGCGCGAAGGGCCCGAACTGGCCGCCGGGCACGATGATCGCCTCACGTGAAATCATCTGCCCACACTGGCACAATCCCTCGTATGGCCAAATATGAGGTCAATGACGGTGCGGTCGAGGCCGCGCGAAGGCTGATCAACTCCCGGCAGTATGTGCTCGACAGCGACTGGGGTGCGGTGCAACCGCATGCGGAGGCGCAGAATGCCTTTCTGGACAAGCATTCATGGGACGAGTACTCCGCCTGGCATCTTGGGCTCACCGATGGGGCCAACGACGAGACCAAGGCCCGTTATGCCTTTGTGTACGGCGATCTTCGGCGCATCCACCGCTCCGGCCTGATCGCTTGTGTCTACCGAGCGTCCGAATGGCGCCACAAGCAGGTGGAGCTGGCCGCGCACGACCTGCTCCAACTGCTGGACGCCAAAGCCGGGATCAAATAAGCCGGAAGCGGATCAGCGGGTAGAGCGGGGCGTTGCCGGTCGGGCGGGTTG
>NZ_SMKX01000031.1 GCF_004349055.1 Kribbella antibiotica
CCCCCACCTCCGGCTGGGGCGAACCCGCCGCGTCGCACCCCCGCTTCCGCGGTCCCACTCGCACACCCCAAACCACTCGCTCACCAAATCCCCCAGCCCAAGAACCTCTGTTTTAGGGGAGGGTGAGGATTTCGGGGCCGGAGGCGGTGATGGCGATGGTGTGTTCGGCGTGGACGCCGCGGGTGCCGTCGGCGGAGCGGAGGGTCCAGCCATCGGGGTCGATGACGTAGGTGTTGCCGGGGCCGGACCAGAACCAGGGCTCGATGGCGAAGGTGTGGCCGACCTGGAGTTTGAAGCCGCGGCCGGGGCGGCCGCCGTTCGGGACGTGTGGTTCTTCGTGCATGCGGCGGCCGATGCCGTGGCCGCCGAAGTCGAGGTTGGTGCCGACACCGGCGTCCTTGCCGATCTTGCCGATCGCGGCGCCGACGTCGCCGAGGCGGCTGCCGGGCTGGGCGGCGGCGATCCCGGCGGCCAGGGCGCGTTCGGTGATCTCGATGAGCTCCAGGTCCGCGGGGCGCGGCGTGCCGATGCAGAAGCTGGTTGCCGCGTCACCGCACCAGCCATCGATCGAGGCGCCGCAGTCGACGTTCAGCAGATCGCCGTCGGCGAGCTTGAGGTCCGACGGGAGACCGTGCAGGACGGCATCGTTGACCGACGTACAGATGACGCCGGAGAAGGGTTTCGTCGCGAAACCCGGCTGGTAGCCCTCGAACAGGGAGACGGCTCCGGCGGCGCGGAGCACCTCGCGGGCGACCTCGTCGAGCTCCCGCAGTGAGACTCCGACCGTGGCATGTTTCTTCACGGCCGCCAGCGCGCTGCCGACGACTCGTCCGGCCGCACGCATCGCCTCGATCTCCGTCGGCGTCTTCAGCTCAACCATCGGTCCGCGTCCTCCTTGTTCTGGGCCCGCCAAACGTTACCCGTAAGGACACGATCGGGTTACCGCTCGAACTCGGAGGTGCGCCAGGCCGTCCGATGAGCGATAGACACCGAATCTTGGGGGCTGTGATGGTGATAGGACGGCGCGCAGTGCTGGGCGCACTGCTGGCCGGCGCGGGGGCAACTGTCGTCGGGGGATGTGCGGACACCGACCTGGGTTCGCCTGGCGGTCCGCCGAACGGCGGCTCCGGGGGAGTGCCGACGGCAACGGTTCCACGGACGAGTGACCAGAGCCGGCCGGACCGGATCTCGATCGTTGCCACCGGCGACGTTCTCCTGCATGAGCGCTTATGGACAACGGCTCGGCGCGACGGTCGCGGCGGTGCCTGGGATTTCGCGCCACTGCTGGCAGGCGTGAAGCCGCATGTGCAGGCAGCCGACCTGGCGATCGCGCACGTTGAGACACCGCTCGCGCCCATGGGTGGGCCCTACAAGGGTTACCCGCTGTTCTTGGGACCGCCACAGATCGCGACGGCACTCAAGCAGACCGGCTACGACCTGGCGACGACGGCCAGTAACCACAGCTTCGATGGTGGCGCGGCCGGCGTCGACCGAACGCTGAACACGTTGGAGAAGGCCGGTCTGCGGACCGCGGGCACCGCGCGTAACCGCAAGGAGGCCGAGGCGCCGACGATCATCGACGTCCGCGGGGTGAAGATCGCATCGCTGTCGTACACGTTCGGTTTCAACGGTTTGCCCTACCCGAACGGCCAGACCTGGCGGGCCGGCACACTCGACGCGACCGCGATCAGCCGGATGGCGAAAGAGGCTCGCGACCGAGGCGCCGAGATCATCGTCGTCAGCTGCCACTGGGGGACCGAGTACTCGGCCAGGATCAACGACCAGCAGCGTGAACTCGCGCCCCAACTACTTGCCGACAGCAACATCGACCTGGTGATCGGGCACCACGCCCATGTCGTCCAGCCGATGGAACAGCACAACGGTAAATGGGTCGCCTACGGTCACGGCAACCTGGTCGCGGCGCACCGTCAGCCGAACAGCACCCGGGCCGAGGGCCTGCTGACTCGCTTCACCTTCAAGCGCGACGGTGACAAGTGGACCACCGAGCAGGCCGCTTACGCCCCGCTGCTGATGACGGATGCGCTGCCGGTCCGGATTCTCGACGTACGGCGAGAGCTCGCGAAACCGGACCTTTCCGCCGCCAAGCGGAGCCGCCTGCAGCTGGCGCAGCGCCGTACCGATGAGACCGTCTTCTCGATGGGCGCAACACCAAACAAGCTTTGAGCGTTAGCCGTTCCAGGACTTCCAGAGCTTGGCATACGACCCCTGGCGCTCAACGAGCTCGTCATGCGTGCCGAGCTCGCTGATCCGCCCGTCTTCCACCACCGCGACTCGGTCGGCGTCGTGGGCGGTGTAGAGGCGGTGGGCGATGGCGATGACGGTGCGGCCCTCAAGGACGGCGGCGAGTGAACGCTCCATGTGCCGGGCGGCGCGTGGGTCGATCAGTGAGGTCGCCTCGTCCAGGACCAGGGTGTGCGGGTCGGCCAGCACCAGGCGTGCCAGCGCGAGCTGCTGCGCCTGAGCTGGCGTCAGCGCGTGCTGGCCGGAACCTACCCGGGTGTTGAGCCCGTCCGACAACGCCTCGGCCCACTCGCGCGCATCCACTGCGGCAAGTGCGTCGTACAGCTCGTTGTCGGTTGCTGTTGGACGGGCCATCGACAGGTTGTCGCGCAGGGTGCCAACGAAGACATGGTGCTCCTGCGTGACCAGTGCGACCTGTCTGCGCAGCTCGTCCAGCGGTAGCTCGGTCATGCCGACACCGCCGACCGTGACGCTTCCTGTCCGCGGCGGGTGGATCCCTGCGACCAGCCGACCCAGTGTGGACTTCCCTGCGCCGGACGGGCCGACCATGGCGATCCGCTCACCCGGCTGCACGGTCAGCTCCACGCCATGCAGCACGTCGCGACCATCGACGTACGAGAAGCGCACGTCCTGCATTTCGACCAGCTCACCATCCGGTGTGCGGCCTGACGGTGTCCGGTCATCCGGTACGTCGCTGATGCCAAGGATGCGGGCGAATGCGGCGCCACCGGACTGCAGTTCGTCGATCCACTGGAGCAGGCGGTCGACGGGGTCAATCAGCTGGTTCACGTACAGAACACCGGCGGTGACGGCGCCAAGCGTGACGTGTCCGTTGAGGTGCAGCCAGCCACCGAACAGCAGCGTGCCCACGATCGGCACGAGATAGCCGACCTCGACGGCCGGGAACCACCGGGTCCGCAGACCCAGCGTGTACCGCTCCGCGAGGTATGAGCCGCGGGCATCCTCATCACCGCGGCGGACGCGGTCGTCGTACCGGCGCAGGGCCTCGATCGTGCGCGCGCCCTCGACGGTCTCGGCCAGAGAGCTCGTCATCTGGGCGTACGCCGCGTTCTCTCGCAGGTAGCCGTCCTTGGCGCGGCGCAGGTACCACCGGGTGCTCAGCCAGAGCAACGGCACCATGGCGACCAGTGGGAGCAGAAGCCAGACGCCGACGAGCACAGTGGCTGTCAGCGAGAACAGCAAGGTGATGATCGCGATGATCGTCTCCGGTACGGCGAAGCGCACCGTCCGCGAGAGCGTGTCGACGTCCCGCGAAGTGCGGGACAGCAGGTCACCGGTGCCGGCGCGTTCGACCGTGCCGATCGGCAGTGCGAGCGCGTTGTCGACGAAGTCCTCGCGCATCTCGGCCAGCACCTGTTCACCAAGCGCGAACGACCGGTAGCGGGCCCAGCGAGTGAGCAGCGACTGCACAACGACAAATGCTGCGATCAAGCCGATCACCAGGTTGACGTTGGCTGCCGTCGTCCCACGCTGGACGTCCTGGACCAGGTCACCGATCAGACGCGGCGCAGCGAGCCCGGCCACCGCAGCGAGCGCATGCAGCCCGAGCGCGATCAGCAGCGCGCGCGGATGCTGACGGACCAAGCGGCGTGCATGCCGACGGATCTCGGCGCTGTCCGCCACGGGCAGGATCTGCCTCATCGGTGCGCCCCCTCGGTCAGGTGTTCTTCTTCGGTCTGTCTGGTCACTGTCTGGCGGTACCGCGGTTCGCTGGCGAGCAGGTCCCGGTGCTTGCCGGTAGCAACCACGCGCCCGGCCGCAACGAAGATGACTTCATCGACGCGATCCAGCAGTAGCGGGCTCGCAGTCAGTACGACGGTGCTGCGCCCTGCGCGGTGCTCGCGGAGCCGGTCCGCGATCCGCGCCTCGGTGTGCGCATCCACGGCCGAGGCCGGCTCGACCAGCACCAGCACGGACGGGTCCTTCAACAGGGCACGCACGAGCACCAGGCGCTGCCGCTGCCCACCGGAGAACGACCTGCCCTTCTCCTCGACCTCAGAGTCGAGCCCGTCGGCCAGCGCGACCAGAACGTCGTCAGCCGAGGCAGTCCAGATCGCAGCGAGCAACTCCTCCTCGGTACGGCGGCCTGTCGGGTCAAGCTCGGTGCGCAGGATGCCCGTGAACAACTGGGAGCCGGAGTCGCTCACCAGGACTCGCTCACGAATATCGGCACGGGTCGCGCTGGCCAGGGTGACGCCGCCGAATCGGACATCGCTGGCCAGGTCGTACCGGCCCAGGCGGTCGGCCAACTCGCCGTACACGTCTGCCTCGGCAGCGACGATCGCGGTCAGCAGACCGTCCCGAGCGCGGACTCCGGAGACCGGGTCGACCAGATCGCCCCGCTCCGGCAGGCGCACTGGGTGGGCTGGATCGGTGATCTCAGGCCGCAGCGACACCACCCGGATCACCCGAGCGCCCGCGACGAGACCACGCATGAGCTGGTTGACGAACTCGGTCACAGTCCGCAGCGGTAGCACCAGGAAGGTCGCATAGCCGTAGAACGCGACCAGCGAACCCGCACTGAGCTGACCGCCCAGAGCGAAGTGCGCACCGATGCCCACCACCAGCACCACAAAGGTGCCCGGCAGCAGGATCTGCATCGCGTCCAGCACAGACTGGATCCGGGCCACCCGGACACCAGCCTGGCGCACCTGCTGCGACTCGCGGCGATACCGCTGCGAGAAGGAGTCCTCGCCGCCGATCCCGCGCAGCACCCGCAGACCGGCCACGATGTCCGACCCGAGGGAGTTCAGCTCGCCGACCGCCTCCCGCTGGGCGGACTGCCGCCCGTGCAGCGGCCGCAGCATCGGGCCGAGGCAGAACAACATCACCGGAACGCCGATCAGCACGACCAGGCCGAGCACGGTCGACGTCGACAGCAGGATCGTCGCGACCACGGCGAACGCCACGATCGCACCGGCGAAACGGGCGGCCACCTCCATCACGGTCCCGATCGAGGCCAGGTCACTTGCACCGACGCTGACCACCTCGCCGGTCGCCAGGTGCTTGGGCAGCGTCGCGCCGAGGTCGGCCGACTTCCGCGTGATCACCTGCACCGTCCGGTACGCCGCCATCAGCCAGTTCGTCACCGCGAACCGGTGCCGCATCACCCCGGCCAGCGCCTGGACGACACCGACCGCGAACAGCGCGGCGCCCCACTGGAGCAGCTTCTCGCCGTTCTTGGCCGCGATGCCCTCGTCGATCGCCTTGCCCAGGATCGCCGGGATGAACGCCTGCGACGCCATCCACAGGATCCCGAACGACATCCCGCCCGCGAGCGTCCGAGCCTGCCCTCGTGCGACCCACAGCAGATAGCGGGCCGGCGAGCGGTCATCGGGGACGCCGGGATCGGCGAGAGGGAGATTTCGCATGGTCCCTTCAGGCTAGGCGCCCCCACCGACAACTTGCATGCGAATTAATCGCGCCTGGACCAGGCATCATCAAGACGTGAAACGAAGCTCGGCCTGGCTCAGCGCATTTGCCGTGATCGCAGTAGTACACCTGGTGACGATCGGGGTCGGCGACCCCTGGGCTGCCGCGGTCAGCAAGGTGCTGCTGATGCCCGTGCTGGCAGTTTGGGTGCGCCTACGCGGCGGACCGGTCACCCTCCTGGTCGGGCTGGCCGCATCGCTGGTCGGCGACTTCCTGCTGGAGGTCGACCACCTCATCCCCGGTATGGCGGCCTTCGGCGTCGCGCATGTCTGCTATGTGCTGCTGTTCGTCCGCCGGTCGCCGCGGCGGTCGCTTGTGGTGGTCACGGCGTACGGCGTGCTCTGGGTCGGCGTACTGGCTCTGCTCTGGCCGGATCTGGGCGATGTGCGTATCCCAGTGGCCGCCTACTCGCTGCTGCTGATCGCTACCGCGGTGACGAGTGCGTGGAACGGCTGGCGGCCTGGAATCGGCGGTGCGGTGTTTCTGGTGTCGGATGCGCTCATCGGGGTGGAACTGGCCGGGCATGACTTCGGCGCGCGGCCGTATCTGGTGATGGCGACGTACTGTGCCGCGCAGTACCTACTGGCGAGCAGTCTGGTTGCGGTAGGTCAGCCGACGGAGCAGGACCTCGAACGGGCCGCGTAGCCCACGGCGGCGCATCAGGTCGGCCATGAGGACGGTCAGTGCCCAAGTGCCGAGAGCCAGGAGAACGGACTGCCACAGCGTCAGGTGGCTGCCGAGGTCGAGCAGGTAGGGCGCGAATGCGATCGTCCAGACCACGGACTGCGCCAGATAGCAGGTCAGGGAGCGCTGGCCGGTCGCCTGGATAGCGGTGATGACGGGAGTGCGCCGTACCCGGATGGACCAGAGTGCGATCAGAGCCGCGTACGCCGGACCGCCCGCAAAACCGGTCAGTGCGTGCAGCCCGGCCAGCGGGACGACGGCAGTGTCGGTCGCGGGCAGCAGGCCAGCGGTGTAGAGGGCGAGCGGGACTCCACCGAGGAACGACAGCGGGATGCCGATGGCCACCATGAGGCGCAGCGTCCGCTCGTGCTGTTCCGGCCGCTCGTACAGCTTGCGACGTGCGGCCCAGATGCCGAACAGGAAGGCACCGGCCGCACTGACCGCCACGACCGAGGCGCTCAGGGGAATGGCGATGGCTCGGCCGGCCATCCCCAGCAGCGGGTTGTGATCGAGCGCCCAGGGGTACATCTCCGCAGCCGAGTCCGGCGGGTTCGGAGTGGACAGGAGAGCATAGGACCACGATCCGAGCAATGCCAACACCGCTGCGGAGATGAGCAGCCGCTGCTTGCTCCAGCGGATCGCTGAGACCAAGGCAAGCGCAATCAGTCCGTAGGCGCTCAGGATGTCGCCGTAGTAGAGCAGTACGGCGTGCAGCAGCCCGAGCAGCAGCAGCCACGCCCCCCGGCGGCGGAGCAGCTTGCGGGTGCTCGTCCAGTCGCCGGACTGACGGCGGGCGATCTGCACCATGCCGTAGCCGAAGAGTGCAGCGAACATCGTGTACGAGCGGCCGTCGACCAGAGTGGTCTCCAGGAACGCGACGATCCGGTCCGGCAGGGTCGTGGGGATCGGCATCGCGCGGATGTCGCCGACACCTGGCGGATGCAGGAAGCCATGCGTATTGGCCAGCGCGATGAAGAGCAGGAGCAGGCCACGCGCCAGGTCAGGCCCGAGTGCGCGGTCCTTGAGAGCTGTCGGGCCGGTCATGACTGAGAGCGTAGGCCGTGGTTCGGTCCGGTGACCTTCATCTTGCGTTGGGCAACGAGTTCCCGGCGGGCCATGTGCACCGCCTGTCCTGGAACCATGCTGGTGATCGCGCATCGCGGAGCAAGTGGGTACCGTCCGGAACACACGCCGGCGGCCTACCGCCTGGCCGCGGCCCAAGGGGCCGACTACCTCGAACCTGACCTGGTCGCCACGCTGGACGGCGTCCTGGTCTGCCGCCACGAGAACGAGATCTCCGGTACGACGGATGTCGCGGACCACCCGGTCTTCGCGGACCGGCGGATCACGAAGGTGGTCGACGGGGAGGCCGTGACCGGCTGGTTCGTCGAGGACTTCAGCTACACCGAGCTGCGGATGCTGCGGGCCCGCGAGCGGATGCCTGCGCTGCGGTCGGCGAACACGGGCTACGACTGCACCGAGGCGATCCCCACGTTCGACGACGTGGTCGCACTGGCCCGGCAGGAGTCGCAGCGGCTCGGCCGGACCATCGGTGTGATCCCAGAGATCAAACACCCGACGTACTTCCGGCGGCTCGGTCTGCCGCTCGAGGAACTGCTGACCGAGCGCATCCTCGCGCTGGCGCTGCAGCCGGACGAGATCATGATCCAGTCGTTCGAGCCGACCAGTCTGCGCCGGCTGGCCGTGATGACCCGGGTGCCGCTGGTCCAGCTCGTCGACTCAGAGAGCTCGCCGTACGACTTCCTGCGGGTCGGTGACGGCCGCACCTTCACCGACATGCTCGACCCGGCCGGGCTGCGGGAGATCTCGACGTACGCGCAGGTCCTGGCTTCGCACAAGGACCTGATCATTCCGCGCACCGCCTCCGGTGAGCTAGGTGAGCCCACTCGCCTCGTCGACCAGGCGCACCGCGCCGGCCTCGACGTCCAGGCCTGGACCTTCCGGGCCGAGCGGCGCTTCCTGCCGACCAACACCGACTTCCGCACCGAACTGTCGCGCTTCGCCAGTCTGGGTCTCCAGGGCATCTTCGCCGACCACCCCGACATCGCGGCAGCCACGCTGAAAGCCGCATCGATCTCCGGCTAGAGCTCAGCCTTCAGCTCTCGAAGCACCTGCTCGGCCGGCTCCATCAGCTCCCGGTCGAGGGCACGCGACCGGTCAGTGCCGAGGACGACGCGTGCTGAGGTGGCCGGGCGGGTCCGGAGCAGCTTGGTCCGCAGGTAGGTCGGTGGATGCGTGGCGTCGGTGCGAGTCCCGTGGATCCGGCTCACTCGCAGCCGTCGCTCGATCTCCCGGGCAGGCACCTCGGTCACTGCGCGCCGTACGGCGTCCAGTGGCGACAGCTCGCTCGGGAACCGCAGCGCTCGGAGCATCGCGTCGTACGAGGTGTCAGCCAGCACCGTGCGCTCCAACGCGTGCGCGGCAGCCTCGGACCCGGCAACCTCACCGGCTCTACGGTCCGCGAGGTACTCGTTGCGCTGGCCACTCCGCAGCTCAAGACGATTCAGTACGGCGCTCAGCCCGCGCACCACCGCGCCGACTGTCGCATTGACCATCCGGCTGAACAGGGTCCCGCCGCTGAGCTCCTCGACACCCCACTCGCGGCGTGCCTGATCGAGCGGGCTCTCACTGAACGTCGCCAGCAACCCTTCGAGGACGCTATGCGCGTTGCCGATCAGCCAACTGCTTCGCAGGTCACCGTGCCGACCATGGCCGAACTCGTGGGCCAGGATGGCTACCCGCTCCTGGGGGCGTAGCCCGATCCAGAGAGGCAGTCCGATGCCGACGACCGGCTCGAAGCGCCAGCCGACCTGGTGGTACCAGATGTTGGCCTCGTCCGTGAGCGCGACGGCCGCTGCTGGCCGGGCGCCGACAGCCTCAGCTACTTCGTCCAGTACGGCGAACAGCTCGGGCGCCTGCTCGCGGTGGACGAGCTGGTGGTCGTCCAACTGGCCGGCACGTGGCCGGAGCACGAAGGCGATGGTCAGAGCGAGCAGCGCCAGGATGATGCTGAGCCACAACGGCCGGTAGAAGACCAGGAGCGCAGTGCCGGTCAGGAACGCAGCGAGCGGCAGCAGAAGAAGCAGTACGGAGAGCAGGTTGGCGCTGATCCGCGCAGCGTCCCAGCCGGGGCGATGGATCGCCCCCTGCTCAAGTTCGCGGTAGAGCGAGTCGACCAGCCGTTGCTCGACTCTGAGCCGCCAGGCGGGTGTCAGGTCGAGCAACGGCGTCGGGTCGACGTTCCAGTCGCATTTCTCGCACCAGGTCACGTAGCGCCGGTCGACACGGATCTGCTGTCCGCAGTCGGGGCACCTGGTGATCTCTTCGGCACTCTGCACAGGCAGAGTGTGACAGGGAGAGGTCAGGCGGCGGGGGGCTTGGGGGCGTCGTCGTAGAGGCGCGACGCGATGTCGCTCTCCGGGGTCGGGGTCTGGTGGTTGGTGGACTGCTGGACGTTCTGCCAGACAGCCTTGCCGTCGCCCTCCGGCATCACGATCCACGCGATGGCGTAGCCGAGGATGGCGGTGCCACCGGTGATGATGGTGAGGCCGACGATGCCCAGGCGGACCAGGGTGACGTCGATGTTGAGGTACTCGGCGAGGCCGCCGGAGACGCCGGACAGCATCCGCTGGGAGCTGGAGCGACGGAGAGTCTTGCCGGACAGGTTCGAGAACGGTGCGTTGGAGTTCGTCATGGCTCTACTCTCCCGTCCGGGGACCCTCCACCACATCAGGATCGGTACCGACTGACCCCTGACCTGAACCCTTACGACTTTCGTGGAACCTCAGGGGTGGGCCAGCCTGTCTCTACGGGGAAGGAGGGTGCCGAATGGATGACTTCACCGAATACGTGGCGGCGCGCTGGCAGGTGCTGGTGCGCTCCGCAGTGCTGCTCGGGTGCTCGCATGCGGAGGCAGAGGACCTGGTCCAGACAGTTCTGGAGCGGTGCCTGGTGAAGTGGAAGCGGGTCAGCGCGGTGGACGACCGGGACGCCTACGTGCACCGGATGCTGATCAACAGCTTCCTCTCCGCCCGCAGGCGGCGCTGGACCGGGGAGAGACCGGCAGCGGTCCTGCCTGAGCAGACCGACCACGACCGGACCTCCGGCGTGGATGACGCTGACCTGATGACACGTGCCCTCGACCGGCTGCCGACTGATCAACGGACAGCCGTTGTACTGCGCTACTACGCACACCTGACCGAACAGCAGATGGCCTCCGTGCTCGGCGTCGCCGCCGGGACCGTGAAGAGCCGCCTGTCCCGGGCCGTGAAAGTGCTGGCCCAGGACCCCGATCTGGCAGAACTGCGAGAGATCCTATGAACGAAGCGAAACTGACCGAGCTCCTGGAACAAGTCGGCGACCGAACCGCCGTCAGCCCGCCCCCGATCGACGCCATGCGGTCCGGTGCGACCCGCCGCAGGCGCCGCCGTACGGCGATCTGGTCCGCGGCCGGTACGGCGGTCGCCGTGGCTGCCGTGATCGGCGGCTCGACCGTCCTGACAAACAATGAGACCACTCCGTTCCCGCAGCCGCCAGTAGCCGCCAACCCGGTGCCGGAAGGCATGCGCCTGGTCGGACTGGGCCACGCTGCGATCGCTGTGCCCCAGGACTGGCCCACGAACAAGCTGAAGTGCGGTACGCCGACAGCTGCCACTGTCATCGTGGACGTCGGCCCTCAAGCCCTCTGCGCTCTGCCGCGGGGCAACGTGGAGAGCATCGAGATCGCGCGGATGCCGGTGAACCCCGAGAAGCCCGGCAGCACGATCGAGGTGAAACCCAACGGCACGATCGACGGCGTGCCGGCGTACCGGGAGTCGGTGGCGCTCACCGACGCGCCTCTGTGCGGGGAATCGGTGAAGATTCCATCGCAGAAGCTCTGGATCACGGCCTACGCGAAGGACTGCGAGGCGCTGGACCAGATGCTGGACCAGTTCAGGATCGTGGATGACCAGACCGGCATCCCCGGGTTCCAGAATCTGGAGTTGGAGTTCCTAGGGCAGGGGCTGGAGACGCCGCAGGCGATGTACGAGGCGTCCTTGAAGGCGTACGGGCTGGTGCCGACGGTTGTCAGCAAGCCGGCGGCCGGTGCACCCAAGGGCGCAGTGATCGAGGTGTCGCCGGTGCCCGGGACGATGGTGCCGAACGGGTCGACCGTGACGGTGACGGTCGCCGGCTGAGAAGTGTCGGTGGTCCCGCTTAGCGTTGGAGCCATGGATGCGCAGGCGGTGCAGAAGCTGGTGCAGGGGCTGCCCGGGGCCGAGGAACACGAGGGCTGGGCCGGGCAGCCTGCGTTCAAGGTGCGCAAGAAGGGCTTTGCGTACCTGTCCGAGGACGAGACTCGTCTGATCGTCAAGGCCTTCCGCGAAGAGCAGGAGGCCTTGATCGCCGAGAGCCCTGATGTCTACGCGCCCTCCTGGGAGAGCGGTCGCTTCGCCTGGGTCGATGTGACCTTGGCGGCAGCGGACGACGATGAGGTGGGTGAGCTGCTCACCGAGGCGTGGCGGCTGACCGCTCCGAAGTACCTGATTGCCCAGCTGGACAGCTAGCTGGCTTGCACTCGTTTGGGGCGAGTGCTAATACTTGGTTAGCACTCACAGGGCGAGAGTGATAACACTCGCGCTCTGGAGTCAAGACATATGACGGTCCAGATGAGGGACCGGAAGCGGGGCGGGACATGAGCGCCACGACTCCGGTGCCGTCCGTCGCGGGCATCTGGGCCGGCTGATCTGCCAAGTATCGACGCGGGAGGACTCGCGGAGAAATGCCGAAGCTTATTGCTTTCAATGAAGAGGCGCGCCGTGGCCTCGAGCGGGGAATGAACACCCTCGCCGACGCCGTGAAGGTGACGCTTGGCCCGAAGGGCCGCAACGTCGTCCTGGAGAAGAAGTGGGGCGCCCCCACGATCACCAACGACGGCGTCTCGATCGCCAAGGAGATCGAGCTGGAGGACCCGTACGAGAAGATCGGGGCCGAGCTCGTCAAGGAGGTCGCGAAGAAGACCGACGACGTCGCGGGTGACGGCACCACGACCGCCACCGTGCTCGCTCAGGCTCTCGTTCGCGAGGGGCTGCGCAACGTCGCCGCCGGCGCCAACCCGATGGGCCTGAAGAAGGGTATCGAGAAGGCGGTCGAGGCCATCAGCGAGCAGCTGCTGGCGCTGGCCAAGCCGGTCGAGACCCGTGAGCAGATCGCGGCGACGGCGTCCATCTCGGCCGCTGACACCCAGGTCGGCTCGATCATCGCCGAGGCGATGGACAAGGTCGGCAAGGAAGGTGTCATCACCGTCGAGGAGAGCAACACCTTCGGGCTCGAGCTCGAGCTCACCGAGGGTATGCGCTTCGACAAGGGCTACATCTCGCCCTACTTCGTGACCGACACCGAGCGGATGGAAGCGGTCCTCGACGACCCTTACATCCTCATCGTGAACAGCAAGATCTCGAGCATCAAGGACCTGGTCCCGGTGCTGGAGAAGGTCATGCAGACCGGCAAGCCGCTGGCCATCATCGCCGAGGACATCGAAGGCGAAGCGCTGGCGACCCTGGTCGTCAACAAGATCAAGGGCACCTTCAAGGCCGTCGCCGTCAAGGCGCCGGGCTTCGGTGACCGCCGCAAGGCCATGCTCGTCGACATCGCCGTCCTCACCGGTGGCGAGGTCATCTCCGAGGAGGTCGGTCTCAAGCTCGAGACCGTCGACCTGGAGCTGCTCGGCAAGGCTCGCAAGATCGTCGTCACCAAGGACGAGACGACCATCGTCGAGGGCGAGGGTGACGCGGACCAGATCGGTGGCCGGGTCAGCCAGATTCGCGCCGAGATCGAGAAGTCGGACTCCGACTACGACCGCGAGAAGCTGCAGGAGCGCCTGGCCAAGCTGGCCGGCGGTGTTGCGGTCATCAAGGTCGGCGCGGCCACTGAGGTCGAGCTGAAGGAGCGCAAGCACCGCATCGAGGACGCCGTTCGCAACGCGAAGGCTGCCGTCGAAGAGGGCATCGTCGCCGGTGGTGGCGTCGCGCTGCTGCAGGCCTCGGTGCTCGCCTTCGAGAAGCTGGAGCTCGAGGGTGACGAGGCCACCGGTGCAGCGATCGTGCTGTCCGCGGTCGAGGCTCCGCTGAAGCAGATCGCCTTCAACGCCGGCCTCGAGGGTGGCGTTGTGGTGGAGAAGGTTCGCAACCTCGAGCCGGGTCACGGTCTGAACGCCGCGACCGGTGAGTACGTCGACCTGATCGCCACCGGCATCATCGACCCGGCCAAGGTGACGCGCTCGGCGCTGCTCAACGCAGCCTCGATCGCGGCCCTGTTCCTCACCACTGAGGCCGTCATTGCCGACAAGCCCGAGAAGGCCGGTGCCGCCCCGGGCGGTGCCCCCGACATGGGCGGCATGGACTTCTGATCCGCTAGAAGTTCAGCTAGACAGCAAGCAGAGCGGTCCCGGGCTTCGGCCCGGGACCGCTTCGCTGTGTCAGGTGACCTTGCAGAACGACGCGTAGTGGTCGCCGGTGTAGTAGACGTACTGCGGGCTGGTGACCGGTGAGCCGCCGCCGATCAGCCGCCGGGCGCCGCGGTTGGACGACCCGGGCGTCTTGACGGTGTACTCGTGGTAGTAGCCGGTCGACTGGCTCGGCAGGATGCCTTCCCGGTTCTGGAAGACCGTGCCGTCCTGGCTGTACGGGAACGGGCCGCCGGAGTGGATCAGGTCCAGGGTGTCCGAGGCCTGTGACGGCAGCGAGCTCAGGGCGCAGTTCGAGATCGCGGTAGGGGCGGCGTACGCCGCGGTGGGGGCGAGCGTGGTCGCGACGGCGAGGGTGAGGGCGGTGATGAGGTTTCTCATGCCGAGAGGCTGCCCGGCACGGGAAACGTCCGCACATCCCAAGTATGAATAACAGTTGGACAATGACCCCTGGGGCCCCTAAAGTCTGGGGCGGCGAGAAAGATGCCCCGAGCGGAAGGAGCGACCGATGATCACCCTGTTTGGTATTCCGGCGCGACCTGCCCGCGATCACAGCTCGCACTGAGCGGAGCGGCGCGCCTCCTGTTGGAGGAAAAGTGAGCATTCGCACCACCGTCGAGGCTGACCTCGACACCATCCGTACCCTCATCGAGCGGCAGCCGACGGTCAACACCGTCACGCTCGAGCGCTACAACGAGTACATCGGCTCCGGCTACTACAAGCACGACTGGACCTGGGTCGTCGAAGAGGACGGCGCGATCAAGGCGCTCGCCATCTGGTGGGGCGGCACCGACGAGAAGCACCCGTACAGCATTGACGGCCTGTACTACGTCGGTGACGGTGACCCGGTCCCGGTCTGGACGGCGCTGATCAAGGCCGGCATGGACAGCCGGCCGGCGGACGCCGAGCAGCCGGAGTACCACTTCTTCCTCGATGGCGAGTGGGAGTCCGACCCCGTCGTGGTGGCAGCGCTCGAGCCGCGGCAGAAGGCGGCCGCAGCGGCCGGCTGGACCGCGGTCACCGATCGGCTGCGCTACGAGTGGGAGCCGTCGTACGGGTTGCCGCCGCGGTCGACCCGGCTGCGCTTCGAGCCGGCCGACGACGAGGCCTTCGTCAAAATGTTCCTGCGGATCAGCGAAGGCAGTCTCGACGCGGCGACCGCGCGTGACGTCGCCCGGCTCGGCCCTGAGGCCGCGGCGCGGGAGGAGGTCGAGCTGTATCAGACGATGCTGGTGGGCGACCGCAGCTGGTGGCGGTTCGCGTACGACGCCGAGGACAAGCTGATCGGGTTCGAGATCCCCTCGGCCAACAACGGCGGACCGGTCGTCGGCTACCTCGGCGTCCTCCCCGAGCACCGTGGTCACGGGTACATCGACGACCTCTTGGCGGAGCTGACCCACCAGTTGGTCGAGACGGGGGCCGAGCGGATCCGCGCCGACACCGATTTCGGCAATGTGCCGATGGCGAAGGCGTTCGAACGCGGCGGTTACCGAAACTTCGCCGTACGGCGGGTTCTGTCCTTCCCGGAGGAGTGAGCCCGTCCTATGCTCCCTGACATGTCAGGGAGTTTCCGGTGCGAGATCTCGCGCTGATACTGCACGTCGTGGCCGGGGTCCTGGCAGTACTGCTCGGGATCCCGGCCATCGTGGTCACGCTGCGCCGGCGCCGGTTGAACTGGGTCGGCGAGGCTTATCACTGGGTGATCGCGCTGGTCTGCTTGAGCGCTCTGGTGATGGTTCCGTACGACTGGAAGCGGCTCTGGTTCTTCTGGCCGGTCGCACTGGCGACGTACCTGTTCGTCTATCTGGGGCAACGGTCGGCGGAGTCGCCGGGCGGACTCTGGTACCGCGGAGTGCTCCGCGGGTACGGCGGTGCGTGGGTGGCGGTGTGGACCGCGATCGTGATCACCAGCGTGCCGGATCACCCCTGGACGTGGGTGGCTCCGATAGTGATCGGTAGCGCTCTGATCGAGTGGCAGTGCCTTAGGCCGGCGAACCGTGCCTTGGCGGAGCGGACGGAAGAACAGCTATAGGAGAGCTGCTTGCGGGTTAGCCTCACCCGTGGACTTCGACAGCTATCTCGCCCTGCCACGTCCGTCCTCTCTCGCGCTCTCGCCCGACGGCTCCCGTTTGATTGCGGCCATCGGGCAGTACGACGACGAGACCGGCAAAATGATCAGTGCGCTCTGGGAGCTCGATCCCAGTGGCACTGCCGAGCCGCAGCGCCTGACCAGATCCGCCGGCGGCGAGAGCCAGCCCGCCTTCCACGCCGACGGCTCCCTGTACTTCGTTTCGACCCGTGACGATGACAAGTCCGCCGTCTGGCGGTTGCCTGCTTCTGGTGAGGCGGAGCAGGTCTGTGTAGCGGACGGCTTCCGGATCGGTGGCAGCACGGTTGTCGTGACGACCTCGATGCTCCCTGGTGCCAAGGACGCAGCTGATGACGCGGCGCAGCGCAAGGACCGCAAGACCAGCGGCGTCCTGCACACCAGCAGCCCAGCGCGTGTCTGGGACCAGGAGCTTGGCCCGGACGAGACCCGCCTGCAGCTGGCCAATGGCCGAGACCTCACGCCGACACCCGGCAACGCCTTAGTGCAGGCCGAGTACGTCGTTGCCCCGGACGGCCGGACCGTGATTGCCAAGTGGTTCGTGCCCCGGCTCGATTGGCCGCTCGCACAGCTGGTCGCGATCGACACTGCGACGGGTGACCGCCGTGTGCTGGCGGAGGACCCGGCAGCGGGCTTCTACGACCCCGCTATCTCGCCTGACAGCCGGTACGTCGTTGCGGCTCGTTGGGAGGACCCACAGCCCGACACTGCGCCGGTGCTCGGGCTGGTGCTGGTTGACCTAGAGACCAGTGACCTTCGCGAGGTGGTGAACGGACGGGAGCTGTGGCCGACCGATACGACCAGCCCTGCCTTCGCCGCCGACAGTAGTGCGCTGTACGTCGTGGCTGAGGACCATGGCGATCGGCCGATCGTGCGCGTCGATCTCGCGACCGGTGCGCAGACCCGCCTCACCGGTGCGGGTTCCTACCAAGCCATCCAGGTAGCACCCGACGGTACGGCGCTCTTCGCGTTGCACCACGACATGGACTCACCGCACACGCCGGTCCGGATCGACCTTGCCACGGGCGACGTCGTACGGCTGATGTCGTCCGAGGTCGAGTTGCCTGGGCGTGTGGAGCGGGTAGAGGCGACTGCTCCGGACGGTGCGACCGTTCCGGGCTGGCTGCTGCTCCCCAACTCTGACGAGCCAGCACCTCTGGTTCTGCGGGTGCACGGTGGCCCAAGCGCGTCAGCGGGCGGCTGGAACTGGCGTTGGAATCCATGGTGGCTCGTGGCCGCCGGGTACGCCGTACTGCTGCCAGATCCTGCGCTGTCGACCGGCTACGGCATGGAGTGTATGGAACGCGGCTGGCAAGGCTGGGGCACCACCGTGTACGACGATGTGATCGCGCTGACCGATGTGGTCGAGCAGCGGGCGGACATCGATGCCACCCGGACCGCTGCGATCGGAGGCTCGTTCGGCGGCTACATGGTGAACTGGATCGCCGGGCACACTGATCGGTTCCGTTGCCTGATCAGCCATGCAGGCATCTGGCACCTGGGCGGTTTCCAAGGCACCGCCGACTACTCGGGCTACTTCGCCCGCCAGTTCGGCACGCCGGAAGCGCGGCCGGAGCGCTACGCCGACCGCTCGCCGGCGCAGTACCTCGAGAACATCAGTACGCCGATCCTGGTCACCCACGGCGGTCGGGACGAGCGTGTCCCGACCGGCCAGGGCAACCACCTCTTCGCGGATCTACAGCGCCGGGGCGTCGAGTCGGCGTACCTGTCCTTCCCGGACGAGGGCCACATGATCCTGAAGCCGGCCAACGCCCGGTTCTGGAACCAGACGATGATCGACTGGCTCAACCGCCACCTGCGCTAGGCCTGGCCGGCTTGTTCTTCAGGGGTGGCCCTGCGGAGGACCAGGCGGGTCCAGGCGCCGACGTAGATGCGGTCGTCGGAGTTGAGCTCCTGGCGCTGGCCTGGCGGGATGGGGATCTCGGGCAGTGGACCGGAGGCGGGGGCCACGTAGGTGCCGTTGGAGGACTGCAGGTCCTCCACCCACCAGCGCTGGCCGTCTGTGGTCAGCTGGGCCTGGCGCCGGCTCACGCCGGTGTCATCGCCACAGTCGACCTCAGGAGCGATTCCGCGGCTACGAGACGGGCGCCCGACCAGGACGCTCTTCTCCGCCACCGGAATCACCACTGGCAGACCTGGTGACGGACACGGGTCGTCACTCTGCTGTACGGCGTACCAGTCGGGGTCGACCCAGCGTTCGATCACCCATTCGGCAACCACCGGCGACGGTGCAGGCGGTGCGGTCGGGGGAGTGGCGGACAGATCGAGTGACGAGGCTGCGCGCGGCATGGTGCCGGTGGTGAAGTCGTAGCCGCAGCTCTCGCAGAACAGGGCGTCCGCAGCCGCCGAGTCCGAGCAGTTCGGACAGGTCTGCATGGCCACGGCCGGAGCAGCCGGTGCGACCGCCTGAGGTGCAGGCGTCGGTGTAGCCGCCGCACCGATCGGCAGACCGCAGACGTCGCAGTAGTCGGTCGAGACGGACGGGTGTCCGCTCGGACAGGTCGCTGTGCTCATTTCTTCACCCGAGTGGTCTTCGTGGACGCGGTATCGAGCGCCATCTCGTCGGCCTTCTCGACAGTCCGCTTCAGCCGGACCGTACCGGTGTCCTGGTCGTCGATGTCGACCACCTTGCGCAGCCGCGTGGTGGCCTCCTCGTTGCCGGTCTGGGCGGCCAGCTGAACCGCACGGCCCAGCTTGGTGGTCGCCGTGGCCGTGTCGCCGGCAGCCTTCGCAGCCAGGCCGTCCTGGATCGCCTCGGCCAGCTCGGTCTGCCCGGTGTAGTGCGCGACCTCAGGGCTGATCCGCGTGGTCAGAGCCTCGTCGGACGACCAAAGCGCCTTCACCAGGCCCTGCGCCACGACGTTGTCGCCGATGATGAGCTGGACGCGCGCAGCGAGCTGCTCCTGCCCAATGCCCTTGGCAGCAAGGCGGATCGACACGTGGTAGTCGCGGGACTCGTCGCCCCACGAGCCGGTCGGGTAGGAGCCGGTCAGCGGGTTGATCATCGTCCGGCGGGCGGTCAGGTCCTCGACGGTCGGGGCTACCTGGCGGACGAACAGCACCTCGGCACCCTGCGGCGCCCAGACCCGCAGGTCGGCCTGGGCGACACCACGGCTCATCGCGTTCTGGATCAGCTTGGAGAACTCGGCGGCCAGCTGGTTCGGGGCCGGGATGATGTCGACGGTGCCGAGCAGCGCCTGCGCGATCCGCCGTACCTCGTCGACCTGCCAGGCCACGCCGACACCACGGGTGTCGCACTGGAACTGACCGGTGACAGCCTGGATCGCCTGAGTCAGCGCCTCCGGCGTCTCGTGCTGGTTCTCGCCATCCGTCAGCAGGATGGCGTGCTTCTGCGACAGCGACGGGACGGTGGCGAACACCCGCGCCGCCAGCCGCAGCCAGGTGCCCATGGCGGTGCCACCGTCGGCGTAGAAGCGCGAGACAGCGTCCTTGGCCGCCTGCCGCGTGTACGGGTCCATCTTGACCATCACGGGCTCGGCGGATGCCGGGAACGCCAGCTGGGCGCGGTCATTACCGGAGATGACCGCGAACCAGACCCCGTCGAGGATCTGGTCGAGCGCGGTCTGTGCGGCGTAGGCAGCAGCCTGAACGCCTTCGCGGCCCATCGAGCCGGAGGTGTCGACGATGATGATCTCGCCCGCGTCACCCGTGCCGGACTGGCCGGCCGCACCAGCGCCGGTGCAGTTCACGGTGACGATCGCGTGCACGTCGGTACCGCCGTCAGGCAGGAACTCGTTCTGGTAAACAGCGGCGGTGAAGTCTGCCATCTCGGGTCCTCTCGTTCGGGGCGGTGGGGTGGGGAAACGTATTTGGTTAGACACGCGCAAGCGTGACGGTGATGTTGTCCTGGCCGCCCTGGGCGTTCGCCCAGTCGACCAGTGCGGATGCGGTGGCAAGCGGTTCGCCGCCGTTGGCCGCAGCGGTCTGACGGACGAGGTCGGCCAACGGTGCCGCCTCGGAGCAGTAGTTCCACAATCCGTCCGAGCAGACCATGACCCAGCCGGGCTCGGTGACGCGGACAGTCGTCGTACGGGGGGTGTGGTCCGGTGCGTCTTTGCCCAGCCAGCGAGTGATCGCGTGGGCGTGCGGGCCGGACTCGGCCTCGGCGCGAGAGATGCCAGTGGCGATCAGCTCAGCGGCCCAGGAGTCGTCCACGGTCAGCGCGACCGCTTCGGACGCGTCCGGGAACCAGTACGCCCGGCTGTCGCCGACGGTCCCCGCGACGAGCAGCCCGTCCTCCAGTACGGCGGCCACGAACGTGCAGGACGCCGGATTCGGGCTGTCGGGACTGGTGTTCTCCAGTACGGCGTCGCTGGCGGCATCTGCCGCAGCATTCAGCCGGGCCACGATCGCACCGCTGCGCGACGACTCGGTGCCGATGCCCTGTGCGTGCCCAGCAACCAGGACCTCGCGAGCGGCGCGTGCTGCGGCCAGCGACGCGACATCGGAGTCGAGTGAGGAGCTCACGCCGTCACAGACGACCAGCAGCGCTCTACTGCCCTGCTCTGGGTCGGCAGCGATCGCCATCGAGTCCTCGTTGCGGCTGTGCCGGATACCGCGGTCACAGACGCCGGCCACCCACGGAGCGGGCTGCTCACTGAAGTGGTCGCGCGGCTTGGCAGCCTTCACTCCGCAGGTCCCGCAGTAACCGTCCGCACCAATGACGCCACCGCACGACGTACAGGGTCCTACCGGTGGCAGGGCGTTGATCTCGACGGTCGGCTCCGTGTCGGTGTCCAGCGCCGGCGATGTGCCTGCCTCGGCGGGTGCGAGCTCGCCGGGCTTCAGCTCCATGCCACACGCCTCGCAGAAACGGTCGGCCTCGGACACATGGCCCCCACACGTGGGGCAGACCGTGTCGGTCGTACTCGTCATCGCAACGTCCATCCTCGAACCTCGTTGGCCAGGTCGACCAGGGCGATCCGTTCCGGCCGGCTCTCAGCCTGGGTGGCCAGTTGCCGGTAGGTGGCTTCGAGTCCGTCCCGCAGGGCCGGCTCGGTCGCCTCCCGGCCGTCGATCCGCAGACCTTCCTGCGGACCGGACTGCCGTACCTCTTCCAGCGCGGCCCGGAACACGTTCGCCGCCAGGTTGGCCCGGTCGACCGGGTCGATGGTCAGCGAGTCGATGCTGTCCATCGCCTGAGCGAGCGCATCCAGGCCACGCCCCGATCCTGCCAGTAGTCCGGCTCGCTGGCGGCGGGCGCGCACATACGCGCCGCTGGTTCGCGGAACCAGGTCCAGTGCGGCCAGGGCTCCGTCCAGGTCGTTGCGCCGGGTCCGGATGTCCGCCAGCCCGAAGGCCGACGGTGCGATGTAGTTGGCATCAGTGCGCGCACAGGTCTGATAGAGGCCTTCGGCAACGTCGAACTCGCCGCTCATCTCACAGGCGATCGCCAGCGCGAGCTTGGGCGCCAGCTCACCCGGCACCTGGCCGTAGACGGCGTTGAACGCGGACTGGGCTGCCTTCGCGTCACCGCGGGCCAGAGCGACCAGCCCGGCCATCCAGACCGCCCGCCACTCCCAGGGGTCCGATGCGAGCAGATCTGCGACCGCAGTGTCGACCATGTCGAAACGCTCGGCCCCAACCTCCAGAGAGGTCTCAGCGATCTCCAGCAGGATCTGCGGCGACGGCTCCGGCGCATCGACCAGCAGCTCGAGCCGCTTGTCCGGATCCGGCACGCTGACGGTCTTCAACCAGCCTGCCATCTTGTCGCTGTCGTCCGCGATGAGTGAAGGCAGCCGCTGCCACGGTGCGGCCGCGTCACCGAGTCCCAGCGACTTGTCGCCCGGCGTACCGAACAGCAGTGACGATGCGGAGTGCTGTGCAGCCTGGGTGCCCTGCTTGTCGGCCACGACCTCACGCAGTACGCCGAGGAGCTGCACGCGGAACTCGTCAGCGGTCTGGAAGCGGTCTGCCGGGTCCTTGGCGCAGGCCTTGAGCAGGAGCCGGTAGACCGAGTCGTACTTCTGGAACAGCGGTACGTCGCCCACCGGCGGCAGCGAGGTGACGTAGCGACCCTGGTAGCCGCGGAACTCCATCGCCAGCACACACAGGGTCCGGCCGAGCGTGTAGATGTCTGAGGCGATCGACGTTCCGACCTCGGCCACCTCAGGCGCCTGGAAACCGACCGTTCCGTAGATGGCCGAGTCCATGTCGTCGATCCGCCGCACACCACCGAGGTCGATCAGCTTGACCGCGTCACCGACCTGGATGATGTTGTCCGGCTTGAAGTCGCAGTAGACCAGGCCCAGGTCGTGCAGGTACGAGAACGCGGGCAGGATCTCCAGCATGTAGGCGATCGCCTGGTCGATCGGCAGCGCGTCGTACAGGTTGTTGTTGGCCGCCATGCGCTGCTTGAGCAGCGTCTTGAGCGAGGTGCCGCCGACGTACTCCATGACGATGTAGCCGGCGCCGTCGTGGGTGACGAAGTTGTAGATCTCGACGATCAGCGGGTGCTCGACCCGGGCCAGGAACTGCTGCTCGGCGATCGCGGCCGCCACGGCGTCCGGGTCCTCCGAGTTCAGCAGGCCCTTCAGAACCACCCAGCGGTTCGAGACGTTCTGATCCTGGGCCATGTAGATCCAGCCGAAGCCACCATGCGCCAGACAGCCCTTGACCAGGTACTGGCCGCCGACCAGGTCACCGTCCTGCAGCTTGGGCGAGAACGAGAACGGGTTGCGGCACTTGGGGCAGAAGCCGTCGGTGCGGCCCGGCTGACCGTCTCGGGACCGGCCGACCGCGTTGCCACAGCTGGGACAGTTCCGGCGGTCCTCCGGCACCATCGGGTTCGACAGGATCGCTTTGCTCGCGTCGATCGCCGGAATCGTCGGTACGTGGGTCAGACCGGCACCCAGCCGCGCACCGCGCAGACGAGTGGACGACGTGCCCAGCCGGCGCGTGAGCTTCGACCCTGCCTGCGCAGCGCGCGCAGAGCCGAGCGGTGTGGACGCGAGGCGGTTCGACGCGCGGGAAACCGTGGACGGCGTGCTGACCGGATCCAGGTCCGGCTGGTCCGGTGCGATCACATCAGGGGCTCCGACTACTGCCGACGGGCTGACTGCTCCAGCCGGTGCAGGCGCTCCGCACACGTCGCAGTAGCCGTCCACGATGGTGCCCGTACAACCGGGCTCCGTGCAGGCGATGGTCGTCATCTGGTCCCTCCTGTGCTCTCCAGGTAGGCCTGGTACGCCGTGACGAGCGCAGCAAGCCGGACAGTGTCCACCGGCTCCGTCTCCATCACCGCACGGCCACGCCGGTACAACTCCGCAAGGTCTTCGTTGTTCGGGGCTACCCGCCCCGACTTCACCTGATACGCGTCCAGTAGCGCGGCCAACTCGTCCCGCCGCGCGACAGCCGCGCTGTACGCCGTCTGTGCTTGCCCGAGCGCCCGCCGTACGGCGTCCAATCGGGTCAGGTACTTCTCCAGCTCAGCCGGGGTGTTCGGAACCGGTCCAAGCGCAGTGACATCCGGAACGGCGAGCCGCGGGGCCGGTGTGACCGCAGCGACCGCGTTGTCAGCCAGCGCGCGCACCGCGGTGCCCTGTGCTTCCAAGTCGCCCCGCAGTGTCCGGGCGCGGGCCACATCGGCCGCACGCTCCTTGCGCGTGGCCGCACCGACGATCAGGTCTCGCTCAGTGTGCGCAGCGTCGATCTCGAACGGGCCGATCAGCCCACCGATGTCCGCGCCGCGCTTGTTGCGATCGACAAGGTCCGTCAGTCGCCGGTCGAGATCGTGGTGCTCAGCCAGCGCCGTGTTGCGCACGTTGGCCGGCTCGAGCTTGACCAGATCCCCGATCCGCTCGACCTGTGCGCGCAGCTGACGCAGTTTCGCGGCCCGATCGGCGTCCCCTGGCTCCAGTGCGAGTTTGGCCCGCAGACTCGAAGCCAGCGCATCCGACAACTTGCATGCCTCCGGCAACGAAACCGCCAGTGACCCGCCCGCGCTGCCGGTGTCCAGCCCACCCCAGATCAACGTCGAGATCCGCTCGGTCTCGGTCGCCCCGACCCGCCCCGAATCCCACGTCACCAGAATCAGCTCGTACCGGTCCGACACGGCCTTCCAGACCGCCATCCCCAGCACGATGTCAGCACTCAGCGAATCCGCGTCCGGCGCCCGCAGCGCCGCCTCGTCCAACTCGTCGAGCTCAGCCTTCCGCTGATCCCGCCAACGCCCCAAAGCACTCAGGAACGAGAGCAGCTCCGAAGCCGGAACGCTGCTCCCCATCCGCCCCGGCGGCGCCGGCGCCGCCGCGGTAGGCGTCCGAACCGTCATCGCCCGTACACCGGCGCCGGCGCAGTGGCCTTCCCTAGGGCAGGCTCAAGCCACTTCTTGTACGACGCCGCCCACTCGCCGTTGGCCTTGATGTTCGCGAGCACCTGGTTCACGAACTGCACGAAGTCCGTGTTGTCCTTGTTGATCCCCAGGCCGTACGGCTCCGCACTGAACGCCTTCTCCTTCAGCACCTTCGCATACGGGTCCTGAGCTGCATCCCCGGCCAGCACTGTGTCGTCACCGCTGATCCCGTACGCCTTACCCGACTGGAACAGCACCAGACATCCGGTGTCGGTGTCTGCAGTGATCGTCTTGACCCTCGGGTTCACCTTCTGCAGATTGTCCAGGCTGGTCGAACCGGCGGGGGCACAGATCGTTTGCCCGTCCAGCTCCGGGTCTGTGGTGCTCTTCGCAGTGGAGTCCCGCGGGACCAGCGTCTTCTGCCCCGAGTGGTAGTACTCGGCGGAGAAGGCGATCTGCTGCCAGCGCACGCAGTTGATCGTCATGTTGCGCGCAACGATGTCGACCTCGTTGTTCTGCAACACCGGAATACGTTGCGGGCTGGAGATCACCCGCAGTTCCAGATGACCGACGTCGGTGCCGAAGATCGCCTTGGCGACGGCCTTCACCATGTCGATGTCGAAACCCTCGATCTCACCGCTGATCGGATTCCGTGAGCCGAGGTTCAGGCTGTCCGCGGAGACGCCGGCGATGAGTCGTTTGCGCTCGATGATCTTCTTCAGGGTGGGGCTGCTCAGGGACACGTTCTCCGGTGCGTACGACCGCAGCGGGTTCTTGGTGTCACCGCACGGTGCGGGTGCCACAGGAGCAGCTGCAGCTTTCGGCTGTGGCTTGGGCGGGATCACGGTTGCGTCGTACGCGCCGGAACCGCAGGCGGTGACCGTCATCAGTACCGCGACCGAGGCGGCGATCAGCTTCTTCATCGGTATTCCCCCAGTCGCTGCGAGATGCCCCAGGCGATCAGCAACGCCACCAGAATCCCGATCGGCAGCCCCAGCCACCCGATCGGCGGCAGTCCGTCCCGGGCGCTCTTCAATTGGGTGCTGACTCCGCTGCTGGTGCCGTCCAGGTCCTTCGCCGTCGCTTTGTCGAACGCGGCGAACGCCTCGACCGAGTTCTGGGCCACTGTGACCGACGGCGAGCCGGTGGCGATCTGGACTGCCAGGTCCCAGTTGCCGCCGGTGTCCTGCTTGCGGACCTCTGCGTGGGCTTCCTGGTACTTCGCCCACAGTCCGGCGCCCGGACTGGAGACGGAGATCTTCTTGAGCTGCGCATCGACGGTGGCCGCAGACTCCTTGTAGGCCGTGTCGTACGCCGTTCCGGAGCCGCGGGCGATCAGCGTGAGGCTCTCGTTCGAACGGGCGTCGTACGCCGCGATGCGGGCTCGGGACAGTGCCAGCGTCGAGGCGTAGTCGCCGTCGTGCGCGTCCTTGGCGTCACCAGAGGCGGCGAACAGGGCGAACCCACCGATCAGTGTGGTCAGCAGTACGACGACTCCACCGGCTGCGATCGGCACGTTGATGTAGCGGTGCGTCCGCTGAGCCAGCCAGCGCAGTGTGAAGAACAGAACGAGCACTGAGACCAGACCACCGAGGAGCACCCACCAGACGCCGTTACCGACGCCGTCGAACTCGGAGTCGACCCGCTTCTCGTTGGCTGCGACCAGCGCCTTCACCAACGGCAAGGAGTCGTTCTGCAGGGTCGCATTGGCGTCCCGCAGGTACTGCGAGCCGATCGGGAGGCCCTGGCGGTTGTTGGCCCGCGCCTGCTCGATCAGACCCTGGTAGGTGACCAGCGTGGTGTTCAGCTGGCCGAGAGCATCGCGGTCGGCGGGCTGCGCGCTGGCGGCCTCGGCGACCAGGCGAGCAGCAGAGGCCATCGAGTCGACGAAGTGCTGACGCTGGACGGGCGGCTCAAGGCCGCCGACCAGGAAGGCGTTCGTCGCGTCGGCGTTGGCGCTGACCAGGTTGGTATGGATCGCCTGGATCCGCACCAGCTGAGCAGCGTTCGCCTCGGCGCGCTGCAACGCACCGTCGGACTGGTTGAAGCCCTGGGCGGCGCACAGGCCGAAGACGACACTGACGGCGGCAGCGAGCACGAGGAAGGCGCGCATCCGCCCCGGTGTGCCTTCGAACCACTGGGCAACGGCTCCACGCGGCGTCGGCGTACCGGGTCGTTGCAGGGCTGCAGTCTGCTCCGGCGTCGGCGGCGACCAGGTCGCGGGCGGCGCACTCTGAGTCTGGGTCACGCCTCAACTCCTTGCTCGTGAACGTCCGAAGGATCCGCAACGTCCGAAGAATCGTCGGCGCCCGTCTCCGGATCTTCGGACGTTGTGTCTGTGGAGGCTGGGGGATCGTCGCTGAGGTCCTCAGCGACGATCTGACGCAGCTGGTCGGTCGTGGGTGCCGTCACGTCGCGGAGTCGCCACGCATGCCGGCCGATGGCGGCTTCGAGGGTGTTGCGGGCGAACCGGCCGTTGCCGAAGGACTGGCCGCGCGGAGTCTCGGTGAGGATCTCCCCGAACCGCTCCAGCGCCTCTGGCACCAGCTCGTAGTCGGCGCCTGCGGTGAGGCCGGTGAGGATGTCGGTGAGCTCGTCGTCGCTGTAGTCGTCGAAAGAGATCGTGGTCCGGAACCGGCTGGCCAGTCCGGGGTTGGCGGCGATGAAGACTGCCATCGGCTCGGGGTATCCGGCGACGATGACGACCAGGTCGTCGCGCCGGTCCTCCATCTCCTTGACCAGCGTGTCCACGGCCTCACGCCCGTACTGGTCGGCGCCCAGGTCACCTGCGGTCAGGCTGTACGCCTCGTCGATGAACAGCACCCCACCGACTGCGGACGCGACCACCTCGGCGGTCTTGGTCGCGGTTTGGCCCAGGTAACCAGCAACCAGCTCGGAGCGGTCCACCTCGATCAGCTGTCCCTTTGACAGCAGTCCGAGTGCTTTGTAGATCCCACTGACCAGCCGGGCCACGGTGGTCTTGCCGGTCCCGGGATTGCCCACGAAGACCAGGTGCCGCGTGATGGTCGGACTCTTTAGCCCTGCTTCGGTCCGCAGCTTCTCAACTCGCAGTACGGCGACCTGTCGGTGCACCTCGCGTTTGACCCGCTCAAGCCCGGTCAGCTCGTCCAACTCGGCCAGCAACTCGTCAACCGTCTTGGCCGGCACCTCCGGCTTCTCTTCCGCCTTGGCAACCGCAGGTGTTGCGGGAGCAGGCGTAGAGCCGACCTGTAGCGGCCGAGCTCCGGCTGCCTGCAGTTGTGCCGCAGCAGCCACGGAGGCGTTGCCGACAACGCGCATGGTCGGCTCACCCAACGTGCACGAGGCAGATGCGAGCTCAGCCAACGCCTCGGCGTACGCGACCTTCTCCGGCGACCCTGCGGTGACCAGCTCAGTCAGTACGGCGGTTGGTGCGCCCCGCCAGCGTCGTCCGCGAACGGCAGCGTCGAAGAAGTCCTGGGTGGTTGCACCCGGGAAGGCCTTGGCCCAGTCCGCCGGTGCACCGGGAGCCGACTCCGCCAGGGCGGCTGCCAACGACAGCGCCTCTGCGCGGGCCCGCTCCTCGTCGACACCGGCACGTACGGCGATCTCCAGCAGCGCGGCCAGCGCCTGCTGCAGTGACAGTCCCCCCTCGCCGCTCATGCTCCCCCTCGTCCTGGTGGTGGTCGTAGTGGCCCGGTATCCGGGCCGGTGTCAGGTGCTGGTGTGGAAGTGGTCGGACCAAGGGCCAAGCCTCCCCCGGTAGAACCAGTGCCGAACTTCTCCTGCAGGAACCGGCCATGCGCGATCAGTGCGGCCGCGTCGGCCCGGTTCACCGCGTCGAACACCTTGTCCATCGTTGCGCCCAACAGGTCCAACTGGTCGATCAGGATCATCAGTGAGGTCTTGCCGCGGTCCACCGGCCGGGTGTCGGCCCACTGCCGCGGCAACCGCAGATACCCACCGATGGCCTCCGGTAGATAGTCCGTCGCTGTAGCCATCACGGAGTACGCCTGCGCGCTGCCGGCCAGGTTGCCCAGCCGAGGGATGGTCTCCCGCACGATCCGCACCACCCGGTTGACCCGCGACGCCACCACCGCCGGTACGGCGCCCTCCGCGATCAGCTGCTCGACCCGAACCAGCGCGGCGAGCAGGTCATCGTTCGTGGGAGCACGTGGTCCCGGGGCAGGCTCTGGCTCTTGCTGGCGACCAACGAGTCGCGCAAAGAAGTCCCCCAGAGCCATGCCCGTCCCCTGCTAGTGGTGGTGTGTCAGCGACCGATGTTGATGTCCAGGCTGCCCTGGACGACCTGCTGGTTCTGTCCGGCGACCCGGTCCAGGTAGCTGCGGGACTTGGTCACCTCGGACTCCAGCGTGCCGATCGTGGCCGCCATGTTGTCGAGCGCCTCGGACTTGAAGTGGTCGATCGCGTCCATGGTCGCGTAGATGTTCGCGAACGCGGCCTGCAGTTGCGGAAGCCCGATGGTGGCTGCCGCGGCCTGCTGCTGGATCGCCACCGAGTTGTCCCGCAGCATCTGCGAGGTGCGCTCGATCATGCCGCTCGTGGTGGTGTTCAGCGCGGTGATCTGGTCCAGCACGAGCTTCTGGTTGCCCAGCGCCTGTGCCACGATGACTGCCGTCCGCAGTGCCGACACGGTGGTCGTGGAGGCGCGGTCGACGCCCTTGATCAGCTCGATGTTGTTCTTGATGATGATGTCGATGGCCAGGTAGTTCTGGATCGACACTGCGAGCTGGGTGAGCAGGTCCTGGTGCTTCTGCCGGACGTAGAACAGCACGTCCTCGCGGAACGCCTTGGCCTTCTCCGGGTTGGTCGTGTCCAGCTCTGCGATCGCTGCGGACAGCCGTGCATCGAGGCGCTCGGCGACGTACACGTACTGGTTCAGCCGGGTCATGGCGTCCCAGAGGTTCTGCTTCTCCAAGTTCAGCGCGGCGTTGTCCTTGCCGAGCTCGTCCTGGCCGTTCCGCAGTGAGTGCAGGATCCCCTCGAGGTGCGTCTGCGCGCTCTGGTACTTGCGGAAGTAGTCCTCGATCTTGTCGCCGAACGGGATCATCCCGAGCAGCTTCCGGGTCCCGGTAGCGCCCTTCGGGTCCAGGTCCTCGACCGTACGGCGCAGGTCGAGCAGCGTCTTGCCGACCGTCGACCCCTCCGACAGGCCGCCGCTCTGCAGCGCCTTGACCGGCTGCTGCAGCAGCCGGTTGGAGCTCTCAGCCGCATTGCGGATGTCGACGTCACCCATGCTGCGCACGTCAGTGGCCTTGGCCGCGAACTCCGGTGACCGCGGCTCGGCCACCATCAGCGCAGTGAGGAAGGTGTCCACCTTCGCGTCCAGACCCGGCAGTGCGGCCGCGTCAACGGCCGGAGCCAGGCTCGGCGCCGCCGTGGCAGCTACTGCCTGTGATGGCGCCGGAGCAGTCAGTATCAGTCCCGGTGCGGTCGCGGTCGGCGGCTGCAGCGGCGATACCGCCGGCTGCGCAGCCGCTGCCCCAGCGGCGTTTCCTGCTGCTCCAGCAGTGTTATCGGCTTCGGTCATCGTCGTTCCCCTCCGGTGGCTGCGCGAGCGTCCCCCACTCCCGCGTGCTGTCACCTCCGTGACGCGCTGACAATCTACGCGGTTCCCGGCCGACGTGGTGGTGTCGTTGTGTAGTCGTTGCCTGCTCAGCTACGCCGGTAGCTGACGAAGGCGAAACCGTCGTGCGGGTCGCGAGCGGTTTCGGTCCAGTCCGACTGGTCGAGAGCGGGGAAGGTGACGTCGCCGGCGGGGGACTGGTCGACCTCGGTCAGCTCCAGCCGATCGGCGTACGGGAGGGCTTGGCGGTAGATCTCGCCGCCGCCTGCCACATAGAGGTCGCCCTGCTCTTTGAGGGCCTCTTCGAGCGTGTGAACAACCTGTACGCCGTCTGCCGACCAGTCTTGTTGCCGAGTGACCACGACGGTACGGCGGCCGGGTAGTGGTCGGCCGATCGAGTCGTAGGTCTTGCGGCCCATCACCAGCGTGTGTCCGAGGGTCAGCTGCTTGAAGTGCTGGAGGTCCTCCCGGATGCGCCACGGCAGGTCGTTGTCACGGCCGATGACGCCGTTCGCGCCGACCGCCGCGATCAGGATGATGCTCATACGGCGATGGGGGCCTTGATGCCCGGGTGCGGGTCGTAGCCGACCAGTTCGATGTCAGCGATCTCGTAGGAGTCGATCGAGTCGCGCTGCGCGAGCTTGAGGGTCGGCAGCGGCCGGGGCTCGCGGGTGAGCTGCAGGCGGGCCTGGTCCAGGTGGTTCGAGTAGAGGTGTGCGTCGCCGAGGGTGTGGACGAAGTCGCCGACCTCCAGTCCGGTCTGCTGAGCGACCATGTGGGTCAGCAGCGCGTACGAGGCGATGTTGAACGGCACACCGAGGAAGATGTCGGCGGAGCGCTGGTACAGCTGGCAGGACAGCTTGCCGTCGGCCACGTAGAACTGGAACATCGTGTGACACGGCGGAAGCGCCATGCTGTCGACATCTGCGACGTTCCACGCGTTGACGATGTGCCGGCGTGAGTCGGGGTTCTTCTTGATGCCCTCGATCAGTCCGGCGATCTGGTCGACGCTGCGGCCGTCCGGTGTCGGCCAGGAGCGCCACTGATAGCCGTAGACCGGCCCCAGCTCGCCGTCCGCGTCAGCCCACTCGTCCCAGATCTTGATGTTGTTCTCGTGCAGCCACTTGATGTTCGTCGAGCCGCTGAGGAACCAGATCAGCTCCCCGAACACCGACCGCAGATGCAGCTTCTTGGTGGTGACGGCCGGGAAGCCCTCCCGAAGGTCGTACCGCGACTGGTACCCGAACACGCTCAGCGTGCCCGTGCCAGTACGGTCCCCCTTCTGAGTCCCGTGGTCCAACACATGCCTCAGAAGATCCAGGTACTGCTGCATGCGGCCAACCTACCTCCTGACAGACTCGCGTCCGTGGAGCACGTACTGACTCTGGTCATTCGCGTCGAGAAGAACGCCCGTCCTCAGCAGACTGATGCTCTGGAGGCCGCAGCGACCGCCGTACTGGCGATCCTTGCCGACGAGCGCTCCACCGGCGAGGGCGAGTGGGCCGCCGCCATGACTGCCTGGCAGGACCGCCGCATCCGCAAGGTGGTCCGCCGTGCCCGCGGAGCCGAGTGGCGCCGAGCCGAAGCCCTCCCTGGCGTCACCGTCATCCAGGGGACCGCAGAGGTCAGAGTCTTCCCGCCAGTCCCACTGGACGACGTTCCCAAAGACCTCGCCAAGCTACAGGTAGCCGGCACCGACTTCGACCAGCCAGAACCCCCTGCCGTCCCGCACCCCGGCGTACCAGTCATCTGGATCAACCCGACCCTGCAGATGTCCAGCGGCAAGACCATGGCCCAGGTAGGCCACGGTGCCCAGCTGGCCTGGCTAGCTCTCTCAGAAGCAGCCCGCAAAGACTGGTCCGCCGCCAACTTCCCCCTGGCAGTCCGCAAAGCCAACCCGGCGCACTGGACCCAGCTACTCCAGACCGACTTCCCCGTCATCCAGGACGCCGGCTTCACCGAAATAGAACCCGGCTCCCGCACAGTCATCGCCGAACACCCTCAACTCAGGCGATAACCCAGCAACACGATCTCCGCCAGCTCAGGCTCGTTGTCCGGCGGGTACCCCTCATAGACGAACCCAAAGAGCGTCCCGAGTGCTTCCTCGGCCAGCTCCAACGGGTGGAACACGAAGGGGTACGGCTGCTCGTCGTCCTCGTCGTCGACGGGGTGCTCACCGGCCCAGTACGGCGCCTCGAACGGCAGCCGTGAGCCGATGTCCTCAAGCACCCCGCTGTCCGGCGACAGACTCAGCGCTCGCTGCAATACGCGGTCCTCCCAGATCGCATAGGCGAACCAATCGACCACGCTGTGCATCGCATGCAGATAGAGCGTTCGGCCCTTCGCCTCGTCAACGAAGCGCTGTGGCAGTGCTGACGGGTAGTCGAGTGCCACCTCACCTGATAGCAGCACCGTCGCGCCTGGGAAGACACCGGCGTAGATGATGCCGTCCGGGGGATTCGACTGTTCCGCCATCGTGCTGTCGTCGAGCGGGGTCAGCGTTCGGCCCGGGTGAAGCTGCTCCACGAAGGCTTGTGTTGCTTGGCGGTCTACTGCAGGTTGCTCACGCAGTACGTCGGCCACGGGGCGGTCGGCGTACACGAGCATCCAGTCTTTGGCTCCCATGCGGGATGTTCTACCGGATGACCTTGTAGTGCAGGTGGGTGACTCGGTCGCCTTGTACGACGCGGGGGTCTTCCAGGAGGACTTGCGGGCCTACGTAGTCGCCGAAGAACTTGCGGCCGGCGCCCAGGACTACCGGGGCGAGGTTGTAGGCGAGTTCGTCGACCAGGCCGGCGGCTAGGGCTTGCCCGGTGAGATTGCCGCCGGTGATGGAGACGTTGTCGGAGCCGGCATGGGCTTTGGCTTGAGTGACTGCTTGTTCGATGCCGTTCACGAAGGTGAAGGGGGCGCCGGGGAACGGCCAGTCAGTCGGGGGCTGGTGGGTGACCACGAAGACGTGGTCGCCCACGGCGGGGACGCCGTTCCAGCCGTTGGTGATGTCGAAGAGGCGACGGCCGATGATGCAGGAGCGGACGTTGGGCCAGGTGCTGTCGAGGTAGTCGGCGCTGGCCTGGCTGATGTGGAAGGCCCGGCTGCGGTCGGTGCCGTAGTACTCGACCGGTCCGTTGCCGTACCAGTCGAAGAGCGGTCCAACGCCGTCCTCGAGGTCCGCGACGAACCCGTCCAGTGACACGACCGCAGAGGCGATCACGTTGCCCATGACTAGCCCTCCTTGGCGACCAGCTCGGCGAGGCGGTCCATGGAGTCGTTGATGCCGTCGGCCATGCCGTACTCGACGGACTGGTCACGGCCTTCGACGGAGGGGAACACAGAGCGCTGGCGGAGCAGCACGCCGGTCTCGGTGGGCTCCAGTGTCAGCTTTTCGATGCAGACCTCGCCCGGTGCGCCTTCCCACTCGAAGGTCTGGATGACCATCTCGTCCTGGACGACGCTGTGGAAGACCCCGCGGAAGGCGTACTCGCCATTGGCGTCACGGTGGACGTAGCGGTACGCACCGCCCGGGCGGACGTCGTACTCCTGGATGTCGGCCTCCAGGTTGCGCGGGCCGAGCCACTGGCCCAGTAGCTCCTTGCTGGTCATCACTTTGAACAGCTGGGCCGGGGTGGCGTCGAACTCACGGGTGACCTCGACGAACGGCGTACCGGCGGGGGTGTTGATGGTGGTGGTCATTTCTCCTGCTCCTTGATCGTGGCGAGCACCGCGTCCATCCGTCGGAAGCGGCGCTCGGTCTCCAGCCGGTACTCGTCGATCCAGCTGGTCAGTGCCTCGAGCGCGGCCGGCACCAGGTGGCAGGGACGGCGCTGGCCGTCCCGCGTCCGGGTGATCAGCCCGGCGGCCTCGAGCACCTGGATGTGCCGCGAGATCGCCTGCGTGGTGATCGGGAACGGTTCGGCCAGCTCGTTGACGGTCGCCGGACCCCGCGAGAGTCGCGCGATCATCGCTCGCCGGATCGGATCGCCGAGTGCGGCGAAGGCCCGATCGAGCTGGCTGTCGTCAACCGGCATCTTTATCAACCATTCCCTTGATCAACTGATGTGTTGAATATAGGGAGAGGCTGCACCCCGCGTCAAGGGGTCAGATCGTTTCGAAGGCGGCCATCATGGCCATGTCCTCGTGCTCGAGGTTGTGGCAGTGGATGAGGTACTTGCCCTTGTGGGCGGTGAACTTCACCAGCACCTCCACCACCTCGGCCGGCTGCACATCCACGGTGTCCTTCCAGCCTGCGTCGTACGGGCCTGGCTCGCGGCCGCGGCGGCTCAGCACCTGGAACGGTGCGAGGTGGACGTGCACTGGGTGGTGCACGTCAGTGACGAACGACCAGATCTCGTACTGGTCGAGTTTCACCTGCGCCTGCATGTTCACTGGGTCGAAGGCCTTGCCGTTGATCGTCCAGCCCTGGTGGCCGCCCGCATTGCCGCGGCGGAACCGCCACTGGCGTTTGACGACGCCACGCGGCACATCAACTGCGGCGTACGTCGACAGCTTCGCCGGGATGCTGCTGTCGTCACTCGCCCGGCGTGCGACCTTGAAGCGCAGTACTGGTGCGTCCTTGTCGAGCCGGTTGACCACAGTGACTTCGTCACCGGGCCGGTACGACGAGAAGTCCACGATCACGTCGAATCGCTCAGCCGGTGCGATCACCAGCGTCTCGTGTTCGACCGGTGCGCCGAGTAGTCCACCATCACTCCCGATCTGCACGAACTTCGCCGGCCCACGGTCGAACGCCAGCTCGTAGCGGCGCGCGTTGGCGGCGTTCAGAATCCGCAGGCGGTATCGCGCTGCGTCTACCTCGTGTACGGGCCACGGTGCGCCGTTCACTAGCGTCACATCGGCCACAACGCCTTCCATGTAAGCCGACTCGACACCCGGGCGGTCCTTGGCGGCTGGGTACAGGAATGAGCCGTCCTCGGCGAAAGCGCGGTCCGCAATGACCAGTGGGATCTCCCGATCACCATGCGGCAGTGGCAGTCGGTCCTCTTCGGCGTCCCGGATCAGATGCAGGCCGAACAGTCCGCGGTAGACCTGTGGTCCGGTGTAGTCCATCCGATGGTCGTGGTACCAGAGCGTGGCCGCGCGCTGCGTGTTCGGAAAGGTGTGCGTGCGGCTCCCGGTCTTCACATCACCGCCCTGCATGGTGTGGTGACCGGAGTGATCGTGGTGCCCGCCTGCTGGCATCAGTAGGTCCAGCGGCCAGCCATCACTCGCAGCTGGCGTGTGCCCGCCATGCAGATGCAGGGCAGTCGGTACGTCGAGTTCGTTCACCTGCTCGACCACAGTGGTCCGGCCACTGCGGACATCGAAGGTCGGCCCGGGGAACAGGCCGTCGTACCCGAGGACTTCAGTCTTGAGACCGGGCAGAATCTCCAGACTGGCCTTGCGCTGCACCACGCGGTAGTGATCCGAAGAGGTGGGCTTCTTTACCGGTGGAATCGGCAGTGGGACGGTGAAGGGCTGGGGGAGTTTCGCCTTACTGTGCAGGAGTTCTCCGGCCTGTGACGGTGACGAGTCAAGGCCGCAGCCGGTCAGTGTGACGGCAGCGCCGGTGGCTGCGAGCAGAGTGCGCCGGGACAGCTTCACTGCTTGACCTCCTGACGGCCGCGACGTGCGGCCGGGCGGAATGACCAGACGGTCATCCAGATGACGACGGCGACGATCGCCGTACCGAGTGGGATGTGGACTGCGAAGTTCTGCAGGTAGCCGAAGGTGAGCTGGACGAACTCGGCCACCACGAGCACCAGGGACGCCAGTAGCGGCCAGGGGCGGCCGCCACCGCCGAGCCAGTAGATGCACGCGGCGACGATCTGGAAGAACCCGAACATCCAGACCGTCGAGCCGATGGGGCCGTGCAGGTTCATCGCATCGGCCTCACCTGCCAGGAAGTAGCCGGCCAGGATCGGTTGGGCGCAGATCAGGATGCAGTGCAGGAGCAGGACGATGCGGAGCGCCCACAGCGACTTCATGCTGACACCGTCCGCCGGCGACAGATCCAGATGGCGAAGCCGACCGTGCTGCCGATCAGTGCGATCCCGAGTGGGATGTGGATTGTGAGCTGCTTGTTGAAGCCCATGGCGATCTGGACGGCCTCTGCGGCCAGGATCAGCAGGGCAATGAGCGGCGCGAGCGGTCGGCCGCCGCGCCGCCAGTAGACGAGCGCGGCGATCAGTTGGGTGAGCCCGACGAAGGCGAGGGCGATGCCCACCGGCTCGTGGATCTTGAGGCCGGTGGTCGCGCCGTTCAGGTAGATGCCGATCGCGACCGGCTGTGCGCAGATCGCGACCGCATGCAGGACCGCGACCAGGCGGAGGACAGCAAGCGATCTCATGTAGACAGACAATAGTAGCCTGGCTACATGTAGATCAATCAGGTATTACCCGGACAGAGCTCTCCTGGGAGTCGGGGTTGGATCTGCTTACGTGAGGTGGCCGAGCGGCGCGACGATGATCCCGGCGCGCTCACAGACCCAGTGCGGGTCAGGGCCGAGCTCCGGCTCGATGCGGAGCTCGTGATCGTTCAGGTCGTCGCAGGCAGTGCAGCGTGGCCAGCGGATCTGGTCGTCGAACAGTCGGTCCTGCACGTCTTGGGCGACCAGTCCGGCGATGTGCTCCGCGCCGTCCGGCCATTGGTCGAGCCACCACTGTCGCTCGGCCACTGCGTCCTCGACCACCGTCACCATGACGGGGTCGTTGAAGCCGCGGGCAGCCAGGTCGTGCAAGACCATGGCGCGCGCAGTCAGTAACACTCCTGGCTCACTCATCGCCCTTCAGAGTGCCAGACGCCACCGACAAACCCCAGCTAGCTGCCGCAGTTGGGACTGGGGTCCAGGCGCTCGGCCAGGCGGAGCTCGCGAGCGGCAACGGATCGGAGTACGGCGCTGAGTCGGGCGCGGGCTGCTGCGATGCGGTGGGACGGCTCGTCGTACGGCTGCTGCGGAGCGTTCGGAAGTGCTGACTGGGACAGTGCGCGAGCGTTCTCGACTGCGGTGTTTCCGGCGATGTAGGTCATGGTTGCTCCCTCCTGAGAGCGTGCTGGGTCGCCCGGCGGCCAGATGGCCGTCGGTGGTGTGGGGTGATGTGGGTTAGCGCTTCGGTGCGGGCCCGCTGCTGGCGCGGACCACCAGTTCTGTGGGCAGTAGCACCTGGCGCTCAGTCGTCGCGGGGTCGAGTAGGAGCCGGCCGAGCACTCGGCCCTTCTCCCCGATGGGCTGGTGGATGGTGGTCAGGCCGGCCTGTTCGGCGGCGGGGATGTCGTCGAAGCCGGTGACGGTCAGGTCCCGCCCGGGAACCAGTCCGCGCACCCGCATCGCCTCCATCGCACCAAGCGCCTGTACGTCGCTCAGTCCGACGATCGCGGTCGGCCGGTCCTGAGAGTCCAGCACCCAACTGGCTCCGGCCACTCCGGAGTTGAAGGCGTTGTGCCCACCGGACACCAGCCGGATGCGTGCCTCCGGCATCGCCTTCTGCAGACCCTCGAGTCGCTGGGTGGGGTTCCCGCTGAGGACCTCGTCGAGTCTCATCTCCACCGGACCGGTGCCGGCGGCCCCGGCGCCCTCGACCAGCACGACGATGTCGCGGTGACCGAGTCGGGTCAGGTGCTCGCCGAGGCTCATGGCCGCGGCCACCTCGTCGATGGCGACCCAGCTGTCCGTGTAGTTGTCGGGGTCGGTGGCTGCGGCCGGGAGGCCACGTGCGGCCAGGATGTCCAGCGCTGGGTGACCGTAGGGCACGCAGAAGATCGCTGCGGCGTCGATAGCGGCCTGCTGAACCGCAGTGCTGCTGTCGGCGGTGTCCTCTGTTCCCACTGGCATCAGGAGCAAGCTGGTGCGGAACTCTTCGGCCACCTCAGCCAGCCCGGCCAGGAAGCCCACGGCAAACGGATCTGAGAATGCGTAGGACAGCTTGTCGGTGAACAGCACCCCGATCGCCCCGGCCTTGCCGCTGCGCAGTGCCCGCGCGGACGCGTCCGGTCCGGCGTAACCGAGCTCGTGGGCGGCGGCCAGGATCCGGTCGCGCAGGGCAGTGGACAGCTGGTCGGGCTTGTTGTAGGCGTTGGATACCGTCGACGGCGAGACGCCCACGGCCTTGGCCACGGTCTTCAACGTCACTCCGGCCATCGCCGCACCGCCTTCTGTATCGTTCTTCTAAATCGATCTAGAAAAACGATACAGAAGGTCGTGGAGGAGTGCAACTGTCCAGCGTGCGGGATCCCGCCTGGGATGATGGGCGCATGGCTTCGTTGCTGGAGGTGATTGCGCTGCATCCGGCGGATGCGGAGGCGGCGCAAGAGGGTGGGGCGGACCGGCTCGAGCTGTGTGCGTCGATGGAGGCCGACGGGCTGTCGCCGTCGGTGTCGACGGTCAGTGCGATCCGCCGGGCGACCGATCTGCCGTTGCGGGTGATGCTGCGGCTGTCCGACTCGTTCACCACCGACGGTGCCGAGCTGAACCGGATGACCGCGCAGGCGCAGGCCTACCTGTCCGCAGGTGCAGACGGGTTCGTCCTGGGCTTCCTGACCCCGGACAACGTGGTGGACGTCGAGTCGGTGGCCGCACTGGCCAGCACCTTCGCCGGTACGCCGTGGACGTTCCACCGCGCGATCGACGCCGTACTGGAGCAGGCGGCCGCGTGGCGTGCGTTGCGTTCACTGTCCGGTCTGGACTGTGTGCTGACCGCAGGCTCGTCACTGGGCGTCGGCCACGGCCTGGACGATCTCCTCAAGCTGGCCAAGGCGGATCCGGCCGTGGCGAGCGTGATGATGGCCGGTGGCTCGCTGAAGCCCGAGCATGTCCCGTGGCTCTACCAGGCCGGCGTACGGCGCTTCCACGTCGGCTCGTCGGTCCGCCAGGACGGCTCGTGGACCAAGGCCTATGTGAACTCGCGTTTCGTCCGTTCCTGGCGCAATCTGCTCGATGCGCAGGATTCCCGCGGATGATCCTCATCGACCCGCCCGCCTGGCCGGCCTGGAACCGCGTCTGGTCGCACCTCGTCAGTGACGAGTCGCACGACGAGCTGCACGCCTTCGCCAAGGCCGCCGGTATTCCTGCCCGCGGGTTCGACCGAGACCACTACGACGTACCCAGCGATCGGTACGACGATCTGGTCGCAGCCGGCGCCGTACCGGTGTCCAGTCGCGAGCTGGTCGCCCGCATCACCGCAGCCGGACTACGGCACCGCAAAAGTCACCGTAATGGGCAACAGCCCCCAACCGTGTGAGGTTGGGGGCTGTCGGTCAGTCGAGTAGCTCGGTGACTGTGCCTGCGGCGACGGTGTGACCGCCTTCGCGGACTGCGAAGCCGAGGCCGACGTTCAGGGCGATCGGCTTCACCAGCTCCACGGCCAGGTCGACCGTGTCACCCGGCATGACCTGTGTGGTCGTGCCGAGGTCGATACCGCCGGACACGTCCGTGGTCCGGAAGTAGAACTGCGGGCGGTAGTCCGCGGCGAACGGCGTGTGCCGGCCACCCTCGGCGGTGGACAGTGCGTGCAGCGTGGCCCGGAACGCGCGGTGCGGACGCACCGTGCCGGGCACTGCGACCACCATGCCGCGACGAACCTCATCCCGCTTCACACCACGGAGCAGGATCGCTGCGTTGTCACCGGCCTGCACTGTCTCCAGCGTCTTGCCGAACGTCTCGATCCCGATCGCAGTGCTGCTGATGGTCTCGCCCAGACCGACCACGTCGACCGCTGCACCGACCTGAAGCGTGCCGCGCTCCACTGCACCGGTGACAACCGTGCCCCGGCCGCTGATCGTGAGCACACCCTCGATCGGCATCAGGAACGGCTCGGTCAGCTCCCGCTCCGGCGTCGGAACGTAGCTGTCGATCGCATCCAGCAGCTCACCGATCGCAGCGGTCCACTGTGGGTCGCCCTCCAGCGCCCCGAGGCCGGAGACACGCACCACCGGTACGTCGTCGCCCGGGAAGCCGTACTCCGACAGGAGCTCACGGACCTCCAGTTCGACCAGGTCGAGCAGCTCGGGGTCGTCGACGGCGTCCGCCTTGTTCAGCGCGACCACCAGGTACGGCACACCGACGCGCTGCGCGAGCAACACGTGCTCCCGCGTCTGCGGCATCGCACCGTCCTGTGCGGACACGACCAGGATCGCGGCGTCCACCTGCGCGGCACCGGTGATCATGTTCTTCACGTAGTCGGCGTGCCCAGGCATGTCGACGTGCGCGTAGTGGCGGGACGCGGTCTCGTACTCCACGTGCGAGATGTTGATGGTGATACCCCGCGCGACCTCCTCCGGCGCCCGGTCGATGCGAGCGAACGCAACGAACGAGTTGACGTCCGGGTCGCGCTCGGCGAGCACCTTGGTGATGGCAGCGGTCAGTGTGGTCTTGCCGTGGTCGACGTGCCCCATCGTCCCGATGTTGAGGTGCGGCTTGGACCGCACGAACTGGCTCTTGGCCATGAGTTTTCCCTTGCTGGTCAGAAGATTCACTGATGAGCCAGGACCCTCCGGCTGGCCGGCCGGCGCTGTCACCGCGCGGTCGGGGGCCGGTCTCGGGCCACCCTCCTCCGCGGGTCCTGATCAGCAGGAAGAGGGTCGGCTATCGACTGACGCAGCAGTCCACGCGGGAGCGCCCGTCAGGCCGGTGCCTGACAGGTTCAGCTCGAAAACCACGCGGTACATGCGGATCACGGTAGGAAGTAACGCCGGCTACCGCAACGTAATTCCCGGCCCGCTAGTTCAGGGCGAACAGGCGCGTGCCGTCGGAGAAGACCGGGCGCGCACCGGCCACTGTGGTGACCGGCTTGTTGCAGGTGACCTCTTCGGACCGGGCCACCGAGGCAGCGGTCGGGCCGTGCAGGATCGGCCGGGGCTGGATGCCTGCGGTGCCGATCATCACTGGTGAGCAGCTGCCGTTCGGCTGCGGCATCAGCGTGACCACTCGCCCGTCCGGCAGCAGTGCGAAGCCGTCCCGGGGGTACTCGGGCTGCTGCAGCTTCGGCGGCACCTGCAGCAGGTGGTGCCATTGCGGAGTGCCGTCAGCCGGGTTGGCCGCCGACACGTCGTACGCCTGCGGCTGTGCTGGGTCTGTCGTGTTCCGGCAGGTGATCAGCACGAGTGACGAGTGGGTTGCGGCGAGCTGTGCGTCGCAGGACGCCTGCCCGAGGCGCGGTCGCGGCGTGCCTGGTACGGGCGTGGTCCAGCTGATCCGGCGTTCGCCGACGTCGATCGACCACTGGTAGAGCGTTCCGCCGGCACCCGCGGTCCAGATCAGCCCGGAGACCTCACGGGTGTCCGGTACGGCGACCAGGTCACCGACCCAGGTCTCCGGATCCAGCTCGGGGCTCAGGTCGAACCGCTGCCCCAGGTCAACCGACCAGAGCTCGTTGCCGGACTTCAGGTCCAGGCCGCGCACGATAGCGCCGGTGCCTGCGCAGGCCTCGACGACGACCGCTTGGTCGCTCATCAACTCGCCCTGCGTCACGTTGCAGCCCAACTGCGTCCGCCAGTGCGTCGGGTTACTCACGCCATGGGCAGCGACGTAGTTGCCCTCGGCGATCAGTAGTTGGTCCTGGTTGACCGCAAGCGCGCGACCGTCGGTGTGGACCTCGGTCAGCACCTCACCGGTCACTGCGTTCAGTACGGCGTACGTCGGCAGGTCGATACCGGTCGGTGCGCGATTTCCGGCGTACGGGAGGTTCGCGGCGACGATGCGGCCGTCACCGGAGACCAGTAGGCCCTTGGAGCCGCTGGAAGCCGCGTCGTTGACATCTGCGCGGGCATAGCGCCACCGGATCTGGCCGGAGTTCGCATCGGACATGACCACGCCGTCCGGTCGCAGCTCGGCCACGCCACCCGCCGTACCGGCGATCGCTCCGGATGCGGGAACTTCGCGCGTCCAGGCGAGGGTGCCGTCGAACTGCACCGGCACCTGAGTCGGTTCGGCCGTGGTCGTCGTACTGACGGTGTTGGCGGTCTCCAGCCGGGCCTGCACGAACGGCTCACCGGCAGATACCACAATCCCAGCGAGCAGGGCTCCGCAGACCGCTGTAGCGGCGACGCCCAGCCATGGCGGCGGAGCTTGCGAGTACGGCGGTGAGCGGCGGAGGCGCCGTGCCAACGCCAGCAGTCCGCCGGAGAGGATCAGTGCGATCGACGCGAGCAGCAGGTAGGGCCAGCGCTCGGACATCGCCGCGCCAGGCTGTGCGGCCGGCCAGCGCCACCAGCAGATGCCGACCGCGACCACACCGACCACTGCGAACACCAGGGCGGGGATGGCGAACAGTCGCTGCTTGACGCGTCGGAACCAGGCGCAGGCCAGTGCGGCAGCTATTGCGGTCCCGGCGACCGGAGTCCAGACCGGGAATCCGGTGACATCGGAGGGGTCGGCGGGCCACTTCGACGCGGCGCCAAGGCCGCGGCCGAGCAGCACTGAGGCGGCGACAACCGCACCGAGGGAAGCACCGAAGTACACGACCGGGATCAGCCCGCCGATCGGTCGGGCCGCCTTAGGGCCCCAGGAATCGAGCTCCCGGTCGATATTGGAGCGCGCAGCGCGCTCCCAGCTGTCATGGCCCTGACTGGTCGCGTACAGGTCGGTCTCGGCCAGACCCTGCAGGAACGACATCCGGCCGCGGGCGAAGTCCCGGTCGTCGATGTGCGCGTACTCCTGGCGGATGCCGGCCGCGTACTCGTCGTACCGTTCGGCGGGCATGCTCAGGATGCGAAGGTCGGCGTCGCACAGCACTGAGCCGTTCGCGTCGTCGGGAGCACAGTCGTGTTTGGCGGTCAGCCGGACCAGGCGGCCGACCTCTTCGACCTTCGCGGCGTCGACGCCGTACGCGGCGAGCTCGAGCTCGGCCAGTTGGGCCGAGACCTCTTCGTTCTCGCCGGAGTCGGCCTGCGGGTCGTAGATCGCGTCGTGGAACCAGGCAGCCAGCCGGACAGTGTCCGCGTCGTCGGTGTGGGCGGAAAGCTCGTCCACCGTGCGCAGAACCTCGGTCAGGTGGCGCTGGTCGTGATAGTGCCGATGTTGCTCTGCGTAACGAGCCAGCAGATCATCGCCCAACGGCTGCGCGTGCGGCAGCAGGCGATTCCACTGGTCGCGCAGGTCCATGGCTGCGAGTCTCGCACCCAGGACGAGTCCATCTCGACCGATCCTGGGCTCCCGGAGACGGTCGTGGCCAAAGCGATACCGGCTCGTCACCTCTCCGCTTCGAAGGGTGAGTCGAACACTTGAATTGCAGCGTTGCAATTGCGCCGTGGGTCACAGTGCGCTCGTTCCGGGGCGAGCTGGCGGGCGAAACCTTTCAGTCGGTGACTACGCGCAGTTAGTTCAGCGCGATGACAGCGTTGTCCCCGTTCACCAGCACCTGATTACCGACCGCGTAGGCGTCGCGACTGCAGGTAATTCCGAGGGGTAGCCGAACCTGGCGGAATCCGGTCCGCTCGATGATGTTGGCCCAGCAGGTGGCGGCATCCCGGCTGAGTGAGATCACCCGGCCGTCCGGGGTGACCGTGACCTTGGATCGCGGGTCGATGCGCGCCGTGACCTGCCAGGCGGTCCGTCCGGTGGCCGTGTCGATCGCAGTCACGACGGTGCGCCGGTTCTGGATCGAGCTGGGGCCAGGGCAGTCCACCACGACCAGGTAGCGCCCAGCCGCGTTCAGAAGCGTCCGGCAGGCCCAGGTCTGCGGTACCGGCCAGCGCCACTTGATGGCGCCGGTCCGCGGTTCAATCGCGGCCAGAGCCACCGGTACGTCGGAGTCGCCGCCCGGCTCGGCCAGCACGACCAGTCCGCCGGCGACGACCGGGCGCCGGTAGGTGTCGGTCGCAGTCTTGTTCCACAGCTCTTTGCCGGACTTCAGATCTAGTCCGACCACCGCGTCGGGCTCGTCACCGCAGTTGCCCAGGAACGCGACCACAGTGTCTGTGGAGGAGACCGCACTGAGGTCCGAGCACTCGCCTGGCGCGAAGGTCCACCTCTCGTGCCCGTCCGGGTCGAGGCCGTGCAGCTTGTCGGAACCACGCTTGGCCCGGTCGCCGGTCAGTAGCGGTTGTGCTTGCTGGATGAGGTGGTCGCGCATCCGGCCCGGCCAGGCGGCCTTGCGCTCACCTGTGTTGGCGTCGAGCAGTAGATAGCCGACGCCAGGAAACTGCCCGAGCACGTACTCGCCGTCGCCGGTCGCCGAGATGGTCGGGCGCTCGTTGGAGTCGGAGCGCGCGTAGCGCCAGCGCAGGTCACCGGTCGCAGCGTCGAGCATGTCGACTACGCCGTTCGGCCGGGGGATTGCGATGCCGTACTGCGTTGCGACCGCCTCCTCGGCTCCGGCGCCGAGCGTCGACCTGCTCACCCAGGCGACCGTGCCGTTGAGGGCGGACGGCGTGGCCTTGCCAGCCGGGCGGGGTGACCGGTCGATCCGCTCATTCGTGCTCAGGACGTAGTTCCGGGCCAGAGGCTGAACGATCAGCAGTAATGCAAGAGCAACCACACCTGGTACGGCGAGCCAGGCCAGCTGCTGGCCGAGGTTCCGGCTCGGGAGGAAGCGGGCGGTTCGGGTATGCAGCAGGGATGCGGCGAGTGCTGCGCCACCTGCTATCAGCAGAAGGAGCAGTGCGGAGATCAGCAAGGGCACTCGGAGGCCGACACCGACCGCTGGGTTGATGCGGGGAACTCGTGCCCAGGCGATCAGCAGTCCGGTGACAGCAAGCGCCACCACGGCACCTGCGATCAGACAGGCTCGTTGACTGGAGCTCCGTGCGCAACGGAACAACACTGGTGCGCCGAAGAACGCCAGTACGGCTAAGGCGACCGGTGGCCAACCAGCCTCGCTAGGTGCGGTCGGGATCTCCCAGGAGGCGCCAGCGGCGGCGATGGCAACGACAGCGGCGGCGATCGCGCAGAACGTTGCTGTTGCGGTCAGTGCGGCCTGCTGCCAACCACGCCAGGGTGCGGGGAGCTCGCTGTCGAGCCCAGCCAACTCTGTCTCGAGGTTGACCCGGGCAACCGGTCCGAGACGTTGCCGGGCCAGCTGAGTCCGGTAGAGGTGACCGTCGAGCAGTTCGCGCACATCGTCGTACCGGCGTTCCAGTGTGCTTCGGCGTTCACCGGCGTCCCGGCGTACCTCGGCAACGTGCACGGCGTAGCGGACTGGATCTGCCGAGAAGATGGCGTTCACTGCATCGAGCAGTACGTCGCCATTCGCGTCTCGGCGAGGTGGTGCGTAGGAATCGGCGGCTGGTGCGGCTAGTGCGCCGGTCAGGCGCACTAGGCGGGCGACTTCGGCGACCCGGATTGCCGCTATGCCGTACTGCGGAAGCATCTCCTCGGCCAGTTGGGCAGAGGCTTCGGCGTCCTCGGAGGGCGTGCCACCTGGCTCGTGGACGGCGCGGTGGAACCAGGCCGCCAGCCGGACCGACGCCGGGTCGGTCGACAGTTGGATCAGCGACTCCAGTGCGACCAGGACGATCTCGAGGTAATGGTCGCGGTAGGCGCGCCGGTTGCGCTCGACGTACTGAGTGATCAGCGCGTCGGCGAGTTCACCAGGACCAGGCACCAGGCCGTCCCAGCGCGCGCGTAGCTCGACCACCGCATCAGTCTGCCAGTCGCAGTTACTGGGCCGCGGACAGGACTCCCGTCAGCAAGCCCGGGTAGAGCGCGTCGAGGTCCTCGCGGCGCAAGCTACTGATCCGCCGCGTGCCCTCGGTGTGCGTGGTGAGGACGCCGGCCTCGCGCAGCGTGCGCAGGTGGTGGGCCCGGGTGGAGGGGGTGACCTGCAGCTCGATCTCGCCGCACGCAATGCCTTCCGGAGTGTCCGCGAGCGCTCGGACGATCTGTAGCCGGACCGGCTCGCCGAGGGCCTGCAGAACCGCCTCGACGCGGATCTCCGCCCGGTCGGGCTGGGGGAGCTGTTTCCTGATCATGAGTCCCATAGTACGACGTGTATCGAAGTTCGATGAGTTTCGTAGTACGATCTTCATCGAACTACTCGATACGTCCCCGGGAAGGACCTCATGTCCGCACGGATCTACCTGCTCGGTGCTGGTGCGTTCGCGGTCGGCACCAGCGCGTATGTCGTGTCCGGTGTGCTGCCCGATGTCAGCTCCGAGCTCCACGTCTCGCTGACCGCCGCCGGTCAGCTCGCTACCGCGTTCTCACTCGCGTATGCCGTCGGTGCGCCGATTCTGGCCACACTGACCGGCCGGTGGGAGCGCCGTACTCTCCTGATCGCCGCACTCGTCTTAGCCGCGGTGGGCAACCTGATTGCCGCGCTGGCGACCAACTACCCCGTGCTGATGGTCGGGCGGGTGGTGGCTGCATTCGGCGCCGCCGCCTACACGCCGGCGGCCACTCTGTTCGCCACTGGACTACTGCCACCTGAAGAGCGCGGTCGCGCCGTGGCCGTGGTGTTCGGCGGTCTGACGTTCGCGCTGGTGCTGGGTGTCCCGGCCGGCAGCTTCTTGGGCCCGACCCTTGGCTATAAGGGTGTGTTCGCGCTGATCGCAGCAGTTGCGGTGTTGGTTGCTCTGGTTGAGCGCACTGCGCTTCCGAAGGTTCTTGCGCCACCAGTGGTCAGCCTGCGTGAGCGTTTCGCCGGACTGGCTGACCGCCGCGTGCAGATCGTGCTGGCGATGTCTGTGCTCGGTGTGCTCGGTGCCTTCAGTGTCTACATCTACATCGTGCCGCTGCTGAAGGAGACTGCCGGTCTGACCGGCAATGTCACCGGCGTGCTGCTCCTCGTGTACGGCGTCGGCGCAGTGGTCGGCAACCTGCTCGGTGGTCGCGCTACGGACCGCTTCGGCAGCATCCGCACCCTGATCGTGCTGCTGATCGGCATCATCCTGGCCGTCAGCACACTGGACCTGACGGCCCGCAGCGTTCCGGGTGCAGCGATCGCACTGTTCGTCTGGGGCATGTTCACCTGGGCCTTCAACCCGCCGATCCAGAACCTGCTCCTCGAGCTCGGTGGCGGACTCCTGATCGCACTCAATGCCTCTGCGATCTACCTGGGCGCCGGACTGTCCGCAGTGGTCGGCGGTCTGGTCATTCAGGTAGCCGGGCTGCGCTACCTGCCGCCGCTGGCCGCCGTACTGTCGCTGATCGTTCTCGTTCTCGCTCTCACTCTGACGCTGCGACGCGACCCGGGCCTGGAAGACATCGAAGCACTCGAGCATGTCGAAGAGGACGCAGTGGCTGCTTCGCCCTCCAGCTAAGGCAAGGTAGCGGCCATGCGATTGCTGGCCGCGCTGATGCTGCTGACCACCACGATGACCGGAGCGGCTGATCCCGCTCCGGTCATTGACGGGTGGAAGAACTCACCTGTGTACGTCGATCCGACGCAGCGTGCGCTGGTCCCGGAGCGGGACGCGGACGAGCTGAAGGACCGGATCGACGAGCGCGTTCCAGCTATCCGGATCGCCGTGGTGCCGGCTGCCGTGCTCAACAACGGTGGTGGCGACAACGGTGCGGCGGCCAAGGCTTATGTGGATGCACTGGTCGACAAGCAGGCTGCGGACGGCGTCTATCTGGTCGTGTTCGGCGGCGCGATGATCTGGGGGAGCGCAGTCGGGGTCGACAGCCCGGTAGCGAAGATCCTGACGGAGGAGCTGGCCAGACACAGCCGGTCCGATCCAGTCGGCACGCTCAACGGAGTACTCGACCAACTCGACGTACCGAAGGCAGCCAGCGGTCCACCTGGCTGGATCTGGTTGGCGGGCTTCGCCCTGGTGCTGCTTGCTGGGCTCGGACTGGTCCGACGTTGGTGGAAGGCACGGCCGGCCAAGGAGGCCGGTCCGGCGCTCTACCGGCCGTCGTACGACGTATTGCCGGATGAGGCCGACACGCTGACCGAGCGGCAGCGGTTGGCCCGGGAAGACGTCACGCGGTTCGGTGAGGAACTGGATGCGGCGGACGTGCGTCTGGATGGCGTGGATAGCGCAGCGGACGTGCAAGCGGCACTGGATGCGTACGCCGATGCCGGGCGGGTGGTGAACGGTGATCTGGACGACGACGAGCTGCGCGATGTGCGTGCCCGCGTCGAGTACGGACGCTGGCGGCTGGCCTGTGCGCAGGCAAAGGTTGCGGGGACGGATGCACCGCCCCGCCGGGCGCTCTGCTTCTTCGACCCAGTGCATGGTGTCTCGGTGACCGACTGGATGTTCACACCGGGCGGCGGTCAGTCGCGTGAGATCCCAGTCTGCAAGGCCTGCCAGGCCCGGCTCGCGCGGAGCGGGCGATGAAGCGCCTGCTCGCAGTACTCGCCCTGGTTGTCCTCCCGGTGCTGCCGGCACAGGCCGCGACCACACCGGACGCCTACCTGAACGAAGTGGCCGGCCACCTTGGTGACCCTGGTGTGTGGGTCGATCCCGGCGTCAGCAAGCTCAGCTCCAGTGAGGTCGCGGAGCTGAACGCGGCAGCGAAGAGTGCGGCCTCGCCGATCCGGATCGCGGTTATCCCGGCCGAGAAGCTCAAGAAGAGTCAGTACTCGCGCGTGCTTGCGTGGGAAGGCGAGGAGATCGCCGACCAGTTGTACGACCGTGTCGGCGTCGAAGGTGTGTACGCCGTCCTGGTCGATGCAAGCTCGGAGAGCAAGGGCCGCGGGTTCCATGCGGTCCAGCGCGCCGACCATGGTCCGACGTACCACGTGGGTGATGCCGTGGACGAGGCTGTCGACTGCTGTGCGCCGGACTACGACCGCATGCTGGAGCGCTTCATCCAGCGTGCCCAGGTGATCGACAAGCCCTGGTACATCGACGTTGCGCCTTGGGCGGGTGGCGTTGCCGGGCTGTTCGGCCTGTGGTGGGGCGCAGTCACCTTCGGCGCACGCAGGGCGCGACGGCAGGACGAGAAGGCGCATCTGGCAGTCACGCAACCGATGCTCAACGAAGAGATCATTGCGCTGTCGCAGCAGGTGTCAGCGTTGCCGACGACGAATGAACCCCAGCAGGCGAAGCTCTCCAAGGATGTGCTCGACACAGTCGAGAAAGCACGGCACCGCTTGGATGCGGCCAAGGGAGACGCCGACATCGAGGCAGTGACGACGCTGCTGGGCTCTGCGCGCTACGGGCTGGTCTGTATCGACGCAGTGCGCGCCGGGCAGCCGATCCCGAAGCCGACAGCGCCCTGCTTCTTTGACCCACGGCACGGTCCCAGTGCGGCCAGGGTGGACTGGCAGCCGGAAGGTGGCAGCGTCCGCGAGGTGGATGTCTGTGCGGCCTGCAAGCGGCGGGATGAGGCTGGTGAGGAAGCGCAGATCCGAACGGTCACGTTGTGGCGGAATCCCAAGCCCTACTGGGAGTTCGGTGAGGAGATGGCCGCCTATATGGACGGCTACTGGTCGCAGGGTGACGGTAGGCGCTGGTGGTTCCCAGATGAGGAAGCCCGCCGGGCAGGCGACCGGATGCGCTCGCGCTGGGGTTCCCGCCGCGCAAGTGCCCGCTTCGGTCGCTGGAGCTCCGACGTCGGCTCGTCGGTCAGCAGTTGGTCGTCGTCCGGGTCATCGAATGACGATGATGACGGCGGTGGCTGGTCCAGCGGCGGCTCGTCACGCCGCCGCCACTCGTCCCGGACGAGGTCCAGCGGCGGCGGCTCCTCACGACGGTCGTCGCGCCGCTCAGGTGGCTCTCGCGGCTTCTAGGCCTGGGGTTTCACCGACAGGGCGATGGTCAGATCGAGGATGACCTGCGGGTCGTCCAAACGCGGGCCGAAGAGCTGACGCAGTTGGGTCATGCGGTAGCGAACGGTCTGTGGGTGGATGTGCAGGGCGGCCGCTACGTCGTCGCGCCGACCCAGGTGGAGCAGCCATTCGCGGAGGGTCTCGGTGAGGCGGTCCGCGGTGGCTGGGCGCAGGTCGTTGAGGGGTGCCAACACCTGGCGACGGAGATCCTCCAGAGCTGTCGGATCGGAGCTGACGACCAGCGTGGCCAGATGGCTCTCGGTGTCGACGGCTGCGTTGGTCTCCGCGGTGAGCCGGAGCCTGCGGGCCTGCAGAGCACGCAGGTACGACGTGCGGACAGTCATCCACGGTTGGGCGGGGCCGACGGTGGCTTGGCGACCGCGGAGGTTCCGCAGCAGGGGGGCGCGGGCCGGTCCGTCGGCATCGGGGATCAGCAGTACGCCGACCTCGGCCGGGTCCTCTTCACCCAGCGAGGCAGTGAGATCGCCCAGCTCGGCCAGGTCATCCTCTGGATGCAGGGTCCGCGGATCCAGAGCGCCGAGGACGCCCCTAACCTGTGCGCTCGGCAGGATCACCGCAGTCAGCGTCCGCGGCGGGTCCCAGTCGGCCTGCTTCGCTCTGCCGATCACATGGTCAGCGGCGTCGCCGTGCAAGAGGCTGCGGCTCAGCGCCTGCAGATAGCGCTCCCTGACTCGGCCGGTGGTGGCCAGCTCGTCGGTGTGGCCGGAGACGCTCGCTGCGGACAGTTCGTCGATGTAGGCGAAGACCAACTCAGCGAACTTGGCCAAGGTGTCGGCGGGTAGACCGGCCTCAACCGCGGTCCGGGAGAGCTCTCGCCAGGACACCCGGGCGCCGACGCGATAGGCGGCGAGCAGGGCGTCCATGCTCCGGCCACTGCGGGCCTCGCCGCGGCCCAGTACGTACGCGGCTTCGAGCGTGGGTGCGAGCGGTGTACTGGGCTCTCCGCTGTCGGCCAGGCGCAGGAAGCCGCCGAGGGCGAACTGGACCGCGCCCTCGATCTTGGCGCCCATCGGACCGGCCAGAGCGTTGGTATAGCCCGGGACCTCGAGGATGATCGCCGTGACCGTCCGACCGGCGATCTCCGGCAGGCGGGCACGCAGGAGATCGATTGCCGCCGCGCCGAGGTGTAGCTCGGCCGCTCCGCGAGCCGTCCGGCTGGTCTGCCGCTCCGGGTCGATCTCTGCCAAAACTGTTCCCTCCGAACAAAAGCTGGATTCAGATTCACCGTCCTTGGTCATGAAACTACACCTCGGGTCGAGGATGCTGGAACGTATGACGACCTTTGCCTCTGACCCCGTCGCGCGGGACACGTTCCGCAGCCGGCTGCGTGATCGGGCCTGGCAGATTGCGGCGGCGGCCACCCACCCGCGTGACCCCGCCGACTACCTCGACATGTTCCGGCCGCTCCGGGCAGGCGCCGACCTGCGCGCCCGAGTGGTGGAGGTCCGCCCTGAGACTTGTGACGCAGTGACCGTCGTGCTGCGACCCGGCCAGGCCTGGCGTGGTCACCAGCCGGGCCAGTACGTCCGGATCGGGCTCGACGTCGACGGTGTCCGGCTGTGGCGCTCCTATTCGCTCACCTCTGCGCCGGGCGACGGCCTGATCACCATCACTGCGAAAGCCGTCCCGGACGGTGTGGTCAGTGCGCACCTCGCACAGGAGCTGCAGCCGGGCCAACTGGTGCACCTCGACCAGGCGGTCGGAGACTTCGTGCTGCCGGACCCGGCGCCGCGCAAGATCCTGTTCATCACCGGCGGCAGCGGCATCACGCCGGTGATGGGCATGCTGCGCGCAGGTCTTGGCCGGTTCGAGGACGCAGTGCTGGTGCACTCCGAGGCCCGGGCTGACGACGTGATCTTCGGCGACGAGTTGCGCGACTATGCAGCCGCTGGACACCTGCGGTTGGTCGAACAGCACACCGACACCCATGGCCGGCTTGACGTCGCCGCGCTGGCAGACGTCGTACCGGATCTTGCGGAGCGTGAGACGTGGGCCTGCGGGCCTGCTGGCCTGCTCGACGCGATCGAGGAGCAGTGGGCGTCGCTCACGGAGATCGGCGAGCTGCACACCGAGCGATTCCGCACTGCGCTGGCTGAGCCCGGCGAGGGCGGCAGCGTCACCTTCTCGGCGACCGGAACCACCGTCGAGCTCGACGGTACGACGCCGATCCTCGACGCCGGCGAACAGAACGGCGTACTGATGCCGTCTGGTTGCCGGATGGGCATCTGCTTCTCCTGCGTCCTCCCGCTGCGTTCCGGCGCAGTGCGTGACCTCCGCTCGGGGGAGGTCACCACCGCCGCGCCTGGCGACGGCGTACTGATCCAGACCTGTATCTCGGCCGCGGCCGGCGCCTGCGACATCGACTGTTGAGAGAGAGACCCCTGTGACTGTTCTGCAGAAGAAGGCCGCCAACCCCATCGGCCACCTGTCTCCCGAAGACATCGAGGAGATCGGCCGTCGGCTGGACGCGATCCGCGACGAGGTCATCGCCACCCGTGGAGCCCGCGACGCGGCGTACATCCGCAAGGTGATCAGTGTGCAGCGCAAGCTGGAGCTGGGCAGTCGTGCGGTGCTGCTGCTGTCGCTGTTCCCGCCGGCCTGGCTGATCGGTACCGCGGGGCTGTCGGTGGCCAAGATCCTGGAGAACATGGAGATCGGTCACAACATCCTGCACGGCCAGTGGGACTGGATGCGGGACCCGAAGATCCACTCCACCACCTACGAGTGGGACCACGCGTCGCCGGCCGAGCAGTGGAAGCACGCGCACAACAACCTGCACCACACGTTCACGAACGTGGTCGGTAAGGACAACGACCTCGGCTACGGCATCATGCGGGTCGACGAGGACCAGCGCTGGTACCCCCTCTACCTGGCGCAGCCGTTCTGGAACTTCGTAAACGCGATGTTCTTCGAGTACGGCATCGCGGCGTACGACCTGGAGCTGGGCAAGAACCTGGCCACCAAGGAACGCCGTCAGGACCCGGACTTCAAGGCGCGCACCAAGCAGGTGCTGAAGAAGATCCGCGGCCAGATGACCAAGGACTACGTGGTGCACCCGCTGCTGTCCGGACCGTCCGTCCTGCACACGCTGGCTGCGAATGCGGTCGCCAACGTGGTCCGCAACGTCTGGTCCCACTCGGTGATCATGTGCGGGCACTTCCCGGAGGGCGTGGAGACGTTCGAGCGGAAGTCGATCGTGGGTGAGACTCGCGGCGAGTGGTACCTGCGGCAGATGCTCGGCTCGGCCAACATCAATGGCAGCCGCGCGATGCACATCATGACCGGCAACCTCTCGTACCAGATCGAGCACCACCTGTTCCCGGACCTGCCGAGCAACCGGTACCAGGAGATCGCACCCAAGGTGCGGGCGATCTTCGACGAGTACAACCTGCGCTACACCACCGGACCGCTGCCGAAGCAGGTCGCATCGGCCTGGGCGAAGGTGTTCCGCCTCTCCTTGCCGAACGACTTCGGCGCTAGGGTGCGGTCGCTAGGACGGCCGGCAGGCTCTCGCTATGGAGCACTGCCAGCGAGGTAACGGCTCGCGTCAGACAGACGTAGAGCCGGCGGAGGCCGGTGCGCTCATCGGCCTCACCGGCCACGATGCCGGCCGGCTCCACCAGCACCACATGGTCGAACTCGAGACCCTTGGCCAGTGAGGCCGGTACGACGTCCAGGTGCGACTCGACGTCGTCCTCATCACCCAGTACGGCGAACGTGAGCCCCTGCTCGTGGAGTGCCTTCCGAGTGGCCGGGACGAGCGCATCGGGAACGATCAGACCGATTGAGCCGAGCCGGTTCGACACCTCGGTCACTGTGGTCACCGCGGCAGCCAGACTGTCGCTGACCCGGGTGATGGTGAGCTCACCGCGCGCACGCCGTACGGCGGTTGGCGGTGTGAGGTGCGGAGCGATGATCGGGAGCAGCCGAGCGGCGTACTCGATCACTTGGCCGGGGACGCGGAAGCCTGCGGTCAGCTCCTCGGTGTGAGCGCCGGACTTGCCCAGATGCTTCAGGGCCTCGTCCCATGACGGTGTGGCCCACGGAGTGGTGCCCTGCGCGATGTCACCGAGCACTGTCATCGATCCGGTCGAGCACCTGCGGCCGACAGCACGCAGCTGCATCGCAGACAGGTCCTGCGCCTCGTCCAGCACCACGTGGCCGAGTGACGGCGTCCGGTCGACCAGATCGGCAATCTCGTCGACCAGGGTGGCATCAGCAACCGACCACTTGGCCGCACCAGCAGACCGCGGTGCTTTCTCCCAGACCAGCATGGCCTGCTCTTCTGCGGTCAGGATGCCGTCGGCATGCTTGGCCAGCAGTTCTGGCTCGGTGAACAGACGGAACAGCAGCTTGGCTGGATCCACGGCCGGCCACAGCGCCTCGGCGTACTGCTTGACGGGGCGGCTGCGTGCCACCGCGTCCTGGACGCGGTCATCTGGTGAGTCACCGGCCGCCTCCATTCGCAGCAGAACAGCGTGGGCCAGTCGTTGCGGCAGCATCGCCCGACCGGCGCCGTACCGGATGCCTCGGGTTCTGAGCTCGTTGAGGAGCTCCTCAGCCTGGTAGGTCGCGACTCGCCACCGGTGCGATCCGCGTGGGACCACCAGCGCCTCCTCGGGGGTCCGCACCTGGGACCACACGGCCCGGTGCAGCACCTCCGCCATCCGAGCGTCGCCCTTGAGTACATCGAGCGCTGCCGGACCTGGCCCATCCACGCGGACCCGAGCGACCATCTCCTCGACAGTGGTCTGCTTGGCTTCGATCTCGCCCAGTGCGGGCAGAACGTCGCCGATATAGCGCAGGAAGCTCGCGTTCGGCCCGACTACGAGCACCCCGCTGCGGCTGAGCTGATCCCGATAGGCATAGAGCAGGTACGCCGCCCTGTGCAGGCCGACCGCGGTCTTTCCCGTACCCGGGGCGCCCTGCACGCAGATCGTGTCCTCGACACCGGCGCGGACGATCACGTCCTGCTCGGGCTGGATGGTGGCGACGATGTCGCGCATCGGGCCGGAGCGCGGGCGCTCGATCTCGGAGTCCAGGATGTCGCTGTGCTCTGCGACCGGAGCGGTTGCGGTGAGGTCCTCGTCCTCGAAGGCGGTCATCTCGCCGTGCGTGAAGCCGAAGCGTCGCCGGGCGCCGACTCCCATCGTCTCGGTGCGGCTGGCCCGGTAGAACGGCACTGAGATGTCTGCTCGCCAGTCCACCACCAGGGGCTCGCCCAGGTCGTCGTTCACGTGACGGCGGCCGATGTGGAACGTCTCCGGCGCCGGGTCGACGTAGTCCAGCCGCCCGAAGAACAGCGGAATCTCCGGGTCGTCCTCCAACTCCTGCATTCGCCGCCAGATCGCGGCCTTCAGGAACTCCTCGCTGACCGGGTCCGCGCTGTGGATCTCCAGTGCGCCGGTCTTCTCCCGCATCCGGGCCAGAGCTTCCCGGGAGGTCTTCAGATAGTTCTTCTCGGCCTGGAGGGTGTCATCGGACGTGTCTGCGGGCATGAGTGACCTCCGGCAGGGGGTGGGGAGCCCGGCAACGTTACTTGAGCACCTGCCGCGGCGGTACCGAATTATGCCGCGCGATGACATAGTACGTCCTATGACTCTGTTTGGTGTCGTCCCACCACTTGTCACACCGCTCACTCCGTCGTACGAGGTGGACACGGCCTCGCTAGCCCGCTTGGTCCAGTACCAGTTGGCCGGCGGAGTGGATGGGCTGTTCCTCCTCGGCACGTCGGGTGAGGGGACGTTTCTGACCGACGAGCAGCGGCAGGTCGTGCTGGAGACCGTGGTGGGTGAGGTGGCCGGCCAGGTGCCAGTGCTGGCCGGAGTGATCGACACTTCGACTGCACGGGTCGGTGCGCACATCTCCCAAGCTCTGAAGGCCGGAGTGGCTGGGCTGGTTGCCACTGCGCCGTTCTACGCGGCAACGCATCCGGCAGAGATCGAGCGGCACTTCACCCGTCTGTCCGAGCTGGCGGAGGGGACACCTCTGTACGCCTATGACATTCCGGCGCGGGTCGGGACCAAGTTGCCGACGGCACTGGTCATTTCACTCGCCCAGGCCGGAGTGATCGCTGGCGTGAAGGACTCCAGTGGTGAGGAGCCGAGTCTGCGCCGGCTGGTGATGGAACGGCGAGACGCTGGGCTCAAGGAGTTCGCGATCATGACCGGGTCGGAGGTGGCGGTCGACTCTGCGCTCGCCTTCGGCGTGGACGGCGTCGTACCGGGGTTGGGGAACGTAGACCCGGCTGGGTACGTGCGGCTGTTCGGTGCGACCAGTGCGGAGGCCTGGGACGAGCAGGAGCGACTCATCCGGCTGTTCGACATCGTCGAGGTGGCGGACCGGTCGCGGATGGGCGCCAGCTCCGCCGCACTGGGTGCCTTCAAGGCCGCGCTGTATCTGCTGGGAGTGATCGACTGCCCGGTCACCGCCTACCCCGGCATCCCGTTCGACGAGGCAGAGCTGGCCGCGCTCCGGCCGCTGCTGGACCAGGCCGGATTACACTCACCAGCGTGAACCAAACCTTCATCCGCGATCAGATGAAGGCCTACATTCTCGAGCGCGGCCTGAAAGCCGGTGACCTGCTGCCGAACGAGCAGGACCTGATGGCCCAGCTCGGTGTCGGCCGGCATCCACTGCGCGAGGCGATGAAAGCCTTGCAGGCAGTCGGCATCATCGAGATCCGGCACGGCTTCGGCACCTACGTCGGTGCGGTCTCCCTGCAGTCCCTGGAGGACGGTCTGTCCTTCCGGCTGTCGCAGTCGATGGCGGGCGACCTGCGTGACGTGCAGAACGTCCTGGAGGTGCGTCAGGCGCTAGAGGTCGGCCTGGCTGAAGAGGTCGTCGAGCACTTCAGAACTCACAGCACCGACGCCCTCGAAGACCTCGTCCAGCAGATGGAGGCCAAGGCCGCCGCTGATGAGCACTTCACCGACGAGGACTGGGCGTTCCACCAGGCCCTCTACGAGCCGCTGGGAAACACCCTGGTGCTCGATCTGCTCGCCGTCTTCTGGCGCACGTTCGCCGAGGTCGATGCGCGTCTCCCCGGCCCTCGCGATGCCCTCGCTGACATCGCCGGCTGGCACCGGGACCTCCTGGACACATTGCAGTCCGGAGATCCCACGGCCTTTGCCCGCTCGCTGAAGACCCACTTCAGTGGGATCCAGAGCAGGTTCGTCTAGCCCTTCTAGGCGAACAGGTTCTCCGCGTCCACGATCGTGTAGGCGTAGCCCTGCTCGGCCAGGAAGCGCTGGCGATGTGCAGCGAACTCGGCGTCGATGGTGTCGCGGGCAACGATCGAGTAGAAGCGGGCAGTGCGGCCGTCACCCTTCGGGCGGAGCACGCGGCCGAGGCGCTGGGCCTCCTCCTGGCGGGAGCCGAAGGTGCCGGACACCTGGATGGCCACGGAGGCCTCTGGGAGGTCGATGGAGAAGTTGGCGACCTTGGAGACGACCAGCCGAGTGATCTCGCCAGTGCGGAACGCCTGGAACAGACGCTGCCGCTCCTTGACCGTCGTCTCGCCCTTGATCACCGGACACTCGAGGCGCTCGCCGAGCTCGTCCAGCTGGTCGATGTACTGACCGATGACCAGCAAGGGCTCGCCTGCGTGGTGGTCGGCGATTCGCCGGACCAGACGGGACTTGGCCGGGGTTGAAGCGGCCAGGCGGTAGCGGTCCTCAGGCTCTGCGGTCGCGTACACGAAACGCTCGCTCTGCTCCAGGTCTACGCGCACCTCGATGCAGTCAGCCGGGGCGATCCAGCCCTGCGCCTCGATGTCCTTCCAAGGCGCGTCATAGCGCTTCGGACCGATCAGAGAGAACACGTCACCCTCACGGCCGTCCTCACGCACCAGCGTGGCGGTCAGACCGATGCGGCGCCGGGTCTGCAGGTCGGCGGTCATCCGGAAGATCGGTGCGGGCAGCAGGTGCACCTCGTCGTACACGATGAGGCCCCAGTCGCGGGCGTCGAACACCTCCAGGTGCGTGTAGACACCTTTCCGACGTGTGGTCATGACCTGGTACGTCGCAATCGTGACTGGCCGGATCTCCTTGCGGGCACCGGAGTACTCGCCGATCTCGTCCTCGGTGAGGGTGGTGCGCTTGAGCAGCTCGTCCTTCCACTGCCGCGCGGACACCGTGTTCGTGACCAGGATCAGCGTGGTCGCCGACGCCTGTGCCATCGCAGCAGCACCGACGATCGTTTTCCCAGCACCACAAGGCAGTACGACGACACCCGAGCCACCGTGCCAGAACGACTCGACCGCCTGCTCCTGGTACGGCCGCAGATCCCAGCCGTCCTTGACCAGCTCGATCGCGTGCGCCTCACCGTCGACGTAACCGGCGAGGTCCTCAGCCGGCCAGCCGAGCTTCAGCAGCGTCTGCTTGAGGTGGCCGCGCTCGGACGGGTGCACCAGCACGGTGTCGTCGTCGATGCGCTCGCCAAGCATCGGCTTGATCTTCGCCGAGCGCAGGACCTCCTCCAGCACCGGACGGTCGGTCGTCACCAGCACCAGACCGTGCTCCGGGTGCTTCTCCAGCCGCAACCGGCCGTAGCGATCCAGCGTCTCGGCAATGTCCACGAGCAGCGAGTGCGGCACCGGGTAGCGGCTGTAGCGCAGCAGCACGTCGATCACCTGCTCCGCGTCGTGCCCAGCGGCCCGCGCGTTCCACAGGCCGAGCGGAGTCAGCCGGTAGGTGTGTACGTGCTCAGGAGCCCGCTCCAACTCGGAGAACGGCGCAATGGCCTTACGGCACGCCCCAGCTTCCGGATGCGCAGTCTCCAACAGCAGAGTCTTGTCCGACTGCACGATCAGCGGCCCGTCCGTCACCCGTTACTCCCCATCTGTAGCCCGACCCTCCATTGTGCCCCTACCTGCCAAACCAGGAGCTAGCTCTCCATGGCTCGGGCAGCGGAGATGCGGTGCAGCGCGTACGTGTGGGGCTGGTTGGTCGCCGGGTCGTAGGCAGTGAGCCAGCCGTCGGCCACTCGGGTCGGCTCGACGATCCGCTCGGACGCAGTGCCGTTGTGGTCCACGTAGGAGATCCAGGTCCGGGTGTGGGCCTCGGCTGCATTGCTGAGTACGGCGATGGTCTCGGCCGGTGCCGTCGGCTCGGACGCCACCTCGTCGGACGGCCGGTCGGCGGCCAGGCGGTCGCCGGCGCGAACCTTCTCGATCACTGCCTTCACCTGGTCAATGGTGAGGTCAGCAGGGCTGTCGGCGAAGTCACGGCTGGTACGGCGGCGTGGGGGATCACCACGCCGTGTCGCAGCCGTGCTCACGTGCAGTACGCCGTCGAAGGATTCGGCCAGCGGCGCCAGTCCAGCTTCGCGGAGACGCGCCAGCACCATGTCCGGCGGCGACGGCGACACAACCACGGTCGGTGCCAACCGGCGGAAGCGAACGCCAGGCAGGTTCGAGCTGATCAGGTGGGTGAGCACGTTCTCGTCATCGCACCGCAGGTACGTCGACGCCGTCCCCAACCGCAGTACGCCGTGCCGCCGGGCAACGTCATCGACCAAGTAGGTCAGTGGCTGGGGGACCGGGGTCCGGGAGTGTTCGGCCAGCCACTTGTGCAGTTGGTCCGCGGTCCGGCCGAGGTCGAAAGCACGCCGTACGGAGCCTTCGCTGAAGCGGTAGACGGCGGCGCCGCCCTGCGATTCGACATCGGCCATGGCGGACAGGTCGTCTTGCACGGATCGCACCAGCGGACCGGGAGCTACTGCGGTCAGGTCAGCCTGCAGGAGGATCTCTGACACTGGCTCCGGCACCAGCGGGCGGATTGCCTCGGCCAGCTCGTCCATGGTCGGCTCTTGCTCCAGCAGCGGCCGCCCATGCGTCGCCAGTGCACCGAGGCCGGTCAGACCGAGCAATGCGGCCTCGGTGAGCGCCCACTCGACCAGCTCATCCCGGAACTGCCCGCCGCGCCGTGGTCGATGCCAGGCCACCCAGGTGACGACCGAATGCGTCGAGGGAGCGATCCCATTAGCTGTTTCGCCCAGTGCGTTCAGAGTCAGCACCCGGACCTCCGGAGCCAACAGGCGCTCCAGATCCGGGGCGAGGGCGTTGATGAGCCGCTCGCGCGCAGCCGCCGTTGCACCGCCAGAGTCACGCCGACCGATCAGTCCGATCGCCCGCAGGCCACCGAACCAGGCGGTGACGAGGTGGGCCCAGCGATGCGCCAGGTCCAGCTCCAGCCAGTCGTCGTACGCGTTCGTCGGCAGCCAGAGCTCGTTGGTCCCGACCTCGACAGCTGCGACCAGTCCGGCGGCGTACGCGATCTCGAGCACCGCCCCGGTCGTGGCCTCCTCCGCACCGACCTTATTGGCCAGGCTGCGCAGTTCACGCACGCCGATGCCGCCAGTGCGCAGTACGGGCGGGGGTTCAAGCCCGATCTGCTCCAGCGCTCGGTCGACCTGACGCACCAAGTCCAATGCGGCTCCGGCCGCGGCCCGATCGACGATCGAGGCCATGACTGTCTTGCCGTCCAGCGGGGGTGGCGTGGGCCGAGTAGAGGCGAGCACGCGCCCGCCACGCAGGTGTAGCCCGATCTGCCGCGGCAGCACCACCGTGGTCGGATCACGCGGTACGACGAGACCGCGCGCGAGCAACTTCTCGATCGGGGTCCGCGCCGACGCGATCGTCACCGGGCGCTCGGCCTTCTCGACCGTCCCGGTCGGCGGGCCCCAGGTGAGCTTGTCGAGCACCTCACGCGCTTCCGGACCGGCCTCGGCGATCAGCTTGTCCAGATCACCGAAGTGCCGGGTGGTGATCGGACCCAGACCGGCCGGGGTCGGGCCGAGCAGTTCGTGGACAGCGCGGATCGGACGCAGATCGTCCTCGGTGCCCCACACCAGCGCCAGATTCAGCAGCTCGACTACTCGGGGCTGCACGATGTCGAAGGGCTGGTCCACACCGGCGGCCAGGTCAGCCACGGTGACCGGCTCCGGCAGCGCCGAGAGAGCCTCCAGCAGGTCGACACCGAACTCGTCGAGCCGGTTGATGGCCCGGGCCGCCGAGGCGTTCCCGGTGGCTCGGGCCGACAGCTGACTGGTGTCGGCAGGGATCGGAACGGCCAGGTCAGGCCGATGCTGGAGCAACGTCCCGAGGGCAGCGTCGTCCCAACTACGCAGCGCCTCGGCGAGGGTGCGCGGGCGGTACCGCTCGGACGTGGTCATCCCTCCAACGGTACGGCGCATCTGACCCGATCACTAACCAGTCGCCCAAAGACCTCAGTCGGCGATGATCTCGATGGACACCTTGTCCGGGTAGAACGCCACGTGGTCGCGGATGTCCGAGACCGCGTCGTACGGCTGCTCGTAGGTCCAGACGGCGTTCACGCCGTCCTCGCCGGCCGGCAGGATGCTGTAGTAGGAGGCGTCGCCCTTGTAGGGGCAGTACGTCGTGAGGTCGGTCCGCTCCAGCAGGGTGAAGTCGACGTCCTCGCGCGGCAGGTACTGCGCCGCCGGGTAGTTCGACTCCTGCAGCGACAGCGCGTCGCGGCTGTCCGCGATCACCTGGTCGCCGAGCTTCACGACCACGCGGTCCGGGTTCTTCGCCACGGTGATGGGGTGGTCCGGGCCTGGGATCTTCCGCGTCTTCTCAGCCATAACCCGTGACAACCACCGAGCACGGGGACGCATTCCCCTACGGCTGATCGAGCTCCACAACCAGACAGGGGCCGCCGTCGAAGGCGCCGCCGTCGATGCCGAGCACCAGACCGTCGGCGTACAGGTGTGGGCCGGTCAGGAACTCGGGGGAGATGTGCAGCATGTCGGCCACGATGCTGTGGCCGTGCACGATCCGCCGGCCGCCGAGGGCCTGGAGCATGATCCGGGCGACCTCTGGGCCGCTCTCGCCACGGAACGCGTAGCGCGACGTCATCCGGCGCCAGATCTCCCACCAGACCACGATGTCGTCGGTGTGCAGGTCGGTCCGGGCGCGGGTGTTGATCTGCTCGATGGTGTCGCCCCACTCGACGTACTCCGCGGTGTCGGAGTGCATCAGCAGGTGATCGGCGTCCAGGGCGAGCAGCGGCTGATCGAGCAGCCAGGCGGCGTCGTCGTCGGTGAACAGCTCCTGGTCGCGGTCCTGGCCGCCGTTCAGCGCCCAGGAGCGCTCGAAGCTGCGGCTGGTGATGCCCTCGTGCGGGACGAAGGTGTCACCGAACTTGCGCATCCCCAACGCGAGGATCTCGTGGTTGCCGATCAGCACATTGACCGCTCCGGCCGGTGCCTGCTCGGTCAGGCCGCGGACGAAGCGCAGGGCGCCGATGCCGTCCGGACCGCGGTCGAAGAAGTCACCGAGCACCCACAGCCGTGCATCGGCCCCGGACCAGTTGCCCTCGGCATCCGTGAGCCCAGCCGCCAGCAGGGACGCCTGCAGCTTCGCCGGGTGGCCATGGATGTCGCTGACGGCGAAGACGCGCGTCATGTCAGCCCCGAACGGTCAGCACAATCAGTACGACGTTCAGCGCGGTCACGGCGGTAGCTACCAGGCATGCGGCGAGAGTAGTCGCTTTGCGGTTGACCAGGCTGCCCATGACGCGCCGGGAAGCGGTCAACCGGACCAGTGGCCACAGCGCACACGGGATGCCGAAGCTCAGGACCACCTGTGAGACCACCAGCGCGCGGCTGGGGTCGATGCCGATCGCCAGGATGACCAGCGCCGGAACCAGAGTGACGAGACGCCTGGCCCACAGCGGGACCTTGCGCTTCCAGAACCCGTCCAGGATGACCGAGCCCGCGTAGGTGCCGACCGAGGAGGAGGCGAAGCCGGAGGCGAGCAGTGCGAGGGCGAACAGCAGTGCGGAGAAACTGCCGAGCCGGTCACCGATAGCTGCGTGCGCAGCATCCAGAGAGTCGGCGCCGGTCCCACTGAGCGCGGCAGCGGCCAGGACGACCATGGCGAGGTTGACTGCCCCGGCCAGCGCCATGGCCACGCCCACATCGGTACGGGTCGCTTTGAGTACCCGCTGCTTGCCCGCGCTCGAGCGGATTGCTTTGCCGTGCCGGTCGGTGATCAGGGCGCCGTGCAGCCAGATCGCATGCGGCATCACGGTCGCACCGAGCATGCCGGCCGCCAGAACCAGCGATTGCACGCCGTCCAGCCGCGGGACCATGCCACCGATAACACCGGACGCCGACGGCTCGGACTGGATCGTGGAGACCACAAACCCGACCAGTACGACGGTCAGCAGCCCGATGATCGCGGCCTCGAACGGCCGCTGCCCGCGCTTGGACTGGTAGATCAGTAGCCCGAAGGAGACCACACCGGTGATCACACCGCCCAAGAGCAGCGGGATGCCGAACAGCAGGTTCAGCGCGATCGCACCGCCGACCACCTCGGCCAGATCGGTCGCGACGGCAACCAGCTCGGCTTGGGCCCAGAGCCCTGTCGACGTGGACCGCTTGAAGTGGTCACGGCACAGCTGCGGCAGCGTCCGTCCGGTCGCGATACTCGCTTTTGCCGCCAGATACTGCACTAAAACGGCCATCAGGTTCGCCCCGACAACGACCCAGCACAGCAGATACCCGTACGTCGCCCCGGCCGCAATGTTGGTGGCGAAGTTCCCCGGGTCCACATAGGCGACCGCCGCGACGAACGCCGGTCCGAGCAGCAAAAGCCCGGACCGGTTCAACTGCCGCCTCAACGGCGCCGGTGCATACATGGGAGAAGTCTCGCCGAGACTGTCAACACCGCAAAGCCTTGTTCCAGCTTTGAGACCGGAGTCTCAGGCCCAGGAGAAGTGCACCTCGAGGGATATCTCGACGGAGTGATCTCCAGGTGTGATGTTGATCGAGGCGGCGTCGAAGGCCTTGGCCGAGCCGCCCAGGGCCATGGCTCGGATGGGGGCGTGGTTGTCGGTCTCGCTGATCGCTGTGACCGAGCCGAGCGAGTAGCCGGCCAGTGCAGCGAGCTCTGCGCCCTTCTGCTCGGCCTGGCGGAACGCCAGCTCGCGGGCCTGGGTCAGCAGCGCCGACTTGTCTTGTACGTCGAACTGCAGGGACTGCAGGTTCAGATTGTTCCCGGCTGCGCCCACAGTCGCATTGAGCAGCGTGCCGAAGCCGGTGAGGTCCCGTGTGACCACGGTGAGCTGGTGTGAACCCCGGTACGCCGCAGCGGTCCCCGGCTCGCGGTATTCCTGGTAGACGTTGACAGTCGTCGTACCGATGTCGGACGCGTCGACTCCCTGTCCGCGCAGCGCAGCAATCACTGCATCCGTGCGCTCAGCCACCTGCGCGACCGCAGCCGCCACATCTGCGGCGACGTGCTCGACACTCAAGGACACCCGCAGCACATCGGGCGTCGTACTGACCTGACCTGATCCGACAACCGTTACCCCAGTTTCCATGCCAGCCAGTCTGACACTTCTCAACTGGCCCTGGGGATGATGCGAGCCGGGATGTTGTGCAGGTGGCAGAGAGACAGCAGGGCGGTGCCGTCGATGAGCTGGAGGGGCTTGCCGGTGGCGAACTGGTAGCTGGTGGGGCCGAAGCCGCTGGTGGTGATGAGGATGCCTTTGGTGGCGCCGGCGTCGATGACGGTGCCGAAGAGGTCGCGGACGGCGGAGGGCGGGACCGTGCGGGTCCAGAGCTTGGCCTGGACGACGAACTTGCCGCCGGTGATGGGACGCGGGTCGTAGGCGACACAGTCGATGCCGCCGTCAGTGCCTAGACGGAAGAGGCGGGTCTCCAGACCCATACGGGTCAAGAGGTTCTGGACCAGGTGCTCAAAGGACTCCGGGCTCAGGTCCAGCAGGTTGGGCCGGCTGTCGATCTCGCTGAGGACGTCGATCGGTTCGACCGTGCGTGGGTCGGCCAGGTCGAAGTCCAGCACCGGTTCGACCGGCTGTAGCTCTTCTGGGTGCCGGGAGACCTCTGCAGCGAAGTAGTGGCGCACGCAGGCGACGGGGTCGAGCTGGTCGAGCACCAGGGCTTGGAACTGCTCACGCGTTGCCCGCAAGGTGATGAGGCATGGACGCACTGTCTGCCCGGTCGGTAGGTCGACCGACTCGACCATGCCGTTGAAGACGACGGTGTCGACCACGCCGTACCGGTCGCTACCGAAGGCGAGGTGCAGGGCGCGCAGTGCGAGCTGGGCGACCAGCTGTTGGTACAGCAGCCGCACCTCCTTCTCCGGTCGCGGCTCTGCCACCACTGTGTCGGCCACCCGGTCATACCGGTAGGACGCCTCAGCCGGTACGACGCTCATGTCAGGCAGGTCCCATTCGATCGCCAGCAACGTGGACTCGGGCACGTACCCGACTCGACGGCGACGCGGGAAGTTAAGTGGTTCAGCCACTCGCTCCAGCGCCTTGGCGAAGTACCGCGTGACGGCGGCCCGGTCGTGGTTCTCCACTGCACGCTGGTATGCGTCGACGCGGGCGTGCTGCTCGGCGGTCGCCTCGTCCAGCCGGCGCTGCTGCTCCACCTGCTCCCGCATGGCACGAGCCACTCGGTCGCGGCGGCTCTGCTCGGCGGTCCGGTGCCGCTCGATCGCCTCCGCGAACCGGTCCTCGGCTGCGGCCAGCCGCCGCGCGTACCGGCGTTCGGCACCCCACCAGCGGAACCGGCCTGGCGGCTGCGGCAGGAATGCGTCCCAGACCGGTCCGGGACGCGCTGTCAGATCAGCTGCCGGTACGGCGGGCGGCGCTCGGCGCGATGCCCGCTTCAAAGTCTGTAGGTCGGTGCCGTGCACATCGATCGCCAGTGCATCGGCCAGGACGTTGCCCAGTTCGCGGACATGATCGGTTACCGCAGCGGTACGTTGTGCCGCCTCGGCGGTACGTCCGGGCGGACGGTCGCTGCGGGCGTGACCTTCAGCGGATCGGCCCATCGCCTCACACCTCTCCCCTTCACTGTAACGGTCCAATGACACAGCGCTACCGATGTGACGGAGAGTTGGCAAGGACATTGCTTGCCGTCCACCCCTTGTTTCCTGCCGCCCGTGCAGTTGCAGTTGCAGACGCATCTGACCCGGGTGACGATGACAGGCATGAGCCTGCCTTCCTACGCCTCCGGGATCTCCGACGTGCCGTTGCTGGGCGAGACGATCGGCGCGAACCTGCGGCGGACAGTCGCGCAGTACGGCGATCGCGACGCCCTGGTGGAGGTACAGACCGGCAGGCGCTGGACGTACGCCGAGTTCGGTGCGGAGGTGGACCGGGTTGCGAAGGGCCTGCTGGCGCGCGGGATCGCCAAGGGCGACCGGGTCGGCATCTGGGCTCCGAACTGCGCGGAGTGGACTATCGCGCAGTACGCGACCGCCACCATGGGTGCGATCCTCGTGAACATCAATCCGGCGTACCGGACGCACGAACTGGCTTATGCGCTCAACCAGTCCGGTGTGCGGCTGTTGATCTCGGCCACTGAGTTCAAGACGAGCAACTACCGAGCCATGGTCGACGAGGTGCGCCCGAACTGCCCAGCGCTCGAAGAGACCGTCTACATCGGCACAGGTGACTGGGACAGCCTGCGTGACGCAGCTGACCGCATCACTGATGAGGAGCTGCAGCAGCGCATCGCCGAGCTCTCCTTCGACGACCCGATCAACATCCAGTACACCAGCGGCACCACAGGCTTCCCGAAGGGCGCAACGCTCAGCCATCACAACATCCTCAACAACGGCTTCTTCGTCACCGAGACGATCGCCTTCACAGCAGAGGACCGGCTGTGCATCCCCGTGCCCTTCTACCACTGCTTCGGCATGGTGATGGCGAACCTGGGCTGTACGACGCACGGTGCGTGCATGGTGATCCCCGGTCCGGCGTTCGACCCGGCTGCGACCTTGCAGGCAGTGCAGGACGAGCGGTGTACGGCGCTCTACGGCGTACCGACGATGTTCATCGCCGAACTGGGACTACCGAACTTCAGCGACTACGACCTGTCCACACTGCGCACCGGGATCATGGCGGGATCGCCTTGTCCCGTTGAGGTGATGAAGCGGTGTGTTGCCGACATGCACATGGCAGAGGTGGCCATCTGCTACGGCATGACCGAGACATCGCCCGTGTCCACACAGACGCGGCGTGACGACGACCTGGACCGCCGTACGTCGACTGTCGGGCGCGTGATGCCGCATGTCGAGGTGAAGCTCGTGGACCCGGCCACTGGTCTGGTGGTCGAGCGCGGCGAGCCAGGGGAGCTGTGCACGCGCGGGTACTCCGTCATGCTCGGCTACTGGGACGATCCGGAGAAGACGGCCGAGGCGATCGACCAAGCGCGCTGGATGCACACCGGTGACCTGGCGACGATGCGCGAGGACGGCTACGTGAACATCGTCGGCCGGATCAAGGACCTGGTCATCCGCGGCGGCGAGAACGTCTACCCGCGCGAGGTCGAAGAGTTTCTCTACACGCACCCGGCGATCGCCGACGTCCAGGTGATCGGCGTACCGGACGAGAAGTACGGCGAGGAACTGTGCGCGTGGATCAAGCTCAAGGACGGCGCCGAACCTCTCGACGCCGATGCGGTCCGCGAGTTCGCCACCGGCAAGCTGGCCCGCTTCAAGATCCCGAAGTACGTGCTGCTCGTCGACGACTTCCCGATGACGGTCACCGGGAAGATCCGCAAGGTCGAGATGCGCGAGAAGTCGGTCGGACTGCTCGGACTGTCGTGAAGCGAACTGTCGTGAGCAGGGCGCCGACGGCGAAGGTCGCGCCGAGCACGCTGACACCGGTCCAGCCGGCGTGGGCGTACAACCAGGTCGACGCGATCGCGCCGAGGCCACTGCCGAACGAGTAGAAGATCATGTAACCGCCGATCAGGCGGCTGCCCGCATTCGGCCGGAGCGGGTAGATCAGGCTCTGGTTGGTGACATGGATCGTGCTGTTGGCGAAGTCGAGAACGACGGCGCCGATCGCCAGTGCCAGCAGGGACTTCGGCGTCCAGAAGATGATGGCCCAGCTAGCGACCAGTACTGCGGCGGCAACCAGCGTAACCAGTTGCCCATGGCCCCTGTCCGCCAGCCGTCCGGCCGGGCCGGCCGCGATCGCGCCCGCCGCACCGATCAGCCCGAACGCACCGATCGCCGTGTGCGAAAGACCCTGATCGGTCAGCGGTAGGGCGACGGCGCTCCACAGGGTGCTGAACGAGGCGAAGATGAAGAAGGCGCGCAGCCCGGCGTTCCGGAACACTGGCTCTTCGCGCCACAGGTCGATGATCGAGCGGAGCAAGGCGCCGTACGAAAGGTCGGTGCGTTGCTGGGGTGGAGCCTCGACGAAGGTTGCGGCGATCAGCAGGCAGAGGGCGCAGGCCACGAGATAGATCGCCCGCCAGCCGGCCACGTCGGTGAGCGCTCCGGAGGCGGTGCGGGCCAGCAGGATGCCGAGTACGACGCCTGTGGTGATCGCGCCGACGGTCCGGCCGCGTTCGTCCGGCGTACTCAGTGAGGCGCCGAACGCGACCACCGACTGCGTGACCACCGCGAGCCCGCCGACTGCGGCCAGCCCGATCAGCAGCATGACGGCGTTCTGCGCGAAGCCGACGATCAGCAGTGCGCCCGCGAGCAGGACGAACTGCGTGCGGATCAACCGGCGGCGGTTGAGTCGATCGCCCAAGGGGACCAGGAAGAACAGGCCCAGCACATAGCCGATCTGGGTGACGGTCACGAACAGTCCGACCGTGCTCGTGGACAAGCCGAGGTCCTGGCCCATCGTCACCAGGAGCGGCTGGGCGAAATAGACGGTCGACACGGCGATCGCGGCCGACGCCGCCAAGAAGAGCCTTGGTTTCATGTTGAAACCGTACGACCTCCTGGTAGCATCTTGCAACCAGGAGGTGGTGAGATGGTCAAGCGGACCCGGTTCGACGAGGAGAGCTGCCCGGTGGCGCGGTCGGTGGATGCGGTCGGCGACTGGTGGTCGCTGCTGATCGTGCGCGATGCGTTCGACGGCAGTCGTCGCTTCGGCGAGTTCCAACGGAGCCTGGGGATCGCGAAGAACATCCTCAGTGCGCGTCTGAAAGGCCTTGTGGAACAAGGAATTCTCGAGCCAGGTGATCAGCATGAGTACGTACTCACGGCCAAGGGGGAGGCGCTGTTCCCGGTGATTGTGGCGCTGCGCCAGTGGGGTGAGGCGTTCTCGTTCGGCCCTGGCGAGCCGCGCTCGGAGCTCCTCGACCGCCGAGACGGCAAACCGCTACGGCCGCTTGAGGTGCATGCTGCCGACGGCCGTCTCGTGACGGCCGCCGACACCGAGGTGCGAAAGCCTTAGCGGACCGCGGCCAGCGCGGCTGAGTCCTCGTCGCCGAAGACGTCTTCCAGCTTCTCCGGTGAGTAGTCCAGGTCGATACCGGCAACGTCTGCGCCGACCGCTGACTCGATGGCGCCCAGACGCCGGGTGGCGCGGTCGCCGGCGTAGGTCATCAGTGCGGTTGGGTTGATCTCTGGCGGGAGCTCGGGGGAGTTGTCGAGTGCCCACTGGATCTGGACGAGCGCATGCGGCAGTAGCTCCTCCATGGTGTCGGTGACGACCTTCCAGTTCGTCTCGTCGGCGGCTACGTGCCGGCGGCAGGTGAACGTGCCCCATGCCATGTGGCGGCGTTCGTCGTCGCCGATGCGGCGGATGAGCTCTTGCATGCCGGGCAGAATGCCTCGCGCCGTGCAGAGCAGGTTCCAGGCGTGGTAGCCGGTCAAAGCGAGCGTTCCCTCGACCACGTGGTTGTAGGTAACGGATGCGCGGACCTGGTTGGCTGGTGACGGGTCATCGGCCAGTGACTTGAGTGCTACGGGGAGGGCCTCGTAGAAGATCGCCCGGTAGCCCGGATTGGTCTCGACGTACCGGTGGAGGTCTTCGGTGACGCCGATGGCGTCCAGCCAGAGCCGGAAGACCGCAGTGTGCTTGGCCTCCTCGAAACAGAACTGCGTCAGGTACATCTCGTCGCCGAAGCGTCCCTCGGCTGCCATGGCTTGCAGGAACGGCTGCAGGTCCTCGGTGACTGCCTCCTCGCCCGCAATGAACTGCGAGCAGAGCATGAGTGCGTTGTCTTTGTCGTTCTCGCTCATGCCTTGCCAGTCGAGAGCGTCCTGGGTGAAGTCGATGTCGCGGGGGTTCCAGAACTTGCGGTTGCCCTTGTCGAACAGTCGTAGCGGCAGTGCGTCCCAGTTGAAGCCACCAGACTTCAATGAGCTGAAACCCTGTCTGTGCAACGGATTCGTCATGACTGCCTCCTGGACTGGACGAGGAAGGGGCTGAGTACACGAGCCAGCTGCGCCGCCACTATGGCCGGTGGGGGCCCTGGCGTGACGATGTGGCTGAGGACAACGCGCAGAGCGATGTCCACGCAGCTGGTCGCGTCCTGTGGCGGCACCTCTGGCCAGTGCTCACGGACGTGGGCATCCAGCGCCTGGTGGCTCACCTCCAGCAGTTGCTGTCCCCGTGTGGTCAGCAGCTGGCTGGCCTGGTCCGATCCCGGCTGTCCCAGCATCGCCTTCACCAGCGGGTTCTCCCCGGCCAGTGCGAGCGCCCGCTCGACCGCGGCCTGCAAGCCGGCGATCGGGTTGGGCGCATCAGCGAGCGCTGCGTTCACTTCCAGCAGGAACCGTTCCATTTCGCGAGTGGTGACCGCCTGCAGCAGCCCCCACTTGTCACTGAACTCGTTGTAGACGGTCTGCCGGGACACTCCGGTACGCCGAGCCACCTCGGCCATCCGGAGTCCGTCGTACCCACCGGCAACGATCGCGTCGTACGCAGCATCCAGCAGCTCGTCACGGAGCCGTCGCTTGGTGCGGTCCGTGAACAAGTCCATGCCCCTGATGGTTTACAAAAGCGTCCAGAGTGTCAAGAGCTCAAACAAATGCCGCTCAGTTGTCAACTGACGAGAAGTGCGTCGCGTCGCCTGTCCGCGGCGTGCTGCGCACACCATCCACACTCACCGGTACGTCGCCTGCCAGCGTGATGCGGTGCAGTCGGCGCGGCTGGTCGTAGTCGGCCACGCCGTAGTGCTGGGTCGCGCGGTTGTCCCAGATGGCGAGGTCACCGGGCTGCCACTGCCAGCGGACCGTGTTGTCCAGGTTGGTGATCCGGTTCTGCAGCAGCTGGAACAGTGCGGCGGTCTCCGTGCTGCTGAGCCCGACGAAGCGCCGTACGAAGTGTCCGAGGACCAGTGCGCGCTCACCGGTCTCCGGGTGCACGCGGACCACCGGGTGCTCGGTCTCGAACAGCTTGGACTCGAACTCCTTGTGGTACTCCTCGAACTTGACGTCCACGCCACCGACCCGGCCCTCGTCCGCATGCCCGGCATAGTCATAGACGTTGCTATGCACGGCCCACAGCCGGTCGGCCAGTGCCTTCAAAGACTCCGGCAGCGCCGCGTACGCCGTCACTGTGTTCGCCCAGGTGGTGTTACCGCCGTACGCCGGCAGTGTCACCGCACGCAGCAAGCTGATCGCGGGGATGCGGTCGACGAACGTGACGTCGGTGTGCCAGCTGTTCGCCTTGCTGTAGTCAGAGTCGATCGGCAGCACGTTCGCGGCGCCTTCGAGCGGCTTCGAGGTCGGGTGCGCCAGGGTTGGCGTACCGAGCAGCCGTGCGAAGGCCAACTGGCCGGCGTCGTCCAGGTCGTGCTGGTCGCGGAAGAAGATCACCTTGTGGTCGAGCAGGGCCTGCCGGATCGCCACGACGGTCTCCGGTGCGAGGTCCCCGCCGAGCTGGACGTTGCCGATCTCGGCGCCGATCGCGCCACCGACCTTGGCCACGGTGATCTGGGGCGCTTCGAGCTGTGCAGTCATGGAAATTCCTCCAGGGGGTCAATCTCCATAATCCAACTGATTTAGTGGACTTATCAGCTGTTTCGGGATGCGAGATCGGCTTGTCGGCGGCAGGACGTAGGGTTGGGGACGTGTCAACCGCCGAGATCCGACCCAGCGCCGCCCCTCACGGGGAGGCTGCGACCTTCGACGTACCGGAGCTCGTGGTCGGGTTCGACCTGGACATGACGCTGATCGACTCCCGCCCGGGGATCCAGCTGGTCTGGGACCTGTTGGCCGCGGAGACCGGCGTCCACATCGACTCCGAGCTGGTGGTGAGCCGCCTCGGCCCGCCCCTGACCTGGGAGATGGCGAACTGGTTCCCCGCGGAGCAGGTCGACGCCATGGTGAAGCGGTACCGCGAGCACTACCCCGATCACGCCATCACCGGCAGCCTGCCGCTGCCCGGCGTCGCCGAGTCGCTGGCCGCCATCCGGGCCCTGCGCGGGCGGACGATGGTCGTGTCGGCCAAGCACACGCCGTCCGTGAAGCTGCACCTGGACTACCTCGGGCTGGATGTCGACGAGCCGGTCGGCGACCTGCACGGAGCCCAGAAGGGTACGGCGCTCCTCGAGCACCGAGCAGGTATTTACGTCGGCGATCACACCGCGGATATCGACGGCGCCCACGCGGCCGGTGCGGTTGCGGTGTCCGTGGCGACCGGGCCGTTCACGGCTGACGAGCTGCGTGGGTACGGCGCTGATGTCGTCCTGAACGACCTGACCGAGTTCCCGGCCTGGCTCGAGGCGTATGTCCTCGAGCAGCGGCTGGAAGCGTTGATGAAGCGACTGGCGAGCTACGACAAGCTGGTCGTCGCGTTCAGCGGTGGCGCCGACTCCGCGTTTCTGCTTGCGGCCGCCGCCCGGGCGATCGGCCCGGCCAATGTCGTCGCCGCAACGGCGATCTCACCAAGCTTGCCGGATGCCGAGCTGGAGCCGGCGGCACGGTTCGCCGACGGTCTCGGCGTACGGCATGTCACGCCGCACACGCACGAGATGGACCGCGAGGGCTACCAGGCCAACGCGGGGGACCGCTGCTACTTCTGCAAGGCCGAGCTGGTCGAGACCCTGCAGCCGATCGCCGACGAGTTCGGGATCACCGCGATCGCGACCGGGACGAACGCCGACGACGCGATCGCCGGATTCCGGCCCGGGATCCGGGCTGCGCATGAGCGGGGTGCGATCACGCCGCTGAAGGATGCGCGGCTGACCAAGGCGCAGATCCGGGCGGCATCACGGAGCTGGGGGCTGGCGACGTCGGACAAGCCGGCCGCGGCCTGCCTGTCCAGCCGGATCGCGTACGGCATCCGCATCACGCCGAATCTGCTCGCCCGGGTTGACCGGGCGGAGGCCGCAGTGCGGTCGCGGTTGGCGTCGTACGGGGTGCAGAACGTGCGCGTTCGCGACCTTGGCGAGGCAGCGAGTATCGAGATCGACCACGAGCTGATCGCTCGGGTCGACCACCGTGAGCTGGTCGAGGCGGTGGTCGCCGAGGGGTTCACAGCGGCCCGCGTCGACCCGCGCGGATTCCGGTCCGGGTCGATGAACGAGAAGCTCAAGGACCCCGACAAGTACCGGTGATTTTTCCGCGGGCGCTGTGCCCCGCGTTCACGTACTCTGGGTAGCCGATCGGGCCGCCCGTCCGTTCCGGTTTCCGACGATTCACACTGAAGAGGTTCCCGTGCCTGTTGGCAAGGTCAAGTGGTATGACTCCGAGAAGGGGTTCGGCTTCCTCAGCAAGGAAGAGGGCGGTGACGTCTACGTCCGCGCGGAGGCGCTGCCGGCCGGAGTGACCAACCTCAAGCCCGGCCAGAAGGTCGAGTTCGGTGTCGTCGAGGGCCGCAAGGGTGAGCAGGCGCTGCAGGTCCGGCTGATCGATCCGCCGCCGTCGGTGGCGAAGGCGATGCGCCCGAAGCCGGACGAGATGCAGCTCGTGATCGAGGACCTGATCAAGCTTCTCGACAACCTCGGCGAGAGCTACCGCCGCGGCCGTCAGCCCGACGGCAAGGCCTCCCGCCAGGTCGCGACCGTACTGCGCGGTGTCGCCGACAAGCTCGACGTCTGAGTTACCTCTTGTCGATGCGGGCCTGGATGCCGTCGAGGACGGTCTCCAGGCCGTCGGCGAACGCGTCGGCGTCGAAGTCGATCTCCAGCTCCTGCGGATGGTGCAGCCCGGCTGCGGTCGCCGGGAAGCGGTCCTCCGTAGCCAGATAGCGCAGCCGCTCGGCGTAGAGGCGGTCGGCCGCGGCGGACTCCTCCGGTGATTTCGTGAACTGGTGGACGCTGAGCTGGACGGCGCCGCGGACGTAGATGTTCACCAGCAACATCGCGGACAACTTCTCGCCTGCCGTCATCGGGGTGTCGTGAAACGCCTGGAGCGCCGACTCCATCCAGCTCAGCTGGTTGGGTGACAGCGGCGGCTCGGTGACCGGCACCTGCAGGATCCACGGGTGTGCGCGCAACCCGTCGCGGAACGCCTCCGCCCACGACTCCATCCGGCGTCGCCAGTTGTCGCCGTACAGGATGGGTGCCTCGCCGAAGGCGTGCTCGAGCATGACCGTGTAGAGGTCGTCCTTGGCGTCGACGTAGCGGTAGAGCGACATGGTCGTGAAGCCGAGCGCGGACGCGACCTTGCTCATCGACACCGCCGGTAGCCCGCCCGCGTCGGCGAGCTCGACCGCGGCCGCGCCGATGTCTCTCAGCTGGAACGTCGGTTTCGGGCCGGGACGCGCCGGTCCCTCCAGCCCCCAGAGCTGCTCCAGCACTCGCGGTAGCTCCACCGTCGTACCCCTCTCGGTTGTGACTGTTTACATCATAGACAGATGTCGCTAGGGTCTGTCTATGGCGCACACAGTGTGCGCTATAGACAGATAACTTGGAGGGGCCATGAGTACGACGGAACGGGCCGGGCGGAAGGAGTGGATCGCGCTCGGGGTGCTCGCGTTGCCGCTGTTGCTGGTGTCGATGGACGTGTCGGTCCTGTACTTCGCCGTTCCGTACATCGCCGGGGATCTCGGGGTGACCGCGACCGAGCAGCTGTGGATCTTCGACATCTACGGGTTCGTGCTGGCCGGGCTGCTGATCACGATGGGTTCGCTCGGTGACCGGATCGGGCGGCGCCGGCTGCTGATCTTCGGTGCGGTTGCCTTCGGGCTCGCATCCGTGGCCGCTGCCTACGCGCAGAACCCCGAGCAGCTGATCGCCGCTCGCGCGGTGCTGGGGATCGGCGGCGCGACGCTGATGCCGTCGACGCTGGCGCTGATTCGCAACATGTTCCACGACGCCGGTCAGCGGCAGAAGGCGATCGCGTTCTGGAGCGCGGTGATGATGGGCGGGATCTCGCTCGGCCCGGTCTTCGGTGGGTTCCTGCTGGAGCACTTCTGGTGGGGCTCGGTGTTCCTCGCGAACATTCCCGGGATGCTTCTGCTGCTGATCCTCGCGCCGGTGCTGTTGCCGGAGTTCAAGGCGCCGGCTGGCGGCCGGTTCGACTTGCTGGGCTCGGTGCTGTCGCTGGCCGCCGTACTGCCGATCATCTGGGGGATCAAGGAGCTGGCCGCGCATGGTTGGGCTGCGCTGCCGGTGATCGCGATCGTGGCTGGGCTGGTCTTCGGGGTGCTGTTCGTGCAGCGGCAGCGGACTGCGGCGTACCCGATGATCGAGCTGGGCATGTTCCGCAACCGCGCCTTCAGCGGGTCGCTGGCGGCGAACACTGTCGGCACGCTGGCGCTGGTCGGCAATGCGGTCTTCATGACTCAGTACCTGCAGCTAGTGCAGGGGTTGTCGCCCCTGAGGGCTGCGCTGTGGTCGCTGGCGCCTTCTCTTGTCGTCGGCGCCGCAGCCCCGCTCGCAACCGCTCTGGCTCGGCGGATCGACCGTGCGTACGTGACCGGTGGCGCCTTCGTCCTCGCGGCCGGCGGCTTCGTCGTACTGACTCAGGTGCGGGTTGAGTCCTCGCTCGCCGTGATCCTGATCGGCGCGGGTCTGCTCGCAGCAGGCTTGGTGATGGTGATGTCCCTGGTCACCGAGGCCATCGTCGGCTCGGTCTCCCCGGAGCGTGCTGGCTCAGCATCCGCCGTCATGGAGACCTGCAGCGAGTTCGGTGGCGCGCTGGGCATCGCAGTCCTGGGCTCCATCGGTACGGCGGCCTACCGCGCCGACCTGCCATCGGATGCGATCGCCCCGCTCCGCGAAGGTCTTCCGTCAGCCGCCGCAGCCGCTGCGCACCTACCGACGGCCGCAGCCGAAGCGCTCCTGGCAACAGCCCGCCAGGCCTTCACTCACTCGCTCAACACGATCTCCGTAGTGGGAGCAGTCCTCCTGGTGGCCACAGCTGTAGCCACCAGGAGGACTGCTCCCACTACGGAGATCGTGTTGAGCGAGTGAGTGA
>NZ_SMKX01000319.1 GCF_004349055.1 Kribbella antibiotica
TGGCCAGACCCACCGCCACCGCCTCAACCGAGGCGGCGACCGGCAAGCCAACAAAGCGCTCTACGTGATCGTCATCAGCCGACTCCGCCACGATCCACGCACCCAGGCCTACGCAGCGAAACGCACCGCCGAAGGCCTGTCAAAGAAAGACATCATCCGCTGCCTCAAACGCCTCATCGCCCGCGAGATCTACTACCTCCTACGCCAACCAAACCCCAAGCCAACCGCTGCTTGACATCCATAGGAGCATCCAAGTGCCTCCGACCAGCGTCTCCGCCCCTCGCCTGAGCGTGCGGACCGGGGTGCCGAACAGGTTGGTGAGTGCCGACGGTCCGCTCCCGACCCGCTCAACGCGCGGCGGCCACCCTTGAGCACCCACCAGTCACCTGACACCCGCCGAAACGCCTGAACCGTGCACAAGGCCGCGCGCCCGGCCGACTTTGAGCACCCACCAGTCATTTTCCGGCCGGATCCGTGACTGACCCGTGCTCAAAGTCCTCCCCGGCTCGCGCGAAGGCCCGGTGACCGCGGGGTCACGAAGGCCGGCGGAGCTGGGGAGCGTTACCCCACCCGAATCGACAGGTATCGCTCCCCAACCTCCCGCAACGATCGGGGTGAGGCCCTTGATTCCAGGGGTGTCTGTTTTGGGCAGATTCCGGGCTCGTCCGCCTAGTGGGCGGCCCCTGCTAGGCCGGTGTTGGGCCAGGCTTAGGGGATGGTGAGCACGGAGGAGTTGCAGATTCTGTTGCGCACGGCCTGGGGGCCGGACACGTGTTACCCCGAATCCAGCGCCGAGTGGCGGGCGGACAATCCGGCGCGGGACCAGTGCGGGATGACGGCGCTGGTGGTCCAAGACGTGCTCGGTGGCGAACTGATCCTCGGCGAAGTCCAGGTAGACGGCTTGCGGATCGGCAACCACTACTGGAACCGCCTCCCGAACGGAACCGAAGTCGACCTGACCGCCGAACAGTTCCGGCCCGACGAACTAGTCGTCAACGGAGAAGCAGTCATCCGCCCACCCGACGCTCCCCGACGTCACCGAGCCCAATACGAACTCCTCCGCGCCCGAGTCCTCCAAGCCCTCGCGACCCCACCCCCGCCGTACCGATGAACGGGTAG
>NZ_SMKX01000320.1 GCF_004349055.1 Kribbella antibiotica
CCCAGTAACTTTCCACCCCCACCCGAACCCGCCTTCCACACTCTGATCACCGCACCAGAGCCCCACCAAGCCGCCGCCCCAGCCAAATCAGCGCTTCCACACCCCCAGCGGCGGCCCCAAAGCAGCGCCCCAAGCCGCGCCCCAAGCCGCGCCCGGCCGAGGCGCGCCCAGCCGAGCCGCGCCCAGCCGAGCATCGCGAGGCGGCAGCCGCCCCGATCCCCCGACGCCGCCCCGAATAGCCGTCTCACCGAAGGCGCCGCCCTTCCCGAAGGCGCTCGAGACAGTGCAGCAATTCGAGACGTCTCGCACCGCGGTCGGAGCACCCTCGCCCCCAGCCTTGAGCCCCCACCAGCCATTCCGCGGGCTCCCGAATGCCTGGTGCGTGCTCAAGGCGCTGGCCGCGGATTCCCCGGTCGTGTCCGGCAGATCCGGCGTACGGCGAGGTGTTGGCTGGCCGGATCGCGAGGTCGCTCCGAGCGGTCGACTCACCTCGAAGCCGCTCACTCCAAGCTTTGAGCCCCCACCAGCCATTCCGCGGGCCCCCGAATGCCTGGTGCGTGCTCAAGGCGCCGGCGGCGGATTCCCCCGTCGCGTCCGGCAGGTCGGCGTACGGCGAGGTGGTGGCTGGCCGGATCGCGAGGTCGCTCCGAGCGGTCGACTCACCTCGAAGCTGCGCCCCGAGCTTTGAGCCCCCATCAGCCATTTTGCGCCGTCCCAGATGGCTGGTGCGTGCTCAAGGCCCGGCGGCGGATTCCGCGTCGCGGCCAGCAGAGCGGCGTACGGCGGGGAGGGGTCGGCCGTCCCGATTTCCCCGACGCCGCCCCGAATGGCCGTCTCACCCGAAGCCGCCAAACTTCCCCGCGCCGCTCGAAACCGTGCAGGAATTCGAGACGTCCCCACCGCGGTCGGGAGTACCCCGCCTCAAGCCTTGAGCCCCACCAGCCATTCCGCGCCGTCCCGGATGGTTGATGCGTGCTCAAGGCGCCCTGGGCGGTGGGCTTGGAGCGCCGATCGGGCAATCTGCGCGGTACCGGATGGCGGCGGGGGCTTGTGTACCGATGAACGGGTGGTGGTGGTCGTTGAGGGGCTGTGCGATGGAGGGG
>NZ_SMKX01000321.1 GCF_004349055.1 Kribbella antibiotica
GCCCCCGACATCCCAACGACAGGAGGTATACGTCTACGCAGCCGACGGCGCTGCTCCACATCGGGTCGACGGGGTTGTCATCGCTGGGAGGTTGGGGAGTGCTACCTACCGATTCGCCGCGGGTAGCGCTCCCCAGCCCCGCCGGTATTCGTGACCCATTGCTCACCGGGCCTGCGTGGGCTCGGTGCGACTTTGAGCACGGGTCAGTCATGGATCCGGCCGGAAAATGACTGGTGGGTGCTCAAAGTCGGTCGGGTGCGCGGCCTTGAGCACGGCTCAGGCGTTTCGACGAGTGTCGGGTGACAGGTGGGTGCCGCGGGCTGAACGGGGCGGGGGCGGACCGCTCCCACTCACCAACCTGCCCGGCGCCCGATCCCGCACGCTCAGGCGCGACGCGGAATCTCCTGTCGCGGGAACTTGGTGAGTGGGAGCGGTCCGGCTTCCACCACCGACTCCAGCCAAAGCGCCAGCTCCCGGCCGGCAGCTCGGAAGTGATCGAGCGACTGCCCCCTTGGAGTTGAGGGCGCCGCCCGATCGCTGCGCTGACTGCGCCGGGCCGGGGTTGCGGTCGCTGCGGGAGTTGGGGAGTGCTACCTGCCGATTCGGGTGGGGTAGCGCTCCCCAGCCCCGCCGGTATTCGTGACCAGGTCACCCCCGCTCGCGCGCGAACCCCGGTACGACTTTGAGCACGGGTCAGTCACGGATCCGGCCGGAAAATGACTGGTGGGTGCTCAAGGCGGCTGCTGCGCACTGAACGGATCGGGGCGGACCAGCTGCTGCAGGCCAAGCAGCCGATCCCGGCCAGCAGGTCGGGGTGAGCTAGCGACAGGTCACCCGAAGGGTTGGCGGTGTTCTACGTCCGGGTAGCCGTTGCCGGTGTGGTGGTGTGACGGCGGCATCACCGCATGCGGCGCCTGCGCGGTCGGTGGAGCTTGCGTCGCAGTCGGTGCCGCGGACGTCTGGACTGTGCTGGCCTGCGCCGGCGCAGCGGATCGTTCCGGTACGGCGGGGGTCGCCGAGGCTGGATTGGCCGGTACGGCGGGGGCTGCGTAGGTCGGCGGTTCCGCGGCGGGCTGTGCGCCCGGCGGGGTTGTGGTGGGTG
>NZ_SMKX01000322.1 GCF_004349055.1 Kribbella antibiotica
GGCCGGCACGACCGACTGCAGGTAGTCGACCCGTGGCGCCGCTGCCCGCCGTACCCGCGCTTGTGCTGCGCTTCGCGGGCACCACCTGTAGTTGTTGTTGCTGGGTTCCTCGCTTGTCGCCGATTCACCGCGCTGCGCGTCTGGCCGGCACGACCGACTGCAGGTAGTCCACCCGTGGCGCCGCCGCCCGCCGTACCCCCGCTTGTACTGCGACCTAGCGCGCGCCACCTGCAGTCGTTGTTGCTGGGTTCCTCGCTTGTCGCCGATTCATCGCGGCTGCGCGCCTGGCCGGCACGACCGACTGCAGGTAGTCCACCTGTAGCGCCGCTGCCCGCCGTACCCGCGCTTGTACTGCGCTTTTCGCGGGCACCACCTGCAGTTGTTGCTGCTGTGGCTTCCTCGCCTGTCGCCCATTCACCGTGCGGCGCGCTGGGCCGTCTGGCCGGCACGTCCGACTGCAGGTAGTCGACCCGTGGCGCCGCTGCCCGCCGTACCCGCGCTTGTACTGCGCTTCGCGGGCACCACCTGCAGTTGTTGCTGTTGCGGCTTCCTCGCCTGTCGCCCATTCACCGTGCGGCGCGCTCGGCTGTCCGGGCCGGCACGACCGACTGCAGGTAGTCGACCCGTGGCGCCGCTGCCCGCCGTACCCGCGCTTGTGCTGCGCTTCGCGGGCACCACCTGTAGTTGTTGTTGCTGGGTTCCTCGCTTGTCGCCGATTCATCGCGCTGCGCGTCTGGCCGGCACGACCGACTGCAGGTAGTCCATCCGTGGCGCCGCCGCCCGCCGTACCCCCGCTTGTACTGCGCTTCGCGGGCACCACCTGCAGTTGTTGTTGTTGCTGGCTTCCTCGCTTGTCGCCGATTCATCGCGCTGCGCGCCTGGCCGGCACGACCGACTGCAGGTAGTCGACCCGTAGCGCCGCCGCCCGCCGTACCCCAGCTTGTACTGCGACCTAGCGCGCGCCACCTCCAGTTGTTGGTGCCGTCGTATCGGCGCCGGCAAGCCAGCCCTCCTAGCCGCGAGCATGCCGTCCGCGCGAGCACGACCAACTGCAGGTAG
>NZ_SMKX01000323.1 GCF_004349055.1 Kribbella antibiotica
GGCCAGGGCTGGTCGGGGGCGTGGGCTGGGACTGGGCGGTCGCCCCAAGGGATGAGTGTCTGGCGCTCTGCGAAACCGCGGCCGCCGCCGACCACCACTGAGACGACTGCGCCGTGACCGAGCATGCTCTGGACTCTTGTCAGGGCACGGTGAATCCGCTCGTCCGGACCGCCGCCCCATAAGCCGTCGGCCTGGGAGCCGACCGGGTCCACCTGCTCCGGGATCAGCCTGATCCTGGTGACAGCTGAGGTCAGCCCACTGGTCGCCGTACCGCTGCCTTGGAGTTGCCAGCGGACTCGATCGACCACATCCGCGGCGGTGAACCAGCGCGGGTGCAGCCACTCCCGCTCGTGGATCCGGCCGGACTCCGTCCCGACCTCGACTCGCAGTGTCGTGCACACCCCGCCGAGCTCGGTCAGCCGCGCGACCAGCTCGTCAGCCACCGACCTGGCCGCGAACGCCACCTGGTCGACCCGGTCCACCGGCGGCTCGAACTCGAGCGTGCGGGTGAGCTCCGGCGGCACCTCCCTCGCAACCAACGGTCGGTCATCGGCCCCGCGAGCAAGCTGATGAGCGAAAGCGCCATCCGGGCCGAACCGCGTCAGCACCTCGGCCGGCGGCAACTGCGCAAACGCCCCTAGCGACCGCAACCCCAGCCGGCGCAGCAGACCGGTCAGCGTCGACTGCTCCAGTACGTCGACACTCAGCGGCGCCAGGAACTCCGGCGACTCCCCCGGCGGCACCACCAGCACCCGCGTCCGCTCCGAACTGGCGCGTGCCGCCTGCTCCGCCGTGAACGGCCCGTCCGCAATCCCGATCCGCCCACCCGGCACCTCGAACGTCTCCAGCCGGTCCAGCAACTTCTCCGCCGCCGTCTCCTCATTCCCGTAGAACCGGGCCGGCCCCCGAGCCTTCACCGCACACATCCCCGGCCGGATCACCTGCACCCCGGGCGTCAACGCCTCCAAACACTCCACCACCGGCTCGAACGCCCGCGCATCCGCGACCTGGTCGTACTTCACCACCACCAACTCCGGACACCGAGCCTGCGCCTCCC
>NZ_SMKX01000324.1 GCF_004349055.1 Kribbella antibiotica
GGCGGGGAGGTTGGGGTCGGTGCGGCGGAGGACTTGGAGCACCTGGGTGGCTGCTGTGCAGGGGCGGTTGGTGATGTCGAACCAGCCGTAGCGCAGGGTTGCCTCGGCGCGGAGGGTGGCTCGGTTGTCGCGGTCGAGGTCTCGCCAGCGTTGGGTCGGGATGAGGTGGAGACGGCCGTCTAGTTCTACGTCGAGGCCGAATCCGTCGTAGTAGACGTCGGTGTATTCGCTGTCGACGGCTCGTTGGCGGGTTCCGGTGGGGAGGCCGTGGCGGCGTTCGACGTCTCGGAGGTAGCGGATTTCGAGGAGCGAGTGGGAGCCGGCGGCTACGTCGGTGAGGATCGGGCGGAGGGAGCGGCCGTGGCGTAGGCGGCCTCGGGTGGACAGCGCGGCGAGGAGATCGCGTGGGTGTACACGACCGGTTTGGCACGCTTCGGCGACGACCGCGGCCGCTTGGTCCAGGGTTCGGCTGATGCCGACGATGTCGAGAATCGCATGGGCTCCGGTACGGCGAGGTGGGACGGCGCGAGCGAGGCGGTCGGCCCAGTGGATGTCGCGGTGAATGACGAGTCCGGGCTGGCTGCGTACTTGGCGGTGGTCGGGGATAGCCAGGTGGATGGGACGGCCAGGGGCCGGTCTCAGCAGGCCGAGTTGCTCGGCTGCGGTGTAGTGGCTCCAGGCAGAGTCGGGTCCGGCGTACAGGAGGGCGGCCAGCAGGCGCTCGTCGTACCCGATGGGGCCGGTGTGGTTGGCATAGACGCCGGGGTGGATGGTTTGCCAGCGCCTGCTGCGGAGCCGGCGCTTGATGCGGACATCCAGCCAGCCGCCGGCGAGGAGCTGAGTCCGCGACACGACTCCGTTTTGAGCGCGGATCAGCTCTTGGATTCCCTCGTCGGCCAGCTGTCGGCGCCACCACCAGTCCATCCAACCCAGCATGAGCGAAGTGCTGGGTTGGTGCAGGAGGGCCTGTGGATAACTGCTAGTCGGCGTGGGTGGGTTGGGT
>NZ_SMKX01000325.1 GCF_004349055.1 Kribbella antibiotica
TTCTTGGGCGGCGGTCGGCGGGGAATGTTGCGGTCGGCGTTGGGTTGGTGTGGTCTCGGCCGGTGGCGTCTGGGGATGGCTGGTCGCCGCTGCGGCCGATCAACGGCGGCGTGGCTGGTCGCCGCGGGGGCTGGGCTGCTTGGCGAGGTCAGCGGTCTCGTGCCTTGTTGTCTGGGGTTGCTGGGCTGTGGTTGCCGTCGATGATGACGAGGCCTGACAACTGACCCGCCGCGGTGGCTTTCAACGAAAGGTCCGGGTGTTCCGGGGTGCTGTCCGGTGAGGCGGGGGAGCGCTACCCCCCGGAATCGACAGGTAATACTCCCCAGCTCCCGCAAAACGGCCACTGATCCGACGGGCCACTGCACGGGCCCCAGCCGAAGCCCAGAACCTCTAGCCCCGCCGCACGCGATCGCCGACCCTTCTACGCGGACCCCTTAACTAGCTGGCCCTGGGGCCAACCCCTCCCACGCGGTGGCTGGCTGGGTGGTCGGTGCTGGAGTTGGGGAGTCCTGCCTGTCGATTCCGGTACGTTGCGCTCCCCATCGCTGCCGGACAGGCGCACTTTGAGAACCCACCAACCGTTTCAAGGCGCTCTGGATGGTTGGTGGGTACCCAAAGACGCACTGCGTGCCCAAGGGTGGGTCGGCTGTTCTGTGCGGGGCCGCCGAACAGCGGGCGGTCCGCCGTACCGGGAACAAGAACGGGGGACCGTGGACACCTGATCAGATGTCCGCAGTGCCCACCAGATGTACGCGGCCTGAAACATCGACCGACGGCGCTCAAACCCCGAGGGGGACCCCGATTTGCATCGTCCGGGGGAATCACAGTAATGTTCTTCTTGTTGGGAGCGAGTGCAGGACGCGGAAGCGGCCGGACCTCCTGATCACCCTCTAAGGCTTACGCAGCCGGATCGTGTCTTCGGACTCGGGTCGGTCGCTGAGACACGGGTGACTGTAG
>NZ_SMKX01000326.1 GCF_004349055.1 Kribbella antibiotica
GGCGGGGAGTGGTTCGAGGGGTCGGCCGGCAGCGGCGAAGTTGAGGATCAGGCCGATGCGGCCGGTGGTTGCCCCGCGCAACCAGATGCGGCGGACGGTGAGGCGATCGTCGGGTTCGATGATGCGGCCGAGTACCAGCCAGTCGTCCTCGACCTTCTCGCCGTCGGCCAGGACACGGGCGGTCTCGGTCGTCCAGCCGATGCGAGCCTGCACGGTATCCGCGAGGGCGGGCGGTAGGTCGGCTAGGCGGGTGTGCGCGGCGACGAGCAGGTGGATGAGCGACAACTCCTCGAGCAACTCCCCCGGCCAGCCGTGACCACGCCCGACGACCGCGGCAGCTCGCCGTACAGATCCTGCTACCCCGCCGGCCTGGGCGTCGACCATGCGCGCGGCCAACCGACTCAGCTCGGTGTAGGCGCGCTGGTCGAATCCGCCGAGACCCTGGCGGACCTGGTCGCCCAGCCAGCTCGCCAGCTCCGCCATACCCGCCGACACTCGATCGGCCCGGCGCGATGCCCGCTCCTGCGCAGCGAGCGGATCGGCAACCTCACCCGGCTTCCGCTCCGGCCGCTCGGCCCGCGCCGCTCGCTGGCCGACCCACGCGTCCACCCACTCCGGCTCTTCAGTCGGTTGGACCTCGCCGTTCGACCACAGCAACAGCAACCCAAGCGCGTGCTTGCAGGGGAACTTCCGGCTCGGACAAGAGCACTTGTACGCGGGACCGCTCAGGTCGACCACGGTTTGATACGGCTGCTTGCCGCTCCCCTGGCACAGCCCCCAAACCGCCCGCTCGGAGACTCCCACCGCCGCCCACTTCGCAGCCTTGGCCAACCCCTGCCCC
>NZ_SMKX01000327.1 GCF_004349055.1 Kribbella antibiotica
TCAAAGACCAGACCGGCCTGCGCAGGTTCTCCCGCCGCGGCATCAAAGCCGCCGCCAGCGAACTCCACCTCGCAGCCACCGTGGTCAACCTCCTCAAACTCCACAAACACACCCTCCACCCCGCCACCTGAACCCGCAGCCGAGGCCCCACCCGGCCCGCCACGGCGAACCGAACATCCCACCAGATCCAACACCCCAACCGGCAACGCCATTTCGCTACAGCCTCATAGACCCGAAAAAGTCCCGCGTAGCGCGAAACGACGGGCGGATACGCCGGTGGAACTCCCCAGCGCCCGATTCGTCAGGTATCTGGTCGAGCTGGGGAGCAAAACCACCCGAAAACGACGGGTAGCGCTCCCCAGCCCATCCACCAGCCCACCCGGAGAGCTGGGTGGAACGTTTTGTGCAAATGGCGACATGAAGTTTCCACACTCGGCGCTGCTTTTCGACCTCAGCCATAGCGGGCACCTCAAGCAGCGGTCACGCGATCGCCGACCTCGCCAGTACCTCAACCAGGCACCCGGCCCAGCCAAGCTCTTTATGTAACGCGGCCGCCGCGGCGACCAGCCACAGGCGACGTGTCCGGCTTGTCCGGTGCGGCGAGCAACCATGCACCGCCGTACCAGCCCGACCGCAGGCCTAGGCGTCGCGCCGGCTAAAGAAGGCGAAGAGGTCGGCGGTTGAGGTGACGGGCTCGCCTGCTGGGCCGGTGAGGGTGTCTTCCAGGCCTAGGCGGAGGTCGTGGCCGTTGGATTGCGCCCAGTGGAGGGTGGGCCAGGTCCACGCGGCTTCGCCGTGGATGTTGGTGGGGCTGTCTCTT
>NZ_SMKX01000328.1 GCF_004349055.1 Kribbella antibiotica
AGAGGTGTATAAGAGACAGCACCAATCCGGTCGCCCCGCCCCACCCCCAGGCTGACGGCATCCAGCAATACACGAGTCCCGAAGCCCTTGGACACAGCTTCCAGGTTGACCAAATTAGCGGCAGCCATAACCGCCCCAGCGTATCCGACCCGCCGACCCCAGTTTCACCGCCGCCTCCACCACCGTCGTAGTCGCGGGGCCTCAAACGGCAGGGTGCTGCTCCATTCCCACTCCAACCGCCGAGCCTCTACCAACCCCGCCAAGCCACTCACATCGGCATCGGGCGGGATGTCGATCCCCACGAAGCGACCATCCGTCCACTCCAGCAGCAGCCCGGCCCTCGCACACATCGCCTCGATCTCAGCCCTGATTTCCGCGACCTCTTCCGTGCGCTCCACTGTCAGCAACGCCCGGAAAACATGCCGCCCCGACCGCTCGACCACTCCCAGGACCGTCGACCCATCCCCCGAAAGCCGCACGACATCCCCCAGCGCAACTCCATAGGCCAGCAGCGGAATACAGCAGAGCTCGGCGAGATCCCCCTCCCGCCGCCGAAGCCACACCTGCTCCCACTGCCCGTCGAACCCGAACGGCTCCAGCGCAATCCGCGCGATCCAGTCCGCCGCACTTCGCCGTACCGGCTCCGCATGCACAAGGACACTCATCGTCTACAGAACCTCCGCCGGATACACGAGGTGCTTCCCGCCGCTACGTCTGAAGACCCGCCACGCCTCAACCGGCCCCGAACAATCCGGCATCGCCTCAACCACAAACCCCCGCGTCAACCGCACCACCAACCACCCCGCCGT
>NZ_SMKX01000032.1 GCF_004349055.1 Kribbella antibiotica
GAGCCACCACCGCTCCCCCAGCCACGACCCCCGCGTGAGGTCTTGGCCTCCAACTCCTCGCCACTCTGCCGCGCCGTAAGGAAGCTAACCCGCTCCCGCCCGCCTCCAGCCGGTGCCGCACCATCCGCAGCCGCGCCGCTAGCCTCGTCACCTGCGGGCACAGCACGGCGTACCCGGCCTGCCGGCGCGTCACCCGTAGCCTTGTCCTCAGCACCTGGCGAGTCGCTCAGCCGACCGGCGGCCGTGCTGGCATTAGGTCGGCTTCCACGGGTAGTGGTGGCGTTCGCAGCACCCTCATCGTCGCGGGGCAAGGTGGTCTTAGCGCTCACCTCGGGCTTCGAGTCACTCTCATCGTCGCGCGGCGACGTGGTCTTAGCGCTCGCCTCGGACTTGGGGTCATTCGAATCGTCGCGAGGCGACGTGGCCTTAGCGCTGGCCTTGGTCTTGGAGACACTCGATCGGGCAGGACTGCGCCGGACTCGCGGCGCGCCTTCCGAGGGGCCCGCAGCTGCACTCGACTCCGCAGCGGCGGCTGGCGGCGTCTCCGGTGCAACGGGCTGATCGGCACCCCACACATCCACCGCGGCATCTTGCTTGGGCCGCGCGGCCGCAGCGGCCCGCCCATGGCGTACTGCTGGGACCTTCGGCGCCACAACTGCCTCGGGAGCAGATGCAACTGCTTCGGCATCGACTGTGCTCGCCGGGCCGGGCTCAACTACGTCCGGGCCCCATACGTCGGCCGCATCGTTTCTGACGAGCCGCTTCGACTTCGAGGGGCGGACAACGGGGACACCATCGCCCCACGGATCAATAGTCTCGGCATTATTGCCGGCAGGCTCATCGTCGCCGGCGAACGCCTGAGCATCAGCCCGGTAGTCAGCAGACACACTGCGCCGAATCCCAGTACTGGCCCGCCGCGTACTCCCCGGGTCATCCCCGGCAAAGTCCTCATCCAGCTCGCCCCAAGGGTCAACCGCCCGGCCAGCAGCCTGACGCCCACCCTTCCGCTCGCGAGCGGAAGCAGGTCCGTCCGCGTCGCCCGCACCCACTGCGGCCTCGCGAGGCGCATAGGCCTTTCGCGAGCATCGCTCGCTCGCCCCGACAACCTCGTCCGGATTAGCCGCCTCCGCGTCACCGCGCAACCGCGCTGGCTCAGCCGCGCCACGAGCCGCGCCTGCCTTCCGCGGCTTTCGCTCGGCCGCCTGAGCAACCGCACCCGAACCAACTACTCCCGCACCACCGCGGGAGCCCGGCGAATCGCCTGCGCCCACCGCTTCGTCGGCCGAGCCGGCTCCAGCTGGAGTGGCTGGTCGCGCACGGCGGGCCGTCGGTGGGGTCGTCGCACCCTCGAAGACGGCTGCACCTCGCGCCAGGAGCTCGCGGGCGAAGGCCAGGCGCTCTTCGTGGGGGAGAGACAGCGCCGCGGGGGCAGGATCCTCGGCGGAGCGCCGAGGATCACTGCCACCCGCGGTGGGTCGATCAGAAGTCGACATCGACCTCGGCCGTGGCCTTGCCGTCGGCCGGCACTTCCGCCGGCTTGCCGATGCCCATCTTCTCCTGGATCTTCTTCTCCAGCTCGTTGGCCAGATCGGGGTTGTCACGCAGGAAGTTCCGCGCGTTCTCCCGGCCCTGACCGAGCTGGTCGCTCTCGTAGGTGAACCACGCACCGGCCTTGCGCACGAAGCCCTGCTCGACCCCGAGGTCCAGCAGGCTGCCCTCGCGGCTGATGCCCTGGCCGTAGATGATGTCGAACTCGGCCTGCTTGAACGGCGGGGCCACCTTGTTCTTCACGACCTTGACGCGGGTCCGGTTACCGACGACGTCGGTGCCGTCCTTGAGCGACTCGATCCGGCGCACGTCGAGGCGCACCGACGCGTAGAACTTCAGCGCCTTACCACCGGTCGTGGTCTCCGGGGAGCCGAACATCACGCCGATCTTCTCGCGCAGCTGGTTGATGAAGATCGCGGTGGTGTTCGTGCCGCTGACCGCACCGGTCATCTTCCGCAGTGCCTGGCTCATCAGCCGGGCCTGCAGACCGACGTGGCTGTCACCCATCTCGCCCTCGATCTCGGCCCGGGGCACCAGTGCGGCCACCGAGTCGATCACGACGATGTCGATCGCGCCGGAGCGGACCAGCATGTCGGCGATCTCGAGCGCCTGCTCACCGGAGTCCGGCTGCGAGATCAGCAGCGCGTCGGTGTCGACGCCCAGCTTCTTCGCGTAGTCCGGGTCGAGCGCGTGCTCGGCGTCGATGAACGCCGCGATGCCACCGGCGGCCTGGGCGTTCGCCACGGCGTGCAGGGCGACCGTCGTCTTACCGGAGGATTCCGGGCCGTAGATCTCCACCACGCGACCGCGCGGCAGACCGCCGATCCCGAGCGCGATGTCAAGCGCGATCGAACCGGTCGGGATGACCTCGATCGGCGGCCGGTTCTGCTCGCCCAGACGCATCACCGAACCCTTGCCGCACGCGCGCTCGATCTGCGTCAGCGCGGTCGCAAGCGCCTTCTCGCGGTCGGCTTCCTTGCGCTCCGCGCTTGCTGTTGCACCAGCCATCTGACTGCCACCTGACCCATCTCGTCATTGGGCGAACTTTCCCAGCCGCCCGGAGGATTTCCGTCTCGCCAGAGAAGATATTCGGCGCCACGGACAGTTTTCGTCACCACCACGAATCTGTGGATAACCAGGCTGTCCGCCGCCCTTCCCGGAAGCACAAACTATCCCGAACACCTGTTCGAATCACAAATTGACACGCCGAAGCCCACCCGGGCAACCGAACTGGCCCGGCCGCTCCCTACCCTTGCGGCGTGACCGACCGTCCCGACGTCCCCGATTCCGCCGTCGTCCTCGCCCTCAGCCGGGTCGAGTTCGGCCTCGACTCCGTCCTGGACGCGCTCCGGACCCAGGATCCGTTCGGCATCCGCAGCCTGCTCACGGAGTACTCCGCGCAGGAGCGGCCGAACCTGGCCGAGCGGGGCCTGATCCTGGCGATCGACCGGCTGCTGCAGATGAAGGTGCCCGGTCACGCCGAGTGGCCGACGCTGCCGCTGGCCAAGCGCTGCGACTGGTGGGTCGAGCGGCTCGGCGGGTTCGCCGCCGTCATCGCGGGCCTGCCCCGGATCAGCGGCGCCGCAGCCGACCGGCTGCCGATCAAGGACACCCTGGGGGCAACCGTCCAGGCGATGGTGATCGGCGCGGTCTGCCGCGAGTACGGCGTCGAAGCGCACGCCGACCGGACGGCGGTCATCGCCCGCGTCCTCACCGATCGCCCGATCACCCCGGACGACGTCCTCCAGTACGACGACCCGACCGCCGCCGGCCAGGACGTTGCCAAACAGTTGGGCTTCGGCGACGAGTCCGAGGAGGCCGGCCTGCGCAAGGGCATCCGGATGGTCTGGCGGATCAGCAAGCTGCTCGCCGGCCTCGGTGAGGTGTTCGAGGAGCGTCCGCGCGGCAGCCTCGGAGCACGGTTCATCGGCCAGCTGCCGGGGATCGGGGTGGTCGGCGGATTCTTCGACGAGCGCAAGGGCATCCGCAAAGCGGCGTACGAGGCAGCGGATCTGCTCACCAACGGCACGTTCCGGGTCAAGCCGCTCTGATCGACCCCGGGCCGCGCGACTGGAATGATCGGCGTATGAATGCGATCGCCATCGTGCGCCCCGACGAGACCTGGCCGGCCCAGTTCGAGAAGACCGCGCAGATGGTCTGGAAGGTGCTCGGCGAGCTTGCACAGCGCATCGACCACATCGGCTCGACATCGGTGCCCGGATTGCCGGCCAAGGACATCCTCGACATGCAGGTGACGGTCGCGGCCGAGTCCGAGCTGGACGCGGCGGCCGAGCGGATGGTCGCCGCGAACTGGGACTTCCGCCCCGGCGCCCAGCGTGATCACCCGGTCCCAGGCCTACCCGAGGATGAGCACCAGTGGGTGAAGCGGCTCGTGGTCGAGCCGATGTACCGGCGCCGGGTGAATCTCCACATCCGCGTGGCGGGTCGCGCCAACCAGCGCTATGCGTTGCTGTTCCGCGACTACCTGCGCAGCCACCCGGACACGGCCCAGGCGTACGGCGAGTTCAAGCGCCGCGCAGCCGCGCTGCCGTTCGACAACGTTGGCGACTACGCGGACCTGAAGGACCCGGTCTGCGATCTGATCTATCTGCCCGCCGAGGAATGGGCGGCGCGCGCCGGCTGGGCCGTCTGACCGGTCGGTGCGCTCAGCGCTCGCTGGCCGGCAGCCGTAGATGGGCCCACACGGCCCGCCACACCGTCTTGGCGGCCTCGCCATCGGCCAGCGCCTCGACGACCGTGCGGCCCTCGAGCTCCTCGACCACCTGGGTCTCGGCCCAACTCCGGGCATACGCCGGACCGAGATGATGGTCCATCCGCGTCCAGAATTCCGTCAGTCTCATGCTGGTCCGTCGTTGTCCTTCGGAGGTTGTTGTCCCCATCCGCCCTGCTGCGGCGGCTGCTGCTGGCCGTACTGCGGTCCCTGAGCAGGCGGCGGCCCCCACTGGCCGGGCTGCGGCTGCCCCGGGTACTGCGGCTGTCCAGGCTGCTGACCCGGGTACGGCGCCGGTCCACCCGGCTGCCCCTGCCCCGGCTGACCCTGCCCCGGCTGCGCCTGTCCCGGATAACCCGGGCCCGGCTGACCGCCGTACTGACCTGGCTGACCCTGGCCGGGCTGACCGCCGTACTGGCCTGGGCCCTGCGGCGGGTATTGCTGGCCGGGGCCGTAGCTCGGCTGGCCGCCGTACTGCGGGCCCCACTGGCCCTGCTGCGGCTGACCACCGGGCCACTGCCCGGGGCCTTGCTGAGCGTTGGCCTTGCGGCTGCGCAGCACGAAGAAGACACCGCCACCGACGAGCAGCAACAGCACCACGATGAGGACGATCGCCCAGATCGGGAACCCGCCGCCGGCCTTCGAGGTCAGCGAGATGTTGCCCAGCTTGTCGAGGCTGTCGTACGTCGCCGTCCGGCCGTCGACCTGCGCGCCGTTGTCGTGCTCGAGAATCGTGCCCGGCATGGTGATCTTGACGTTCACCTGCGGCTGCTGCGATCCGCCGATCAGCGAGCTGAGATCAGGGGCCTTGACGATCACGACAACCTTGTCGCCGGCCTTGGTGAAGCTGAACCCCTCACCGCTGGACTGCCCCATCTTCTCGAACGGCACGTTGTCGAGCGTGCACTTCTGGCCGACGAACTGGCTGTCGTCGAACGGGGTGCAGGTCACGCCGTCCGTGGTCAGCTGCTTGACGGCGCCTTCGATCTGCTGGGTGATCTTGTCCATCGACTGCCCACTGGCCTGCAGCAGCTGTTTGTCCACCCCGAGCTGCATGCTTCCGGAGACGGTTTCGTCCGGCCCGACCTTGAGATCGGCATCGAACTTCGCGCACCCCGCAAGGGCGAACAGACAGGCCACGACGAGCGCGGCACGGACCCGTTTCATCATGAGCTCGATCATTCCAGACCCCGCCGACAACCTTCACACCGGACGAGTGGCGGCCAGCGTGCTCGAAACTGTCGGAGGCACCCGGCAAGATGGTCGTCGTGAAGAAAACCAGCGCGTTGAGCCGGTTCTCGCCCGCGACCCGGGCGTGGTTCGGCGACGTCTTCGAGGCGGCCACCCCGGCCCAGCTCGAGGCGTGGGACGCGATCACCGCGGGCCGGGACGCGCTGGTGGTCGCCCCGACGGGCTCGGGCAAGACGCTGGCCGCCTTCCTCTGGGCGCTCGACCGGCTGGCGACGATCCCGCCACCAGAAGATCCCAAGCTGCGCTGCCGGGTGCTCTACGTGTCGCCCATGAAGGCGCTGGCCGTCGACGTCGAGCGCAACCTGCGGGCACCCCTGATCGGGATCCGTCAGACCGCCGAGCGGCTCGGCGAGGCACCGGTGAACGTGGAGGTCGCGGTGCGTTCCGGTGACACCTCGGCGGCCGATCGGAGACGCTTCGCCACGAAACCGTCCGACGTGCTGATCACCACCCCCGAGTCGCTGTTCCTGCTGCTGACCTCGCAGGCGCGCGAGTCGCTGCGCGGTGTCGAGACCATCATCGTCGACGAGGTGCATGCCGTCGCCGGGACGAAGCGCGGTGCACATCTGGCCCTGACGCTCGAGCGGCTCGACGCACTGCTTCCGAAGCCGGCGCAGCGAATCGGGCTGTCGGCGACTGTGCGTCCGGTCGAGGAGGTCGCCCGCTTCCTCGGCGGCGAGCGACCGGTGACCGTGGTCCAGCCGAAGTTCACCAAGCAGTGGGATCTCAGTGTTGTGGTCCCGGTCGAGGACATGGCCGAGCTGGCGAGCACCGAGGTCGAGACTTCCGGTTCTGCGGCCGGTCCGCCCCGGCACGCGTCGATCTGGCCGCATGTCGAGGAGCAGGTCTTCAACCTGATCGAGCAGCACCGCTCGACCATCGTCTTCGCGAACTCGCGCCGCCTCGCCGAGCGCCTGACCGCGCGCCTCAACGAGATCGCCGCCGAGCGGGCCGAGCTCGCGCTGCCTGAGGAGGGTGCGCCGGCGCAGGTGATGGCGCAGTCCGGAGCCTCGCTGGCGGCGCCACCGCTGATCGCCAAGGCGCACCACGGTTCGGTCAGCAAGGAGCAACGCGGGCTCATCGAGGCTGATCTGAAGTCCGGGCGACTGCCCTGTGTCGTTGCCACGAGCAGCCTCGAGCTCGGCATCGACATGGGCGCGGTCGACCTCGTCATCCAGGTCGAAGCGCCGCCCTCGGTCGCGAGTGGCCTGCAGCGGGTCGGGCGTGCCGGTCACCAGGTCGGTGCGGTCTCCCGCGGCGTGCTGTTTCCCAAGTTCCGTGGCGATCTGATCGAAACCGCAGTGGTCGTCCAGCGGATGCGTGAGGGACTGATCGAGAGCCTGCACATCCCCGCCAACCCACTCGACGTGCTGGCCCAGCAGATCGTGTCGATCGTCGCGCTGGACTCCATCGACGTCGACGACCTGTTCACTCTGGTACGGCGCTGTGCCCCGTTCGCGACGCTTCCCCGCTCGGCCTACGACGGGGTGCTGGACATGCTGTCCGGCCGCTATCCGTCCGACGAGTTCGCCGAGCTGCGACCGCGGATCGTCTTCGACCGGGTCAGCGGTGAGATCACCGGCCGGCCGGGGGCTCAACGACTCGCGGTGACGAGTGGTGGCACGATCCCGGACCGCGGTCTGTTCGGTGTCTTCCTGGTCGGCGAGAAGACGAATCACCGGGTTGGTGAGCTCGACGAGGAGATGGTCTACGAGTCGCGCGTCGGTGATGTGTTCACGCTCGGCGCGTCGAGCTGGCGGATCGAGGACATCACGCACGATCGGGTGCTGGTCTCCCCTGCGCCCGGTCAGCCGGGGCGGCTGCCGTTCTGGAAGGGCGACGCCGTCGGGCGGCCGGCCGAGCTCGGCGCCGCGACAGGTGCCTTCGTGCGGAAGATGGTCTCGCTGCCGGCTGCCAAGGCGATCGAGCGGGCGCGCGCCGCGGGCCTCGACGAGTATGCGGCCAACAACCTGGTTTCCTACCTCGCCGAGCAGCGCGAAGCGACGAGCCGGGTGCCCGATGACGTGACCATTCTGGTGGAGCGATTCCGCGACGAGCTGGGCGACTGGCGGGTCTGCATCCACTCGCCGTACGGCGGGCAGGTGCACGGTCCGTGGGCGCTGGCGATCGCAGCGCGACTCCGCGAGCGGTATGGGATGGATGCGCAGTCCGTGTCCGGTGACGACGGGATCGTGCTGCGGCTGCCGGAGACGGATGAAGCGCCGCCCGGAGCCGACTTGGTGCTGTTCGATCCGGCCGAGATCGAGGACCTGATCACGACCGAGGTCGGTGGCTCGGCCCTGTTCGCGGCGCGATTCCGCGAATGCGCCGCCCGGGCCCTCCTGCTCCCTCGCCGGAATCCAGGCCGCCGATCGCCGCTGTGGCAGCAACGACAGCGATCCGCGCAGCTGCTGAGCGTTGCGAGCAAGTACGGTTCGTTCCCGATCGTGCTCGAGACCCTGCGCGAGGTGCTGCAGGACGTCTACGACCTGCCCGCGTTGAAGGACCTGCTGACCGGGATCAGTGAGCGCCGGATCTCAGTGGTCGAGGTGGAGACCACAGAGGCCTCGCCGTTCGCGAAGTCACTGCTGTTCGGCTACGTCGGCGCCTTCATGTACGAGGGCGATACGCCGCTGGCGGAGAAGCGTGCGGCAGCGCTGTCGCTGGATCAAGGTCTGCTGTCCGAGTTGCTTGGGCGGACGGAGCTGCGTGAGCTGCTCGACGCCGAGGTCGTCCTGCGGACCGAGGCCGAGCTGCAGCGACTCGCCGAGGACCGGCGGGCGCGCGATGCCGAAGGACTGTTCGACGTGCTGCGCCTTGTCGGCCCGCTGTCGATCTCTGAGGCGTCGCAGCGTTGTGTCGAGGGTGCGGATGCCGAGACCTGGTTGACGGATCTGGCCGCCGCGCGCCGCGTCGTGCGGGTCCGGATCGCCGGCGAGCACCGCTGGGCAGTCGTCGAAGATGTCGCCCGCTTGCGCGATGCCCTCGGCGTTCCGCTGCCGCCCGGGATCGCGGAGGCACATGCCGAGCCGGTCGCGGATCCGCTCGGCGACCTGGTGTCTCGCTATGCGCGGACGCACGGTCCGTTCCGGGCGATCGATCTTGCGACTCACCTGGGGATCGGCGTTGCCGTCGTCAACGATGCGTTGCGACGGCTCGCTGCGGCGGGCCGAGTCGTCGAGGGCGAGTTCCTGCCCGGCGGGATCGCGATGGAGTGGTGTGACAGCGAGATCCTCAGACTGCTTCGCCGCCGTTCACTGGCCGCCCTGCGCAAGGAGGTCGAGCCGGTCGACCCCTCCGCGCTCGCCCGGTTCCTGCCTGCCTGGCAAGGGATCACGAGCAGCCGCGGCCGCGGGTACGACGTCTTACTGGGAGCCGTCGAGCAGTTGGCCGGCTGCGCAGTGCCGGCGTCAGCGCTGGAGTCGATCGTGCTGCCGTCCCGCGTGCCCGGCTATCAGCCGTCGATGCTGGATGAGCTGACCGCGACCGGTGAGGTCGTCTGGGCCGGATCAGGTTCATTACCGGGCACGGATGGCTGGGTGTCGTTACACCTGGCCGACAACTGCGATCTGACGTTGCCTGATCCGGACCCAACGTTCGAGATCGGTGAAACACACCAAGCGGTGCTCGACGCCTTGTCCACCGGCGGCGCGTTCTTCTTCCGGCAGCTCAGTGACGCCGTTGGCGCGGCAACAGGAGTGGTCGATGACGAGACCATGGTGACCGTCCTGTGGGATCTCGTCTGGGCCGGTCACCTCACCAACGACACCCTCACTCCGGTGCGGTCGTTGGTCGGTGGTGGGCGAGGCAGTCATCGCACGCGTCGGGCAACCCCCCGAGCGCGGCCTGGGCGCTCGCTGCGACCGGGTCGACCGGCAATGCCCGCCCGCAGCGGTCCGCCAACCGCAGGCGGGCGCTGGTCGTTGCTTCCGGCCCGCAACGAGGACGCGACGCGGCGAGCCCATGCTGCCGCGGAGACCTTGCTCGACCGGTACGGGATTGTCACGCGCGGCTCGGTGATCACCGAGCGGACTCCGGGTGGGTTCGCCGCGGTGTACAAGGTGCTGAGCGCCTTCGAGGAGTCCGGGCGCTGCCGCCGCGGGTACTTCGTTGCCGGGCTGGGAGCTGCGCAGTTCGCGCTGCCGGGAGCGGTCGACCGCCTCCGTGCGCTGGCTGAGCTGCCCGGGGCTGCGCCTGCGCGCGGGCGACGCGACGAGGAGCCGGCCACGCGCGCTGTCGTGCTGGCTGCGTCCGATCCGGCAAACCCTTACGGTGCCACACTCCCCTGGCCTGAGCGCGAGGGCGCCAGCGGGCACCGGCCAGGACGCAAGGCAGGTGCGCTGGTCGTCATGGTCGACGGCCGATTGATCGTCTATGTCGAGCGCGGCGGGCGGACTGTCCTGAGCTTCACCGAAGATGTCGAGCTGCTGCAGCCTGCGGTGGATGCGCTGGCGCTCTCGATCCGGGATGGCCAACTGGGGAAGCTGAGCGTCGAGACTGCGGATGGGGAGCAGGTTCGGCATACGGCGTTCGGCGATGCGTTGGCCAAGGCCGGCTTCCACGCCACCCCCCGCGGGCTCCGGCTCCGTGCCTGAGGGCGACACCGTTTGGCGGGCCTGCAAGCGGCTCAACCAGGCACTCGGCGGACAGGAGTTGGTGCGGACGGACTTCCGGGTGCCGACCCTCGCCACGACCGACCTCAGCGGCCGGTCTGTGCTGGAGGTCGTTGCGCGAGGCAAGCATCTTCTGATGCGGCTGTCCGGCGGTCTGACCATCCACAGCCACTTCCGGATGGACGGGAGCTGGCATCTTTATCGCCCCGGTGAGCAGTGGCGGGGCGGCCCGGCACATCAGGTGCGCGCGGTGCTCGAAACGGCCGCCTGGACCGCGGTGGGGTATCGCCTACCGGTGCTCGACCTGGTCGCGACGGACGCAGAGGACACCGTCGTCGGCCATCTCGGCCCAGACCTGCTGGCGCCCGACTTCGATCGCGCCCAGGCCATCACGAACCTGCAGTCCGATCCGAGCCGCACCATCAGCGAGGCCCTGCTCGATCAACGCAACCTCGCCGGGATCGGCAACTTCTACCGGACCGAGGTCTGCTTCCTGCTTGGCCTGCATCCCTGGCTGCCGGTCTCAGCGGTCGATCTCGAAGCCACGGTCGAGCTCAACCGGCGGCTACTCAAGGCCAACCTCCGCAACGGCACCCAAGTCAGCACCGGTATCGACCGCCCCGGGCAGCGCACCTGGGTCTTCGAGCGAGCCGGCAAGCCCTGCCGCCGCTGCCGGACCACCATCAGTACGGCGATGATCGGCGACCCGCCCCGGGCCCGTGTCAGCTACTGGTGCCCGTCCTGCCAGCCGGCCCCGGAAACCGGCCCGAACTGACCTGTGGACAACTCCGGTTGTTGAGTCTGCGGTGATACCCGAAATGCGGCGAGACCCAATCCACAACCCACGCATCGACTGAACCCACCATGCCTCCCGACCCCACGCCGTACCGACTGAACCCACTCGCGCTCCGTCCGCCCGCCCGCCCGCCGACTCGCCACTGAACCCACCGCGTCGAGTGGCTCGAGATTGTCGACGGCAAGGGTTTGCCAGCAACAGGGTCCGCACACTCGACGACTCCCGCACCGCTGGCTCGAACACAGCCAGAACTGCCACTTATGTCCTGAGACAGCAACGGTCACCGATGTCCCCAGACCTGACCTGTGGACAACTCCGGTCGCCGACCGGAAGCTGGATATCTTCTCTGTCGCATCGAACATCTGTTCGAGCGAGAGGAGAAGCTGATGTGCGAGATGTGCGGTGGAGTCACCACCGAGGAGTACTCGGAGTCGACCGAGGCAAGGCTGCGGACCTACGGCTGGACACACCAGTACGTCGAGGGGGACGGCGAGCGGAACCCGGGGTTCGCCTACACGATCGGGCTCAGCCAGTACGGCCATCCCGAGATCATCGTGTTCGATCCGCGCGAGGGCTCGGCCTATCTGTGCCTGAAACCGCTCGCGTGGGCCGTGCTCGAGGGCAGCACCTTCTGCGAGGGTGATGACCTGTCGGCGTTCTTCCCGCCGCCGGACCGGGTCGAACTGCTGGCCTTCCCCGACTCGGGGACCCACTTGTTCATCGCGAACAGCATCTTCCGCGGCGCGGGCGAACCACCGCTGCCGGCCTTACAACTCGTTCGCCTGGTCCGGGCCCCGCACTTGCTCAGGGGACGCTGATGCCGACCGAAACCAGCCGCTCCCGAGATGCCGGGAGCACTGGAGGGCGAGGTCGATCAGGCCGCGGAGGCCACGACCTCGGCGGGCTCGATCGCCGTCGGATGCGCCAGCACCAAAGCCTCTTCGCGGGCCAGGTCCTCGCTCACCTCGGCGAAGACTGCCGAGAGCGGCACCTCGAGGGCCATACAGATTGCCGCCAGCAACTCACTGGAGGCCTCCTTCTGGCCGCGCTCCACCTCGGACAGATAGCCGAGGCTGACGCGTGCGTCAGCAGACACCTCGCGAAGAGTGCGCCCCTGGCGCAGCCGCTTACGCCGCAGGACGTCGCCCAGCAGGCCACGAACCAGCACCATGAGGTTTCTCCCTTCCGCCTGTCCGGTCGTCACTACTCGCACCGTAGCCCGACCGTGGGAACCAACGGTACCCGTTGCCGGGTCACTACTCCTCGCAATGTCCACCTTCGGTGCGCCGTCCCAGTCTGTCTTACCTGTCACCATGCTGGTCTCAACACCCCGATCAGTCGAGTTCTTCCGTCACAAGTGCTGCCACAAGCTGCAATGCAGCCTCCACACTGGCCTGCCGCACCGCACCGCGATCACCACTCAGTTGCAATTTCCGCACCTGCACGGAGGCCGGTCCGGCCGCCGCGACGTACACGGTGCCCGCCTCAATCCCCGCTTGGGGGTCAGGGCCGGCCACACCGGTCGTGGCAAGCCCGTAGGTGGCCTCCAGACGCTCTCGCACGCCCGTCGCGAGTGCTGCCGCAGTGTCGGGGTGCACCGGTCCCACAGCGTCCAGAAGATCCTGCGGTACGCCCGCAAGCTTGGTCTTCAGGTCCGTCGCGTAAACCACCACACCACCCCGGTACACCGCTGACACCCCCGCCACGTCGGTCAGAGCTGCACCGACCATCCCTCCGGTCAACGACTCAGCAGTAGCCAAAGTCTCGCCCCGGGCCTTCAAAACTCCGACCAACCACTCGATGCCGCCCCACCCGGTGCTCTCCATGCGCCCATTCCACCCCATCCAGCGGGTGGAGCGGCGTTACGGGAGGGGGTGTTTGGCGGCGGCCCGGAGGCGGAGCGCCCGGGCTACGTAGTCGCCGCCGGTGACGAGAGTGACAGCGACGGCAGCGGTCATGAAGGCAATGGCAGTCCAGTGCACGAGGGCAAAATCCTGCCACGGGAGGAGATAGATGCTGAGCGCGATGGCCTGGAGAACGGTTTTGAGCTTGCCACCGCGGCTGGCCGGCATCACGCCGTGGCGGATGACCCAGAAGCGGAGGGCGGTCACACCCCACTCACGCACCATGACGACGACGGTGACCCACCACGGGAGCTCACCGAGAATGGACAGGCCGATGAAAGCGGCACCGGTGAGGGCCTTGTCGGCGATCGGGTCGGCGATCTTGCCGAAGTTCGTCACCATGTTCCAGCGGCGCGCGATATCGCCGTCGAAGCGGTCGGTGATGATCGCGACCAGGAAGGCAGCGGTGGCGAGCAGCCGCGTGCCGGTGTCGGTGCCGTCGTGCCGCAGCAGCAGCCAGACGAACAGCGGAACCAGGACGAGCCTCAGCACCGTGAGCGCGTTCGCAACGTTCCAGGCGCTGGGCGCGTGGATCGTTGCGGCGGAGCGTGGAACCGGGTTCGGCGGGTTGGTCACGCGGTCAGGTTAGCGGCCGGACGGTCGTCCCGGGGATTCACCACCGCGGCGAACTCCGCGATCAGGTCGACACCGTCGGTGCCGACCACCTTCGCGGAGACCAGATCGCCGATCCGGACACCGTCCGGGAGCCCCAGCAACGTCGTCGAGCCGTCGACCTCGGGACCTTGGTGCGCAGCGCGCCCCTCGCCCTTCTGACCGGCCGCCGGCGGCTCCTCGGAGCCGTTTGCACGGCCGAGGCCGGAGGCGGCGTCCGCTGAGTCGGTGTCGGCATCGACGGTGTCGACGTCGGTGTCGGTGTCGGTGTCGGTGTCGGCTGAGTCGGTGTCACCGAGGGACTCCACGAGGACCTCGACAAGTTCGCCGATGCGGGCCTCGGCGCGGGCCGAGGTGGCGTCTTCGGCGAGGCGGGTGACGCGGTCCAGCCGGGCGGCGATGGTGTCTTCGTCGAGCTTGCCCTCGTAGGTCTCGGCCTCGGTGCCGTCCTCGTCGGAGTAGCCGAAGACGCCGATGGCGTCGAGGCCGGCCTGGGACAGGAAGTCGCAGAGGATGTCGACGTCTTCCTCGGTCTCACCGGGGAAGCCGACGATCACGTTGCTGCGGATTCCGGCGGTGGGAGCGGCGGCGCGGACCTGGGCGATCAGTTCGAGGAAATGTTCGGAGTCACCGAAGCGGCGCATCCGGCGCAGGAGCGGGCCGGAGGCGTGCTGGAAGGAGAGATCGAAGTACGGGACGACGCCCGGCGTCGACGTCATCGCGGCGAGCAGGGTCGGGCGCATCTCGGCCGGCTGCAGGTAGGAGACGCGGACGCGGCTGATACCCGGCACCTCGGCGATCTCCGCGACGAGGGTTTCGAGGAGGCGGAGGTCGCCCAGGTCCTTGCCGTAGGAGGTGGAGTTCTCGGAGACCAGGAAGAGTTCGCGGACGCCGTTCTCGGCCAGCCAGTGGGCTTCGGCGAGGACCTCGGTGGGGCGGCGCGAGATGAACGCGCCACGGAACATCGGGATCGCGCAGAACGCACAGCGGCGGTCACAGCCGGAGGCCAGCTTCAGCGGAGCCATCGGGCCACCGTCGAGGCGACGCCGGACGACCCGCGGGCCGCTGGCGGGCGCCGACTCGAGGTCGGGTGCATCGATCTTCAGCTCGTCGCGAGCGGCGGACGGGCTGACCATCCGACCCTTCAGCGGCTGACCGGCCATCCCGGAGGTGGACTCCGGCGTACCGGTGGTGCCGAGCGGCTTGAGCGCCGAGGGGATGTGGTCACCGAGGGACAGCCCGTCGATGGCAGCCCCGGCAGGCTGAGCGCCGTTCGCGTGGTCGCCGTGGCCGGGGGTTGCCACCGGGGCGGCTGACTGGCGGGCGGCGGGCGAAAGCGGGAGGAGCTTACGGCGGTCTCGCGGCGTGTGCGGGTGGTGCTTGTCGCCCGCGAGGATGGACCGCAGGCGGTCCGAGATGTCGGCGTAGTCGTCGAAGCTCAGGACTGCGTCGGTCTCGGGCAGCGCCTCGGCGAGCTGGTCGCCGTACCGCTCGGCGAGGCAGCCGACGGCGACGACCTTCTGGGTGCGGCCGGACTCCTTGTAGTCGGAGGCTGCGAGGAGCGTGTCGACGGAGTCCTTCTTGGCGGCTTCGACGAAACCACAGGTGTTCACCACCACGGTGTCGGCGTCGGCGGCGTCGTCGACGAGCAGGAAGCCGCCGGCCTCGAGGCGGCCGGCCAGTTCCTCGGAGTCGACGTCGTTGCGGGCACAGCCCAGCGTGACCAGGGCAACAGTGACGGGTGGCGTAGTCATCACACCGAGTATGACTCGCAGCCCAGCCTCACACCTAACCGCACCGAGCACTCCCCCGCCGACGACCCCGTGAGCCGGGCCACAGCGCGCGGGCGCGAGAGACCCGGGCCGGCGAACACCGGACCGGAGTCCTCGCCGCGAGCTACTTCTTGGCGAGCGATCCGTCGGGGTGGGCAACGAAGCGGTAGAGCTTGGTGGCCTGGGGCTTCCCGTTCACCTTGATCACCAGGTTGCCGGGGGCACCGGCAGAGACCCTGATGTCACCGACCGCAGTCACCGTCTGCACCGAGCCGGGGCCGACGAGTCCCTGGAAGAGCCGCTTGCCCGACTTGTCGCGAAGCGTCACGTACGAACCGTTGTTCTTCGCGGTCAGCGTCAGCGTCGTCTTCGTCGGCACCACCGGCGGCGCGACAGGCTTTTTCTTGGTCGGGGCAACCGTCGGCTTCGGTGCCGGCTTCGACGGCTGGGTGGTGATCGTGGTCGTTGCCGTCGTCTTCGACGCGTTGGCCTCGACATCGCTCGGCAGCGTGAACAGCCGAACCATCCCCCAGCCCATCAGGCCGACCAGGATCGCGCCGAGCACGATGCCCCAGCGCGGCCGGACCGGGTGCAGGGTCGGGCCCTTGACCGCGGCCCGCTCCTCGCGGCGCGACTTCTCCTCCTCGGCGGCATGCTCGGCGTCGAAGTGAGCAACCAGTGGCACCGGGTCGGCCTTGACCACGCGCGCGATCGAACGAATGTGACCGCGCGCGTAGAAATTGCCACCACAGCGGGAGAAGTCGTCGGCCTCCATGGCGGTGAGCAGCCCGGATCTGATCCGGGTGGCGGCAGCCAGCTGCTCGATCGTCATGTCGGCCCGTTCGCGGGCCGCCGTGAGCTCGGTACCGATGCTCACGTGGTCACCGTCCTCTCCATCGCCCGATCCGGAAGGGCTTCGCTGTCAGCAGGTTGCCGACCGCTTGACCGTCGACATCAAGTCAACGGTCGTGGCCCGATGGGGTCACGGACAAGTCAGAGTTGCTCGCGCACCGGACATCTGGCATCCGCGAGCATATGCAAAGCCTGGACCACTTCCCCGTTCGACGGCCGTGCCGTCAACCCGAACGGTACCGCGAGTGAGGACCCGGTCAGGCGGCGGTTGGCATCCGTGGTCTTGCGCGTCGTGGCCGGCAGCGCGGCCAGCGTCGGCCCAGGATCCAGCAGATGAACGGCAATCCGGCCGTCGTCGAGCGGATGACGGCGCTTCAGCACGGTCACCTCCTCGATCTCCTGCCAGCGCGTCCCGACCCATTCGTTGCCGATTCGCAACCGGATCCCGACGTCGTCGGCGACCAGCATGTCCCCGACCGTCAGCGCCCGGGCACACACCACAGCCAGTACGGCGAACGCTGCCGCCACGAACCAGCGCAGTACGCCGGTCGCCGTACCGGAGGCGGAGGCCGCGAAGCCGACGGCCACCAGACCGGCGCCGAGGGCCAGGCCTCCGTGCACTCGCTGGGAGGCACGGATCGTGAACGGGACAGGCCTGTCATCGAGGTCAAAACCCTCATGACGGGGCAGTGCACTCGCTTCGGTCACTGTCACTCTCCTCGGAGGGTGGTGAGGAAGTCTTCCAGGTCGTCCGGTTTCACCAGGACGTCCCGTGCCTTGGATCCTTCACTGGGACCGACGACGCCCCTGCTCTCCAGGATGTCCATCAGCCGGCCGGCCTTGGCGAAACCGACCCGCAGCTTGCGCTGCAGCATCGAGGTCGAGCCGAACTGGGTCGAGACGATCAGCTCGGCGGCCTGGACGACCAGGTCCATGTCGTCGCCGATCTCGTCGTCGAGGTCCTTGCTCGGGCCGGCCACGACAGTGACGTCCTCGCGGTACGTCGGCTCCAGCTGGGTCTTGGTGTGCTCGACCACGGCGTGGATCTCGGCCTCCGTGACCCAGGCACCCTGGATTCGCATCGGCTTGCTCGCGCCCATCGGCAGGAACAGTCCGTCACCCTGACCGACCAGCTTCTCCGCACCGGGCTGGTCCAGGATGACGCGGCTGTCGGCCAGCGACGAGGTCGCGAACGCGAGCCGGGACGGCACGTTGGCCTTGATCAGACCGGTCACGACGTCCACCGACGGCCGCTGGGTGGCGAGCACCAGGTGGATACCGGCCGCCCGGGCCAGCTGGGTGATGCGGACGATCGAGTCCTCGACGTCACGCGGCGCGACCATCATCAGGTCGGCGAGCTCGTCGACGATCACCAGCAGATACGGGTACGGCGTCAGCACGCGCTCGGACCCGGGTGGCGGCTTCACCTTGCCGGCGCGGACCGCCTTGTTGAAGTCGTCCACGTGCCGGAAGCCGAACGCGGCCAGGTCGTCGTACCGCATGTCCATCTCGCGGACGACCCACTGCAGCGCCTCCGCCGCCTTCTTGGCGTTGGTGATGATCGGCGTGATCAGGTGCGGGATGCCTTCGTAGACGTTCAGCTCGACCCGCTTGGGGTCGACCAGGATCATCCGCACCTCGTCCGGCGTGGCCCGCATCAGGACCGAGGTGATCAGCGAGTTGACGAACACCGACTTACCGGAGCCGGTCGCACCGGCGACCAGCAGGTGCGGCATCTTCGCCATGTTGGCGACCACGAAGCCGCCCTCGACGTCCTTGCCCAGGCCGGCGACCATCGGGTGATGGTCGTTGCGGGCGGTCGCCGACCGGATCACGTCGCCGAGGCTGACGATCTCCTTGTCGGTGTTCGGGATCTCGATCCCGATCGCGGACTTGCCCGGGATCGGCGACAGGATCCGGACGTCGGCCGAGGCGACGGCGTACGCGATGTTCTTGGACAGCGCGGTGACCTTCTCGACCTTGACCGCGGAGCCGAGCTCGACCTCGTACCGCGTGACCGTCGGGCCACGCGTGTAGGCGGTGACCTGGGCGTCGATACCGAACTGGTCGAACACCTCGGTGAGCCGGTCGACGACCGCGTCGGACGCCTTCGTGCGGGCCTTGTGCACCGAACCGGGCTTGAGGATCTGCCCGTCCGGCAGCGTGTAGGTGATGTCGCCGGAGAGGCTGAGCTGCTCGACGCGCTGCGGCAGCGGGGTGTGCTGCGGCGGCTCCGGAGCAGGCGCGTCGTTCACCTTGAAGGTTGGCTTGACCGGTGCAGGCGCGGCAGCAGCCTCGGAGTCGACGTCGTACGCGTCTTCCTCAGGGACCGGCTCAGCCTTGGGCTTGCGGCTGCGCTTGGAGATCTCGCGGCCTTCCAGGACCGGCGAGTCGTACGGCACGATGGCCGGCTCGCCGTCGTCCTCGAGCGCAGCCTTCGCGCGCCGCTCCTTGCGGGTCAGCCGCACGGTGTCGTCGGTGGGCGTCTCAGCGGCAGGCGTGGACTCCTCCGGCAACTCGGTGTGACCAACCAGTACGTCGAATGCTGCGCGCACCCGGAGCGGGATCGCGTAGATCGCCGTACCGGTGATGATCAGCAGCCCGAAGATCGACAGCAGCACGAGGATCGGCGCTGCGACGTACTGCGTGAGCAGGTCGGACAGCGCCGCAGACACGACGTAACCGACCGCACCGCCCGCATCGTGCAGCGGTGCGTCGGAGGGGTTGCTGGGACGCGGGATGCCGTTGGCGATATGCACGAGGCCGAGCACGCCGAAGGACAGCAGCGTCCAGCCGATGACCTGGCGTCCGGCCGGGCCGTTGCGCTCCGGGTTCCGCAGGGTCCGCATGGCCATGCCGAGCAGCAGCAGCGGGATGGCCCAGCCGACCACGCCGACGCTCTCGCCGACGACCGTCCGGACGCCGTTGCCGACCGCGCTGGGCATGTGCCACCAGATCGAGGCGGCCACAACAATGGCCAGGCCGATCAGGAACAGACCGGCGCCGTCGCGGCGGTGCTCGGGGTCGAGGTCGCGGGCACCGTTGCCGATACCGCGGACCATCTTGCCGAGCAGGTGAGCGATGCCGACCCACAGCTTGATGATGCCGCGGCCGATCGCGATCATGGCGGCGGCGAAGGGACCCGCACCACCGTTTTTGGGTGTGCTAGTCCGCGCAGCGGTGCTACCACCACCTCGCTTCGCGGTTTGCCCACGCTTCTGGGCGGCTGTCTGACGGGTGCTTCCGCCGGTTGCCTTTCGGGCCGTAGTAGGCCGTTTGGCTGCCGACTTCTGCGCCCGCGCCGGGGAAGACGTACGGGTCGCCATATGTAGCAGGCTACCTCCCAGCCACTCCGGTCTCACGTGTCACACGCCGATCACGCTGCCCCATCCGTAGCGTCACGACTCAGAAGGTAGGCCACGCCCCACCGGGGCGCTGCTGTCCGGCTCCCGGTGCTGTCCAGTTGCAAACACCGCGCGGGAACGCCTGTCGCAGGGCTGACCACTGAGCGGGCGTGAGCGCGGTCCGGTAGTCACTCGGTGACAGCGGGCGCAGTCGGCACTTGATGACGTCATTGGCGACTGATGCGCCTGCTACCTGACGCGGGGCCGGCCAGACGGGGTAGAGCGTGTTGCAGCGGGTCGTACCGATGCCGTTGACCTGCTTCTCGGCGATTTTCGTGCCCTGCGGCGTCCAGCAGGCCTCAACGAGCGAGGGCGGCTTGTTGCGGATCACCCGAGCATGCGAGGAGCCGGGCGCACTGTCGGCGTCGATAGCGTCCATCCAGTCATCCAGCGCGTTCAGTGCCTTCAGCACGACCGGATTGCGGCTGTTGAAGCCACTAGTCGACTCCCCCGGCTGCACCAGCATCACGTGGTTGCCCGCGTCGCCGTTGGCCTTCACCAGCCGCTCACGCAGCGAGAACGAGTGGAACATCAGGTGGATGTCCCCGTTCGGCAGCTCGTCCAGGTACTGCCGGTAGTCGATGATCGGCGTGCTCGCCAGTCCCCCGCCGCCGTTGATCAACTGACCAGTCCGGTACGCCGTTCCGACCGCCCGGGCATCAGCTGTCGTGCGACCGGGGACGAAGTTGGCGTCGGCGTCGAACCCTCCGACGGCACGATTGAGGTCGACGAACTGCGCGGCGGTGATCTTGCCCGCGTTCAGCGCCGCCAGGCCGTACTGGATCCCGACGTTGTCGAGGGGCCGCCGCAGTACCCCGGCCGCGCTCTTGCCCCAGATGTTGACCTGGTGGTCGTAGACGTCACACCGAGCGCCGCCCGGGTTCGCCACCGAGTCGTACCGCTGCTCCACAGGAAGTTGCTCAGGGCAATAAACCCGCGGGTCGATCCGCCGGCCGGCACCGGCCAGGTTGGCGATCGCGCCGACCTTGCCGAATCCGGCGACGGCTCGCTTCGCGGTGTCGGTCCAGCCGTCGGCCGACTCGAAGTAGTGGTTCAGCAACAGCGCGTCGGTGATCGTGTGCAGCGTGGCGAAGCCGACCTCGGGGAACACGCACGACGCCATGATCCCGTCCAGCAACCCCGGATAGTTGTCGGCGATCTGGAACACCTGATAGGACCCGCCGGAGCAACCCCAGCCGATGGTCTGCCGCGGTACGCCGATGCTCTCGACGATGTGTTCGCGCGTCATCGCCATCGTCTCGGCGGCGAGCACCCCGTTGCAGTTCACCCCGAACACGTTCAGGCTCGACGAGGCAACGGCGTACCCGCGTCCCAGTAGTACGTCGTCGTCGATGCCGCCCGTGTTGCTGCCCTGCTGGTACCACCCGCCCGGGCAACCACCGCCGAACGTGTAGAGCAGCCGGCCGTTCCAACCACTCGGCGGCCGCACCGCGCTCGGTACACCCTCGGCGCGGTCATGCAGGACGGCGTACTCGTAGATGGACCGGTTGATCACACCAGTCTCGACGCGGACGACGTACGGCACCCGCCGCCCGTCCGACGTGGTCGTCGTGGCCAGGTCGGCCGGTTTCGTTGCCGGCAGCACCTTCAGCGAGCGGTCGGTGGTCGAGCGGTACAGGTAGTCGACGCGGGTCGGCACCGAGCAGTTCGGCCCGGTCGCCGGACCGAGCTTGACCTTCGCGAGCGTGCTGAAGCCGGCCGTCCCGCAGATGTACGGCGTCTCGTGCGGACCCGCGAGCATCGGGCCGGAGCGCGGGTGGTTGGTGATCCCGAGCCGGGCCTCGCCCGCGCTGACGGTGTTCAGCCCGAGCGTCAGGCCCCGAACGAGGCCGACCAGTCGATCGGCCGTTCGGGTGAAGGCCTTGGTGACGTCATGCCCGTTCAGCTCGACGACGAGGTTGGCGAGGTTCCGGCCGGTGATCCCGATCAGCGCGTTTCCGTCGCTGACGAAGTCGGGCCGGGGGCTCGACAGCACCTCGATCCGGACGCCGTACGCCGCCCGTGCAGGCACCGGCGCGACGAGCAACGCGGTCAGCACCGCACTGATCACCGCAATGGCAAGCGCGACGAGGGCGGCCGGACGCTTCATGGCAGGAATTTGACCACAGCGCCCGGGCCTTCGGAAGGGTTGTTACCAGATCGATCAGGCGCCGGTAACGCCGTCGAGCTGTTCGCGGAGCAAGTCGGCATGCCCGCAGTGCCGGGCATACTCCCCCACCAGGTGGATGTAGATCATCCGCAGCGTCGATTCCGTGCCACCGAACTCGAACCGCTCGTCGAACGACCGTCCCGCCGCCGCCTCGCCCGACAGCTTCCACTCCGCGATCAGACCGTCGTACGACGCCTCTGCCGCGGCCGGATCGATGATTTCGAAGTCGGCGTCCTTGCCGAGCTCCGGCGCGAACAGCGGCTCGGCCTTCTCTCCCGCCGCGAGGTGGATCCGGAACCAGATCCGCTCAACCTTGGTCAGATGCCGGATCAGGCCGAGCAGCGACAGGTTCGAGGGCGGCGACGGCCGGGTGGCGAGCTGCTCGGCGGTCAGACCGGCGCACTTGTAGAGCAACGTGCTCCGGTAGAAGTCCAGATAGCCGCGCAGTAGCTCGGTTTCCGGTGCCGTCAAGGAGCCGTCGGGCCGCTCAACCTCAGGTGCGGTCCACGCCGCGATGTCGGTCATCCCGCCATCCAACACGCCAGCTCAGGAGACCGCGAACCGATTACGGATACACGGCAATCGCACGATGATGCAGCCGCCAGATCACGCCTCACAGCTCCGGGTCGTCCCACGATGTGTCTGTTCATCTCATTGATCGAGATAGGGGCTGGCGCGTTCGTGGCCCGTTCGTTACCGTTCTCGGCAGGTCATGAGCGCCAGCGTCAAGCCCCGGCTCGCTGGCCGGCAACCCTCCTCCGCGGTGGGGTGCCCCGGGTGAAGACCAGGCCGTGCGGATACCCCGTTCGGCAAGTGCGGACTTCCCGGGAGCGAAGCCATGTCGATCCTCTCCATCCTCGAGCCGGCCAGCAGCACCACCCCCCGTGCAGCGGTCACCCGGCGCACCGGCAGCATCCCCACCACCGTCGGCTCGGACCTGCTGGTCCCGCTGGCCGACGGCCGGGTGACGGACTACGCGAACTTCGACCACGGTGCCAGCGCCCCGTGTCTGGAGTCGGTGCGCGCCAGCGTCGAAGCGGCCCTGCCGTCGTACGCGTCGGTCCACCGCGGCAACGGCTACGCCTCCCGGATCACCACCCAGTGGTACGAGCGGGCCCGCACCGAGGTGCACAGCTTCGTAGGCGCTCGGGCAGACGACCAGGTGATCTTCACCCGGCAGACCACCGACGCACTCAATCTGCTGGCCCACGCCGTCCCGGCTGACGCCACTGTGATCGTCTTCGAGTCCGAGCACCACGCAGCGCTGCTGCCCTGGGGCGAGGAGCGCACCGTCCGGCTCGCAGCTCCCGCCTCGGCCACTGAGGCCGTGACCGCCGTCGCCAACGCGCTGCGGACCGCTCCGGAGGGCCCGCGCCTCGTCGTCGTCACCGGCGCTTCGAACGTGACCGGCGAGATCTTCCCGATCGCTGAGCTCGCCGCTGTCGCCAAGGCGCACGGCGCCCGGATCTGCCTGGACGCTGCGCAGCTCGCGCCGCACCGCGTCGTCGACATCGCCGCACTGGATGTCGACTGGGTAGCCATCTCCGGTCACAAGCTCTACGCGCCGTACGGCGCCGGTGCGCTGATCGGCCGCGCCGACTGGCTCAACGCCGCCGACCCCTACCTGTACGGCGGGGGCGCGACCACCTCGGTCACCGGCGACGGTGTGGTCTGGGCGACCGGCCCGTCCCGCCACGAGGGCGGCTCCCCGAACGTCATCGGCGCGATCGCCCTCGCCTCGGCCTGCGCGACCATCAGCCGCAACCGCGACGCCATTGAGCAGCACGAGCGCAGCCTGCTCGCCCGGCTCCGTACCGGTCTCGCACAGATCGCCGACGTCACGACGTACTCGATCTTCGGCGCCGAGGCCGACCGTGTCGGCACGGTGTGCTTCACCATCAAGGGCTTGAGCTCCACGCTGGTCTCCGCCGCGCTGAGCGCGGAGCACGGCATCGGAGTCCGCGACGGCAAGTTCTGCGCCCACCCGCTGGTCGGTCATCTGCTGGCCGACTCACCCGAGCACGGTACGGCGGTCCGCGCCAGCCTCGGTCTGGGAACGACCCGCGAGCACGTGGACCGCCTCGTCAGCGCAGTGCGCTCGCTGGCCACCACCGGGCTGCGCGGAGAGTACGAGGACACCGACCACGGCTGTCAGCCGGCCGAGGACCCCCGCGACCTCCACGCGCCCCGCATCTGGTGACGCAAGCTCTGAAACGCTCCTACTGCTCGGGAGTTTCCAGACCTACAAGGTGAGCGGCAAACGCCAATAGGTCCGCCCACTCCGCTGCGATCATCGCGGCGGGTTTGCCGAAGCCGTGACCGGTGTTGACCTCTACTCGGGTCAAGACGGGTTCGGCCGCGGATTGGGCATGCTGCAAGGCAGCAATGAACTTGTGACTGTGCAACGGGACGACCCGGTCATCGTGGTCACCGGTGACCACCAGTGTGGCCGGGTACTCCGTACCGTCCTGCACGCGATGCAGCGGCGAGTAGGCCAGCAGGTCCTCGAACTGCTCCGGGTTGTCCGGATGCCCGAAGTCGGATGCCCAGGCGGCGCCCACCGTGAAGAGGTGGAAGCGCAGCATGTCCAGGACGCCGACACCTGGCAGCGCAACCTTGAAGAGGTCGGGGCGCTGTGTCATGACGGCTCCGACGAGCAGTCCGCCGTTGCTGCGACCGTGAATGGCCAGCTGTTCAGGTGTGGTCACACCGGTGTCGCGGAGGTGCTCTGCGACCGCAATGAAGTCGTCGAACACCTGCTGCTTGCGCTTGAGTCGCCCTGCGTCGTGCCAGTCGCTCCCGTACTCACCGCCGCCGCGCAGGTTCGAGATCGCCAGCACACCCCCGGCCGCGAGCCATGCCGCCCAGCCAGGCTTGTAGTCGGCCTGGATCGAGATGCGAAAGCCGCCGTACCCGTAGAGCATCGCGGGGCGCGGTGCGCTGAAGTCGAGGTCGGCGCGAGTGATCAGGAAGTACGGAACGTCTCCGGCCACCTGTCGCGTCACAGTCACCTCAGGCGACTCGTAACCGCCCGCACCGCGGACCAGCTCGGGTAGCGCCCGAACCGCGCCGGTCGATGCCGAGACGACGTACGAGACCGTCGGATCAGTGACGGTCGACAAACCGATGAAGAGCTCGTCCTGCTTGGTGCTGGCGTTCAGAGCCAGCACACCACCGCCCTGTACGTCGACCACCTGCGCACCGGAGCCGTCGAGCGCGTAGAGCGTGAGCACGGGCTGAGCGTCGATCAGGGTGATGGTCGCGAGCCCCGACGCCGTTCCGCGAACAGACTGCAGGGCGTGCGGCCCCTCGGGGATGAGATCGGTGAACGTGCCGTCGAAGTCGGCGAGCACCACGCGGCCGCGGGACGCCTGACGGTCGGTCTGCAGCACCAGCTGGTCACCGGACATCCGGATGAAGAAGATCTCGTCGACGAGCTCGTCGACTACCTTGATCGGCTCACCGAAACCGTCAGCGGTGATCGGGTAGACCCACAACCGGGAGGCGGGGTCGGTACCGGCGTTGATGGTGACCACGACGTACCGGTCGTCGTCGGAGATCTCCGGCGAGATGAACAGCCGGTCCTCGCCGGGGAATGCGAGCAGCAGCTCGTCGTCGGATTGCGGCGTACCGATGCGGTGCAGTTTCAGCTGCCCACCGGACAGCGACGTCGTCTCTGTGCCCTCACTGCGCCCACCGGTCGGGTAGTGCAGATACAGGTACGCAGAACTGTCGGGGAGCCAGGTTGCCTCGCAGAACTTGGCTTCCGTGACCACGTCGTCGACCGCGTCACCAGTGGCGATGTCGAGCAACCGGAACGTCGTCCAGTCGCTACCGCTCTCGTTGATGCCGTAGGCAAAGTACTTGCCGTCCGGGCTGACAGTGAACGTGCCCAGTGAGTCAGTGCCGTCCGCAGAGAGCTTGTTCGGGTCGATCAGGACCCGGCCACCGTCCAGGAGCTCTTGCAGGGACTCCGCGACGTACACGACCTCCTGCGCCTGGGTGCCGTCGTTGCGACCGACGAAGTACCAGCCGCTCTTACTGGCAGGCACTCCGGCGCGCGGGCGGGCCAGAACCGCAGACAGCGTGGTCTGGAACCACTCGCGCTCCGGATAGCCCGCCAGTTCGGCCTGGGTGTACTCGTTCTGCCGCCGGACCCAGTCCTGGGTCTCGGGCGCGTCAGCATCTTCCAGCCAGCGGTACGGATCGGCGATCGGGTGCCCATGCAGGGTCTCGACCACATCGCCGCGGCGGGTCTCCGGATAGGTCATGAGAGCAAACCTACGTCGTACTCACCGGCTCCGGCGGGCGGCATCCCGCACAGGCGCCGGAGACCGGTGAGTACGACGTCGCCCTACCTGCGGGCCGGATTGAGGTCTTTGGTCCAGAGGACCTTGCCGAACAGATCACGCAGTGACGCGGTGAACACACCCGTGCGCGGATCGATGTGCACGTGGCCGAAGAACTGGTTGCCGCCACTCGGCGGCTGGTTCGGGAAGTCGGCCGCCTTGACGAACTCCGCCTTCGGTCCGAACGTCGGGTCCAGTGCGTTCGGGCCGAACGTCCCTGCGTTCACCGGACCGGCCACCAGCTCCCAGAACGGGTCGAAGTCGGTGTAAGCGGCCCGCGCCGGGTCATAGTGGTGTGCGGCGCAGTAGTGCACGTCTGCGGTCAGCCAGACCGTGTTGCGCACCTTGCGCTTCTTGAACTGGCTCAGCACCCAGGCGATCTCGTGCTCACGGCCACCGGGCGCACCGCCGACGCCGTTGGCCACGGCCTCGATCAGTGGACCGTCCGGCACCAGCAGTCCGAGCGGCATGTCACTGGCGATCACCTTCCAGGTCGCCTTGGACGCGGCGGCCTCACGAACCAGCCACTCTGCCTGCTCGGCGCCGAGCATCGCCACCGGGCCCACCGTCGCCGGCGTCGGGTTGGCGCCGCGGTAGGTGCGCATGTCGAGGCAGAAGACATCCAGCAGCGGTCCATAGCTCACCTTGCGGTAGATGCGGTTCTGGCCGGCGCTGTGCACCATCGGCAGGTACTCGAGGAACGCTTGCCGGGCTCGGGCCGCCAGGACGTCGACCCGCCGCTCCGTGTAGCGCGCATCCTCCAGGACCTCGCCCGGGTACCAGTTGTTGACCGTCTCGTGGTCGTCCCACTGGCTGATGATCGGGACGTCGGCGTACAGGTCACGGACGTTGTGATCCAGCAGGTTGTACTTGTACCGGCCGCGATACTCGGCCAGCGTCTCCGCCACCTTGGAGACCTCTTCGGTGACCACGTTCTTCCAGACCGTCCCGTCCGGGATCTGCACCGACGCGGCGATCGGGCCGTCGGCGTAGATGTTGTCCCCGGAGTGCAGGAAGAAGTCCGGCCGGGTCTCGTGCATGGCCTTGTACGCGATCATGCCGCCGAGATCGGGGTTGATGCCGTACCCCTGGCCGGCGGTGTCCCCGGTCCAGACGAACGACAGCCCGCGGTTGCGGCCCGGCGTACTGAAGGAGCCTGCCAGAGACTCTCCACGGCGGCCGTACGCGTCCTCGAACGCGATCCGGTAGTCGTAGCGCTGGCCGGGGCGCAGTCCCCGCAGCGGCACCTGTGCGGTGTAGTCCTGGTCCGGCCCGGTGACCGGCCCGCAGAGCCGGACTGCCCGGTCGAAGCGACCATGGCTGGTCAGGTCGACGACCATCCGCGCCTTGCGGTCGGTGCGCGACCAGACCACGGCAGAGTTCGATGACACGTCGCCCGACATGATTCCGGACGGCAGTGCGGGCCGGTCCCGCCGTACGACGTTGGGGGCCGCAACGGCGAGCTCTGGCACAGCCAGAGTGGCACCGGCGACGGTGGATGCAGCCAAGAGTTGGCGGCGACTCAATTTCATACTGCAAGGGTGATCCTGCCGGATGGCTTCCGCGTGAACTGGTGGTGATCGGTTGGCGTGTCACCGGACGTGCCTTGCGAAGGGTTGCCTTACGTGGTTCCGTTGGGACCGACAGCCACTGTTTGTGGCGCTGCCCAGGAACCCGGTAGCGGCATCGACTCGATGTACGACCGGACCGGGGTGCTTCCCTTTTGTCACAGCTTGTCGCGGACAGTAATCCGCAACAGCGCTTCACGAACCTCTACACCGATCTCGCGCGCACGGTCCGCGAGCTCGGTCTGCTGCGCCGCCGGCAGGGCTACTACTGGACCCGGATCGCGCTGGTGCTCGTCGCCTTCGCCGGGGTCTGGGTAGGCGTCGGCCTGCTCGGCAACTCGTGGTTCCAGCTTCTGATGGCCGGTGCCTTCGCGCTCGTGCTGACCCAGGTCGCGTTCCTCAGCCACGACAGCTCGCACCGCCAGATCTTCGAATCCGCCAAGTGGAACGACTGGACCGCGCGGCTGCTCGCCGGGGGCCTGATCGGCATCAGCTCCGCCTGGTGGAAGTCCAAGCACAGCCGCCACCACGCGGCGCCGAACCAACTGAACCGCGACCCCGATCTCGACATCGGCGTGATCGCCTTCACGCCCGAGCAGGCAGCGCGTCGTACCGGCCTGCAGAAGTGGCTGACCGCTCGCCAGGGCTGGTTGTTCTTCCCGCTGCTGACGCTGGAAGGCCTGAGCCTGTATGTCTCGAGCGTGGGACACGTGTTCCGCCGGGGCGCGAGCAAGATCGAGCGGGTCGAGGGCGCGCTCGTGATGAGCCGGATCGGGATCTACCTCGCGCTGCTGTTCTTCCTGCTCCCGCCCGGTAAGGCGTTTGCGTTCCTCGGCCTGCAGCTCGCCGTCTTCGGCGTCTGCCTGGGCGGATCGTTCGCACCGAACCACAAGGGCATGCCGCTGGTGCCGGCGTCGATGAAGGTCGACTTCCTGCGCCGCCAGGTGCTGATGTCCCGCAACATCCACGGCGGCCGGTTCACCGACTTCGCCATGGGCGGGCTCAACTACCAGATCGAGCACCATCTGTTCCCGAGCATGCCGCGCCCGACGCTGCGCAAGGTGCAGCCGATCGTCCGCGAGTACTGCGAGCGGCACGGGGTCGCGTACACCGAGGTGTCGCTGGTGGCGTCGTACAAGATTGTCATCGACTACCTGAACAATGTGGGGCTGCGGGCGCGCGATCCGTTCCAGTGTCCGCTCGCCACGGCCTATCGAGGCTAGTCTTTTGCCCGCCCGCCCCTATTGGTCCATCTGAGCGCACACGGAGTGTCATGAGCGATCTCGATCCTGGACGTGTGCGCCCTCAACAGCAGTACGCCAGTCTGTACACAGACTTGCTCCGAACGGTGCAGGAGCTCGGACTGCTGCGCCGGCGCCGCGGCTACTACTACACGCGGATGAGCTGCGCCGCCGCCGTGCTGGTTGGTATCGCGGTCGGCGCCGTCGTACTGGGTGACTCCTGGTTCCAGCTGGTGCTGGCCGTCGTACTGGCGCTGACGCTCGTGCAGGTGGCGTTCCTGAGCCACGACAGCGCGCACCGGCAGATCTTCGACTCGGCCGCGCGCAACGACTGGACAGCCCGGATCCTGTCCGGGGGCGTGCTGGGGATGAGCGCCACCTGGTGGCGGACCAAGCACAACCGCCACCACGGTGCGCCGAACCAGGTGGACAAGGACCCCGACGTACAGATGAAGGTGCTGGCCTTCACGCCAGATGACGTCGTACGACGCAAGCCGTTCGGACGGTGGTTGGCGGACCGGCAGGGGTGGTTCTTCTTCCCGCTGCTGACGCTGGAGGGCGTTGCGCTTCATGTGTCGAGCATTCAGCACCTGATGCGGCGAGACGCGAGCAAGGCCGAACGCGTCGACCTCGGAGTGGTGATTGCACGGCTCACCCTGTACGTCGCTGCGGTGTACCTGCTGCTGCCGGTCGACAAGGCCACTGCGTTCCTAGGTTTGCAGCTGGCTGTCTTCGGCCTCTTCCTCGGCGCAGCGTTCGCTCCGAACCACAAGGGCATGCCACTGGTACCAGCCGGCATGAAGCTCGACTTCCTACGCCGCCAGGTGCTCACTTCACGCAACATCCGCGGCGGAGTCATCACCGACTTCGCCATGGGCGGCCTCAACTACCAGATCGAGCACCACCTCTTCCCCAGCATGCCCCGGCCGACACTGCGCCGTGTCCGACCCATCGTGCGCGAGTACTGCGAGCTTCACGGCATCTCCTACACCGAGGTCGGCCTCTTCTCGTCGTACCGGATCGTCGTCGACTACCTGAACAACGTCGGGCTCAGGGCGCGCGACCCGTTCGAATGCCCGTTGGTGGCCACGTACCGCAAGTAGTGTGACGAGCATGCTGCTGGGACTGGTGTGTGCGCTTGCTGCTGCGGTTGCCTATGGATTGGCATCGGTGCTGCAGGCTGCGGCGGCGCGGACCAGTCCTGATGTCAGTGCGCGCGGAGTGGTTCGGATCGTTGGGCAGTGGCGGTTCCTGGTCGGCATCGGGATGGATGTAGTCGGCTTCGGGCTGCAGATGGTTGCCCTGCAGTCGTTGCCGCTGTTCGTGGTCCAGGCTGCGCTGGCCGCCAGCCTCGCGGTGACCGCGGTCGTATCGCGCCTGCTCGGCCTACGACTCGGAGCTCGCGAGTGGACCGCTGTGGCTGCGGTCTGCGGTGGGCTTGCGCTGCTGGGGATCTCGGCCGGCAGCGAAGGCGGTACGGCGGCCGGTCACGGATTCCGGATGTGGTTGATCGGGGCAACGGTCGCGCTCGGTCTGGCCGGGCTGGCGACTCAGCGCGCCCCGCAGCGGTTGCGCGCTCCCCTGCTGGGCCTGGTCGCCGGACTGGCCTTCGGCGTGGTGGCGATCTCGGGGCGGATCATCCACGACTTCCACCCGCTCAAGCTGCTCGCCGAGCCCGCGCTCTACACCGCAGTCGTGAGCGGCGCGCTGGCGATGTTCTTCTACGCGTCGGCGCTCCAGCGCGGCGGCGTGACCATGGCGACGGCCATGCTCGTGGTTGGCGAGACCGTGTTCCCGGCGCTGGTCGGGCTACTCGCGCTCGGCGATCACTCGCGGCCTGGGTTCGGCGCGATTGCGGTCGGCGGCTTCCTCATCGCGGTCGCCGCCGCCGTCGTACTGGCTCGTTTCGGTGAGCCACCGGCTACGACGCCGGCGGGATCTCTCCCGAGCCACGAATCGTCAGTTTGACCGGCACCCGCACGGTCCGGCCGGGGCGGTGCGGCTCGGGAAGGCGCTCGGTCATCAACTGAATCGCCGTCCGGGCCATCACGTCGGCTGACTGCGCCACCGCGGTCAGGCCGGGCTTGAGCAGGTCGCCGAGAGCGAGGTCGTCGAACGAGACGAGCGCGACCTGATCACGACGGCCGGCCAATCCGCGCAGCACCTCGGCGGTGGTCATGTTGTTGGCCGACAGCAACGCTGTCGCCGGCTCAGGCCGATCCAGCACGGCCGAGAGCGTGATGCCGATGCCCTCGGTGGTCGGCTCGGACAGGTGCACGAGGTCTTCGTCGACGTCGATGCGGTGCCGGGCCATCGCGGCCCGATAGGCGACCACGCGCTCGCGCGCGGTGAAGATGCGCTCGTCGTCACCGAGGTACGCGATCCGCCGATGCCCCTGCCGCACCAAGTGGTCGATCGCCTGATCGATACCACCGGCGTTGTCAGCCAGTACGGCGTCTGCCTCGATCCCGTGCGCGGGACGGTCGATCGTGACGACCGCCATCCCGGCATCGACATGCGGTGCCAGGTACTCCTGGGTCTCCCCGATCGGCGCCATGATGAGCGCGTCCGGGCGGCGCGCGACGAACTCCAGACAGACGTCCCGCTCACGCTCGGGGTCCTCGTCGGTCAGGCCGATCATCACCACGGAGCCCGACGAGCGGGCCCACAGCTCCACCGCACGGCCGAGCGAGGCGAAGAACGGGTCGCCGATATCGCGGATGACGACCGCGATCGTGCCGGTCTTGCCGCGGCGCAGCATCCGGGCCGACTCGTTCGGCGTGTAGTTCAGGTCCTTGATCGCCGACTGGACCTTGGCGGTCAGCTCGGGGCTGACGTTCGGCTCCTCGTTGACCACCCGCGACACCGTCTTCAGTGCCACTCCGGCCCGGGCCGCGACCTCCTTCATCGTGGGCCGGCGCTGGCCCGTTCCGTTCATACCGCTGATGCTCATCGCCGGCCCACTCTCTGAAGTCGCTACTGGTTCTGCACGACGATTAGCTCTGTACGACGATCGGGATGATCATCGGGCGCCGGCGGTGGGTGTCGCTGACCCACTTGCCGACCACCCGGCGAATGATCTGCTGCAACTGGTAGATGTCGTCCACCCCGCCGCCGATCGCCTTCGCCATCTCCGCCTCGATCTTCGGCTTCAGGTCGTCGAAGACAGTGTCGTCCTCGGCGAACCCGCGGGCCTGGATCTCGGGTCCGGCAGTCAGCTTCCCGGTGACGGAGTCCATCACGGCAATCACCGAAATGAAACCCTCGTCGCCCAGAATCCGCCGATCCTTCAGCGAAGTCTCGGTGATGTCGCCGACCGTCGAGCCGTCCACGAAGACGTAACCGCAGTCGACCTTGCCGGCCACGACGGCCTTGCGGTCGATCAGGTCGACCACCACACCGTCCTCGACGACGACCACGTTCTCACGCGGTACGCCGGTCTGGATCGCCAGCTCGGCGTTCGCGTGCAGGTGCCGGATCTCGCCGTGCACCGGCATCACGTTGCGCGGCTTCACGATGTTGTAGCAGTAGAGCAGCTCGCCGGCACTCGCGTGACCAGAGACGTGCACCAGCGCGTTGCCCTTGTGGACCACGTTCGCGCCGTGCCGGGTCAGACCGTTGATCACCCGGTAGACCGAGTTCTCGTTGCCCGGGATCAGCGACGACGCCAGGACGACGGTGTCACCCGGCTGGATCTGGACGACGTGGTGGTCGTTGGCCGCGATCCGGGACAGCGCCGACATCGGCTCGCCCTGGGACCCGGTGGAGACCAGCACGACCTGCTCGGGCGGGTAGTTCTCCAGCTCGCGCATGTCGATCAGCGTGTCACCGGGCACGGTCAGGAACCCGAGATCACGGGCCACGGCCATGTTGCGGACCATCGACCGGCCGACGTACGCGACCTTGCGGCGGTGCTTCACGGCCGCGTCCATGATCTGCTGGACGCGGTGCACGTGCGAGGCGAAACAGGCCACGATGATGCGCTGGTTCTTCGCCTTGTTGAAGACGCCGTCCAGCACCGGGGCGATATCGCGCTCGTGGGTGGTGAAGCCGGGGACCTCGGAGTTGGTGGAGTCGACCAGGAACAGGTCGACCCCTTCCTCGCCGAGCCGCGCGAACGCGTTCAGGTCGGTGATCCGGCCGTCCAGCGGCAGCTGGTCCATCTTGAAGTCACCGGTGTGCAGCACCATGCCGGCCGGAGTGCGGATCGCGACCGCGAGCGCATCCGGGATGGAGTGGTTGACCGCGACGAACTCGCAGACGAACGGGCCGATCTGCAGCTTCTCGCCCTCGACCACGGTCTGCTGCGGCACGTTGCGGTGCCGGTGCTCCTTCAGCTTGCCCTCGAGGAACGCGAGCGTGAGCTGCGACCCGATCACCGGGATGTCGCCGCGTTCGCGCAGCAGGTAGGGCAACCCGCCGATGTGGTCCTCGTGGCCGTGCGTCAGCACGACCGCGACGACGTCGTCCAGCCGGTCCCGGATCGGCTGGAAGTCCGGCAGGATCAGGTCCACGCCGGGCTGGTTCTCGTCCGGGAACAGTACGCCGCAGTCGACGATCAGCAGCTTGCCGTCGTACTCGAACACGGTCATGTTGCGGCCTACTTCACCGAGGCCGCCGAGCGGGATGACCCGCAAAGCGCCCGGAGCCAGCGGTCCGGGCGCGTCAAGATTCGGATGGGGATGGCTCATGCAATCAGTCCTGCCAGTTTCAAGTCGGTGGTGAGCCGGTCTGCTTGCGCAGGCGTGGCCTCGATCAGCGGCAACCGGAGGGTCGCGTGGTCGAGGACGCCGGCCAGCTTGAGCGCGGCCTTCACCATGATGGCGCCCTGGGTAATGGTCATAATCGTCTCGACGGCGGGCACCAACCGTCGATCAATCTCTTGTGCGCGGGCGAGGTCGCCGGCCACCGCGGCGTCGATCAGCTGCCGGTACTCCGGGCTTGCGACATGGGCGACCACACTCGCGATCCCCACCGCACCGATCGCCAGCATGGCGAGGTTCAGCTCGTCGGCACCGCAGTAGTAGAACAGATCGGTGTTCGCGAGCACCTTGGTGGTGGCGGCCAGGTCGCCCTTGGCGTCCTTCACCGCGACGATCCGCGGGTGCTCGGCGAGCGCGATCAGCGTCTCGGTCGTGATCGCGACCCCGGCGCGGCCAGGGATGTCGTACACGAGGTTCGGCAAACCGGTCGCGTCGGCGACCTGGACGAAGTGCTGACGCAGACCCTCCTGCGGAGGCTTGTTGTAGTACGGCGTCACGACCAGCAGCCCGTCGGCACCGGCGGCCTCGGCCTGCCGGGCGAGCTCGATGGTGTGGGCGGTGTCGTTCGTCCCGACCCCGGCGACGAGCTTGGCGCGGTCGCCGACGGCTTCCCGGACGGCGCGGATGATGTCCGCCTTCTCCTGGTCGGAGGTGGTCGGGGCCTCGCCGGTGGTGCCGTTCAGGATGAGGGCGTCGTTCCCGCCGTCGACAAGATGCGTGGCCACCTTCTGGGCCGCAACCAGATCGAGCGATCCGTCAGGCTGGAAGGGAGTGACCATTGCCGTCGTCAGGCGGCCGAAGGGCAGCGCCGGTGCGGCTAGAGGTTCAGGCGAGGGCATGGTGCTCAGATTACCGTCCCGACGCCCTGAAGAAATGAGTAGGCCTGGTAGCTGTCCGCTCGGGGGTCCGGGCAGCTACCAGGCTCACTGGTCCTATCGGGTGCGCCCAAGGAGTCGTTACAGGTTCCACGAAAAAAGTCTGGAAAAGTTTTTGGGACCACAATGCGTAATGCCTCCGTAGCTCTCTGTCGATAAATCAGTGATCTGCAACCCAGATCGAGGTCGCATTGAAGGCTTGTTCAACGATTTGCCAGGCCCCGGGAAGCAGCAGGACACCAGCAACCAGTAACGCCGGTACGACGACCAGCCGCTCGACCCAGCTGTTCGTACTGAACCGGAGTAGTCGCGGCAGTCGTATTTCGTACCAGGTCTCGCCGCGGATGGGCAGTGGCCAAAGCCACGGGCATCCGGAGCGCGTCAGGCTGTCGCCCAGACAGTGGGTGAACATCCCGAGCCCGACCGCGACACCGATCCAGCCACCGATCCCCGCATAGCCGGCCTGCAGGGCGTCAGCGGGCGTCGTACCGGGGAGTGCTGCACCGAAGATCGAGTAGGCGGTGGCTCCCAGTACGGCGAACAGGACCCAGTCACCGAGCACATGAGCCGCGAGCAGCAGCCCGGTGGCGGCGATGGCCAGGACCGCCCACTTGCCGCGGTCCCCCAGGCTGGCGGCGAGCATGCCGAGCCCGATCGCGGCCGCCAGGGTGTGCGACGCGTGGCGATGCTTGCCGGTGCTGTCCTCGTCCCGCGGACCCTTGGTGAGGTTGTAGAGGACACCGGAGAAGGTCCGGATCGCACTGGAGATCAGGCCGGTGATCGGCCCGAGGATCCGAGACGCACTCCCGCCCGGGTGATCCAGATCCGGCACCAACGCGTAGCCGGCCGTGGCCGCCGCGAACGGGATCACCTCGGCCACCGAGGTCAACCCGACCATCGGCGCGACCGCCAGCCCCACGACCCATCCCGACAACGCATGCGACCGCCCCATCATTGGTGCGCCTCACTCCCCTCCAGCAAGCTGCCATTCTCTCAATTTCGTCTCAGTAGTCACAACAGCCACACCCGTCCCCGCCGCTTTGCATAATCATTCAGGGCAATGCATACTCTTCCTATGTCCAAGGTGCTTACGTCGTTGCCGGTTGGTGAGCGGGTCGGAATCGCGTTCTCGGGAGGTCTCGACACGTCTGTCGCGGTCGCGTGGATGCGCGACAAGGGAGCGGTGCCCTGTACCTACACCGCCGATCTCGGGCAGGCCGACGAGCCCGACATCGCATCGGTCCCCGGCCGTGCGACGGCGTACGGCGCCGAGCTGACGCGCCTCGTGGACTGCCGCGCGGCGATGGTCGAGGAGGGCCTGGCCGCGCTCACGTGCGGCGCCTTCCACATCCGGTCGGGTGGCCGGACCTACTTCAACACCACGCCGATCGGGCGGGCCGTCACCGGCACGCTGCTGGTCCGGGCGATGCTTGACGACGACGTCCAGATCTGGGGCGACGGCTCGACCTTCAAGGGCAACGACATCGAGCGGTTCTACCGGTACGGGCTGCTGACCAACCCGAACCTGCGGATCTACAAGCCGTGGCTCGACGCCGACTTCGTCACCGAGCTCGGTGGGCGCAAGGAGATGAGCGAGTGGCTCGTCGCGCACAACCTGCCGTACCGCGACAGCACTGAGAAGGCCTACTCGACCGACGCGAACATCTGGGGCGCGACGCACGAGGCGAAGACGCTCGAGCACCTGGACACCGGCATCGAGACGGTCGAGCCGATCATGGGCGTCAAGTTCTGGGACCCCTCGGTGGAGATCGCTACTGAGGACGTCACGATCGGCTTCGTCCAGGGGCGGCCGGTGACCATCAACGGCAAGGAGTTCGGCTCCGCGGTCGACCTGGTGCTCGAGGCCAACACGGTCGGCGGGCGGCACGGGCTGGGGATGTCCGACCAGATCGAGAACCGGATCATCGAGGCCAAGAGCCGGGGCATCTACGAAGCCCCGGGTATGGCGCTGCTGCACGCGGCGTACGAGCGGCTCGTGAACGCGATCCACAACGAGGACACCGTCGCGGCGTACCACAACGAGGGCCGCAAGCTCGGCCGGTTGATGTACGAAGGCCGCTGGCTCGACCCGCAGTCCCTGATGATCCGCGAGTCCCTGCAGCGCTGGATCGGCTCCGCCATCACCGGCGAGGTCACCCTGCGGCTGCGGCGCGGCGAGGACTACTCGATCGTCAACACCACCGGCCCGGCCTTCAGCTACCACCCGGACAAGCTGTCGATGGAGCGCACCGAGGACTCCGCCTTCGGCCCGGTCGACCGGATCGGCCAGCTCACCATGCGGAACCTCGACATCGCCGACTCCCGCGCCAAGCTCGAGCAGTACGCCGTACTGGGGTTGTTCGGTACGTCGAACCCGGCGCTGGCCGCTTCCACCGACCTCATCGGCCCGATGCCGACCGGTGGTGCGCAGGCGATCGCCTCCCGTGGCGAGGCGTCGGAGGACGAGCTGCTGCTGGACCGGGCGGCTATGGAGTCCGGCACCGACTGAACGACGTCCGGGTTGCCTTCTGGCCGGTCGCATCCCTGCGGCCGGCCAGCCCCATTTGATGGGTCAGCCCACCGCGTTGCGGGTGGGCTAGCTGCATGCAGTTGGCCAACCCACAACCCCGTGGGTCAGCCCATCAAATGGGGACCGGCAGCGCGGCGCTGCTAGGCGTCGAAGTCGACGGTGACCGCGGGAGTGGTGGGGTGGGACTGGCAGGTGAGGACGTAGCCGGCCTTGATTTCGTCGGGCTCGAGGGCCCAGTTGGTGTCCATGCGGACTTCGCCGTCGAGGACCTTGGCTCGGCAGGTGCCGCAGACGCCGCCTTTGCAGGCGAAGGGGGCGTCGGAGCGGACGGCGAGGGTGGCGTCGAGGATGGGCCGGGCGTTCTCGCCGAGGGGGAAGGTGGAGCGGCGGCCGTCGAGGATGACGGTGACCTGGGCTGCGTCCGCGTCGGGGGTGGTGTCTTCGACGGGAGGCTTGGGGGCTTCGTCGCCGATGTGGAAGAGCTCTGCGTGGACCTGGGAGCGGTCGACACCTTCTGAGAGCAAGAGGTCCTGGGCGCCGACGACCATGGCGTAGGGACCGCACAGGAACCACTCATCGACGCCGGCGATCGGCAGGATGGTGGCGAAGATGCGCTGGAGGCGGTCTGCGTCGATGCGGCCGCTGAAGAGCTCCACCTCGGTCGACTCACGCGACAACACGTGCACGAGGTGCAGGCGCTCGGCGTACACGTCTTTGAGGTCGGCCAGCTCGTCGGCGAACATCACTGAGCCTGCAGTGCGGTTGCCGTAGAGCAGGGTGACGCGGCTGGACGGCTCCACGGACAGGGTGGTGGCGACCAGCGACAGCACCGGTGTGATGCCACTGCCTGCGGCTACGAAGGCGTAGTGCTTGGCGTTGGCCGGGTCGAGCGTCGTACCGAAGCGGCCGAGCGGCGTCATCACCTCGAGCTCGTCGCCCGGCTTGAGCTCGTTCGCCGCGTACGCCGAGAAGGTGCCGCCGGGGATCCGCTTCACACCGATCCGCAACACACCGGAACCAGCGCGCGAGCAGATCGAGTAGCTGCGCCGCACATCCTCACCAGTACGGCGGACTGTCAGGTGCTGGCCCGCAGCGAAGTCGTACTCCCCCGCCAGCTCAGCCGGTACGGCGAAGGTGATCGCGACCGAGTCATCGGTCAGCGCCTCGATCGCGGCGACCTTCAGCGCGTGGAACGCGGCTCTGCGCCGCGGGGCAGTCACAGTAGTCATTTAGATCGCCTTGCTGCGTTGGTTCTCAAATGGATTTGAAGTGATCGAAGGGCTCACGGCAACTGTTGCAGCGCCAGAGCGACTTGCAGGACGTGGACCCGAAGCGACTCAGCTCGGACGTGTCGGGTGAGCCGCACAGCGGACAGCGCAGAGTCAGCGACAGCATCACCGGACCGCCGACAGCACGCGTCCCAGTCGGCGGTGCGATCCCGTACTCGGTCAGCTTCGACTTGCCGGCCTCGCTCATCCAGTCCGTCGTCCACGCAGGCGACAGGACAGTTTCCACATGGCCTTCGACGCCCAGATGGTTAAGCGTCAGCTCAACCTCATGCCGGATCAGATCCATCGCAGGACAGCCCGAGTACGTCGGTGTGATCGTCACAACGACCTCATCACCCTCATGCCGCACACCGCGCAGCACTCCGAGGTCAGCGATCGTCAGCACCGGCACCTCCGGGTCAGCGACCTCACCAACCGCGTCGAGGATCGCTGCGTCGCTCACCATGTCGCACCCGGATGTGAACGCGCCACATGCTGCAGCTCGGCCAGCAGGAACCCCATGTGCTCGGTGTGCTGACCACTCCGACCACCCCGATGCTGGTACGACGCTTCTGGCCGACTGCACGTGGATTCGTCGATCACCGCGAGCACTCGGCGTTCCCACTCATCCCGCAGTCCCGCCGGGTCCACAGCGACCGGCAGTCGTCGTACGAGATCGTCTGACTCGAACAGCTCGGCGGTGTACGGCCAGAGCTCGTCCAGCGCTGCCTGCATGCGCCGATGACTCTCCGAGGTCCCGTCGCCGAGCCGGAGCACCCACTGCGTCGCATGGTCGACGTGGTACGCGACCTCCTTGACCGCCTTACCTGCAACGCCGGACAGCGTCTCGTCGGCGCTCGCCCGCAGCTCGTCGTACAGGAGGTGCTGGTACGAGGCGAAGTACAGCAGGCGGGCCATGGCGTGCGCGAAGTCGCCGTTCGGCAGCTCGCACAGCTGCACGTTGAGGAACTCGCGCTCCTCTCGGAAGTACGCCAGGTCGTCCTCAGTGCGGCCGTCCATCGAACCGGCGTACTGCAGCAGCGAGCGAGCCTGCCCCAGCTGGTCGAGACCGATGTTGCCCAGGGCAACATCCTCCTCGAGCTGCGGCGCGGCCGCGATCCACTCGGCCATGCGCTGCGCGGCGATCAGCGCATCGTCACCGAGCCGAAGTGCGTATGTGAAGAGATCGCTCACAGGTGGTCGACACCTTCCGGCACGTCGTAGAACGTCGGGTGCCGGTAGACCTTGTCAGCCGCCGGGTCGAAGAACTCGTCCTTCTCGTCCGGGCTGGACGCGGTGATGTCCGTTGCCGGCACCACCCAGATCGACACGCCCTCCTGGCGTCGCGTGTACACGTCACGCGCGTTCCGCAGCGCCATGGTCGCGTCCGGCGCGTGCAGCGACCCCACATGCGTGTGCGACAACCCACGCCGCGACCGCACGAAGACCTCCCACAGTGGCTCAACCGTCATGCCGCACGCTCCATCTGCTTCGCCGCGTACGCCGCTGCGGCCTCACGAACCCAGGCACCGTCCTCATGCGCCTTGACCCGAGTGGCGAGCCGCTTCTCGTTACACGGCCCGTTGCCCTTCACCACCTCGTACAGCTCGGTGAAGTCCGGCTGGGTGAAGCTGTAGTGACCTGTGACCTCGTCATAGACCAGTCCGTCGTCAGGAACACGAAGACCCAGTACGTCGGCCTGCGGGACCGTCATGTCGACGAAACGCTGCCGCAGTTCGTCGTTGCTGTGTCGCTTGATCCCCCACGCCATCGACTGCTCGGAGTGCGTCGACGAAGCGTCCGGCGGACCGAACATCATCAGCGACGGCCACCACCAGCGGTCCAGCGCGTCCTGAGCCATCGCCTGCTGCCCCGGAGTACCAGTGGACAGCGTGTGCAGGATCTCGAAGCCCTGCCGCTGGTGGAACGACTCCTCCTTGCAGACCCGGACCATGGCTCGCGCATACGGCCCGTAGGAGCAGCGGCAGAGCGGCACCTGGTTCACGATCGCGGCGCCGTCGACGAGCCAGCCGATCGCACCGATGTCGGCCCAGGTGAGGGTCGGGTAGTTGAAGATGCTGGAGTACTTCTGCCGGCCCGTGTGCAGCATGTCGAGCAGGTCGGCCCGATCCACGCCGAGCGTCTCGGCGGCGGCGTACAGGTAGAGGCCGTGCCCGGCCTCGTCCTGGACCTTGGCCATCAGGATCGCCTTGCGGCGCAGCGACGGCGCCCGGCTGATCCAGTTGCCCTCGGGCTGCATGCCGATGATCTCCGAGTGCGCGTGCTGCGCGATCTGGCGGATCAGGGTCTTGCGGTAGCCGTCGGGCATGGCGTCCCGCGGTTCGATCCGGCTGTCGGCGTCGATGGTCGCCTGGAAGCTGTCCATGGCCCGAGCATAACTCAGATGTGACACTTTTTCTCCGGATCGACAACAAGTGTCACAAGGGTGGTGCTGGATCTACCCCCAACAGGGGGCGTAACGCACTGGGGGCACGGTCGCCGCGGCGGGAGGATCTACCTAACAGTTCAAGGGCTATACAGTTCTGGAAAGGCGCTCCCCGTGACGACCCAGCAAACTCTCCCCGCCGATCACCGCGGCCCGGTCACCGGAACGGAACGGGCCCTCGCACCCGACCTGATCCGGGGCGCGATGCTGCTGCTGATCGGGCTCGCCAACAGCTCCAACTTCGCCTTCGCCGGCCAGCCCGGCGTCGAAACCACTCCACAGGGCTTCGAGCGGATCATCAACTTCCTCAAACTCACCTTCGTCGACGCCCGGGCCTACCCGGTCTTCGCGGTGATGTTCGGCTACGGCCTGGTTCAGCTGGCTCGGCGCCAGAAGTCATCCGGCGCCACACCGGGTGCGGTCCGCCGGGTCCTGATGAAGCGCAACGCCTGGCTGATCGCCTTCGGCGCGGTCCACGCCACGCTGCTGTACTTCGGGGACTTCCTCGGCGCCTACGGCATCGTCGGCATCATCTGCACGCTGCTACTGCTCAACCGCAGCGACAGGTTCCATCGGTTCATCATCGGCATCTGGGCCCTCGAGATCGTGTACGTCGTCTGGGTCGGCATTCAAGCCGCCATCGCGGCACTCGCCAGCTCCGGCCCGGCTCACGCGATCGTCAACGATCCAAACCCCTCGCTGGCAGCGTCGTCGTACGGGGCGTCGTTGCTGGACCGGCTGCACGAGTACCCGCTCCACACCGCAAGCGTGATCCCGTTCATCATGGTCGTCTGGTTGGGCATCTGGGCCGCACGCAAGCAGGTTCTGGAGAACCCGGCCGCACACCGCACACTGCTCACCCGCGTCGCAGTGGTCAGCATGGGCATCACCATCCTGGGCGGCCTGCCGTACGCACTGGTCGGAGCAGGCTGGTTGCATGTGGACGAGTCCGCAGTCGCTGCGCTGAGCATGCTGTCCCACGTGAGCGGGATGTTCGGTGGTCCCGGCTACATCGCACTGTTCGGTCTGCTGGTCTCCCGGATCACCAAGCTGTCGCTACCGGTCCGTGCGATCTCTGCACTGGGTCAGCGGTCGATGTCCGGCTACCTGTTCCAGTCCATTGCGTGGATGGCGCTACTGGCACCGTTCACTCTGGATCTGGCACACCAGTTCGGCAGTACGGCGTACGTGGCGCTCGCGTGCGCAGTCAGCGTCTGGCTGGTCTCGGTGATCGGTGCGTACGCGATGAGCCGCCGGAGCTACCGCGGTCCGGCGGAGACCCTCTTGCGTCGTCTCGTCTACTGATTGAGAGGATGGCAGCGTGAGTGACTTCGGCGTACCCGAGCCAGAAAACCTGTCCGACCTGTCCGGTGAGCCGCCGGTGGCCGAGACCAGTGTGCGGCTCGCGCTGCCCGCCGAGGCGAATGCGATCGGTGAGATCCAGGTGGCAGCCTGGCGGGCGTCGTACGCCGACCTCCTCCCGGCCGACGTCCTGGCCGACCTGAACCCGGCCCAGTTCGCCGCTCAGTGGCGGGCCGCTCTGGTCGCCCCCGGCGAGGCCCGCAACCGGGTCATGATCGCCCTGGCCGGCCGCACCCCCGTCGGCTTCGCAGCCATCACCGCCTCCGACGACCCCGACGCAGACAGCCAGTACGACGCCCTGATCGCCGAACTGGCCGTCCAGCCCGACGCAACCCGCGCCGGCCACGGCTCCCGCCTCCTGAACGCAGTCGTCGACACAGTCCGCGCCGACGGCTTCCGCCGCGTCACCGTCTGGATCAACTCCACCGATGACGTCTCCCGGGCGTTCTACACCGAAGCCGGCTGGGCCCCCGACTCCGCCCACCGCGAACTGGACCTCTACGGCGACGGATCGATCCGCATCAAGCAGGTCCGCCTCCACACCGACCCGGCCAACGAAGACTGATCAGGCCACACAGAACTCGTTCGACTCGGGGTCTTGCATGACCACGAAGTAGCCGTCCGGCTCGTCCGTCCGCCGTACGACTCCGCCGCCGAGCTCGATCAGCCGATCCACCTCGGCGTCGACCGCCGTCCGACGCTCGTCGCCGGACAAGCCGGGTGCCACCTTGATGTCCAGGTGCAGCCGGTTCTTGAACAGCTTCGCTTCGGGCACCTGCAGGAAGAAGATGTCCGGCCGGTCGCGCACCTTGTCCACCAAGGTCCGCCCGGTCGGGCGCTTCTCGACCGGGATCTGCTGGGCATCCGCCCAGTCGTCCCAGGTCAGGAAACCGTCCGGTACGGGCATCGGGAAGTCGTACCCACCGAGCGCCGCCTTCCAGAACTGCGCCACCCGATCCGGATCCGCGCAGTCGAACACGATGTGCAGATCGAACGCCGTCATGTGTCTCCTCCTGAAGTTGCACCGACCTTAAGGCACTCTTACCGGCATGACTGAGGTGCGGGTTAACGAGGTTGGGGACATGGTGCTTGAGGGCGCCGAGGCAATGCGGGTTCTGGCTGAGCCGGTGCGGCTGGCGATTACTGATCGGCTGACTCGGCATGGGGTGGCGACTACGGCCGAGCTGGCTGAGGCCGTGGGGATGAGTGCGGAGGCCGCTGGCGCGCATGCCGAGAAGCTGGCGAGCGTGGGGCTGGTGAAGCGCGATGGCGAGAGCTGGGAGGCGTGTGGGCGGGGGATCTTTTTCGAGATTCCTGAGGACGGGGACGTCGAGGTTCAGCAGGCGGCTCGGGCTTTGAGCAGTGCGATGTTGCTGAGCTACGAACACCTCCCCCGGCAGTGGGTCGAGGACACCGAGCCAGAACTGGACAACGACTGGGCCCGGTCGGCGGGTCTGTTCAACGCCGGGATGTGGCTGACCGCAGAAGAGCTGCGGAAGGTGCAGGAGGACCTTGAGGTGCTGCTGATGCCTTATCTGCAACGCAAGGAGCCGGTGCCGGATGCACGGCGGGTGCGGATGCTCGCGTATTTCCTGCCGCCGAAAGCCGACTAGCCGGGGGCGGTGCTCGACCCCGCGAGCCTGACATGACAGATTGCGACGGTCCGATCACGCTTTGCCGTTGGAGTCTGCATGAAGCTCGCCTCCCTGGTCCTCGGCCTGGGGCTGTCCGCCGCCGCCGTCCTCGTTGTCCCCGGGTCGGGAGCAACCGCCTCGATGCAGTCGGAGGTGGTCGTCGACAAGGCGCGGCCGGTCGCCAACAAGTACCTCCAGCAGAAGCTCACCTGGCGGCAGTGCGGCGACGCGGAGCTGCGGACGTTCTGCGCGAAGATCGCCGCGCCCCGCGACTGGTCGAACCAGTACGCCGGACATGACATCGAGCTCGCGATCAGCAAGGTCACCCCGAAGCACGGCAAGCCCACCCGGGTCGTGTTCGGCAACCCTGGCGGGCCGGGTGGCGCCGGGCTCGGCATGGCGCCGTACCTGGCGAGCCAGGCGCCGCTGGCCAAGGATCACCTCGCGGTCGGCTTCGACCCGCGCGGTAGTGGCGAGAGCACCAACGTCACCTGCCAGGGCGCACCGAGCTACACGATGGACGCCCGCGATCGCGACGCCTGGAACCTCGAGCTGATCTCGCAGGCATCCCAGCTCGCCCAGCCGTACTGCGACCGTCAGTCCCGCGGCCTGCTCCCCTACGTCACCACCGCGCAGACCGTGCAGGACATGGACCTGATCCGGCAGCTGCTCGGCTTCGACAAGATCGACTTCGTCGGCTACTCCGGCGGCACCTGGATGGGCGCGTACTACCAGACCTACTTCCCCACCCACGTCGGCCGCTTCGTCCTCGACTCGAACACCGACTTCACCGATTCGTGGCTGACCACGTTCTCGGCCCAGCCGGCCGCGTTCGAGCGCCGGTTCCAGCAGGATTTCGCGACCTGGGCGGCCAAGTACGACGACAAGCTGCACCTCGGGATGACGTCCCGCCAGGTGGTACGCAACTACGAAAAGTTACGAGCGGCGCTGAAGAAGCAGCCGGCGGTCGAGGAGTTCCTCGAAGGAACGATCCGGATCACCTACGACCAGAACACCCTGGACGCCATGATTTCCGGGGATATGTATACAAAGCTTGACTTCTACTCCCTGGCGCTCGATCTCGCATTTCTTCGCGACCTTTCCCAGACGCAGACAAAGAGCGGTGCCCAGGCCGCCCAACGCAAGGTCGATGCACTCTCCCCGGCCCGTCAGCGAGAGCTCGTACGGCGCGCGCACCGCAGCCCCGTCGGCCTCAGCTCACTGGGCAATTCACTGGGCGACGACTACGAGAGCGCGACCTTCACCGCGATCACCTGCAACGACACCGCCTGGCCGCAGGGCCGGGAGACCGCCGACCAGCTCGCCGCGCGCCTCGGCCGGCAGAGCCCGCTGATCGGCTGGAGCATGAACGAGAATCCGTGCTTCTACTGGGACCGCCCGCGGCTCAACCTGCCGCAGCCGACCGGCGCCGGCCTGCCGACAACCTTGATGGTGCAGAGCCAGAACGACCCTGCCACCAGCTACAGCCTGGCCACCGCGGCCCATCAGCGGTACGCCGGATCGCGGCTGCTGACCATCACCGGCGAAGGCGATCACGGCATCTACGGCGGCGTGAACAAATGCGCCGACAAGATCGTCAACACGTTCCTCACCACCGGCAAGAGCCCGGCCGCCGACGTCAGCTGCCGCGGCGAAGGCATCCCCGCTCCGTCCACCCCGGAACCGGTCGGCACCGAGGACGAGAGCACCGGTACGGCGACCGGCTCGCCGCTGCGCCGGGTCGCTGGATTCACCGCCGCTATTTCGGGGTACCTACCCTAAAACATAACGAACTTTATGATTTAGATTTCGCGGCAACCGAGAGCTTGACTGCCATTCCGGACCGGCAATTCCGGGCCGGTGAGAATCACCCACCGGCAGGCCACGGTTACCGTCGGCGAAATTACCCAAGGGCTTTCGTTGTCAGAATCCCTTTGTCAGGGCTTTGTCAGGGTTCCGTCCCTGTGCGACAGAGCGTGACTTCGGCAACCTTGTGTCAGCGCGGGAGAGCCGGGCGTCGACCGGGAGGGCTCGACGAAAGGCTCGACCGCTGAACGTGGATTCGGCCGGCTGCCAGGTGGGGGGACTGCCTGGGGGGTCAGACAGAGGCGCAGCCGGCTGGGCCCACGGACACCGACCGCGCACCCCAGATCCCTCGCGGGGCATCTTCGATCCCCCAGGTCGTGATGCTCCGCGAGGCATGTACTGAGGGACTCCCGCCGATCAGCAGCTCTGGTGGACTGCTGATCGGCCGGGTCTCACAGGTAGCGGGTCTCAGAGGTAGCGGGGGTGGGGCGCCGAGCTCTGCTCCGGGTAGCCGTCGGCCACGGCAGCCAAGGGTGCAGAACGCCCAGCAGACCAAGCCGTCCGGTAGGCACGCCGATCCAGCGACTCCTCGATCGCGCTCCGCGTCGCCAGGTAGTCGCGTTTCTCAACCTCCGGCACGGGCGCCTGGATCACTTCCCGTACGCCGTCCGCCGCCCCCAGGAGGAATGCCGCGTACTCGCTGTGCCCGCGCTGCTGAGCCACCGCCGCGAGCTCTTCCAGCACACTGGCCGACCGCCACCGGTCCCCGAGGTCCCGATGCTCAGCCAGGCTCTCGTCGAGCAGATGCACTGCCCGCTCGGTCAGGCCACGCCGCCGCTCCACAATGCCGAGCTGGTTGAGCGACCACGCCACACCCTCGCGATAGCCGAGCCGCTGCGACAGCGTGAGGCTCTCCTGCAGCAGTACCTCCGCCTGGACCAGCTCACCCTTGTACTGCGCGATCGCGCCGAGGCTGATCAGCGACCAGGCAACACCTTCGCCGTCGCCCAGTCTCCGGAAGCTGTCTCGTGCCTTCGTACACCGGCGCGCAGCGATGTCCAGGTCACCCCGCAGCCAGGCCACGAAGCCGAGCTGGTTGTGCGCCCACGACATACCGGACTGGTCGCCGACCTTCTCGAACAGGTCGTAGCTCTGACAGTGCAGATCCTCGGCAGCCCGGTAGTCGCCACGCTCGCGCGCCACTCCCCCGAGTCGCTGCAGCACCAACGCCGTACCGGCTGCGTCGTCCAGCTCCTTGTACTGCGCGAGCGCAGTCACCAGACGGGTGGTCGCCACGTCGTACTCGCACTGGAGGAATGCGAGCATGCCGGCACCGAGATTCGCCTTGGCCAGTGCGGGGCTCGGATCGTCGGTCGTCGGCAGGAGAGCGAGTGAACGCTCTAGCCACTGGCCGCCCTCGGCATAGTGACCGCGGAGATAGCAGAACCGCCAGAGCGCACCAGAGAGTCGCAGTGCTTCGCTGGCTGACCTGGTCTGCAGCGCCCACGCCATAGCGGAGCGCAGGTTGTCCAGCTCGCTCTGCAAGCGCTCGAGCCACTCCTCCTGATTGGCACCGCGCAGCTCGCGCTCCGCCTGCTCAGCCAGGCCGACGTAGAAGTGCGCGTGCCGCCGAACCGCCTCGTCCACACTGGATGTCGTCTGCAACCGGTCCGCCGCAAACTCACGGATCACGGCGAGCATGTCGTACCGCGCGACGCCACCATGCCGAGTCACCCGGATGAGCGACTTGTCGACCAGGCGCCCGGTGAGATCAAGCGCTTCGGCCCTGGCCACCGGTCCGGGCGCGGACTCCCCCGACATCACCACCGCGGCCGCGCCTAGCGACCAGCCGCCCACGAACACCGACAGCTGCGCAAACACATCGCGCTCCGCCGCGGTGAGCAGGTCATGGCTCCACTCGATCGCGCCACGCATCGACTGCTGCCGTGGGGACGCCGTGCGGTCGCCACCGGCCAGGATGCCGAACGACGTCTCCAGCTCACCGGCCAGCTCTTCAATGGTCATCACGTTGGTCCGGGCGGCTGCCAGCTCGATCGCCAGCGGCATGCCGTCGAGCCGGCGGACCACCCGGGCCACCTGCTCCAGCTGCCCGGTCAGGTCGTAGCCGCGCGCACTCGCCCGGTCAACGAACAGCCGGACCGCAGCGGACAGCTCCGACTCCTCAGGCAGTGTGAGCGGCGGGACGACGTACACGTTCTCGCCGGGGACCCGCAGGAGCTCACGGCTGGAGGCGAGGATGGAGAGGTTCGGGCAGGACTCCAGCAGCGCTGCACACACCTGCCCGACGGCGGAGACCACATGCGAGCAGTTGTCGAACACCAGCAGCAGCGTCCGCCGGCCGATCTGGTCAGCGATGTCCTGCAGCAGACGGCTGGTGTCCATTGGGTGCAGCCCGAGCGAGGCGGCGACGGCCGGAGCGACCGCCTCTGCATCGGTCAGCGCCGCGAGCGGCACCCAGCACACACCATCTGGGAAGTCATCGGAGAGCTCACCCGCCAGCGCCAACGTGAGCCGAGTCTTGCCGATGCCACCAGGACCGGTCAGCGTCAGCAAACGGGTGATGCGCTGGCCCAGCAACCGCCGCGTCGTGGTGAGCTCGGCAGTGCGCCCGATCAGCTCGTTCGGCGCCGCAGGTGGGCGTCGGAGCACCGGCTGTGGCGCCTCAGTGTCGTTGCGGGCAGAGGTGGTCAGCTGGGTGCGCTCAGCGCTGTTCAGCCGGAGCGCATCGGCCAGGAGACGCAGCGTGTGCGCTCTGGGCGCGCGGCGACGGCCCCGCTCCAACGCGGCGATTGCGTCGACACTCAGACCGGCCAGTTCCGCCAGGCCCTCCTGCGACAGCCCGGCCTCTCGCCGATGCCGGCGCAACAGGCCGCCGAACCCAGCCTCCTGCACGTCATCCGAACCGCGGCGTGATCCGTCGGACGACACAGGACGGCTCCACCCAGTTTCCGGCCTCGACGTGGCGGTTGCCACGTACGTTGATCAAAAATATCGCGATCCGGGCCGCCTTGTCAGCGATCCGGGCCATTGCCAGCGAACTCACAGGAAACCTGCGGCCTGCTCAGCCCGCATCGGCGGCATGCCGGGCGATCGCCTGGCGCATGGTTGCCCGTGCGCGCTTGCGGTCACCAGCGGCGTCGTACGCCGTCGACAGGCGGAACCATACCCGCCAATCGCCAGGTGAAGCCTCCGCTTCGGTTCGATACTGCTCGAACGCCGCATCGGCCGCGGCCCGGTCGATCCGCCCCGACGGCCGCCGCGGCAGGTCGTCGACCGGCAGACCGCCGGTCGCCTCCAGCTCCCGCGCCAGCCCCTCGGTCTGCGAACCGAACCGCAGCTCCCGCCAGACCAGGTAGGCACCAAGCACCGGAATCACCAGTACGGCGACGCCAAGCCCGACCGCCACCGGATCACCGGTCCCGATCAGCAGCACCCCGCGCCAGCCGAGCAGAACGGCGTAAGCGACGAACACGACCGCCAGAACGATCGCCGCCGACTTGGCTCGCACCGTCAGCCCAGATCCATGAAGTGCTCGAGCCCGATCGTCAGACCAGGCGTAGTCACGATGCTCCGGACACCGAGCAGGACCCCGGCCATGAACGACACCCGCGCCATCGAGTCGTGGCGGATCGTCAGCGTCTCGCCCTCGTCACCGAACAGCACCTCCTGGTGAGCGATCAGCCCGCGCAACCGCACACCGTGCACCCGGATCCCCTCGAAATCCGCACCTCGCGCGCCATCGACCTCCGTCGTGGTCGCATCCGGGATCGGCGCCGACCCGGCCGCCCGGCGAGCAGCCGCGATCAGTTCCGCCGTACGGCGTGCTGTCCCGGACGGTGCATCGACCTTGTCCGGATGGTGCAGCTCGATGATCTCCACCGATTCGTAGTACCGCGCCGCCTTCGCGGCGAACTGCATCATCAGCACCGCGCCGATGGAGAAGTTCGGTGCGATCAGTACGCCGACGCCCGGGGCAGCGTCCAGCCAGGACTGCAGCTTCGCCAGCCGCTCCTCGTCCCACCCCGTCGTACCGACGACCGCGTGGATCCCGTTCGCGATGCACCACTCAAGGTTGTCCATGACAACGTCCGGCCGGGTGAAGTCCACGACCACCTGCGCGCCCGCTTTGGACAGCTCGGCCAGATCGTCCCCGTGGTCCAGCGAGGCTACGAGCTGCACATCCGCTGCCTCGTCCACCGCGAGGCACGTCTGAGCGCCCATCTTGCCCTTGGCTCCCAGCACACCGACCGTGATCATCCGCACCCTCTCAACGCACCGACAAGACCCCAAGGATCTCATCCGCCACCCCCTGCCTTGAGCACCGGTCAGTCACATCGGCGGGCCGAAAGTGGCTGGTGGGTGCTCGAAGCGCGGCCTTGAGCACGGCTCGGCCCTTTCGGGGGCGGGAAAGTGACTGAGGGGTGCTCAAGGCGTGGACACGGATCAGGCGTCTGCGACGGCCGGGGTGTAGGCGGATTGGGCGTCTTCGGCGAAGTGGCAGGCGACGGCTTGGCCGCTGGGGATGGCGCGGAGCTGAGGTTCTTCGGTACTGCAGCGGGCTTCGGCGCGAAGGCAGCGGGTGTGGAAGCGGCAGCCGGACGGCGGTGAGACCGGAGAGGGCGGGTCGCCGGCCAGGACAATCCGCTTGCGGCCTTGGCGGGCCAGCCCGGGCTCGGCCGACAGCAGCGCTTGGGTATACGGATGCGCCGGTACGTCGTACACGTCCTGGTGATCGCCGAGTTCCGCGACCCGGCCGAGGTACATGACCGCGACCCGATCGGACACATGCCGTACGACGGACAGGTCGTGCGCAACGAAGATGATGCTCAACCCGAGCTCCCGCTGGAGTCGCATCAACAGGTTCACGACTTGCGCCTGAACGGACAGATCCAGCGCCGAGACCGGCTCGTCGCAGAGCAGCACATCGGGGTTGAGCGCGATCGCCCGTGCGATCCCGATCCGCTGCCGCTGACCGCCCGAGAACTGATGCGGGAACTTGGTCTCGTCCTCAGCTCGCAGGCCGACCAGCTCCAGCAACTCCCGGACCCGGTTCCGGATGTTCAGACCCTTCGAGACATCCGGATGGACCTCCAACGGCTCGGCGATGATCTCGCCGACGCGCATCCGCGGGTTCAGGCTGGAGTACGGGTCCTGGAAGACGACCTGGACGTTCTGCCGCCACTTCCGCAGCTCGCGACCACGCAGCTTGTTGACCTCGACACCGCCGTACAGGAGCTGACCGGACGTCGGCTTCTCCAAAGCGGCCAGCAGCCGGACCAGCGTGGACTTACCGCAGCCGGACTCACCGACGATGCCGAGCGATTCACCCTTGCGCAGCGTCAAGTTCACGCCTTCGACCGCACGGACCAGCACCTTCGACCCGAAGTGCAGCGCCGGGCTGATGTCGTAGTGCTTCACCAGATCCGTTGCCACCAGCAACTCTTCGGCCATCAGACGGCCTCCTTCTCGGCCAGCGTCGTCCGCCGGATGCACGCGGCATCACGGCCGGGAGCCACCGTCAGCAACGGCGGTACGTCGTGCGCGCACTCCTCGATGGCGATCGGGCACCGCGGCCGGAACGCGCACCCGGACGGAATCGATCGCAACGACGGCGGCGTACCGGGGATGGTTGGCAACTCCTGCCCCTTGAGGTCCGCCGACGGCATCGAACCGAGCAGGCCCTCGGTGTACGGATGCACCGGATGATCGAGCGCCGCCGCGGTCGACGCCCGCTCGACGACATGACCGGCGTACATCACCACCACGTTGTCGGCCACGTCTGAAACAACACCGAGGTCGTGAGTGATCAGTACGACGCCCATGTCGCGCTCAGCCTGCAGTTCCGCGATCAGCTCGAGGATCTGCGCCTGCACGGTCACGTCGAGCGCCGTCGTGGGCTCGTCGGCAATCAGTACGTCGGGATCCAGCGCGAGCGCCATCGCCAGCATCACGCGCTGCCGCATCCCGCCGGAGAACTCGTGCGGATAGTCCCGGGCCCGCTTGGCGGCGGCTGGAATCCGCACCTGGTCGAGCATCTCGGCCGCCCTCTTCAGCGCGTCCTTCTTCGACAACCCCCGATGTACGCGATAGCACTCGGCGATCTGCGTCCCGACCGACTGCACCGGATTCAACGCCGACAGCGAGTCCTGGAACACCATGGTGATCCGGTCCCCGACGATCTTGCGCCGCTCCTTCGTCGTCATCGCGATCAAGTCGGCACCGCGATACTCCGCCGTACCGGACACGATCCGCCCCGGCGGCATCTCGAGGATCCCGGTCAGCGCCTGCGTCGACACACTCTTGCCCGACCCCGACTCCCCCAGGATCGCCAGCGTCTCGCCGGCCCGCACCTGCCACGACACCCCGTCCACAGCCCGCACCGGACCACGTGGCGTGTCGAATTCGACGGTCAGGTTGTCGACCTTGAGCAGAACTTCGCCAGTCGCAGTCATCGCATGAGTTTCGGGTCGAGGGCGTCCCTGATGGAGTCGCCGATGATCATGAACGAGATCGTCATCGTGGAGATGAACAACGCCGGCCAGACGAACAAGTGCGGAGTATCCCGGTACGACGCGGCCACGCCGAACTGTGATCCCCACGAAATGGATGGTGGCTGCAGACCGACGCCGAGGAAGGTCAGTGCGGCCTCGAGCCCGACCATGCCGCCGATGCCGAGCGTGGTCATCGCGAGCAGCGGTGCCATCGCGTTCGGGAACACATGTTTGCGCAGAATCCGCACCGGCGGTACGCCGATCGATTTCGCCGCCAGCACGTATTCGCGGTTGCGGACCGAGAAGACCGTTGCCCGCATCAACCGCATGCCGCCCGGCCAGCCGATCAGCAGGATGACACCGACGATGATCCAGATGCTGCGGTTGGGCACCGAGTTCAGGATCACGATCAGTACGACGAGACCCGGGATCGAGAACAGCACATCCGCGGTCCGCGAGATCACCGCGTCGATGGCACCCGGGAAGTATCCGGCGAGCAGACCGAAGGTTCCGGCCAGCACGAAGACGCCGAAGCTCGCGCAGATACTCACGAGCACGGACGGGCGAGCGCCGTACACGACGTTGGCGAAGTAGTCGCAGCCCTGGATGTCGAAGCCGAACGGATGCCCGTCGCTGCGGCCCTGGCGGCTCTTGCCCAGTTCGCAGAAGCGCGGGTCGGCCGAGGTGAAGAGTTTCGGGAACGCCGCCATCGCGAAGAAGCCCAGCAGGATCAAGCTGCAGAGGACGAACTGCGGTTTGCGCAGCAGCGCTCGCAGCAGCTCCCGGTTCGACAGGGTGCGCCCGTCGCCGAGCTCTTGCGCTTCGGCGCTGACCACCGCGGTGACATCAGACATGGCGCACCCTCGGATCCAGGATTCCGTAGAGGAGATCCACGAGCAGGTTGATCAGGATGAACGACAGGAACGCCAGCGTCGACAACAGCACCACGACCCCGCCCTCCTTCAGCTTGATCGCCTGGAACATGAACTGCCCCAGCCCGGGCAGGTTGAAGATGGACTCGGTGATGATCGCGCCGCCGAACATGCCGGCCAGATCGAGGCCGAGGAAGGTCACCACGGGCAGCATCGCGTTCGGCAGGATGTGCCGCCAGAGCACCCGCTGCTCGCCCAGCCCCTTGGCCCGCGCGGTCTTCACGAAGTCGGCGTTGACCGTCTCGACGATCGACGTCCGCATCAGTCGCGCCAGACCGGCGAAGCCGAGCAGCCCGATCACGAGCGACGGCAGCAGGTACGACGTCGGGAAGCCGTCCAGGACACCGGACACCGGGAACCACTTGAGCTGGACACCGAACACGAACTGCGCGGCGAAGAACGCCACCAGCCCCGGGACGGCGAGCAGCACCAGTGTTGCCAGCAGCAACGACCGGTCGATCCAGCCGTTCCGCTTGAACCCGGCGTAGATCCCGAACAGCAGACCGAAGGTCCACTGGAACACGTTGGCCAGCAGTGTGAGCTTCAGCGTCACCGGGATCCGCAGCCGCAACTGGTCGGCGATGTCCGCGCCTGCGAACGTCGTACCGAAGTTGCCGGTGAGGATGTCCTTCATGCTCAGCAGGTACTGGACGATGAAGGGATCGTCGAGGTGGAACTGGGCCCGCTTCGCGGCCAGTACGGCGGCCGGGATCGGCTTGTCACCGGCCAGTTCCCGCAGAGGGTCTCCGGGCATCGCGAAGACGAGCGCGTAGACCCCCAGCGTGACGATCACGCCGATCGGAATCGCCGCCACGACGCGGCGAAGGATGTACCGGATCATCTACTTGAACGTCGCCCAGAGCGCCGAGACGCCGACGAACTTGGAGACCCGCGGCTCGATCTTGTCCGAGTGCAGGGATGCGTTGGACTTGGTGAACGTCGGGATCAGCGGCATGTCCGCGAGCGCGATGTCCTCGGCCTGCTGGTAGAGCTTGATCGCCTTCTCCGGATCCGGCTCCGCGTCACCCTTGGCCAGTACGGCGTCCAGTGCCGGGTTGGCGTAGTGGGCGAAGTTGGCGTCGCCGTTGGACTTGAACATCGGGGTCAGGTAGTCCTCGATCGACGGGTAGTCGTGCCCCCAGCCGCTGAACCGCAGACCGTCGAGCTTGCGCTTGTCGGCCAGCTCGGTGATCTCCGACCCAGTCTTGCCGGTGTACTTCACCTCGACGCCGAGGTTCTGCCGAAGCATGTTTCCGATCGCCTCGGCATTGACCTGGCCGCTCGCGGATGTCGTGCTGTAGTTGATGTTGACCGGCCCGGAGAAGCCGCCGGCCTCGGCGAGCAGCTGCTTGGCCTTGGTCACATCGAAGTCGCAGTACTTGCAGGCGTCGGCGCGGTATCCGTCCATGTCCGGCGACACCAGGGCCTTGGCCGGCACGGACAGCCCGACCAGGTCGGCGAAGGCCTTCCGGTCGATCGCCATCGAGATCGCGTGCCGGATCTTCGGGTTCTTGTAGCGCTCGTCCCAGGCCGGGATCGTCAGGTAGTTGGCGCCGGAGCTGGCGCTGGTCACCCACTTGTCCGGGGCATCGTCCTTGAAGGTCTTCACCTTGGTCGACGGCACGTCGACGAAGTCGAGGTTGCCGGCCAGGAACTCGTTGTACGCCGTGTCCGCGTTCGGGATGAAGCGGTAGGTGATCGCACTGGCCTCCGGCACCAGCGGGCCCTTGTAGCCGTCCCACTTGGCCAGCTTGATGTCGTCACCGGCGTTCCAGTCGGCGGCCAGCTTGAACGGGCCGTTGCCGATCGGCTTGCGCTTGTAGGCGTCCGGGTCCTTGCGGATCTCCTCCGGCAGCGGCGCCAGGCCGAGGTACTGCAGGGTCAGCCCGAACTGCGAGAACGGCACCTTCAGCTTGACCGTGAAGGTCAGGTCGTCGACCTGCTTCAGGCCGCTCAGCGCCTTCACCGAGGTCGGCTTCGGCGTCGCGCCCTCCGGGGTCTCCGGGTTCAGCGCCTCGTAGCCCTCGATCTTGGAGAAGAAGCCGTTGTTCTTCCAGGCCTGCGAGCCCTGGGCGGTCAGGTTCCAGCTGTCCACGTAGTCCTTCGCGGTCAGCGGCTGACCGTTCTGGAACGTGTTGCCCGGGTGCAGCTTGATCGTCCAGGTCTGGCTGGTCTTGTCCGGAGTGACCGAGTCGGCCATCACGTTCAGCAGCTTGCCGCTGTTCGGATCGGTGGTCACCAGCGGGGCGAACATCGCCATCGCGACCTGGATCCCCGGGCTGCCGTTCTCGTTCAGCGGGTTGATGTACTCCAGCGGTTCGGCGGCGATCGCGATCGTCACGCTCTTCGCGCCGTCACCGGAGCCACTGTCCCCGCCGGACTTGCCACCACACGAGGCGAGCACCAGCGAGAGTCCGAGTGCCACCCCCACAACCCCAGTCAGACGTCGCACGGTCGAACCAACTTCCTCGGCACATCGCCGTTCAGCGGGCGGAACATGCGTCATGGTCGCTGGTCGAAACTGCGCATGTCAACGTTGTCAGCCCCGAAAAGCGGCTTGGTAACGCAGGCGTTACCTGACCAAGACCTCAGATGACCCTGGGTGAGCCACGCCGAACCAATCCACATTAGCGGCCTTATCGACCGAAGTCATCAGATGTCAAGCCCTTCTTCCTGACTGATCAGTTTGTGCGCACAAGCGCGCAGGCGGGTCAGTCCTGCTGGGTTGCGAACAGGCGGGCGAAGCGGCCCGCAGGCTCCGCGAGCAGTTGCCGGTAGGTCCCTTGCTGGACGACGGCGCCTTCGTCGATGACGTAGATGCGGTCCATCTCGGTCAGGGTGGACGCGCGGTGTGACACGACGATGGTGATGCGAGCCTCCTTCGTACGGCGGAGGTCGGCGAAGATCTCGCGTTCCGCCTCGGCGTCGATCGCGCTGGTGGGTTCGTCCAGGATCCAGATACCGGCATTGCGCAGCTGGATCCGGGCGAGTGCCACCCGCTGCCACTGCCCACCGGAGATCCCGGTCCCACCCCACTGCTGCCCTAGCTGAGTGTCGAGCGGAAGGTCCGCCGCAAAGGTCCCCGCCAACGCCTTGCATACGGCATCGTCCGATACGGCCTCCGGCGACCCCAGCGCGACCGCATCCCGCAGGGTGAACTCGAACCGGCCGAACTCCTGCACCAGCAACCCAAAATGCCCCAGCCGCTCGGCCTCGCTCATCCCCGCAGCATCACGCCCATCGATCAGAACCCGCCCACTCACCGGATTCAGCCCGCCGACCAGCAAGCTCACCGCTGTCGTTTTGCCCGCCCCGTTCACCCCGACCAACGCGATCATCTCGCCGCGCCTCGCAGTGATCGAAGCACCCGACAACGCGGCCCGCTCAGCCCCCGGATACCGGAAAATAACGTTGTCGAGAGCAACAGACTCAACCACCGGTACGACGCTCTGCGGGGCGCGGGCGGGGACGCTCCGAACGAACTCGCGGTAGATCTGGGCCTGCGGTGCCGCGGTGATGATGGTCCCGAACGCATAGCCACACAAGCGAATCGCGTTCAGCCCGGAGATTGTGCCAGCGATCGCAGCCGCTGCCGCTCCGCCGCTGGCGCCGCCGCTCACCAGCGCGACGAGGGCTGCACCGAACAGCACCGCACCGGCCAGAGCAGCCGCGAGCTCCCATGCCATTGCCACGCCGATCATCCAGTCGAGCACCCGGCTCGCGGCGGTGCGGTGGTTCACGACGAGGTCGGCGACCTTGTGGCCCGAGCCGAGGACGGCCAGTTCGGTACCGGAGCGTTGCTGCAGGAGTTGTTCGGTGGCGTACGCCGCGCGGCGCTCCTGCTCGGCCACCCGTGGCCAGCCGCGTGATTCCATCCGGGAGATCGCGGTGAAGGCGATCACGGTCGGAATCAGCGCACCCAGGACCAGCAGCCCGGAGAGTGGATTGATCGACCAGATCGCCGCGCACAGGACCACTGAGGTCACGCCGGCTCCGAGCACCTGCACCGGCCGCGTCGCGACGCCGCTGATCGGGTCCGTCGCGGCTTGGCCCGCCTCCAGGGCAATGGCGGTGGCGGGTTCGGCCAGGCGACTCGGGCTGAGCCGGGCGGCGGCGTACGCGAGTTCGGAGCGGTAGTGCAGTTTGAGCCAGAGCGTCATTCGCTGACCGGCCGCCATCGTCACTTGGCTCAGCGGATACATCGAGCCGACCACGACGGTCAGCCCGATGAGTAGCCCCCACGGCCGGCGACCGGCGGTCAGGGCATCGACGAGACCCCCGATCAGCACGACCTGCAGTCCGGGAACGGCGGCTTGGATCAGCACCAGGACCGAGCACAGGGTCAGCCAGCCGGGTGAAACCCGAGCAGCGTCGATCAGGGAGTCGCGGGCAGTACGCAACGTCTCGAGCATCGTGATCCTCGCAGAAGACAGGCCGGAGCCGCGCTGCGGAAACAGCGCGGGAACCGTCGGCCGTCAAGTGCTTATGATCTCGTTCAGAGTGAGATCCAGCGGCAGATCACGTGTGACGTGCGGTCGAGATTACAGCGCGAAGGCCGTGGTGTCTTCCTCGAAGGGGCCCATCACGGTCAAAGCAGGCGTGCCGGCGTACAGCTCGGCTGCCAGGGCGGTGACATCGTCGAGGGTGACGGCGTCGATGGAGTTCAGGATCTGGTCGACCGTGGGCAGCTCGCCGTAGACGAGCTCGGCCTTGGCGATCCGGGTCATCTTCGCACCGGTGTCCTCGAGACCCATGACGACCGAGCCACGCATCTGGCCCTTGCCGCGGAGCAGCTCGTCGGGCGTGATCGTGCCGGACGCGATCGACTCGAGCTCGGCGCGCACTACGTCCAGGACCTCGGGCGCCTTCTTCGGCGAGCAGCCGGCGTACACGCCGACCATGCCGGCATCGGCATACGCCGAACCGAAGGTGAAGACCGAGTAGGCCAGACCGCGCTTCTCGCGGACCTCCTGGAACAGCCGGGACGACATCCCGCCGCCGACAATCCCGTTCAGCACACCGGCGGCATACCGGCGGGGGTCGTTGCGGACCAGCCCTGGCAGGCCGAACACCATGTGCGCCTGCTCGACGTCGCGGTGGTGAACCCGACTTCCGCCGTACGTCGGAATGCGGCGGCCCGACGGTCGCCGGACCGGGGCCGGTTCGGCCTCGGTGGTGACCCAGTGCCGCTCGAAGGCCTTACGCACAAGGCGAACGACGTCACCGTGCTCGACGTTGCCGGCGACCGAGACGACGATGTTGGCGGGCTTGTAGCGGCGGCGGTACCAGCCGACGACCTGCTGACGGGTCAGCGCGGCCACCGAATCCGGCGTACCGGTGATGGAGCGGCCGAGCGGGGACGTGCCCCACAGCTGCTCGGCGAACAGATCGTGGATGTGGTCCGACGTCTCGTCGGCGTGCATCGCGATCTCTTCGTCGATGACGTCGCGTTCGCTCTCGACGTCGTCGCTCGTCAGGGTGGCCGAGGTGATCATGTCGCAGATGACGTCGACCGCGAGCGGCAGGTCGGTGTCGAGCACCCGCGCGTAGTAGCAGGTGTACTCCTTGCCGGTGAACGCGTTCATCTCACCGCCGACCGCGTCGATCTCGGCCGAGATCTCCAGGGCGTCGCGACGCTCGGTGCCCTTGAACAGCAGGTGCTCGAGGAAGTGCGTCGCGCCGTTCAGCTGCTCCGGTTCGTCGCGGGAGCCGACGCCGACCCACACACCGAAGGTGACCGAGCGAAAGCCCGGTACGGACTGGGACAGCACACGAAGCCCGGAGGGCAGGACGGTCCGTTTGATCGGACCGCCCGCCTCCGGGCTCAGCAAAGTGCTGGTGATGGCTCTACTCACTCGGCGGAGTCAGCACCCTTGTCGTCGTCGGCCTTGGCGCCGTCTTCACCCTCGACTACCGGGATCAGGGACAGTTTGCCGCGGTCGTCGATCTCGGCGATCTCGACCTGGAGCTTCTGACCGACCGAGAGAACATCCTCGACGGCCTCGACGCGCTTGCCACCGGCCAGGCCACGCAGCTTGCTGATGTGCAGCAGGCCGTCCTTGCCCGGGAGCAGGCTGATGAACGCACCGAAGTTGGTCGTCTTCACGACCGTGCCCAGGTAGCGCTCACCCTTCTCCGGCATCGTCGGGTTCGCGATCGCGTTGATCATCGCGCGCGCGGCCTCGGCCGACGGGCCGTCGGTCGCACCGATGTAGACGGTGCCGTCATCCTCGATGGAGATGTCGGCGCCGGTCTCGTCGGTGATCTGGTTGATCATCTTGCCCTTCGGGCCGATGACCTCTCCGATCTTGTCCACGGGGACCTTGACCGAGATGACCCGCGGCGCGAACTCGCTCATCTCACCCGGGGCGTCGATGGCCTTGGCCATCACGTCGAGGATGGTCAGGCGGGCTTCCTTGGCCTGGGTCAGCGCACCGGCGAGCACGCTGGCCGGGATGCCGTCGAGCTTCGTGTCCAGCTGGAGGGCCGTGACGAAGTCCTTGGTACCGGCGACCTTGAAGTCCATGTCGCCGAACGCGTCCTCGGCGCCGAGGATGTCGGTCAGCGCGACGTACTCGGTCTTGCCCTTGACCTCACCGGAGATGAGGCCCATCGCGATACCGGCGACGGGGGCCTTCAGCGGCACACCGGCGTTCAGCAGCGACAGGGTCGAGGCGCAGACCGAGCCCATCGAGGTGGAGCCGTTCGACCCGAGGGCCTCGGACACCTGACGCAGCGCGTACGGGAAGTCCTCCCGCGACGGCAGCACCGGCACGAGGGCGCGCTCGGCGAGAGCACCGTGGCCGATCTCGCGACGCTTCGGCGAACCGACCCGGCCGGTCTCACCGGTCGAGTACGGCGGGAAGTTGTAGTTGTGCATGTAGCGCTTGCGCGTCTCCGGGGAGAGCGTGTCGAGCTGCTGCTCCATCCGGAGCATGTTCAGCGTGGTGACACCCATGATCTGGGTCTCGCCGCGCTCGAAGATCGCCGAACCGTGGACGCGCGGCAGGACGCCGATCTGCGCCTTCAGGGGGCGGATGTCGGCCAGCCCGCGGCCGTCCATCCGGATCTTGTCCTTGAGGACGCGGTTGCGGACGAGCTTCTTGGTCAGCGAGCGGAAGGCTGCGGACAGCTCCTTCTCACGGCCCTCGAAGTCAGCGGCCAGCTTGGCCACCACGGCGGCCTTGACGGCGTCGGTGGCGTCGTCGCGGTCGTGCTTGCCGGTGATCGCGAGCGCCTCGACCAGCTCCTCGGTCGCGGCCTTCTCGACGGCGGCGAACGCGTCGTCCTGGTAGTCCGGGAAGACCGGGAACTCGCCGGTCGGCTTGGACGCCAGGGCGGCCAGCTCGGACTGCGCGTCGACCAGGGTCTTGATGAAGCCCTTGGCGGCTTCGAGGCCCTCGGCAACGATCTCTTCGGTCGGCGCCTGGGCGCCACCGGCAACCTTGTCGAAGGTGGTCGAGGTGGACTCGGCCTCGACCATCATGATCGCGACGTCACCGGCATCGGTGACGCGACCCGCGACCACCATGTCGAAGACAGCGTCCTCGAGCTCGGTGTGGGTCGGGAACGCGACCCACTGGTTGCCGATCAGGGCAACGCGGACAGCGCCGATCGGGCCCGAGAACGGCAGGCCGGCGATCTGGGTGGACATCGACGCCGCGTTGATCGCGAGCACGTCGTACAGCTTGTCCGGGTTCAGGGCCAGGACCGTGATGACGACCTGGATCTCGTTGCGCAGGCCGGAGACGAACGACGGCCGCAGCGGGCGGTCGATCAGCCGGCAGGTCAGGATGGCCTCTTCCGAGGGCCGTCCCTCGCGACGGAAGAACGAGCCCGGAATGCGACCGGCGGCGTACATCCGCTCTTCGACGTCCACCGTCAGCGGGAAGAAGTCGAACTGGTCCTTGGGCTTCTTGCTCGCCGTGGTGGCCGAGAGCACCATCGTGTCGCCGTCGAGGTAGGCGGCGGCGGAGCCGGCGGCCTGCTGAGCCAGACGGCCCGTCTCGAAGCGGATGGTGCGAGTACCGAAACTGCCGTTGTCGACAACGGCCTCAGAAAATTGTGCGCCGTCCATCGGCGCGTTGGTGGATCCCGACACGGGATACCCCTCTCGTCACAGTGTTGACGACTGCGAGGCGCGAGCTATCGGGTGCCGGTCTTCGATCGAGGCCCGCGGATTCCGTCTGAATCCGAAGGTCACTACCGAGGACCGGGTCCTCCCGCCACGCGCTTCGCGTCGCCTCGTTACGTCTGTATTCAGTTGTGTCCACGCGAACAGCTGTGCGTGGATACGTGAGAAGCGGCCACCCAACCTCGGCGGCCGCTCCTCACGACGTCATCGGCGCAGGCCGAGCCGCTCGATCAGGGACCGGTAGCGGCTGATGTCCTTCTTCGCCAGGTAGTTCAGCAGCCGGCGGCGCTGACCGACGAGCAGCAGCAGGCCACGACGGCTGTGGTGGTCGTGCTTGTGCTCCTTCAGGTGCTCGGTCAGGTGCGCGATCCGGAACGTCAGTAGCGCAACCTGGACCTCGGGAGAACCCGTGTCGCCCTCGGTCAGGGCGTACTCGCCCATGATCTTCTTCTTCGTTGCAGCATCAACAGCTGACACAGAAGTTCCTCTCGATTTCCGTTGCGCGGCGCACCGGGGCTTCGTCACCCGAGCACTCTCGATCCGCGGCCGTCAGACGGCAGCGCCCAGAGTATCAGTCCGTGGACGGGCAGCACTAATTCGCGGTCAGAACCTGACGCGCCCCGTCAACGTCCGCCTTCATCTGAACCAGCAGGTCATCGATGGTTTCGAAGCGGATCTGACTCCCCCGCAACCGGGCCACGAAGTCGATCGCGATCCGGGCGCCGTACAGCTCGAGGTCGTCGCGATCCAGCACATACGACTCCACCCGCCGGTCGACACCGTCGAAGGTCGGGTTGCTGCCGACACTGATTGCCGCGGGCATCGGATCACCGTAGACCGGAGCCCCTGAGGCCGGGGTGAGCACAGTCAGCCACCCGGCGTACACACCATCCTGCGGTACGGCGGCAGTCGGGTCGGCGGGGATGTTCGCGGTCGGGTAGCCGAGCTCACGCCCCCGTTTGTCTCCCTCGATGACCACACCGGTCACCCGCAGCGGGCGTCCCAGCGCCTCAGCAGCGGCCTCTACATGCCCGTCCGCCAGCTCCTGACGCACGTACGTCGACGACCACGGCTGTGCATCGCCCGCCAGGCTCAGACCCTCCACCTGGAACCCGTACGTCGTACCGGCCGCCACGAGCGTGTCGACGTGGCCGGCGGCGCGGTGGCCGAAGCGGAAGTTCTCTCCCACCACGACCGCCTTGGCGTGCAGCGTGCCGACCAGTACGCGCTCGATGAACTCCTCCGCCGGCCAGGCAGCCACGTCCTTGTCGAACGGGAGGATCAGCACGGCGTCCGCGCCGTGCTGGCCGAGGAGCTCCGCCCGCTGAGTGGGCTCACTGAGCATCAGCGGCGCGTGATCCGGCCGCAGCACCCGCATCGGGTGCGGGTCGAAGGTGAGCGCGACCACCGGCAGCCCACCCAGCTCGGCCGCGCGCGCCTTGGCGTGCGCGAGCACCTCCTGGTGACCGCGATGCACTCCGTCGAAGTTGCCGATGGTGACGACCGACGGACCGAACTCCGCGCCCACCTCGTCCAAACCGTGCCAGACCTGCATGATCCCAGGATTCCATGGCTGGCGGACCCTCAGATCACCGGCCCACAATCAGACCGCGCGGGCGATCGCGATCGCTCCGGCCAGCCGCTCCCCGGCCTCGTAGAACATGTACTCCTTGCCGTCCATGGTGCCGAACGACGCTGCGGCGCAACGGCCGTTGTCCGGAGCACCGGCCAGCGGATTGTGGAACACACCGAGGTGGTTGCGCTTGGTGAAGTCGTTGCCGACCTCCGTGATCAGCATCCGTCCGCCGGACCCCTTGTCCTGGTGGTAGATCACGTACGTCGAGTTGTTGCGGTGCACGAGCGTCGGCGCACCGATGTTCTGCGAGCCCACCTCTTCCGGGCGGATCAGCGAGTTGGGTGAGAAGACCCAGGTGCGTCCGTCGACCGACCGGCCCCAGCCGATCGACCGGTGATTCGCCGTGGTGTTGATCATGAAGACCATCACGTACTTCGACCCCTTGGCGGGCAGGTCGTGCTCGAAAACGCGCGCGTACGACGTCTCCGTCGTACCGGCCGGCATCATCGACGTCGACAGGACGACCTTGTCGTAGGTGAAGTGGATGCCGTCCTTGGAACGCGCCAGGCGGGTCGTGGTGTTCTCGCCGTGGAAGTAGAGCCACATCTCCTTGGCCGCCTCGTTCCAGATCACATGCGGCGACGACACGTGGCTGACGTTGTAGTGCGGGCTCCAGTCGCGCGCCACGATCGGGTTGTTCGGGTACTCGATGAACGGTCCCTCGAGGCTGTCGCTGTAGCTCAGGCAGATACCGCCGGGCGCGTCGTGCGGCGCGTAGTACAGGTAGTAGCGGCCGAGCGGGTTCGCGATCCGCCCCGCGGTGCCACGGATGCAGGGGAAGATCACCTCTTTGCGCGCTGGCTCGTACTTGAGCTTGGTCTTGTCGAACGCGGTCCGGACATACCGGTACGTCGGGAATCCGGCGGGCGCGGCACTGGCCGGAGCGGCGCCCAGTAGCGGCAGGCCCAGGCCTGCGCCGGCGGCTCCCAGCAGCACGGTTCGGCGGGAAATCTGCGTCATACGACCACATCCTCGGGGCGGGGGCTGGTGCACCGACCATGGTCGCGGTCGCCGAACCCTGTCAAGATGCTAATACGCATTAGTCGCCGCTCTGAGCGATTTACTGGCGAATCCCGCAGGTCTTGACTTCATTCGAAATCCCCTTGATGCTCCCCTAAAGCGCATTAGCCAGCCAGGAGACGTGAGATGACCACAGAACGCCGAATGCCACGGCAGGCGGATATCGCCCGGATCGCCGGGGTGTCGCAGGCCGCCGTCTCCGTCGTGCTCGGTGGCAAGCAGACGATCCGGATGGCCGAGGAGACCCGGGCCCGGATCCTGGAGGTGGCCGAGGAGCTCGGCTATGTGCCGCATCCGGTCGCCAAGCGGCTCGCACACTCGCGCTCGAACCTGCTCGGCCTCTACACGTTCCGCACCGCGTTCCCCACGAACGAGGCGGACATCTACCACCCGATCCTGTCCGGCGTAGAGGCCGAGGCCGCTTCGCTCGGTCAGGACCTCATCCTGTTCACCGGCACGAGCGGACCGGAAGCCCGTCAGGAGACGGCGATCCGCCGGACCCGGATGGCCGACGGCTGCTTGTTCTTCGGACGGCAGGTGCCGGAGGCTCCGGTGGCCCGGCTGGTCGAGACGGGCTTCCCGCTGGTCTACATCGGTCGCCGACCTGAGCTCGGCGGCCGCATCCCGTACATCGGCGCGGACTACGTCACCGCTTCGGCACAGGTGCTGGAGCGGCTGCTCAGCCTGGGTCACCGCAACATCCGGTACGTCCGGGAGCCTGACGAAGCCCCCTCGTCGGAGGACCGCCTGCTCGGCGTCCTGCAGGCGGCTCCGAGCACCCAGGTCGTCCGGCTCGACGGACCGGACCTGTCCGCCGACGCAGTGCGCTCCTGGCTGGCCGACGGCGTGACCGCGCTAGTCGTCGAAGGCACCGACACCGGTACGGCGTACCGGGCGGTGCGCGCGGCTGTCGATGCGGCCGGGCTGTCGGTGCCGGGTGATCTGTCGCTCGCGGTGCTGGGTGGGCCGCCTGGTGTGAGCGGGTTCGAGGTCCCGATGCAGGAGATGGGGCGGCATGCGGTGCGGCTGCTCATCGAGCTCATTACCGACAAAGCCACGACGCCGCAGCAACTGCTGTGGTGCCCACCTGTAGCCGGCCGTGAGGTCGGACCGCCAAGGAGTACTGAATGACTGAGCTCGACACCGAGATCCTCGTTGTCGGTGGTGGAGTCGGTGGCGTCGCTGCCGCGCTGGCCGCCGCTTCGGCAGGACACCGCGTCGTGCTGACCGAGGAGACCGACTGGGTGGGCGGGCAGTTCACCGCCCAGGCCGTACCGCCGGACGAGAACCCGTGGATCGAGCAGTTCGGCAGCACGTCGTCGTACCGGCGGTTCCGGGAGGGTGTGCGCGACTACTACCGGCGGCACTACCCGCTGCGTGCGGAGGCGGCCGTGCTAGCTGACCTCAATCCAGGGGCAGGCCGGGTGAGCAAGCTGTGCCACGAGCCCCGCGTCGCACTGGCGGTCCTGGAGGCGATGCTGGCGCCACACCGGTCGGCTGGTCGGCTCACAGTCCTGTTGCAGCACAGAGCGGTCGCAGCGGACGTCTCCGGTGACCGGGTCGACGCAGTGACCCTTGAGGGTCCGGACGGCACGCGCACCACGATCAGCGCGACTTACGTGCTCGATGCGACCGAGAACGGCGACCTGCTGCCGCTGACCGGGACCGAGTTCGCAGTCGGCGCCGAGGCGCAGGCCGAGTACGGCGAAGCGCATGCGCCGGAGCAGGCGAACCCAGCGAACCTGCAGGGCATCACCTACTGTTTCGCGCTCTCGCATCATGCCGGGCAGGACCACACCATCGACCGGCCCCGGATGTACGGGTTTTGGCGGGACTACACGCCGGAGTTCTGGCCCGGCCCGCTGCTCGGGTTCCTGGCGCCGGATCCGCGGTCGCTGGAGCCGGTCCCCCGCACCTTCGATCCCAACCCCACTACGGATCCACTAGCGATCAGCGCCGACCAGAGCGCCGACGCCGGTGACAAGGAGCTTTGGGGGTTCCGCCGAATCCTGGCTCGCAAGCTGCATCAGCCGGGCGCGTTCGACTCCGACATCACTCTGGTCAACTGGCCGCTCAACGACTACTGGTTGCGGCCGGCGCTCGAGATCGACGGTGTGACCACTGCGGAGGATGTGGCACTGGCACACGACGAGGCCAAGCAACTGTCCTTGTCACTCCTCTACTGGCTGCAGACCGACGCTCCCCGGCTCGACGGCGGTACCGGCTTCCCGGGGCTGCGGCTGCGCCACGACGTGGTCGGAACGAACGACGGCCTGGCCAAGTCCGCCTATGTGCGGGAGGGCCGCCGGATCAAGGCGCTGACCACGATCGTCGAACAGGACGTCTCGCTCGACATCCTCGGACCGACCGGCCGCAAGCGCCGTGACGATGCGGTGGGCGTCGGCAGCTATCGCCTCGACCTGCACCCCTCGACCGCGGGCGACAACTACGTCGACGTACCGAGTGTGCCGTTCGAGTTGCCGCTGGGCGCGCTACTGCCACGGCGGATGCGGAACCTGCTGCCGGCTGGAAAGAACATCGGTACGACGCACATCACCAACGGTTGCCATCGGCTCCATCCCGTCGAGTGGAACATCGGCGAGGTCGCCGGGCAGCTGGCCGGGTTCGCCCTGCGCACTGGCACCGAACCGCACCACGTGGGCGAGGACCCCGCGGTGTTCGAGGAGTTCGCCCGGGTGCTCGACCGGTCCGGTGTCGAACGACGGTGGCCCGATGTCCGGGGCTACTGACCTTCCCCCTCAACAGGTACTGCTTCGCCCCTGGAGGTGCGGACCATGACAGTCCAGCCAGGTGCCGTGCGGGTCGGGATCGATGTCGGTGGCACGTTCACCGACGCGGTCGCCGTCGACGCACGCACGTTCGAACTGCTCGGCCAGGTCAAGGTGCCGACCAGCCACGACCACGAAGACGGCGTCGCCCACGGCATCCTGGAGGCACTGGAGAAGCTGCGCGCCGACCTGGGCCTCAGCGCAGACGACGTCTCCTTCCTCGCCCACGGCACCACCCAGGCGACGAACGCGCTGCTGGAAGGCGATGTCGCGACGGTCGGCATCGCCGGGGTCGGGACCGGGTTCGACGCCTTCGCGACCAAGCGACTCCGCTCCTTCGCCAAGATGGAGCTGGCGCCGGGGCGCAAGCTGCCCATCCGCTTCGCCGCAGTACGCGATCCGTCGCGGGCAGGAGCTGCGGTCGACGAGCTGGTACGCGCAGGTGCCGAGGTGATCGTCGCGGTCGAGCCTTTCAGCGTGGACGACCCCGCTGGCGAGGACGCCGTCGCGGCTGCCGCCCGAGACCGCGGCGTGCTCGCCACTGCCACGCACGAGATCACCGGTCTCTACGGACTCAGCAAGAGAGCCCGTACGGCGGTTCTGAACGCCGGAATCATGCCCCGGATGGTGTCGACCGCAGATCTGGTCGAGAGCAGTGTCCGGCGAGCAGGTATCACCGCAGCGCTGATGGTCGTCCGTGGCGACGGCGGTGTGATGTCACTAGCGGAGATGCGCCGCAGGCCGTTGCTGACCGCGCTGTCCGGGCCGGCTGCGGGAGTAGCTGGTGCGCTGATGGCGGAGCGGCTCAGCGAAGGCCTGTTCCTGGAGACGGGTGGTACGTCCACCGACATCAGCGTGGTCCGCCGCGGCCGGGTGCTGGTGCGGCACGCACACCTCGGCGGGCATGAGACCTACCTGCCCGCACTCGACGTCCGGACGGTCGGCATCGGCGGCGGTTCGTTGATCAGGTTCTCCGGTAAGGCAATCACCGAGGTGGGTCCGCGCAGCGCGCACATCGCCGGACTGCCCTACGCCTGCTTCGCACCGGCCGCAGTCTGGTCGGGAGCCAAGCTGATCACTGTTTCGCCGCGGCCTGGTGACCCGGCGGACTACGTGGCGATCGAGACCACGGACGGCACTCGGTACGCCCTGACACTGACCTGCGCCGCCAACGCGCTTGGCGTCGTACCAGCTGACAGCTACGCCTACGCCAACCCGGAGGCCGCGCAGGCTGCGATGCAGCCGCTCGCTGCCGCGCTCGGACTGTCGGTGGAAGCAGCAGCGCGGGCAGTACTGCGTCAGGCGGTGAAGCCGGTGCGGGCAGTGGTCGACCAGCTTGTTCAGGAGTACCGGCTCGACCACCCGACGCTGGTCGGCGGTGGGGGCGGCGCAGCGGCCGTCACACCGTTCCTGGGCGCCGAGACCGGCCACGACTGGCGGATCGCCGCACATGCTGAGGTGATCAGCCCACTCGGCGCCGCGCTGGCGCTGGTCCGGGAGTCGGTCGAGCGGATCGTGCCGAGCCCATCGAACGCAGACATCCTGGCCACCCGTGCCCAGGCCGAGGCAGCCGTGGTCGCGCAGGGCGCTGACCCGGCGGGAGTCGAGGTGGACGTCACTGTCGACCCACAGCGCAACCTGATCCGCGCCGTCGCGACCGGTGCCACAGAACTTCGTACTAAGGATCGGTCCGCCAGTCTCGACCCTGTTGAACTGTGCTCCGAGGTCGCACGCAGCATCGGCGTCGATCCCAGCGAAGTGCGCGAGCTCGCGACCACACCGCAGTACGGCGTGTTCGGCGCCACGAAGCGTCGCCGCTTCGCTAGGCCAGTCACGCGCCTGCGAGTAGTCGACGGCGAGGGCGTGATTCGCCTGCACAGCAACGGCGCAGTGGTCGAGACAGTCGACGCCGGTACGGCGCCCGCGCGTCTGGCCGCCCTGACCGATCAGCACACCCGGTACGGCGACGGTGGCGCACGCATCCCCGCGGTGTGGCTACTGGTCGGCCCCAAGATCGCTGACCTGTCCGGAGTGCTCGACCGGGACCAGCTGATCGCTCTGGCCGGTGCCGAGCTGAAGACCCGAGCCGACGACGAGCCGGTCGTCCTGATCCTGGAGGACCGCGGATGAACGACCTGGAGCTGGCAGTCGAGCTACTGCGCGACACACCCACTCATGAGAACCGCACCGGCGAGCAACTGCGCTCCTGGGCCCAGACAGCCCTCGAGTACGGCGATGAGCTGGCCGACACGGACATGCCTGTCGACATCCAGGTGGTCGAGCGTGAGGGCGGCGTACGGAAGGGTGAGCTGCTGCTGGCGGAACACCAGCGCGGCACCGTCATCGTCTACACGGATGCGTTGCGCCGTACCGAAGAGGTGGCGCGCGAACGAGGGTGGGCGGTCACTCGCGAGTCCCTGCGTCGCGCAGCCGTTGCCCACGAGGTGGCGCATCACCAGCTCGACGTCCGCGAGCTGAACCGGCGCCTCGGCCACACCGCACGACTCGGCCCGTTCCGGCTGCGCGGACATGTGGCCGGCGCTGACGAGATCGCCGCCCACCGCTTCGCCCACCGTCGCAGCGGCCTGGCTGTCAGCCCCCTGCTGCTCACCGCCGCCCTCGCGGGAAGGAACTGATCATGGGGATCGCGATCCTGATTCTGATGGCCGTCGGCGTCCTGCTGATGCTCACCCGCATCCTGCCGACCGCCTTCGCGCTGGCCGGGCTCGCCCTGGGCATCGCGCTGATCTCTGGCGCGCCGCTGACCGGCGCGAAGGACAGCATCCTGACCGGCGTGCTGCAGAACGGCGCTGTCACGCTCGCGGCGACAATGATCGCCGTACTGCTCGGCTCCTGGCTTGGCACGTTGCTCGACCAGACCGGCATCGGCGGCACGCTCGTCCGCAAGATCGTGGAGTTCGGCGGCGAGCGCCCCGCTGTCGTGGCGCTCGGTGTCTTCGCGGTGTCGATCCTGTGCGGAAGCATCACCGGCTCGGCGCCGGCCGCGATGCTCGCCGGGGTCGTCGGCATCCCGGCAATGATCGCGGTCGGGCTGCGTCCGGTCGCGGCGGCCGGGACAGTCCTGATGGGGATCTCGGCCGGGTCGCCGCTGGAGTTGCCGGTGTGGCAGTTCATGTCCGACGCGCTCGGTGCACCGGTCTCAGAGGTACGGACCGTCATGATCAGGCTGTTCCCGATCGCATTCGTGGTCGGGATCGCCTACGTCCTCGTCCAGACGCGGCGGGGTGCGCGGCACGCATGGGCGGTGCAGCTGGATCGGCCGAAGGCACGCGTCCGCCGTGGCGACGCGCCCTGGTACGCGCTGGCCACCCCGCTCGTGCCGATCGTGCTCGCGCTGGGATTCACGGTTCCAATCGTGCCGTCGCTGCTCGCCGGAGTGGTCTATGCGCTGGTCACCACGACGAGATGGGGCGACCTGAACGAGCGGGCGCTTCGCTCGCTGTACAAGGGATTCGAGGTCGCGGCCCCACCGATCGCGTTGTTCGTGGCGATCGGGATGCTGCTGGCGGCGGTCAAGCTGCCGGGAGCCAAGACCGCCCTCACTCCGATCGTGGCGGCGATCAGCCCGTCCAGCCCGATCTTCTTCGTCATCGTGTTCGCCGCGCTGGTGCCGCTGTGCCTGTTCCGGGGTCCGCTCAACGTCTTCGGCCTCGGCGCCGGAGTGGCCGGCGTACTGGTGACCGGTGGCATCTACCCGATGACCGCAGTCGTCGGGCTGATGGCGTCGTACAACCAGGTCTTCGGCGTCTCCGACCCGACGAGCACACAGACGGTATGGGCGGCTCAGTACGCCGGGGTGCGGCCGGAGCGGTCGATGCTCTCAACGCTGCCGTTCACCTGGGTGGTCGGACTGGGCGGGATGGTGCTGACCGCGGTTCTCTACCTCTGATTGATCCTGGTCACCCCTTGTAATCGGCGCGTCACTCAACTTACTGTGGGCGGCGTTGCCGACTCTGGGGAGACCACGTGAGATTTCACCGCGCGATCGCGGTAGTCACCGGGACGCTGATGACGGCGGCGCTGACCGTCGCCGCAGCGGCTCCGGCCGGTGCCGTTGGGCACCGCTACCGCGAGTACGTCGCTCTCGGTGACTCCTACACCTCGGCGCCCTTCGTGCCGATCCCGGACCTGCTGTCGCTCGGCTGCGCCCGCTCGTACAGCAACTACCCGAAGATGGTCGCGGCCGCGCTCGACGTCGGCTGGCTCCGCGATGTCAGCTGCGGCGGCGCAGACACCACGAACATGCTGAACCCGCAGAGCACAGCCCTCGGTACGGCGGCGCCGCAGTTCGACGCGCTGACCTCGCAGACCGACCTGGTCACGCTCGGGATCGGCGGCAACGACTTCGGGGTGTTCGGCTCGATCGTCGGCACCTGCCCGGGGCTGCGCGCCTCGGACCCGGCCGGCGCACCGTGCAAGGAACACTTCACCGTCGACGGCGTGGACACACTGAAGGCGAACCTCGTGAAGACCGAGGCGCGGATCAAGACCGTTGTCCAGGGCATCAAACAGCGGTCGCCGCACGCGAAGATCGTGCTGGTCGGCTACCCGAAGATCGCGCCCCAGCACGGCACCTGCCCGGACATCCTGCCGTTCGCCGACGGCGACTACGCCTACCTGTACTCGATCGAGCAGGCGCTCAACGCGGCCGTGTCGAACGCCGCTGCCGCGACCGGAGCGACGTACGTCGACACCTTCGGACCGTCGACGGGTCACGACGCCTGTGCGCCGGACGGCGTCGCGTGGATCCAGGGCAAGGACCTCAACCTGCTCCGCGCGGCCAACTACCACCCGCGCTACGAAGGCCAGGCCGGCGTCGCCTCCCTCACCGTCAAGAAGCTGACCGGCAAGCCCGCGACCGTCACCGCGACCGAGCAGGCCGGGTGGGCCGCCAAGGGCCGCGAGCTGACCAAGCAGGCAGCCACCTCACCGGCCGTCAAGGCCGCCAATGACCGCGTACGGACCAGCGCGCAACGCTGACCCTTTCCAATCCGTACTGCGGCCCCCGGGTCGAGCCACCTCACGCATGGCTCGGCCCGGTGGTGTTTTACGGCAGCTGAGCTAAGAGCTCAGTGAGGGCTCGGCCGAGCGGCAGGTTGATGCGGTGCAGCGCATACGGGTCGCCGCGGGTGATGCCCTGGTTGACGATCAGAACCGGCGTACCGGCTTTGGCTGCGTGCCGGACGAAGCGGAAGCCGGACATGACGGTCAGGGACGACCCCAGGACCAGTACGGCGGTGGCTGCGTCGATCAGGTGGTAGCAGCGCTCCACGCGGGGCTTGGGGACGTTCTCACCGAAGAAGACCACGTCGGGCTTGAGCACTCCCCCGCACACCGTGCAGGGGACCACTGTGAAGTGCTGGACGACGTCGTCGGGCAGGTCGACGTCACCGTCGGGGTTGATCCGGGTCGCCTCGGCCTCGAAGTCCCGGTTGGCCTCGCGGAGCCGGGTGTCGAGGGTCTCGCGCGCAGACGTCGTACCGCAGTCGAGGCAGATGACGCGGTCGAGGTTCCCGTGCAGCTCGATGACGTCCTTGGTCCCGGCGGCGGTGTGGAGGCCGTCGACGTTCTGCGTGATGACACCGCTCAGGTAGCCACGGGCTTGGAGAGCGGCGACCGCGCGGTGGCCGTCGTTCGGGTGAGCGCGGGCGATCGTGCGCCAGCCGAGGTGGCTGCGCGCCCAGTAGCGCTGACGGCCCGATTCGCTGCTCGCGAAGTCGTCGTACGTCATCGGGGTGTGCGTCCGCAGACTCCCGGTCTCACCGCGGTAGTCCGGGATGCCGGACTCGGTGGACAGCCCGGCACCACTCAGTACGACGGTATTGCGGCCGCTGACGATCTCGGCGATCGGCCCGAGGTCCGTCGTACCGGGCTCGAGCGCGAGAACGTCGGGGCCGGGGGCCCACTGCAAAGTCGGACGGGAACGCACGCGTCCAGGGTAACTACCGACGCACACCAAGGGTGGCGATCAGGTCTTCGTGGAGCTCGAACCAGACCCGGTGGGCGGTCTCAACGTCCTTCGCTTGAGTGAACCGGGTGTCGTAGCCAGCGAAGCGCGGTAGGACTGCAGTCAGCCTCGCAACCAGCGGAATGAGCTCCCGGCCGATCGCTGCGAGCTCGCCGACCACCTGCTCGTCCCACACAGGGTCTGTGTGGTCGTTGACGGCCAGTAGGTCGGTAGTGGTCGGGCGGAGCTGCCAGTTGGTGCAGGCAGCCTGCAGGCGGCCGTTGAGGGGCAGGAAGTCCTCGTAGACGTCCTTTACGACCGGTGGGCGCTCCACTGCGAGCTGCCGCTCGTTCTCGGCCCGGCCGGACTCTGTGAGCGACCAGCCTTCGAGCCCAGCGAACTCGCTCCAGCTGACCCAGCCGGAGGCCTGGTAGTCGAGCAGGAGCTCATGTGTCAGCGTCGGGTCGAGTTCGAACCGCGCTGCGATGGCCGCCTCGTCACCGAAGCCCAGGAGCCGAACTGCGTGCAGAACGAGGAGTTCCGGCGTACTCATGGCTGACGCGCAGTCAGCCGGTCGAGGCGCTGCTGACACGCCTGCGGTGAGTTGAGGCCGAGCGCGCGGGCCATCTCGGCCCAGGTCAGCCCCAGACCACGCGCAGCGAACATCAGGCCGGTCTCCAGCTGATCGAGCTCCGCCCGGGCCGCCGGCAGCAACTGCAGCGCAGCGAGCGCAGCGTCCCGATCACCGTCCGAGTGCAGGAAGAACTGCAGCAGATCCACCGCGGACGGCGGGACCGGCGCCGGCTGCCACGGCCGCCGGCCGAGCTGATCCGCACCTCGAGCCAACAGCTCGCGGCGCGCGTCAGCCTCCTGCTGGGCCTGCACCTGATCGTTGCTTTGCATCCCCGAACAGTGGATCATCAACATTCTGTTGTCAATATTTTGTTGAAGGAGGGCTGTGATCAGGCTCGAGTCGGCCGGACCCGAGTGCGGCAGCAAGGCCGCAACACTCGGCACGCTGCTGCGTGCAGGCTTTCCGGTGCCGCCCGGCACCGTCATTCCGCCCGGGGCTGCGGTGGATCTACCTGACGGCCTGTACGCCGTTCGCTCGTCCGCCTCGGGTGAGGATACGGCGGGTCGTTCCGCGGCCGGTGTGTACGACTCGTTCCTCGGGGTTCGTCGTTCCGAGGTGGCGGATCGGGTTGCGGCTGTCCGGGCATCGCTGTGGTCAGCACGCGCGGCCGACTATCGCCGTACCGGTGAACGAATGTCGGTGATCGTGCAGCGGCACGTCGAGGCGGATGTGTCCGGGGTGCTCTTCACCGGATCACCAAGCCACATCGAAGCCTCGTGGGGACTCGGCGAGAGTGTGGTCAGCGGCCTCGTCACCCCCGACGCCTTTATCGTTGCCGATGGCAACGTCCTCGAACGCCGCCTCGGCGCCAAGACCACGCGAGTCGATCGCACCACCACGTCGCCGGTCACCGCAGCGGGCCAGTCCGCCTATTGCCTCACCGACTCGCAATTGGCACGACTGTGGCAATTGGGCGTCGCCGTCGAGCAACTGCTCGGCGCACCCCAAGACATCGAATTCGCCTTCGAAGGCGATCGCCTGTGGCTCCTCCAAGCCCGCCCCATCACCGTCCCCCTGCGCGGCAC
>NZ_SMKX01000329.1 GCF_004349055.1 Kribbella antibiotica
ACCCGACGCCCCTTAACCGCTCGAAGCTGCCGCCTGCCCCAGACCGCTCGAAGCAGCAGATCTCTCGCCACCACTCGCACCGAACGAGGCGTTCGCACCCCCCACGCTGATCCGGCTCATCGCGCCACCGGGACTAGTCAGCCCGATCGCAGCGGTCGCAGGGTCCGCGGGGATCGCGGCGGTCGCGGCGGTCGCGGCGGTCGCGGCGGTCGCGGGGATCGCGGGGATCGCAGCGGTCGCGGGGATCGCAGCGGCGCTACCCGTACCGCCCTCACCGCCCGGGCTGAACGAGCCCATCGCCCCGCTCCCACCCACCAAGCCGCCAGCACCATCCACGCCAGTCACGGCGACCCCGCGAGTCGCGCCGACTGCGGGAGCTGCATCGGCCTCACGTGCGCCAACCGGGTGGCTCGCGCCCCCTGCATCGTCGAGACCGGTTGCGTCTGTGTCACCGGGCGTGCGGGAGGTCTGCGGACTGCTCGCACGCGGGCCCGACCAACTGATGGCGGGCTCTATATGAGTGGTCCCAATGACGTGAGTTTTGTCGGGGTGGACGACGTGGGTTTTGGTGAGCGAGATCGGGCCCCGCTGAGCGACAGGGGCGGATGTGAGCCCGGAGGCAGAGTCCGGTTGAGGCGGGGAATTGGGTGTGGGCGCGGAGACGGTGGCCGAGTGGGCTAGGGGACTGCGCGGTGACTCAAAAGCGGAGCCCCGCTGGGTCAAGGGGATGGACGCGAGCCCCAAGTCAGGGTCCCGCTGGGTCAACGAGGCGGGCGTGGGGCCGGAGGCAGGGG
>NZ_SMKX01000330.1 GCF_004349055.1 Kribbella antibiotica
ACCCCAATGGGCAACCCCCCACCTCAGTGGGCGCCCATTCAGTTGGGGGGTTGCCCCCTGAGAATCTCGATGGGCAACCCCCCAGGTGAGGGGATATCCCTTCACCTGGGGGGTTGCCCCAGCGGGATCCCAGCCGCCCGGTGGGTTCACTCGCGAACTCTCCGGTACGACGAGGCCGTCCGCCGACTGGGTTCACTCGCGGAAGCCGAGTGGGTTCACTCGCTGGAGCCCGCTGGGTTCACTCGCGCAACCACAGCGGCTTCGGCGGCGGGCGCCCAGTGGGTTCACTCGCGCACCACCCCGTACGACGCCCCTCGCCGAACCCGCGCACTCGCCGCACCGCGAGTAGCGCCAGTCCGCGACCGGCACTCGAGTGTGCGGACCATGCCGCCGGACATCGATTACCAGCGACACACTCCTTCCACTCGATCGCACACAAGCCCCATTCGCCGACCGGGTTCACTCGCGGAAGCAGACTGGGTTCACTCGACGGCGCACGGTGGGTTCAGTCGCGGGGCTGCTGCGTCTCAGGGGCCAACCCCTGAGGCGGTGGGTTGCACCACCGGATTCTCGGGGGCCAACCAACCATCTGCGGGGTTGACCCCTGAGATGGTGGGTTGCACCACCAGATTCCCAGGGGCCAACCAACCATCTGCGGGGTTGACCCCTGAGACGTTTGGGGTTGTACGGCGGGGGCTCGGATGTTGAGGGCGTTGGTGGAGCTGGTGCGGGCGCCGGCTGGGTTGACTGTGCCGGGGGATGTGTTGGCGGGGGC
>NZ_SMKX01000331.1 GCF_004349055.1 Kribbella antibiotica
ACCTCCATCGGCTTATGCCCCTTCGCCAGCAGATCCAGCACCAACTGCCGACGCCCCGGAGCCAACCTCGATCTCCTCACAACACCCTCCAAACTCAAGGTGTTGCGACAATCCCCTGACCCCAAGGTCGCCATTTGCACAAAACGTTCCACCCAGCGCTCCAGGCGGGCTGGTCGGTGGGGCTGGGGAGTTTTACCTGTCGTTTCGGGTCAGTTTCGCTCCCCAGCCCGCCCGGATACCTGACGAATCTGGCACTGGGGAGTTTCACCGGCATACCCGCCCGCCGATTCGCACTACGCGGGACTTTTTCGGGTCCATACGCCGAAAAACTCACGCGTAGTGAGCGCCGGCGCGGCCAGCCGGGCAACAGCCGGGGGCTTGAACAAGAAGTGGTGGGCCGGGACAGGCAATTACTTGTTCACGCCCACCACCCAGCCGACAGACCCCCGACAACTGGACAGCGCAACGACAAAAAAGGGCCAACCAGCGCGGCAGCCGGGTCAGCCGGGTCAGCCGGGTCAGCCGGGCACGGCAGCACCCCACGCCTCCTTGCCAGCGCTTTTCACCACAGCGGCGGGTCACTTTCCACGCCTCCCCGCTACCGGCCGCAACCATAGCGAGCACCTCAAGCAGCGGGAACGCGATCGCCGGCCTCGCCAGTACCTCAACCAGGCACCGGCCCCAGCCAAGCTCTTTCTGTAAATCGGCCGCACCGGCAACCCGGACCCACCAACTGCGGGTTGAGGTGGCGGCAAGCGCCGGGGTGGGTGAGGG
>NZ_SMKX01000332.1 GCF_004349055.1 Kribbella antibiotica
TGAGCCGCCCCGGCGTGTCCGGAGGCTTCGTTAGGTGTTAACCGGCCTCGGCGAGACGGGTTCGGTGAGTGTAGTGAGTCTGCTCGGCCTGGATTGGTGTCAGGTCTTGGATGGATCCGTGGGGCCGGGCGGTGTTGAACCAGTCGACCCAGTCCATAGTGGCTGCTTCGACGTCGTGGAGGCCTTGCCAGGGGCCGTAGGAGTTGATCAGTTCGGACTTGAACAGGCCCATGTGGGTTTCGGCCAGGGCGTTGTCGTAGGCGTCGCCGACGGACCCGACCGAGGCGTCGATGCCAGCTTTGATCAGGGCTTGGGCGAACGCGATCGAGGTGTATTGGGTGCCGGCGTCGTTGTGGTGGACCAGCCCGGTCAGGTCGGTGACACCTTCGGTTCGGCGGGCCCACAACGCCATTTCGAGGGCGTCCAGAACCAGCGGTGTGGTCATCGTGGTGGCTGCTTTCCAGCCGATGATCCGGCGGGAGAACACGTCCACGACGTGCGCGACGTAGACCGTGCCAGTCCGGGTCGCCACGTAGGTGAAGTCGGCCACCCACAACCGGTCGGGGGTCGAGGCAACGAACCGGCGATCGACCAGGTCAGGCGGCCGGTTCGCGGACTCGTCAGCGATGGTGGTCCGCGGCTTCTTCCCGCGGACCACGCCGCTGATTCCCATCTGGGCCATCAACCGCTCCACCGTGCACCGAGCCACCTCGTGACCAGACGACCGCAGATGCAGCCAGAGTTTGCC
>NZ_SMKX01000333.1 GCF_004349055.1 Kribbella antibiotica
CGGGCTCGCTGCTTGTGGCTGGTCGCCGCTGCGGCCGATTTACAGTGGGAGGGTGGTGCGGCCCGGCGGGTGGCTGAGGGGGATGGCGAGGTCGGCGATCGCGTGACCGCCGTCTGAGGTGCTCGCTGTGGTTGCGGCCGGTAGCTCCGAGGCCTGGAAAGTGACCCGCCGCGGTGGTGAAAAACGCCGGCAAGGTCGTCTGGGGTCCCGCCGAGTCCGGCTGGCCGTAGCCGTCTCGGTGGCTGGTCTTTTCGTCGCGGCTCTCTCCACGTGCCGGGGGATTGTGCGCGGTGTGGTGGGCGTGCACAGGTAATCACCTGTCCACGGCCACCGGATGGTGTTCAAGCCCCCGGTTGGTGGCTCGGCGGGGCCTGCCGAGTCATGCGCCAAGGGTGGGTTGCCTTCTCCTTGTGCACGAACCGGCTCTTTGAGCCCCTACCAGCCATTTTCGTGGCGCCGAAATGGTTGGTGGGTGCTCAAGGTCGTCGTTCGTGCCCAAGGGTGGGTCGGCGTTTCTTTGGGTAGGGAAAGGTTGCTCGGGGCAAGGGGTTCGCGAGTGGGTTCAGTCGCGGGGTGAGGCCGCGTCCCGGATGGCCCTTGCTGCGTCGTTGTGCGTGACTTTTTCGGCGTATAGAGGCTGTTGCAGAATCGGCGTGGTGTTGGACTGTAACCCGGTGGGTGTTCGATTATTGGGTATGGCGAATGCGTATCGGCTGGTTGATCGTGGTCAGGGGTTCTTGTTGCCGC
>NZ_SMKX01000334.1 GCF_004349055.1 Kribbella antibiotica
GCCCCATCCACTCCCCCGCCGAATTCCCCCGCATCCAGCCCGGCGACATCCTCATCTGCCGCTACACCGACCCCGCCTGGACCCCACTCTTCGGTGTCATCGCGGGCATCATCACCGAAACCGGCGGCCGCCTCTCCCACGCCGCCATCCTCGCCCGCGAACACCACATCCCCGCGATCCTCGCCGTACCGAATGCCCTCACCATCCCCGAAGGCACCGTCCTAACCCTCAACACCACCACCGGCACGATCACCCGCTGAACCGCCTTGGCGGACTCGACAGGAACGCTCCAGTGATGCCATCCCGCTCTGGTACGGCGGTGCATGGTTGCTCGCCGCTCCGGACAAGCCGGGCACGTTGCTTGTGGCTGGTCGCCGCGGCGGCCGCGTTACATAAAGAGCTTGGCTGGGCCCGGCACGGGGCTGAGGTACTGGCGAGGCCGGCGACCACGCTCGCGCCGATTGAGGTGCCCGCTACGGCTGAGGCCCAAAAGCAGCGCCAGTGTGGAAACTTCATGTCGCCATTTGCACAAAACGTTCCACCCAGCTCTCCGGGTGGGCTGGTCGGTGGGGCTGGGGAGTTCTACCCGTCATTCCAGGTCTGTGTTCTGAAGGGACATGTCGGACGGAGATGTGTAGGGACATGTCGGACACTTGATGGCTGCGGTTCGTTGGTGGGTCGTGGCGGATCTGGTGGTTTCGATGGAGGTTCGGTTCGCGATTGGCGCG
>NZ_SMKX01000335.1 GCF_004349055.1 Kribbella antibiotica
GGTTTCGGCGAGGGTGATGGTGCGGGTGATCAGGGCTGCGGGGTTGAGGTTGCCTTGGGCAACTTGGGCGAGCATCTCGGGGTAGGCGTGGGCGGGCATGCCGTGGCTGCCTAGCCACTGGAGTTCCTGGCCGATCAGGCGACTGACGTCGAGTTGTACGCCGTCCGGCAGCAGACCGATCTGGACGTGCCGACCGTGTGGTCGGAGCGCGCGAAGCGCCTGCTGCACCAGGTCATTCGAGCCGAGAGCGTCGAACGTGACGTGCGCACCCAGGTTCCCGTCGGTTGCGCTCAGAGTCTCAGCGGCGCCATACGAGACGGCCAGCTCCAGCGCGGCCGGATTCGTGTCGACCGCGATCACCCGTGCACCAGCGGCGGCCGCGATCATCACCGCGGACAAACCCACCCCACCACAGCCGTACACGACCACGGTCTCGCCGGCCTCGACCTTCGCGACCTGCCGAACAGCCCGGTACGACGTCGCAAACCGGCAACCGAGTCCTGCCGCCGTACCGAAATCCAGCTCGTCGGGCAGCCGCACGAGATTGACCTGCGCGAACGGGATCGCGACGTACTCAGCGAATGAGCCCCAATAGTTGAACCCCGGCTGCAGCTGATTCGGGCACACCTGCTGATTGCCCGCCAAGCATTCAGGACATGATCCGCAGGCGCAGATGAACGGCGTGGTCACCCGATCCCCGACCTGCCACCCCGACAC
>NZ_SMKX01000336.1 GCF_004349055.1 Kribbella antibiotica
GGTAGCTGGTTGTCTCGCGAGGACAAACCTGTCTACCCAACGAGCTCCGCTGCTTCACGTTCAACACACCGCCTTGACACCACCCAACCCGCCTTAACTAACCGGCCTTGGGGTTAACCCATCAGATGACGCTCGGCCGGTACGGCGGGGGCCGGTTGCTCGCCGCTGCGGATGCGGCCGGGCCGGTACGGCGGGGGGGCCGGTTGCTCGGAATGCGGCCGGGATCGTACGGCGTTTGGCTGGTCGCCGCTGCGGCCGATTTACAGTGGAGGGTCGCTGGGCCCGGCGCGTGGCTGAGGTACTGGCGAGGCCGGCGACCGCGTGGCCGCTGCTTGAGGTGCTCGCTATGGCTGAGGTGCAAGATCTGCGTCGAGTGGAAACTTCTGTGCGTCATTTGCGAAGAATGTTCCACCCAGCGACGCTGGCAGGTCGGGGCGCGGGTGCTGCGGACGGTGAGCTGCGGTTGAGGGGTCGGGTCTGCGTTAGTCGGTAATTTTGGGTCGGTATTTGAGAAAAAATTCACGGCTAACGACCCCCCGCCAGCCTCAGCCGGGTGTTCCGCTCAACGCGGGGATTTTTCGGGTCTATGAGGCTGTTGCAGAATCGGCGTGGTGTTGGACTGTAACCCGGTGGGTGTTCGATTATTGGGTATGGCGAATGCGTATCGGCTGGTTGATCGTGGTCAGGGGTTCTTGTTGCCGCCGGACATGTCTGA
>NZ_SMKX01000337.1 GCF_004349055.1 Kribbella antibiotica
GGCGAGTCCAACCCCTCCCTCAACAACCTGATCCGAGCCGGTCTCCAGCCCCTCTACGTCCGCTCCAACTGGGTCTGGCGCCCGTGAAGGCCGGGGCGCCTGGGGCAAGCGCCTGACCGAACGCATCGGCGATAACAACCTGCGGCGGACACACAACGGCCGAATGAGATCCCCTCAAGTCGCCCCTTCTCCTGCCAAAACGAGCAGAGACGGCCGGTGACGTCTGGGTATGGCTGGTCGCCGCGGTGGTTGAGCTGCTTGGCGAGGTCAGTGATCGGGTGCCTCGTTGCTTGGGGTTGCTGGGCTGTGGTTGCTGTCGATGATGATGAGGCCGGACAGGTGACCCGCCGCGGTGGTTGTCAACGACAGGTCGGGTTGTCCGGGTTTGCTGTGCGCTGTTGTCTGGCGGGACTGGGGAGCGCTACGCACCGGAATCGACAGGCAGTGCTCCCCAGCTCCCGGGTAAACGGTCACCAATCCGACGACCCTCTGCACTGACCCCAGCCGAAGCCCACCTCCATTTGGTGGGTCAGCCCATGCGCTTGCGGGTGGGCCAACCGCATGCGGCTAGCCCACCCACATTCCCGTGGGTCAGCCCACCAAATGGGGCTCTTCTGACGCATCTGTGGGTTCTGCGCGGGTCGGAAATGGGTGCACGCCGTTCTCTGTCTAGGTTTCTGGCTTGTCGAGAGTCAGGAACTTTAGAGCGGAGA
>NZ_SMKX01000338.1 GCF_004349055.1 Kribbella antibiotica
ACCTCCATCGGCTTATGCCCCTTCGCCAGCAGATCCAGCACCAACTGCCGACGCCCCGGAGCCAACCTCGATCTCCTCACAACACCCTCCAAACTCAAGGTGTTGCGACAATCCCCTGACCCCAAGGGCGCTATTTGCCAAAGAAGTTCCACCCAACGGCAGCCGGAAACGCACAGCACCTCAAGCAGCCTGAGCTTCGGTAGCCGACCTCGCCAAGCAGCTCAGCCCCTGCGGCGACCAGCCACGCTGCTTGTAATCGGCCGACGCGGCGACCAACCATCCCCAGACGTCTCCGGCCGAGGACCCCAACCCACGCTAACGGGCAGTTCTAAGTCACCGGCCACCCAAGAACTACCCGTCTAACGCGAAAACCCTCTGCGGATACGGCCGTCTGACGAGACTCAGGACTGGCCGGAGCCTGGAGGAGCGCGGGGGACGACAATCGTCGGTTTGCACCGGACCCGCGATCCCTTAACCAACCGGCCTTGAGGTCAGCCCACCGGGTTGTGGGTCAGCCCACCAAATGGGGCTCTTCTGACGCATCTGTGGGTTCTGCGCGGGTCGGAAATGGGTGCACGCCGTTCTCTGTCTAGGTTTCTGGCTTGTCGAGAGTCAGGAACTTTAGAGCGGAGAACGGCGTGCGTTGGGTCA
>NZ_SMKX01000033.1 GCF_004349055.1 Kribbella antibiotica
CCTACGGTGCGCTTGAATTGGCGGCGGAGGGTGGTGGGGGTGCCCATACCGGTGGCGGTGGCGATCGCGTCGATGGTTTCGTTGGTTGCTTCCAGCAACTCTTGGGCTCGGCGGACTCGGCGGGTGAGGAGCCACTGGAGTGGGGTTTCGCCGGTGGTGGCGCGGAAGAGGCGGCCGAGGTTGCGGGGGCTGGTGTTGGCTTCACGGGCTAGGTCGGTGACGGTGAGCGGCTGGTCGAGGCGCTCTTCGGCCCAGCTGAGTAGGCGCGACAGCGCATGTGCGTCGGCGGGCTGCACGGGCTTGGAGACGAACTGCGCTTGGCCACCAGCGCGATGCGGCGGTACGACGAGGCGCCGAGCGACCATGTTGGCCAGGGCCGCACCGCGGTCGAGGTGGATCAGATGCAGGCACAGGTCCACCGCAGCGGCCTTTCCCGCTGAGGTCAGCACCTGCCCGTTGTCGGTGTAGAGCACGTCCGGATCTACATCGACCGCGGGATAGGCCGAGCTCAGCTGATCCGTGTGCGCCCAATGTGTGGTCGCCCGCCGCCCATCCAGCAGCCCGGCCTCGGCCAGCACGAAGGCCCCGGTGCACAACGACGCCACCCGCGCGCCAGCGTCGTACGCGGCGCGCACGGCCTCAACAAGCGCCACCGGCGGCGCTACGTCGACATCCACACAAGCGGGCACGATCACCGTGTCCGCCGTCGCGAGCGCATCCAGCCCGTGATCCGGCTCGACCATGAACGGGCCGACCTGGATCGGCCCCGGTCCGCACAGCTGGACGTCGTACCAGTCCGGTGTGTCGACCGGCGGATTGCCGAAGATCTCGTAGGCGACGCCCAGCTCGAAGTGCAGGAGCTGCCCGGCTGTGGCGACCGCGACGGTATGCATGTCCGAAAGTGTACGCATGGTGTCGTTCCGGACACTCCCCCTGAGGCCTCCAAAGCGCCAGACTCAAGTCATGACGAACAAAATCACCGTGTACGGCGCCACTGGGCACACCGGCCGTTTCGTGGTGGCGGAACTGGTCCGCCAAGGGTTCACCCCGATCGTGTCCGGCCGGAACGCGGAAGCGCTCAAGCGACTCTGGCCCGACTTCGAGGCCCGCCCAGCCGCCGCGGACGATGCGCAGGCACTCGACGCTGCCCTGCTCGGCGCGGACGCGGTTATCAACGCCGCGGGCCCCTTCGCCGTGACCGCAGCTCCGGTCGCCGCCGCCGCGGTCCGCGCCGGCATCCCGTACGTCGATGTGGCCGCCGAGATCGAGGCCAACGTCGACACCTTCGCCGCCTTCGGCCACGCGCTGACGCCGATCGTCCCGGCCATGGCGTTCTACGGCGGACTCGGCGACCTGCTCGTCACGGCCGCGCTCGGCGATCGGACCAGCGCCGACGAGATCGTCGTGGCCTACGGGCTGAGCAGCTGGCACCCGACCCCCGGAACCCGAGCCGCCGGCAAGGTTTCCCACGACCGCCGCAACGGCCGTCGTGTGCGTTTCGCCGACGGCGCGTTGCAGTACCACGACGACCCGTCGGACCAGGAGGACTGGCAGTTCCCCGAACCGCTCGGCACTCGTCGGATGATCAGCGAATTCACCATGGCCGACATCGTCACGATCCCCAGCCACATCGACGTACCGAGTGTCCGTACTGCCATGACGCTCGAGGCCGCCGGTGACCTGGCCCAGGCCGACACCCCTGCGCCGAAGGCTGTCGACGACGCGGGCCGGTCCGATCAGACCTTCGTCGTGGACGTCCTGGTCCGCACCAAAGACGGCGACCTGCGGGCGAGCGCGCACGGCCAGGACATCTACGCAATCACCGCACCGCTCGCAGTAGGTGCCGTACGACGCCTCCTAGCCGGCGAGGGCCGGACCACGGGCGTGGCATCGGCCGGATCGATGTTCGACCCGGCCGATTTTCTCGCAGAACTGAAGCCCTACCTCACCGTCAGGATTGCTTCGTCCACCAGCGGTTCGTGAGGCCGTCCCGCAGGGTGTTGGTGGCGCAGTGGATCTCACCCTCGGAGACGTGGGTGCTGGTCAGGTCGTTCACGTAGGTGACCTGGTAGCCGATCTTATGGAACGCCTTGCTGATCGCGTCGGCGAAGATGTCCTTCCCACCGAGGAGCGGGCCGAACGGCTTCGGTGCGATGTAGCGTCCGGCGTTCAGCACCAGGCCGTTCACAGTCCCGGGCACCTCGGCGAGCGCGTCCCGCATCGCATGCAGTTCCTTGATCTTCGCGTCCTTCGCCGGACCGTCCTCCATGCCACGGATGGTCGTCTCGAGCATGCCGTAGTCGAGTCCGCGCGCGGTGTAGAGCGCCGGGAGGCGGACCAGGTCAGCCTCGGTCAGTCCGGACTTCTCCCGCAGTACGGCGAGGTTGGCCGCGATCCGGTCAGCCGCCCGCTCGTTGGTCTCGACGAACTGCTTGTCGGCGAGGAACTCGTTGGTCGAGCGCTGGTCGATGCGCTCGTCGTACGGCCATTCCAGCTTCGGCAGATTGCCGTGCAGCTTGTCACCGCCGTGGCCGGCAATCTTGACCTGCTGCAGCAGCTTCAACCCCGCCGTCGGATCCGCGACGACCGCCTTCCAGCCGAGCCGGCTGCCCGGGACCGGGACGAACTGAATGAACTCGTCCACGTGCCCGATCGTCAGCCAGGAGGTGTCGAGCTTGATCGGGTCCTGCAGGCCCTGTGACTTCAGCAGTGTGAGCATCTCCGGCGCCGGCCCGGTCTTCGACGGCGTGAGCCCGTCGCCACCGATCACCACGCGACCGTTCGGGTACTGCGAGGTCGCCGGAATCGTCTCCAGGTTGCCCATCGAGTCGTAGCTGCTGTTCTCGAACGGCACCGGTACATGCTCGACGTGGACACCGCCCACATCGGCTCCGGACAGTTCGGTGAAGATGATCCGGGAGGCAACCCGGCGGGAGTCGTTCGCTGATCCGATCAGCAGCTTCATCCCCTGTGGCTTCCCGCCCGGACCAGGAATCGATGTGTAGGCCGGCTCAAAGATGTCCTGCGCCCATTGGTCGCCGCTGAGGTCCAGCTGCCGCAACCCGCCAGATACGCCAGCCTTCTTGATGTCCGAAGCCGCCTCCGAACGCCACTGCTTGCCTTCGGCATCTTCAGCCTTCTCGGTGATGACCTGCTCGAGCTTCTGGGTGTTCAGCTGGGTCAGCACCGGCGCCTCGTGCATCGTCACCGTGCTCGATCCGCCACCCGAAACCGTGAGCGTGACGTCGATCGAACCGTCCCACTGAGCGGTGTCACGGATGATGTCGCGGCCTTCGAGCCCCAGCTCGGCACCGCGCCGCAGCTCATCCGCGGTCAGCTTGGTGTCCGGTGTGACCAGCTCCCACGCCGCACGCTTGATGAAGAGGTGCACTCGATCTGGCTGCGAGATCCGCAACGAACCAACCGCCGACTTCGGCACGGTTGGCTGAGGGATCGTGTGGATCCGCGCCAGATCGAGTGCGTCCTTGTGGCCGTTCACCACGGTGTCGGCAGCGTCGTTACAGGCCGCGAGTTCGCGGTCTGCCAGGTTCTGCTTGACCTGGTGGGTGCGCTCCAGCTCTTCGAACAGCCGCTGCGCCTCCTCCTGGTCCGGCATCTTCTTCAGCTCTTCACGGCGTTTGTTGAAGGCCTGGTCGTTCGCGGCCTCCCGGTCGACCGCAGCGGCGGCAACCTTCTTCGCGGGGACCCGGCAACGCCCGGCATCGTCGTCAAGGTTGGCCAGGAACAGACCGTACGACGAATCGGTCCGGAGCAGCGGGGACGTCGTACCGGCGGATGCCGTGGCCAGCGGGGCCCCGATCATCAACGCACCGGACGTGGACAGTAAGAGCACTGTGCGAGCAAGCATGCGTTCATGCTGGCGGGCGCTTGTCAGGGAATTGTCAGCTCGGTGTCCGACTTCGGTCATTCCGCAGCGCAGAGCGGATCGGCCCACCTAGCGTGGCCAGATGAGGATCGCCCGGAAGCTGCTCATTGCTAGCCTGGCAGCGATGATGATCGTCGGGTCGTCGACCGCAGGCGCCTCGCCGCCAGGCACGGTGCGGGCGACCGAACTGCGCGTGGACAACACCGTGAACCCACTCGGAATCGACAACGCGACACCCGCGTTCAGCTGGCAACTGACCGGCAGCGGGCGACAGACGGCGTACCGGGTTGTGGTTGGCACCGCGCGCGGCCGCGCCGATGTCTGGGACAGCGGGCGGATCGCGAGCGACGAGTCAATCGGCATCCAGTACGGCGGTCCTGCGCTGCAGTCGTCGACGCGCTACTACTGGACCGTCCAGGTCTGGGATGCGCATGGTCAGCAGCGGACCGCGGATCAGACTGCCTGGTGGGAAACGGGGCTGCTGAACAATGCCGCGTGGCAAGGTGCGCAGTGGATCACGCCTGACACCGGGAACGCGAAGGTCTGGTCGGACTTCAGCCTGGACCTCGACTTCACCATCAAATCTGTTGCCGCAGGCATCATTTTTCGCGCCACCGATGCGGCGAATCACTACCTCTGGCAGATCAACACCGCGACCTCACCGGGCAAGGTCATGCTGCGGCCGCATGTCCGGGTGAACGGTTCCTATCGGACGCTAGCGGAGATCGATCTCGCGCCGGTGGTCACGCCGGCGAATGCTTCAGCCCAGCATCACCTCACGACTCGAGCGGTCGGTTCGGTCGTCACCACCGCGATCGACGGCATCCAGGTGGACGAGCGTCAGCAGACGGAACACACTCGCGGGACGATCGGGTTTCGGACGTCGAGCACGGGCGGGGTCGCCGAGCGTGCGGCCTTCGACAACCTGGTCATCCGGGATCCGGACGGGCAGTTGTTGCTCAGCGATGACTTCGCGACCGCTCCGGATGCACATTTCCCGGCGAGCTCGGTCGTGGACGGACAGCTGGAACCGAGCGGTGATCCGGTGCTGATGGCTCGGGAGCCCGAGGCTCCGATGCTGCGCAAAGAGTTTGCCGTGGGCAAGCGCATTAGCCGGGCGCGAGCGACGGTCTACGGGCTGGGGTTCTACGAACTGCGGCTCAACGGCTCCAAGGTCGGCGACCGTGTGCTGACTCCGGCCAGTACGCCGTACGAGCGGCACAATCTGTATGACACCTACGACATCACCGACGCCGTACGGCGGGGTGCGAACACGGTCGGGATCTGGCTGGGAAACGGTTACGGGGCGCGCTACAACCCCTACGGCTTCCGGTGGACTGGGCCGAAGCAGGCGATCGCGCTGATCACCGTCACCTACACCGACGGCACCTCGCAGACCGTCCGCACCGACAACACCTGGACCTGGGCGTCCGGACCAATTGTTGCCAATGACATCTATGCCGGCGAAACCTACGATGCGCGAGCTGAGCTCCCTGGCTGGGACCAACCCGGCTATGACACAGCAGCCTGGCAACCCGTCCGGACCACCGCGGCGCCCAGTCCGGTCCTTGCCTCCAACACAATGCCGGCCATCAAGGTCGCGCAAACGCTGCGTCCAGTGAAGCTGACCGAGCCCAAGCCAGGCGTCTTCATCTACGACCTCGGGCAGAACATCGCCGGTTGGACTCGCCTGCGCGTCAGCGGCCTTGCCGGTACGGCGGTCCGCCTCCGCACCGCCGAGGAGCTCGGCGCCGACGGCCTACTGGACACCAGAACCAACCGCTCGGCCGCAGCCACGGACACCTACATCCTCAAGGGCAGCGGCGTCGAGACCTACGAACCTCGCTTCACCTACCACGGCTTCCGGTACGTCGAAGTGACCGGCCTCCGCCCGGATTCCTTGGAGGGCCGCGCGATCCACGCCGATCTGGCGTCGACCGGCAGCTTCCAATCGTCGGACGAGCTGCTGAACACCATCTGGCGGAACAACCGCTGGAGCATCCTCAACAACTCGATGAGCCTGCCGACCGATACCCCCGTGCGCGACGAGCGGACGCCGCCGACGATGGATGTGCAGGCCTACCGCGATGCGGCGATCCGCGAGTTCGGCATGAATCGGTTCTACGCCAAGTACCTGCGCGACCTGCCGCCGGGGACCGCGTTGCCGAGCGACGCGGTGAAGTCGCAGTACCCGGACATGGCCGGTGGGCAGGTTTCGCTGGCGTGGCGACTCTACGAGCAGTACGGCGACCGCGGCACGCTGGCGGCGTCGTACCCGTTGATGAAGGAATTCATCGACAAGAACGCTACCGATCAGCCGAGCCTTGTGTGGCCGGGCGATCAGGGATTCGGTGACTGGTGCCCTCCGGATCACGGGCCGGAGGCGAACGGCGGGATGGGCAGCCCGAACGCCGGGGACTGCTTCAGCGAGGTTTCGCTGGTAAACACCGCGCTCTGGTATCAGCAGACGGTCGACCTCGCGGAGTCTGCGCAAGCCTTGAACAAAGCGGATGACAGCACGAAATACGAGCAGCTGGCCGCCGCCATCAAGGTTGCCTTTAACAAGCAATTCCTCAACGCCGACAACACTTACAGCTCCGGACGCCAAACGACCAGCGTGCTGCCGCTGGCCCTCGGCCTCGTCCCTGCCGACCGAATCGCACAGGTCGGTGCAAAGCTCGCCGAGACGATCACCACCAAGAACGCCGGCCACCTCGACACGGGCATCTTCGGCACCCGCTACCTCGTCGACGCGCTGGCCGCGATCAACCGGCTCGACCTGGCGATGCAGATCCTCGGGCAACGCTCGTACCCGAGTTTCGGTTTCCAGATCGACCATGGCGCGACCACGAGCTGGGAGCAATGGCTGTACGACGCCGGGATGATCACGCACGACCACGCCATGTTCGCGGGGATCAACACCTCGCTCTACACCGTGCTGGCCGGTATCCAGCTGACCTCGCCGGCGTACAAGACCGTCACCATCGCGCCGCAGATCCCGCCGGGCCTCACCTACGTGACCGCCTCGATCGACACAGTCCGCGGCCGGATCAGTTCGTCCTGGCGCAAGACCTCCAAGCTCACGTTGACGATCAGTACGCCGCTCAACAGCACCCCGACGGTTGTGGTCCCGCTCCCGAGTCCGACGGCGCCCGTCACCGCCCCGGCGAAGGCCGTACTCGTGAGCAGGACCACAACCACTGCTACCTACCGAGCCGCTCCCGGCTCGTCAACCTTCGTTATCGGTTGAGCGGACCCTTCAGCGCGTTGATCGCCGCGGCCTGCGCAGCCAACGATGCACCGGCCGGCTTGACGGTCTTCGCCGCCGCCGTCCCGTCAGCCGGTACGTCGGGGCGCGGCGCGCCGTCGCACTCGACCCGCGAACCCGGCAGGATGCCGTTGATCAGATAGTCGTCGATCTTCTGCGTGGCACACGGATTGCCGCCGTACTGGCCGTGGCTGCCCTCGTCCTTGACAGAGATCAGGTTGTCGTTCAGCAAGGACGCCATCGCGGGCGATCCGTCGTACTGGGTGGACGGGTCGAACTCGGCGCCGATCACCAGGCCGACCGGGTAGCCGTTGCGCTTCAGATCGAGGAACTTCTCCTGCGGCTTCCACTTCGCGAAGGAGCAGTTGGTCTGGGCCGCCTGCATCGCGCCTGGTCCGTACGGGTACTTCGTGCGGAACAAGCGCATCTGCTGCTCGTAGCCCTTCGGTTCCTTCGACCACGGGACCTCACACGAAACGGCCTGGAAGACGCCTTGATAGGTCTCCTTGATCTTCCCGTAGAGGATCTTCAGCGCCTTGCTCGCATCGCTGCTCAACTTCGCCTTGCCGGCCGGGGCGTTCGCCGCATCGCGGATCTGGCCGATGAGCTGGGCCGAAACGTCCCACTGCGGCCGATACCCCGAGCTGCCCAGGATGAAGTCGAAGTACGGCCCGTCGATCTGCGCGGAGCCAGGAGGCGCATCCGGCCAGTCCACCGGACGCTTGGCGACCTTTGCCCGGATCCCGTCCAGGTACGCCGTCACCTCGGCCGGCGTCTTCCCGAGGTGGTACCGGCTATCGCGCTCGGCCATCCACGCCGCGAGCACCTCGAAGTTCTCCTTCGCCGCGACCGAAACCTGCTTGGCCTGCTCGTACCACAGCCAGTCCGGGTGCATCGACGAGTCGAGCACCGAGCGGTTCAGCTTGCTCGGGAACATCGCCCCGTAGGTCGCACCGAGCAGCGTCCCGTAGGAGTAGCCGAAGAAGTTGATCTTCTTCTCGGCCAGGACGCCGCGAATGACGTCCATGTCGCGGGCAGTGTTCATCGTGCTGATGTACTTGCGAATCCCGCCACCGGCCGCCGCGCACCCCTCCTCCTGGGCCTCGGCATCAGCCGCGATCTGGGCGATCTGCTTGTTGGTCGGCCGCGTCTCGAACAGCGCCTCGTTCGGCGGAACCTCACAGCGCAACGGCGTCGACCGCCCGACACCGCGCGGATCGAACCCGATCAGGTCGAACGCACCCGCGATCTTCGCCCGCTTCATCCAGACCGGCATCACCAGGCCCTCGCCGCCCGGACCGCCCGGATTCAGCAACAGCACCCCTTGCCGCTTGGCAGGGTCCGCAGCCTTGAGCCGGCTGACCGCAACCGACAGATTCCCGTCACTGGGCTTGCTGTAGTTGATCGGTACGACGACTGTCGCGCAATCCAGTCCCGCCCACTCCTTCTCCCATACGTCCTGCGGGTAGCCGGGCGGCGCCGTACCGGGGTCACAGGCCGCCCAGGTCACCACCTGGTGGTAGTACCGCGCCAGCGCCTGCTCAGGTGCTGCACTGGCCGGTACCACCACCAGCGATCCGGCCGCCATCGTCAGTCCAGCCGTCAACCCCACGACTCGCGCCAACCGTGGTTGTCGTCTCATCTGCTGCCTCTCTGTTCACAGATCGTCAGGAGGCAGTGACGCTAGCGGTCCGAACGTCAGGTGGCGATCAGTTAAAGGTAGGAATCCTTCGCTATCGGTTGAGCGGACCCTTCTGAGCCTCGATCGCTGCGGCCCGCCCGGCCAGTGATCCACCGGCCGGCTTAACGGTCTTGGCCGCCGCCGTCCCGTCAGCCGGTACGTCGGGACGCGGCGCACCGTCGCAGGTGCTGCGCGACCCCGGCAGGATGCCGTTCATCAGGTAGTCGTTGATCTTCTGCGTGGCGCACGGGTTGCTGCCGTACTGGCCGTGGCTGCCCTCGTCCTTGACCGAGATCAGGTTGTTGTTCAGCGCAGCCGCCATCGCGGGCGACCCGTCGTACTGGGTGGCTGGGTCGAACTCGGCACCGATCACCAGGCCGACCGGGTATCCCTTGCGCTTCAGATCGAGGAACTTCTCCTGCGGCTTCCACTTCGCGTAGGTGCAGTTGGTCTGGGCCGCCTGCATCGCGCCCGGGCCGTACGGGTACTTCTCGCGGAACAACCGCATCTGCTCCTCGTACCCTTTCGGGTCCTTCGACCACGGCGTCTCACACGAGACTGCCTGGAAGACGCCTTGGTAGGTGTCCTTGATCGTCCCGTACAGGGTCTTCAGCGCGTAGCCCGCATCGCTGCTCAGCACCCGCTTCCCGGCCGGCGCGTTCGCCGCATCACGGATCAGCCCGATCAGCTCAGCCGCAAGGTCCCACATCGGCCGGTATCCCGACCCCCCGAGGATGATGTCGAAGAAGATTCCGTCGACCGGATCGCCGGCACCCGGGATCGGCCAGGGCACCGGCTCCTTGGCGAGCTTCGCCCGGACCGCCTCCAGCGATGCCGTGACCTCGGCGAGCGTCTTGCCGAAGTGATAAGTGCTGTCGCGCTCCGCGATCCAGGACGCGACTGCCTCGAAGTTCTCCTTCGCGGCAACAGAGACCTGCTTGGCCTGCTCGTACCACAGCCAGTCCGGGTGCATTGAGGAGTCAAGCACCGAGCGATTCAACTTGCTCGGAAAGAGCGACCCGTAGGTCGCACCGAGCAGCGTCCCGTAGGAGTAGCCGAAGAAGTTGATCTTCTTCTCACCCAGGACGCCGCGAATGACGTCCATGTCGCGGGCAGTGTTCATCGTGCTGATGTACTTGCGGATCCCGCCACCGGCGGCCTCACAACCCTCTTCCTGCGCCTTCGCATCGGCCGCGATCTCGGCGAACTGCTTGTCGGTCGGCCGGGTATCGAAGAGCTGCTCCTTCGGCGGAACCTCACAGCGCAACGGCGTGGACCGCCCGACGCCGCGCGGATCGAAGCCGATCAGGTCGAACGGCCCCGCGATCTTCTCCTTCTTCATCCAGTTCGGCATCATCAGCCCGTCGCCACCCGGACCGCCCGGGTTGAGCAGCAGCACCCCTTGCCGCTGCTTGGGGTCAGCGGCCTTCCGCCGGCTGATCGCGACGGACAGATTGCCGTCTCCGGGCTTCTTGTAATTGATCGGTACGACGACTGTCGCGCAATCCAGTCCGGCCCATTCTTTATCCCAGTCCTCCTGCGGGAAGCCGGGCGGCGCCTCGCCAGGATCGCAGGCCGCCCAGCTCACTTTCTGGTTGTAGTACGCCGCGAGCGCCTGATCGGCTGCTCCGCTGGCCGGTACCACCACCAGCGATCCAGCCGCCATCGTCAGTCCGGCCGTCAACCCCACCACTCGCGCCAACCGTGGTCGTCGTCTCATCTGCTGCCTCTCTGTTCACAGATCGTCAGGAGGCAGTGACGCTAGCGATCCGGCCATGTGGCATTGATCAGCAGAAGATAGGGATCCTGTGAAGAACCTCTAGTACCGGTTGAGCGGACCCTTGGCCGCCGCAGCACCCGCTGCGGCTCGATCGGCCAGCGAACCTCCCGCAGGTTTGAAGGTCTTGGCCGCCGCCGTGCCGTCCGCCGGTACGTCGGGACGCGGCGAGCCGTCGCACGTGCTGCGCGATCCCGGCAGGACGCCGTTGATCAGGTAGCCGTCGACCTTCTGCGTGACACACGTATTGCGGCCGTACTGCCCGTGGCTCCCCTCGTCCTTGACCGAGATCAGGCTGTTGTTGAGTTTGGAGGCCATCGCGGGCGAACCGTCGTACTGGGTGGACGGATCGAACTCGGCGCCGACCACCAAGCCGACCGGGTAGCCGTTGCGCTTCAGGTCGACCGCCTTCTCCGGCGGCGTCCACTGCGCATAGGCGCAGTTGGTCGGACCGGCCTGCATCGCGCCCGAACCGTAGGGGTACTTCTCGCGGAACAACCGCATCTGCTCCTCGTACCCCTTCAGGTCCTTCGACCACGGCGTCTCACACGAGACCGCCGGGAAGACACCTTCGGTGGTCGGCTTGATCGTCCCGTACAGGATCTTGAGCGCCTTACCCGCGTCGCTGCTCAGCTTCGCCTGGCCGGCCGGGGCATTCGCCGCATCACGGATCTGACCGATGAGCTGCGTCGAGACGTCCCAGGCCGGCCGGTACCCCGAGGAACCGAGGATGTAGTCGAGGGTCGTGCCGTCGACCGGCATCCAGGTCCCGGGAGTCTCCACCGGTCGCTCGGCGACCTTGGCCCGGAGATCCTCGAAGGCGGCCAGCACCGCGGCGGGCGTCGTACCGAAGTGGTACCGGCTGTCGCGGTCGGCGATCCAGGTCGCGAGCGCCACGGCGTTCTCCTTCGCCGCAACGGAGACCTGCTTGGCTTGCTCGTACCAGAGCCAGTCCGGGTGCATCGACGCGTCGAGCACCGACCGGTTCAGCTTGCTCGGGAACATCGAGCCGTAGACCGCGCCGAGGTAGGTCCCGTAGGAGATTCCGAGGTAGTTGATCTTCTTCTCGCCCAGCACGCCGCGGATGACGTCCATGTCGCGCGCGGTGTTCGCCGTACTGATGTACTTCCGGATCCCGCCACCGGCCGCCGCGCAGCCCTTCTCCTGAGCCTCTGCATCAGCCTCGATCTGCGCGAGCTGCCGATCGGCCGGCCTGCTCTCGCGGAGCGGCTCGTTCGGCGGGACCTCACACCTCAACGGGGTGGAGCGGCCGACGCCGCGCGGATCGAACCCGATCAGGTCGAACGGACCGGCGATCTTCTCGCTCTTCATCCAGTTCGGCATCGTCATCCCCGAACCACCAGGACCACCGGGGTTCAGCAGCAGCACCCCCTGCCGGTGACCGGGGTCGGTCGCCTTGCGCCGGCTGATTGACACCGACAGGTTGCCGTCACCGGGTTTCTGGTAGTTCACCGGTACGACGATCGTCGCGCAGTCCAGCCCGGCCCACTCCTTGTCCCACTCCTCCTGCGGGTACCCGCGCGGCGCCGTACCGGCGATACAAGCCGCCCAGCTCACCTTCTGCTGGTAGTACGCCGCCAGATTCGGTGCACCGTTGGCCGGAAGCACCACCAACGACCCGGCCGCTATCGCCAGCCCGCCAGTCATGGCCGCGACTCGCGCCAACCGTGGTCGTCTACTCATCTGCTGCGTCTCCGTTCGTTGATGGGTTGAACGCCTGTCACGCTAGTGACGCAATGTCCGGAGGTTGTCCGGAGCCGGTGGGCATCCTGTGCGAATCCGGAACGCTCCGTTGGACGGAGTATTCTTCCCGGATGAGCGATCGTGGGATGCAGGAGCTGGCATTGTTGTTGCTGACGGCTCTCGCGAATGAGTCCCGGCACGGCTACGCGATCGCCCAGGAAGTCAAGGCGATCACCGACGGCCGCGTCGCTCCCCGAACCGGTGCCCTGTACGGCGCTTTGGACCGGCTGCTGGCCGATGGATTGATCGCGGTTGAGCGGGAAGAGGTGGTCGGCGGGCGGGCTCGTCGGATCTTCGCGTTGACGGCGGATGGGCGTGGACGGCTGGAGACTGAGGCCGAGCGGCTGGCCGCGACGGCTCAGGAGATGCGCCGGCGACTGGCCGGTGGGACTGCGCCCGCTACATGAGGCTGTACCCGGCTCGCTATCAGGCGGCTGCCGAGATCCTTGATGTCCATCGCGAGATGACGATGGATCTGTCGCGGTTGGCTCGACTGCGCGCTGATGCCGATCTCGTCGCGCATGCGATGCGGGTGCGGCTCGGGCTCGACTCCGCGTCAGCCGGTGGTCGCTTCTTTGAGTTGGCCGCTCCCTTCGCGCTAGCGGTCGCCGCGGCGTGCGGCGGGATTGAGTTGATGCGGTGGTACGCCGGAGTCGCGATCTCGCCTGGTTCCACCTGGAGCCAGCTCGCGACCACCGATCTTCGGCAAGGACTGCATGTCGTGTTCCTGCTGCTGATGTGTGGTGGTGGCATCGTTGCCTTGCTCGAGTACTGGCGATTCGGCAGCCGTCTGAGTGTGGTTGGTCTGCTGGGGTTTGCTGCCTTCTGGTTCGTCGCGCCGGGGTACTACGAGGAACTGCCGCTCGAGGTCATCGCCGCCGTCCTGACGGCGCTCGTCATCCTGGCCTGCCCACCCCAACGACGAGCCCACCGCAAGCCGGCAACCGTCGCCGGCGCGATGGCCGCGATCGCCTGGTTCCCCTCCGCGCTGGTGTTGACGCGAGGGTTCGTGGTCAGCACGGACTACGGCGCCTGGCCGTTGCTCACCCTCATCCTGACCGGGGTCGTTTGCTACGCCCGCCCGTCCGGCCTTCGCACGCTGGCAGCCCTCGCCGTCGCCTCACCTCTCTTCCTGGCTCCTGCCCTGATTTCCCTATAGTCCGTTCAAGTGAGTATTCTCTGCAGCGTACTACCCACGCCGCAGAGGAGACCCGCTATGCCCTTCACCCTGGCGCACCCGGCCGCGGTCCTTCCGCTGCTGCGCCACCCGTTCGTCCCGGTCGCCCTGATCGCCGGCTCGATGGCGCCGGACGTGCCCTACTTCCTGACCGCCGTCGGGATCAGGTCGACGCACGCCGGCGACTGGTACGGCTCCTTCCTCAATGCCACCAGCACCCACTCACTCACCGGCCTGCCCATCGATCTCCTGTACGCCGTCCTGCTGGTCGGCGCCTATTGGTTGCTACAGGCCCCCATTAGCGCCCTCGGCCTGACCCTGCCGAAAATCGGCCGCCCCAATATCGTCTGGCTGCTCATCTCCGCCCTCATCGGCGCCGCTACGCACCTCCTCTGGGACTACCTGACCGAGGCGGACTTCATGCCTGCACCCCGCCTACTCCAGTACGCGAGCACGGTGTTCGGCCTGGTCGTCGTCGGCTGGTATCTGTGGAAGCATCGCGATCAGTTCCGTGCCGGCGATGACACGACTCCGCGACTCAGTGCGACCACCCGCCGAGTCGTCATCGGCCTGCTGATCGCCGCTCCGTTGCTGGCTGCCGCCGTACTGGCTCCCGCCGACTACAGCGACTACCAGTCCGCAAGCGAGTCCTGGACCGGTGTCGCCGAAGGCGTGCTGACCGGTGCGATCAAACGCGCCGGCGCCGCCTTCGTCATCGCGCTCCTCTTCTACGCCGCCGCTAGCTGGACCACCAGGTTGACTCGGCGATCGTCGTGAAGCCCAAGGACTGGTAGAGATGCTGCGCAGGTGCCGCCGCAGTCAGGGTGACTGGCAAGGGATCGAGCTGCGCCAGTACGGCGTACATGAGTTGCCGCGCTAGGCCCTGGCCACGGAACTCGGGCATGGTGGTGACGAAGTAGACGCCGGACACGTCGTCTTGAGTGATGGTCGCGCCGGCGGCGGCCCATTGGCCGTCGACTGCGATCAGGTAGGCGTCGAAGCCTGGCGTGGCGAGCAGGCCGGGTGGGATTGCGGCAGCACTGCCGTACGGCTGGAAGTGGGGTAACGGGAAACCCTCGACGACGACTCTGTCGACGGCGGCCAGTTGCTCCTCGGTTTGGACGTGGACCACTTCGACGGTCGGCGCAGGCACAGGCGCGGCCGGTCGGATCATCACCGGCCACCTAGCCGGCATGAGAGGCGGCGACACAACACCGTACGGGTCTTCGATCGTCACACGGGGCCAGGGACGGCCGGTTAGGAGATCGGTGAGCTCGGCAAGGTCGGCTTGCGGCGGCTCGGGTGAGGTCAGGACCACGCGGAGTCCGTTGCGGAGCGGGTCGAGGGCTGCGATGAAACTCGGCCGCTCGATCTGCTCGTAGCCACGAGCCCGCCCGAGAGCGCGCCAGAAGGCGGCACCGTTCTTGTTGGCCAGATGAAGGTCGTTCATGGCAACGAATCTACAACTTGGCTCCGACAGTTTTTATTCAGAGTTGCGCGATCAATGGAACCAGGGTCAGCCAGTTGGTTCGGGCTGCCTCGGCCGCCGCCTCGGCATCGCCTGCTTCGCAGTGGGCGATGATGAGGTTGTGCTGGGCAACTGATTCGCGACCGCTGAGCGAACTGAAGCGCAACCGCTCGATCCGGCGCAACGCCGGTGTGTACTGATCAAGGACCGCGGCAACCGCCTGGTTGACACTGACCCGAACCGGTACGGCGTGAAAGTCGTCGTCAGCCTGTACGGCGGCATCGACGTCGGCGGCGTTGAGCGCGGCAGCGAAGCGGTCGTTGGCGGCACGCATCGCGGCCAGATCGGTGATGGTCAAATGCGGGACGGCTTCGCGAACGGCGAGTTCGTGCATGGCGGCGGTGACCAGCTGCGCTTCGCGAAGTGCGCGAGCGTCCAGCGGGCTGACCATCGTGTACCGGCCGGGCTTGGTCTGCACCAGCCCGGCCTGTTCGAGCCGCGCGAGCGCCTCGCGGACCGGCGTACGGCTGACACCGAGCCACTCCGAGAGGTCGCCGTCGTTCAGGCGTTCGCCGGGCGCGAGCTCACCTTTGACGATCGCGTCGCGGATCGCCCGGTAGGCGTCCTCGCGCAGCAGCGAGCGCGGGACGACCGCGCGTTCCTTGGGCACCGGCATGCGACCGCAACCTACCGGAAGAGTCCGCTGTAGGCGTTGAGGGCAGGCTGACCACCGAGGTGCGCGTACAAGACATTCGAGTCCTTGCCGATCTCACCGTCCCGGACGAGGTCGATCAGAGCGGCCATCGACTTCCCCTCGTAGACCGGGTCGATGATCATCCCCTCCAGCCGACCGGTGAGTCGGATCGCATCCAGCGTCGACTGCACCGGGACGCCGTACAGGTCGCCGGCCCAGCCCTCGAGCACAGTGATCTCATCGTGGCGCAGGTCGCGGCCGAGCCCGATCAGGTCAGCAGTCGACCGGGCGATTTTCTCAACCTGGGCGTGGGTTTCGGCCAGTTTCGCGGAGGCATCGATCCCGAGAACGCGCCGCGGCCGGTCCTGCCCGGCGAATCCCGCGATCATCCCGGCATGTGTACTGCCGGTGACACTGCAGACCACGATCGTGTCAAAGAAGACGCCGAGCTCACGCTCCTGCTGCTCGACCTCATACGCCCAGTTCGCGAAACCTAGTCCGCCAAGACGATGATCCGAAGCACCCGCAGGGATCGCGTACGGCGTACCGCCCTCTGCTCGCACTTCGTCCAGCGCGCGGTGCCAACTGTCCTTGAACCCGATCCCGAACTCCGCGTCGACGAGCCGGACCTGAGCACCCATGATCCGGCTGAGCAGGATGTTGCCGACCTTGTCGTTCACCGGGTCTGGCCAGTCCACCCAGCTCTCCTGCAACAGGACTGCTTTCAGTCCGACCTTTGCCGCCACCGCCGCGACCTGGCGCGTGTGGTTCGACTGCACTCCCCCGATGGTGACGAGAGTGTCCGCGCCCTGCGCCAACGCTTCCGGGATCAGGTACTCCAGCTTCCGCGTCTTGTTGCCGCCGTACGCGAGGCCGCTGTTGCAGTCCTCCCGTTTGGCCCAGACGCGGGCCCCGCCGAGGTGGGCGGTCAGGCGGTCCAGCGGGTGGATCGGGCTCGGCCCGAACAGCAGTGGGTAGCGCTCGAACGCGTCGATCGGCATGCAGGACTCCTCGGCTGCGATGTGCAATATATCGCATATTACAGCCCGTTCTGGCCGCTTTTGTCCAGAGCTACCCACCGTCACCTTCGGCGGCCCATGTCCTGGCAAACCCGCCCCGAAATCCCTTCAAACACCTGAATTTCGTGAGCAATAGCGGTGATTCACGGGGATTTACGGGTATCTGCCGACTCGGTATCTCTCCGTTATTGCCGGGAGTGGTTACCGCCTGGTAGGAACGTCCATCAGCTTCGTACTGAACGGTAGTTCAAGTACGTGAATCTTGGATTTTCCGGAGGGGGTCCCGGAGTCCGACAGTGAGGTGGAGGACTCAATGCAACGCAGTACCTTGCTATGCGGTGCTCTGCTGGCCGTGGTCGCGGGTCTGTTGTGTCTGGTCGGGGAAGCCCTCGGCCTGGACACGCAGCACGTGGCGCTGGTCGGCGGAGCCCTGGGGGGTGTGGTGGGGCTGGTGCAGGAGCGGACCCCGGCGCAGCGGGCGATCGGGTTCCTGATCGGCCTGTTCGTGGCCTGGCTCGGGTTCGCCGTACGGGCGCTTTTCCTGCCCGACTCGGCTTCCGGGCGCGCGGTCGCGGCGGTTCTCGTCGTGGCCGTGTGCGTCGCGTTCACGGCGGGTTCGATGAACCGGCTTCCGCTGTGGACGTTACTGCTCGGCGCGGCCGCGATGGTGGCGGTCTACGAGGAGAGCTACACGGCCGACAGCCCTGCGTTCCTGGCGCAATCGCCGTCGGCGGCGACCGGCGTACTGCTCGCGGCCGGGATCGGGTTCCTGGCGACCTCGCTCCAATGGCCCGGCCGAGCGGCCGCCCATGCCAAGACCGCGGGTCCGCCTGCCGATACCGAGCCGGTCACCGAAGAGGCAACCACCCGCGAATTCGCCATCCCCCAGTCCGTAGGTACCGAAGGAGAACGTCCGTGACCGCCCGCCGGATCACCCGGGGACTGGCCGCCGTCATCGCCGTCCCGACCGTCTTCGTCCTCACCACGTCGCCCGCGCTGGCGACCGCCGCTGCCGACCCGGTGGCAGTCACCAACACCGAGACCGTGCAGGCCCGGCTCCAGCCGAGCGGCAAGGTGGACGGCGTTCGGATCTACGAGCAGCTCGCCTTGGTCGGCAAGGGCAAGGTGAAGGTCGTCAACCCCGTGTCCGACAAGGGCATCCGCAACCTCGACAGCTGGGGCGGGTACACGGTCAAGGACGGCAAGATGACCGTTGACGCAACCGTCGACGGCGAGCAGCGAGTGCGAACCGTCAGCGACTACGACAAGAAGAAGCTGCCGATCACGGTCGCCGTCACCTACACGCTGAACGGCAAGAAGCTCAAAGAGCCCGGTGACGTCGTCGGCAAGAAGGGCCTGCTCGAGGCTCACTATGTCGTCGAGAACACGTCGGCGCGGTCTGAAGAGATCACCATCACCGACGGCTACGGCAAGCAGGTCAAGGAGCAGGCCGAGGTCGTCATCCCGATGGTCGGCCAGCTCACGACGGTGCTACCGCCTGAGTTCGGCAACGTAGCCTCCAACGAGGCCAACAAAGCAGGCGACGGCAAGGGCGGCACCAAGCTCAGCTTCACGGTGACGCTGTTCCCGCCGGTCGGCGCTGCGACCGCTGAGTTCGGTTGGTCCGCTCAGGTGAAGGACGCCGTCGTACCCGAAGCCGAGCTGACGGCGCTGCCAGTGAGCCCGCTCGACAGCCCCAGCTTCAAATCAGCCGTTTCGGGCTACCAGAGTGGCGCCGAGAAGGGCAACGACCTGGTCGAAGGCGGCGGCACGCTCGACACCAACCTGATCAAACTCCGCGACGGCTCGCAGAAGCTCCTCAGCGGTCTCCTTCAGCTGAACGCCGGCGCGAAGACTCTCAACGAGGGCCTGGCGAACAAAGCAGCCCCCGGTGCGACCCAGCTCTCCAGCGGCGCAGCCCAACTGGCCGGCGGCCTAGCCGAACTGGACACCGGCGCCTCGTTGCTACGCACCAAGACCGGAGAAGCCGCCAACGGCGCCGACAAACTCAACACCGGCGCCGGAAAGCTTGCCAAGGGCACCAAAGATTTGAACGCCGGCGCCGGCAAGCTGGCGAACGGCACCAAGGACCTGAACGCCGGAGCGGGCAAGCTCGCCAAGGGCGCAAAGGACGTGAACGCAGGGGCCGGCCAGCTGAAGGCCGGTACGGGCAAGCTCGCCTCCGGGCTGGGCGAGGCCACCGGGAAGGCTCCCGCGCTGATCGATGGGCTGAACAAGGTCGGCGGCGGACTGAAGGACGTCCAAGATGGCCTGACCCTGATGTACGGCCAGATCGGCACGCTGCCCAAGGAAGCCGAGCCGCTGCACGCAGGAATCGCGCAGCTCCGTGCGGGAATCGGCTCGGTCGACGATGCCGCTACCCTCCTCGGTGGTCTGCAGCGCCTGAAAGACCAGCTCAATGCGTCCGGTCCGGGCATCGACAGGATGCGCGGCGGTGTGGCTTGCGTTACTGACGCTCTGGACGGCGTTAGCAACGGCAAAAAAACCAGATACTCCGAGGAGTGCTACGGCGCGGCGGCGGCGTTGCTGAATGGACCGGCCGGCAAGTCGAACGAGCTCCCCGAGTCGGACAAGATCAAGAAGCTGATCCTGGACTCAGTGCTCACCCAGCTCGGCACCACCGACCAGACGCGGCCCGACCTCGACCAGTCGTTGCCGAGCTCTGCCACGCTTCAGCAGGCGCTTGCCTACCTGAAGGGTCGGCTGACTGAACGGGCCGTGCCTGGCCTCGCCCAACTGCAGTGTGGATTGGACAACCGCGTATCGGGCTGCCCCGCCGCAAAGCCCGGCCTGCAGCAGGGTCTTCAGGCCGTGGACGCCGGAGTCACCAAGCTGGTCTCCACTGTGGTGGGCAAGGTGCAGGGCGGGATCGGTACTCCGAAGGACAAGCCGACGGACAAGACGCTGCGCGGCGGAATCAACGGGCTGCAAGGTGGTGTGGGACAGATTCAGGCTGGTGGCAAGACGCTGCTGACCGGCCTTACCCAACTGTCGGACGGAGCCGACCAGGTCGACGGCGGCATGGGCTCGCTGCTCAAGGGAACCGGGCAACTCAAGACCGGCGCCGGAACGCTTGCCGCTGGCACCGGGAAACTCAAGACCGGCGCCGGAACCCTCGCCGCCGGAACTGGGCAGTTGAACGCAGGCGTCGGCGTACTGCTGGCCGGGACCAAGCGCCTCGACAACGGGCTGTTCCTGCTCTCGGGTGGCACAGGCAAGCTCTCCGATGGCGTTGGCAAGGCTCGGGACGGGTCAGACCAGGTTGCTCAGGGATCGAAGGACCTCGCGACAGGAATCGGGTCAGCTGCTGAGGGGTCCGGCAAGCTGGCCGAAGGTCTGAAGACGGCGGCCGATGGAGCGCCGGCTATCCCCGAGGGCGCTGGGCGGCTTTCGACTGAGGGTGCTCAGGTGCTGAAGAAGAAGGGTGCTGACACGGCGCTCGACTTCGGGCGGCGGTACTCGATGCTCGCGGCCGCGGCCAACCGGGCCAAGACCGAGGCGATGCCGGTCGGGGCTCCGGAGGGTGCCACTACGGCTACGGCGTACTCGCTGAAGTTGGCGGGCGATACCGGTGAAGGCGGCCGGAGCTGGATCCGATTGCTGGCCGGACTCGCGCTGTTCGGTGCGGCGATCGGCGCCACGAGCGTGATTCGTCGGCGCGCTACTAGCTGAACGCAGTACTGAGGACCAGGTCGCAGCACGATGGCGACCTGGTCCTTTGCTTGCGGAATGCCGTTGGTCGTGGCGGAGTTGGAGTCAGTAAGCAGCGATCACAGGAGGGCAGTAATGAGTACCGATCTGAAGCTTGAGGCGGTTGTTGTTCCGGTTGCGGATGTGGACCGGGCGAAGGTGTTCTACGGCGGCCTGGGCTGGCGGCTGGATGCGGACTTTGCCTTTGACAACGGGTTTCGGATCGTTCAGTTCACGCCACCGGGGTCGCCCGCTTCGGTTCAGTTCGGTACGGCGGTCACGACCGCCGCGGCTGGTTCCGCGCAGGGGCTCTACTTGGTGGTGGATGACATCGCCGCAGCGAGAGACGAGCTGAGCGCGCTCGGCGTCGAGATCAGCGAGGTGTTCCACCCTGGTGCGCCGGGCGCCCAGTTCGAGCCGGGCTCAGCGAACCGAGCAGAAGGCCGTGATGAGAACGGCGGGAGCTACGGCTCCTTCGCGACCTTCCAAGACCCCGACGGCAACACATGGCTCCTGCAGGAGGTCACCACGAGACTCCCGGGCCGCGTGACCGAGGCGACGTACGAGTCTGCCAACGATCTCGCGCAGGCGTTGCAGCGCGCCGCGGCCGCGCATGGTGAGCACGAGAAGCGTCACGGCGGCGAGTACGACGAGCAGTGGCCGGCCTGGTACGCCGAATACATGGTGGCGGACCGGACCGGCCAGGAGCTGCCCGAGTAATCGAACGTCACGGCAACCCTCCCGCCCCCAGGAGAGTTGCCGTGACGACGTCTATTCCCCGATGGCCGCGCGGAGCATGTCTTCGCGCGGCACGACCTTGATCCGCTCGCGGCCGTGCGGCTCGCCCAGAGCGATCTCGTGGGCGTCGAGCCGGGCCCAGCCCTCGTGGTCGACGACAACTGCGCCGTTCGCGACGAGGTGGGTGAGGATCGCGTCCGGGTCGGCCACCTCGGGGACCGGCAGGGTGTCGGCATCCGCGAGCAGGCTGACGATCGTCTCGGCGGCATCGGACTTGGTGTGGCCGATCAGGCCGATCGGGCCGCGCTTGATCCAGCCGGTGACATACATGCCCTCCAGCGGTACGCCGTCCAGGTCGAGCACCCGGCCCTTGTCGTTGGTGATGACGCCGGCCTGGTGGTCGAACGGAAGCTCCGGCAGGTGCGACGACAGGTACCCGACGGCCCGGTAGACGGCCTGGACGGGCGTATCGACGTACTCGCCGGTGCCCTTGGCAGTGCCGTCGCCTTGGAGCTGCGTCTTCTCGGTGCGCAGGGCCTCAACCCGGTCGGTCCCGAGGACCTCGACCGGCGCGTGGCACAGGTGGATGTGGATGCGGTGCGCCTTGCCGGTCGGCTCGGCCTCGAGGTGCTTCAGCAGCGTGTCGACGACGAGCCGCGTGCTCTTGCTGGAGCTGATCGCAGCCTGGCTCGCCTCGTCGATCTCGAAGCCCTCGGGGTGCACGATCACCTCGACCGACGGCGAGTGCGACAACTCGCGCAGCTCCATCGGCGTGAACTTGATCTGCGCCGGACCGCGTCGCGCAAAGACGTGGATATCCGTTGCCTGGTTGAGCTTCAGGCCCTGGTACACATTGTCCGCGATCTCGGTGACGAGCTGCTCGTCGGCCGGCTTGGCCAGCATCCGGGCGATATCCAGCGCGACGTTTCCAGCACCCAGTACGGCGACCTCACGCGCCTCGAGCGGCCAATCGCGCGGTACGTCGGGATGTCCGGCGTACCAGCTGACGAAGTCGGCGGCACCGTAGTTGCCGGGCAGCTCGACACCGGGGATGTCGAGCGGGCGGTCGGTGATCGCGCCAGTGGCGAAGATGACCGCGTCGTAGTGCCGGCGCAGATCGTCCAGCTTCACGTCGACGCCGTAGGTGACATTGCCGATGAACCGGATCCGCTCATGCTCAAGCACCCGGCGCAGGGCCTTGATGATCTCCTTGATCCGCGGGTGGTCCGGCGCGACGCCGTACCGGACGAGTCCGAACGGCGCAGGCAGCCGCTCGATCAGGTCCACCTGGGCGCCTGCGTGCTCCTTGGTCACGATGTCGGCGGCGTAGATGCCGGCTGGCCCGGCACCGATGACGGCGATGCGGAGATCCTTCACAAGCTGCGGTCCCTCACAGTGGGCTCGAATGAGTTAGGTGGCCCTAACTTTAGTTGAGCAATCCTCCTCACCCACGCCCGTTCCACACCTTGAGATTCTTTTCACAAGGCCCAGGGAGTGTGCTGTGCGTGATAGATTATGGCCATCATCTTAAATTGAACCCCTCAAGGAGCAGTGATGGAACTCAGTGGCGCAGTAGCAGTGGTGACCGGCAGCAACCGCGGTCTGGGGCGTGAACTGGCCAAGCAACTGCTGGCGCGCGGGGCCAAGGTGTACGGCGCCACGCGGCGTCCGGAGAGCCTCGACCTCGAAGGCGTCATCCCGCTCAAGCTGGACGTGACCGACCCGGCGTCAATTGCCGAAGCGGCCCGGATCGCGAGTGACGCGACCCTGCTCATCAACAACGCGGGCGTCTCGACGCACACCGCGCTGGTCAGCGGCGACTGGAACAACATCCAGCTCGAACTGGACACCCACCTGGTCGGCCCGCTGCAGCTCATCCGCGCCTTCGCGCCGGTGATCGAGGCGAACGGCGGCGGTGGCATTCACAACGTGCTGTCCGTACTGGCATGGGTCCACCACATCGAGGCGTACGCCGCGTACAGCGTCGCCAAGGGAGCCGCCTGGGCGATGACCACCGCTGTTCGGGCGGAGTTGGCACCACGCGGTATCGAGGTCAGCGCGCTGCACGTCGGCTACATGGACACCGACATGGCCGACTACGTCCCCGCCGACCAGAAGACCGACCCGGCCGGCATCGCCAAGCAGGCGCTCGACGGCATCGCGGCCGGCGAGCCCGAGATCCTCGCGGACGAGTTCACCCGGGAGACCAAGGCAAGCATCTTCCAGTAGGTTCGAGGCAAGCTAGCTAGGAGGGCGAGATGGGTCGGGCGTCACGAGCTGATGCGGCACAGCACCGCGAGGAGGTTGTGCACGCGACCTCGCGGTTGTTGCGCGAGCGCGGCAGCGCGGGGATCAGCGTGCAGGATGTGATGTCCGCGGCCGGCCTCACCCACGGCGGTTTCTACAAGCACTTCGCGTCGAAGGACGAACTGATGGGCATCGCCGCCACCGAGGCCTTCGAGGAAGTGCTGGTCCGGATGGCCGCGATGACCCGCGACGAGGTCGTGCAGGACTACCTGTCGGTCGGCCATCGCGACGACCCCGGCCACGGCTGCGCTTGTACGGCGCTGGCTCCCGACGCGGCTCAGGCCGAAGTCGGGAGCCCGCTGCGCACGGCGTACGGGGAGGGTCTGGAGAAGACGCTCGACGCGTTCGCCGGGTACGAGACCGACGCCGAGGAGGCCCGCCGCAAGGCGGTGCTGGAGCTGGCCACGCTGGTCGGCGCAGTCACGCTGGCCCGGGCGGCCGGGCAGACTCCGCTCTCCGAAGAGATCCTCGCGACGGTGCTGGCCGAGCTGACTTAGTCGAGGTGAAAGCCTAGAGCCTTGGCAGCTCGGGTCGGGACAGGGTCGGCCCAGTTGTTGGTGTAGTTCTCGATGGTGCACAGCGAGCGGGTCTCGAGCTTGTCGACGTACACCGTGCCGCGCAGGTGGTCGGTCTCGTGCTGCACGATCCGCGCCTGCCAGCCCTCGAAGGTCTTGCGCTGCGTCTCGCCCGCCGGGTTGTCGTACTTGGCATCGACGGCGAAGTAGCGGTTCACCACCGCGGTGTAGCCGGGCATGCTCAGGCAGCCCTCGAAGAACCCGACGCGCCGATGCCCCGCCGAACGATAGGTCGGATTGATCGCGGCGAAGAACTCCAGCTTGTAGCGGTGCCGCGCCTCGGCGACCTCCGGCGGGACCGTGGCCGGATCCTCCAGTACGGCGATCTGCACCGGCACGCCGATCTGCGGCGCAGCCAGCCCGACCCCGGGAGCCGCCCGGTTCGTACGCTTCATCAGCTCGATGAACTCGGCCAGTACGGCGTCGTCCACCTGGCCGTCGAACGGTTCTGCGACCTTCCGCAGGACCGGCTCGCCGAGGGACACGATCGGCGCCACCCCACCGTCGCCGTACTTCTCGACAAGCTCCTCAATCTGGTCCTTCACGATGCCAACTCCTGAGGCGGTCTGGACGGATGCGGCCAACGGCACGGCCGCAGCACCGGTGAGCAAGGTACGCCGGGTCAATGCCATGCGCACCATTATGTGGCGAGCGGCAGCCGGAGGTCGAAGGAGGCGCCGCCGAGCGGGGAGGTATGGGCAGTCAGCGTGCCCTCGTGCGCCTGCGCGAGGTCGCGGGCGATCGCGAGCCCGAGACCGGCGCCGCCTTCGTCGCGGCTACGGGCGTCGTCGAGGCGGACGAACCGCTCGAAGATGCGCTCCCGATCGGCCTCCGGTACGCCGGGACCGTCGTCCTGCACCTGGATCATCGCCTGCCCGCCGGCCTCACTGATGACTACGCGAATGGCCTTGCCGGTATGGCGTTCTGCGTTGTCGAGGAGGTTGCCGAGGATCCGTTCCAGGCGAGACTTGTTGCCGAGTACAACCGGTTCGGCGTCGATGACCATGGTGGCGCGGCGACCGTCAATAGCGTCGCGGACGAGATCGGCGACGTACAGGCGTTGTGGGTCGACGTGGTCGCCAGCGTCGAGGCGGGCGAGCAGGAGGAGATCGGCGGCGAGGTGCTGGAGGCGGACGGTATCGGCGATGAGCTCGTCGAGTTCGAGCAGCTCGGGGTGGGCGGCCGCGACCTCGAGCTGAGTGCGAAGGGAGGCAATCGGGCTGCGGAGTTCGTGCGAGGCGTCGGCCACGAATGCTCGTTGCTGGGCCACTGAGGTTTCGAGCGCGGTCAACGTGTCGTTGGTGGTTCGGGCGAGGCGGGCTACCTCGTCGCGGGACTCGGGGACGGGGACGCGGCGGCGGAGATCGCGAGAGCCGGTGATGCCGGCGAGCTCGGTCCGGATCGCCTCGACCGGAGCGAGCGCGCGGCGCGTGACCATCCAGGTGACCAAGGCAACGATCGCCAGGAGGAGCGGCAGACCGATCAGCATCGACTGGCTCACCGTCGACACCGCATCCCGTGCGGTGGCGAGCTCTGCACCCGCCTGCACAGTCACGTCGCCGGCACCCTTCGGCAGCTTCACCTTCAAGGCAGCAAACCGGTACTCCGCCGTCCGCCCATCGACGGTCGCGGAACCGGTCGAGTATTCGGCGTCCCCCTCGGCAACCCGCCCCGGATCGGGCGGTGCGGTGGGGGCAGACGTGTCGTCGTCATCCGGCTCGTCGCGACCGGGGCTCTTGTCATCGTCATCACCGTCGTCGTCATCGGTGACCGTGGAAGAGGGGGTGGAGGGCCGCGGCGTGGTGGCGGGCTTGGGCGGCGCGGTGGTGGAGCCGCCGGGCTTGGAAGGCGTTGCGCGCGGCGGCTGCACCGGCTGGCCGTTCAGCTCGGTGAGCTTCTCGCTAGCGGCCAGAACGTTGCCTTTGGCATCGGTGATGCGGACCGGGCTCTCGTCATCGAGGTCGAGTTTGGCGATGGCTGTACCGCCGGCCAACTGCGATGCGAGTTGCTGGGCGGTGACTTCGGCTTGCAGCTGCGCCTGGCTCCCGAGGTTGGCCCGAAGGAGCAGTACGACGGCCAGGCCCGCGATCACGAGCGCTACCGCGACTACGGCGGTGGCAGCGACCGTCGTACGGGTTCGGAGGGAGCCGCGCACGTCAGCCGCCATCCCGGGCGAGGCGGTAGCCGGAGCCGCGGACCGTGGTGATCGCCTTGCGGCCGAACGGGGTGTCCAGCTTGCGGCGCAGCGCGCTGACGTAGACCTCGATGATGTTGGGATCGCCGTCATAAGACTGATCCCAGACGTGGTCGAGGATCTGCAGCTTCGAGACGACCTGACCCGCGTTCGTCGCGAGATGCTCCAGTACGGCGTACTCCTTCGCCGTCAGCTCGATCTCGTCGGAGCCACGGAAGACCCGGTGGGCGGCCGGTTCGACCCGGAGGTCGCCGAGCTCGATCACCGGAGCGGCACCGCGGGTCCGGCGCCGGAGCAAGGCGCGGATCCGGGCCAGCAGGACGACGTACGAGAAGGGTTTGGTCAGGTAGTCGTCGGCGCCGGTGTCGAGCCCCTCGGCCTCGTCGTACTCGCCGTCCTTCGCGGTCAGCATCAGCACCGGGACCTCGGAGCCGGCCGCGCGCAGGTCGGCGCAGACGCGGTAGCCGTTCCGGCCGGGAAGCATGATGTCGAGCAGGATCAGGTCGTATTCGCCGCTCAGCGCACGGTCGAGCCCGGTGAGCCCGTCGTACGCGACGTCCACCACGAAACCCTCGGCGACCAGCCCCTTCGCGAGCGAATTGGCCAGCCGTTTCTCGTCCTCGACGATCAGCAACCGCATGCCCCCAGCCTGCCAGACCCACCTGAAGCCCGCTTCAGGTTGCTTCAGGACGGCTTCAGGCAGGGACGGCAGTGTCTGGGGTGTCAACAAGTTCCCCGACCGAAAGGCCTCCTGATGAAGCGCCTCGCACTGATCGCCACCACCGCCGTCGTCCTGACCGCCGGGGGCGTCGCCACCGCGTACGCCGTCCAGTCCGACAACACGCCCACCACCAGCCCGACCTCGAGCCCGTCGGCCAGCAGCTCGACCGGTGTCCCGACCGGCTCGCTGACCGCCGCGAAGGCCGTCGAGCAGGCGCTGAAGGACGTCCCGGGTGGCGTCGTCACCGACGTCGACTGGGACAACCCCAATTGGGAGCTCGACGTGCACACCACGGCCGGCTGGCGCGAGCTGAGCTACGACGCCAACGGCAAGCTCCTCTCCAACCGCGTCGACAACAACAACTCCGACGACCGGGCCGACGACCGCACCGATGACCACGGCGACGACAGCGGTCGCGACAGCGCCGACGACCGTAACGACGACCGCCCGGGCCACGACGACAACTGACCCAGCGCCGTACCTGAGCAACCCCTCCGAAGCGAGCCGGCCGATCCCCCTCGGCCGGCTCGCTCGGTTCGTACGGCGAGACGCCTCCGCACCGGACGGCGGTAGCGGATAACGTTTGCAGGGTGTTCGACCGGCCCGAGTCCGCACTACGAATCGTCGCCCGGTCGAAGTTCTACCGCGCGGCCTTCTTGTCGTTGCTGATCGCCGGGATCGGGATGTCAGCGGCGACTCCGCAGCTGACGCTGTTCCTGGTGCGTGATCTCGGTACGCCGCTGCCCGTGGCCGGCCTTTACTACGTCACCAACCTCGCGTCGCCGATCGCCGGATATCTACTCGGCCGCCTCTCCGACCGCAGCCACGACCGCCTCCGTCTGCTGCGGATCTGCGCGGTCATCGGCACAGTCGGCTGGCTCGCAATGGCGTCGACCAATGCGGTCTGGCAACCATTCGTGATCAGTGTCGTCGTACTGAGCATCGGCGGCGGAGCGATGGCGCAGCTCTTCGCCGCCTGCCGCGACGAGCTCAGCCGCAACCCGACCCGAGCCGACAACCGCGTGGTCGCAACCGTCCGCATGGGCTTCACCGTCGGCTGGATCCTCGGCCCGGTCCTCGGCAGCTGGTACGGCGGCCTGTTCGGCCTCCGCTCGCTGTTGATCGCGACCGCGATCTGCGTGTTCGCGCAGATCATCCCGTTCGGTCGCCAGCACGTCGAGCGCTACCAAGCGCCGAAGCCAGTCCTGCGGGCACCCGGCAAGCGCGAGATCACCCACATGCTGCCGCTGCTCGCCTTCACCGCAGTCTGCGTGCTGGCGATGACCGGCGACACCATCAAGTTCGGCTACCTACCGATCTACATGGCCGACGAGCTCCACCTGTCCGACGGGGTCCGCGGCGCCGTCATCGGCATCCAGCCCCTGATCGAACTCCTCCTGCTCCCGGTAGTCGCCCGCCTGGCCGACCGGTACGGCGGACTACCCGTGATGACCGGCGGCGTCGTACTGGGTCTGGGCGGCAACCTCGCTTTCGCCACCAGCACCGGCGTCGGCATGCTCTTCCTCGGCCAAGCCCTGACCGCAGGTCTGTGGGCCTGCGTCGCCGCCATCGGCGTCTCGATCGCCCAGGACCTCTACCCCGAACGCGTCGGTACGGCGTCCGGTGTCTTCCTCGGCGCCATCCCGGTCGGCTCAGCCATCGGCGGCGCGATCGGCGGCATCGGCGTCGCCGCCATCGGCCTCCCCCAAGTCTTCTTCGTCCCCGCGGTCCTCACCAGCCTCGCGATCGTCGGCTTCATAATCCTCAGCATCCAAACCCACCGCGCAACCGCGGCCCCGAACTGAGCCGCCGCAACGCCCGCACCACCTTGAGCACCAACCCCATCTTTGAGAACCCACCAACCACCCCAGGCCCGCAAAAACGATCGATGGATCCCCAAAGTCGACCCCCACCCCCAAAGAGCAGCCAACCCACCTTTGGGCAGGAACGGCGACCTTGGGCACGGCGGGCGACTTTGGGTACGCACCAACCACGGAATGAGCCTGGAAACGGTTGATGGGTTCCCAAAGATGAGCCCGCGGGCGCCTCACCTTCGACGCAGCGGGTGCCGGACGAGCCTTGAGCACGGGTCAGGCATTCCGCCCGCCCGAAAATGACTGACGCGGACTCAAAGCGCCGTACGCGATCAGCTTTGAGCACCGGCCAGGCATTTCGGGTGGCCGCGAATGGCTGGTGGGGGCTCAAAGGGTTAGGCGTTGTAGCCGCCGTGGGCGTCTAGGACGGCGCCGGTCACGTAGGACGCGGTGGGGCCGGCCAGGAAGGTGATGGCGGCGGCGATTTCGTCGGGGTGGCCTACGCGCTGGATGGAGAGGCCGGAGAGGAGGATCTTGAGGACCTCGGGGTCGGGGGCCATGCCGCTTTCCATCAGGCCGGCTTCGACGACGTTGGCGGTGATGCCGCGGGGGCCGAGGTCGCGGGCGGCGCCGAGGGTGTAGCGCTCGATGCCGGACTTGGTCGCGGAGTAGTCGGCCAGTCCGGGCACCCCGACTCGCGAGCCGAGACCCGAGCTGATGGTGATGATTCGGCCATTGTCGCGGAGGACCTTGGCCGCGGCGCGGATGACGGCGATCACGCCGAGGTAGTTGACCGCGTGCATCCGGTCGAGGGCTGCGACATCCGCGTCCGGGTCGTCGATCTTCCGGCCCTGCTCAACCGAGATGGCCGCGTTGTTCACCAGGATGTCCAGCCCGCCATACGCGGCAACAACCTCATCAATCAGTACGGCGGCCTGTGCCGTGTCCGCGTGGTCGACCTGGAACGCAACCGCCTTCGCGCCGAGCGCCTGCACCTCGTCGACCACACCCTGCGCCTGCTCCGCGGAACTCACATAAGTGAACGCGATATCCGCACCTTGAGCGGCCAGCTGCCGCACCGTCGCCGCGCCCAGCCCACGGGATCCTCCGGTGACCAACGCAACCTTGCCTGCCAGTGCCTTACTCATATTCACTCCTCAGTCGTAACAAAGATGGTTACTTCAAACTCAAGGTAACATACTTAGTTACAACGGCAAGGAGGGGTGATGAGTGCAAACAGCAGGCTGACCATCGCAGCGCACGCGCTGGCCTGGATCGGCCTCTACCAGCGCCAAGGGCACGAGGTCGCCACCTCCGAGCAGATCGCCAGCAGCGCGAACACCAACCCGGTCGTCATCCGCCGGCTCCTCGGCGAGCTCCGCGCGGCCGGCCTGGTCGAGTCCCGCCGCGGCGTCGGCGCCGGCTGGACCCTGACCCGCGACCTCAAAAAAATGACACTGCTCGACGTGTACGACGCCATCGAGCCGGGCCCGTTGTTCGCACTGCACCGTGCCAGCCCCGACGAGGGCTGCGTCATCGGCCATGGCATCCAGCCCGCGCTCCAGGACGTCTACGCCGGCATCGAGTGCACCGTCCGGACCGAGCTCAGCAAAACGACACTCGAAGACGTCCTCCAGGCAGTCCTCGCCGTCCCGCGCTGATCGGTATGCAAGTCTTGAGATCATGGCGGACGACCCAGAGCTGAGCCGGTATCGATTGATCCGTGGCCTGATGATCGCGGCGGCCGTGCTCTACTGCAGCCTGCTCCTGGAGGCGGCCGCAGGATTCCCGCTCAACCTCCATGACTCGATGCTCAGCGACCTGGCCGCGCTGGATCAGCCCACCAATCTCTACGCGCGCGGCATGGACCTGACGACCGGGATCCTGCTGGTTCTGGTGCCGATCCTCGCCCGCCAGACCGCGCGGCGGCACCGCGATGTCGCTGCGCTCCTGATCAGTACGGCGCTCTTCGGCATCGGGACCATGTTCAGCGTCTTCCTGCCGCTGGACTGCGCACCGTCCCTGAGCCAGGCCTGCCTGGAGTCCGAGGACAGCGGCCGGGCAGGCATGGCCTTGGTCCTCCACGCGACGTTCTCAACCGTCGCCGGAGTCGGTTGCGTAGCGATGGCGTTCTTCATCCTCGTCGTGCTCCGACGCACCGGCTGGACCGGCCCGCGCCGGCTGACCGCCGCCGTACTGGCCGGAGCGAGCCTGATCAGTCAGATCTGGCTCGTCATCGCGATCGGCATCCAGGAGCTGAAGGGCGACGAGGCCCATCAGCCCGGGATCATTCAGCGGGTTTCGGTGGTGCTGGTTTGTCTGATGCTGGCGACGGTGACTCCGGGGCTGAAGCAGGCGCTGCTGCCGTCCCGCTCTCTCCAACCGGCGGGTCAACCGGGCTGAAGACGATCGGCCGTGCCGCGAGACGCAGCCGACGGCGGCGCAAGAATTCCAGTACGGCGACCGTCAGCAGCAGGAGGCCGAGTCCAGCTGCCCCGCCCACCAGGCCGAGTCGCAGACCAGCCGGGTGATAGTCGCACGACACCTTGCTGGCCGAGCGACCAACCGGCATAGCCATCAGGCCAGCCATCTGGGTCGGCTTCCGGAACGCCTGGCCGTCCACCTGACAGCGCCAGCCCGGCGTGCGGACGACGCTCATGACGACCGTCCCGCGGGTCCGCGGGTTCAGCTTGATGTCGATGCTGTGTCCGCCGACGTGGGTCTCGGCCGGTTGGCTCTGCCGGAGCAGGTTGACCGCGGCATCGAGCTTGGTGCGGTCGAGACAGCCGAGCGGCCGATCCGGCAACTGGGTCGACTCCGGCACCCGCAGCGTGACCTCAACCGCGCCGCTCGGACCCGTCGTACTGACTCGGCGCATCGGTGCGCCGCGGAAAATACCGGGCCGCTTCGCGCCGGTCGTCAGGTTGACCGTCCACTTGTGACCGTCGACCAGCGAGTCACCGACAAACTCGGGCCCGAACAGGTAAACCTCGGTCCCCGGCTTGCACCGAGCGGTCAGCCGGAACGTGCCCGGCTTCTCCAGCCCTTGCGGCTGGTTGATCGTGAGGACTCCCGGCCGCTTGTCGCTGACCGTGACCTGCGAACCCTCGTCGATGTATGCCCGCAGCTTCGGCGTCTCATAGACACTCGCGCCGAGCGCGGTCTCCTGCAGACCCCACGGCCCGCCGAGCCCCGAAATCCACGGTCGTAGCGGGCGGACCGAGACGAACGGGCCGACCTGGCTGCGGGCCAACTGCAGCTCGCCCTTGGGGTCCAGCGTCAGCCGGCCACCCATCGCGAAGACCGCGTCGACCACCGGGTTCACCGGATCGACGATCGACCGGCCGAACGCCGAGTATCCGAAGCCGAGGTTGAGCAGCTCCTGGGTGAGCTCGTCCGGAATCGTCGAGCTGTAGTACTCCGGCCCCTCGCCGCCGATCAGCATCGGGTCATTGACGGTGGTGAACGCTCCCGGCGACACGCGTTGCCGCGGCCAGTCGTTGTCCCCCATCACCAGCGCCCGACTGGTCTCCTGCCGAGCTGCCCAGGCCCGTCCGGTGTAGTACTTCTCGCCCCGGTGCGCCTCGATCGCGTACGACGACGCGCCCGCCTCGACGAGCACCGCGGCAACCAGCACGCCGGCGGCAATTCGCCGTACCAACTGCTGTGGCTTCCACCGCGTGACCACCCAGGCCGCAATCGCCAGGAACCCGACCACCGGTACGGCGACCGCCGTGACTGCGGTCGATGTCCAGTTGTTCCACGCGAAGGCCCACAGCGCGGCCAGGAAAACCGCCGGTATGACGACTGTCGACACATGGCGAATGCCCGTGGCCACCGACATCCAGCCGGCGATCACGATCAACCCGGCGATGACGAAGGCCTGCCGGAACGGGTTGCCGTTCGGCGCGTCGAACCCGTGCCAGATCATGTGCGTGATGGTGATCTGCATGCTGGCGATCGCCAGCAGGATGGCCACCGACCAGACGATTCGCTCGCGCAGTGCAATCTTCCAGTTGAAGGGGAAGCTCAGCGCGAGGAGCAGCATCACGGTCCCGACGGCCAGGCCGGGGGTCTTCCCGACCCCCTCGGTTCCAGGCAGCAGCCGGCCGAAGAAGTACAGCCAGCCGATCGGATGGAAGGTTTCGTCCGGGCTCGGCCGTGCGTAGCCGACCGATTTGAAGGTTGGCACCAACAGCGGCGCGGACAGCGCGATCCCGACCACTACCGCGATCAGGCAGCGCACCGCACCGCCGATCCGGCGCGCCCAGTCGCCGCCGTCCGGATCACCCAGGACGCGCGCGACCACCACGATCGCCGCCCCGAGCGAGGCCATGTAGACGGTGTAGAAGTGCGAGTACCAGAACAGGGCGATGACGAACGGCGAGACGATCATCGACGGCAGTGAGCGGTTCTTCCAGATCCACTCGCAGAGCAGGCAGATCACCGGGAACGCGATCAGGCCGTACAGCCAGCCGGTCATGTAGCCGCCGTCGTCGATCGCCCAACCGCAGGTCGCGTACGAGACACCGGCGATCCCGGCCAGCCAGGCCGGTCCGCTCGGGCGCAGCTTCCGCAGGTACGCCGTCATGGCCGCCGCGGCGCACGCAATCGCGGTCGCCGAGATCACGTACAGCGCAAGGTCGATCTTGTCGCGCGGGAACAGCAGCACGATCCAGGACAGCGCGGCCCCGTTGTAGGCCATGAAGTCGCCGATGTACGGAACGCCGTACCCACTGGACCAGTTGAAGAAGAAGTCACCCGGCGCCGCGCCGGTCATGATGTCGCGCAGATGCGCGTGCATCGGGATGAACTGCTGCCCCAGATCCAGGATGTTGCGCGGGATGTGGCCGAACGGATAGCTACCGCGGATGATCCCGCCGGCGATGTACGCGAGCGCAGCCGCCAGTGCCGCCACCGGCACTGCCAACCATCCGCGCCCTCGCCCCTGGGCTGCCGCCATCAGTCTTCATCCCTCGCTCGTGACCCCGCTGCGCCGTCCGACCTTATCCGAGAGGCGGAGCGAGGGATGAAAGTTGCCCTGCACAAGCAGGTACTTCCCCTATTTCTCCGACAATGCCGTCGGGAACCAACGGTAGACCGCTTCAGATGAACAAGAAATTCGGGTGTGGGTGCATGAGGAAGTCGTGATGCGAGATGTTCCACGCGTACGCCCCCGCCATCGCGAAGACTATCCGGTCCCCGGCGCGTACCTCGGCGACCGGAATCCCCTGTGCCAGAAGGTCTTTCGGCGTACACAGCTGACCGGTCAGCGAGATCTGCCCAGTCGCCGACGGACGCGGCCACGGGTGGGACCACTCCTGCACTGGTACGACGACGAATGGCTGATCGTGACCTTTTGTCGCCGGAGTCCGCAGGTGATGCGTACCACCCCGGACCACGGCGAAAGGCTCACCCTGACTCGTCTTCACGTCAAGAACTTCGGTCGTGTAGAAGCCGCAGTACGCCGTCAACGCGCGCCCAGGCTCGATCCGAAGCCGCAGCTCCGGTCGCCGGTCAAGCAACTTCGCCAAACCGACACCGAACTCGACCCAATCGAAACGCGCCGCGGGCTCGGCGTAGTCGACCGCCATCCCGCCACCGATGTTGACTTCGTCGAACCGGAGTCCGTGCTTCGCCGCCAGCGCAGCCGACCAGTTCACGATCTGCTCGGCCACCGCCAGATGCTCAGCCGCGCTCAGACCGCTGCCCAGGTGCGCGTGGATGCCGCGCAGCCGGAGCTGCTGACCGATCGGACCAGCCAGCAACTCCAGCGCCCTCGCGACATCGGACGGATCGAGGCCGAATGGGCTCGGCCGCCCGCCCATCGCCAGCGCGACCGACTCGAGCGAGCCCTCCGCCACCGGCACGTTCACCCGCAGCATGACGTCGACCTGCTGCTCGTTACCCAGCGCGGCCGCGAGTTGATACAGCTCCTGCACGCTCTCCAGATGCCACCGATGCACCCCCGCCTCAACCGCCGCAGCGATCTCGGCGGGCGTCTTACCCGGTCCCCCGAAGGCGAGCGGCGCACCGGGCGCCACCTGACGCACGTGTGCCAACTCGCCTGCGCTGGACACCTCATAGCCGTCCACCGCGTCCCGCAGCGCCTCCAGTACGGCGGCCTCCGGGTTCGCCTTGGCCGCGTAGTACAACTCGACTCCCGCTGGCAGCGCCGCCCGGACCGCCGCGGCATGGACGCGCAGCGCACCCAGGTCGTAGACGTAGGCGGGCAGAGCGTCGGTCGGTAGACCAGCGGCGTACTCGCGGACGTTAGGAGTGACCGTCACCGCTCGCCCTGCGCTGTGGCATGCTCTGCCGCCGCTGCGAGCACCGACTCGGCAATCGGCGACGGCAGGCGAACGTAGCCGGCGCTCCGGTCCGGCAGCCGACCCCAGCGAGTCAGCATGTTGGTCTTCGCCGGCAGCGGCACACCGGCCAGCAGTGCAGCGAGGAGCGGCGGCCGTCCGTTCTCTTCGGAGTGCTCCTCGATCACGGCCCGCACCTCGGCCCACAGCCGTCCCTCAAGCTCCGGGCTGAGGTCAGCCACGGCGCCCAGCAGGTCCGAGATGTGGTTGACGAGCAGGCAGTACACAACCCGGTCCCAGCCGCGCTGAGCGTCGTACGTCATCGGACCGGCGACATCCGCCGGCAGACCAGCCAGCGTCTCCGCATGCAGCTCGTCGACCAGCTTGGTGCCTTCCAGGTCGCGGAAGAGCACCTGCACCGGCTGGTTGGCCGCGTCGACGCCGATCAGCACGTTCTGCAGGTGTGGCTCCAGCACCACACCATGGTCCAGGTACGCCGCCAGCACCGGCGGAACCAGCAGCCTCAGGTACGCCGCCCACCAGGACACGATCTCGGCGTCGTCCGCGTCTTCGAGCAGCAGCGAGATGTGCGCTGAGCTGGTCGCGTACTCATCAGCCACCGCAGCTGCCATCAACGGCGTCACACCAGGACGCAGTACGTCGCTCAGCCCGGTCCGCACGATCAGTCCGAAGCCCTCGTAGACAGGCAGGTCCATGGCGAGCGTGCGGAACGCAGGCTCCCGCAGTACGGCGGCACCTGGGAAGCGAACCGCCAGATCCGCCAGCACGGGCGCAAGCAGCCGGGTGAGCGCAACCGCACCGGTCATCTCGTACGCCGCGTTCTTCCGCAGGCAGTTGGTGATCCGGATGTTCAGGCTGAACTTGAGGAACACATCCGGACCGGCCAGCGTGCGCACGGACGAGGTCGGCGTGAACAGCGCACCCCCGACACCCAGGTCGATCACGTCACCCCGCTCCAGCGCGGCCTGGAACTGCGGGTTGTCTCGCACCATCGAGTACTGCCAGGGGTGCGCGGGCAGCAACCGGTAGCCGTCCGGCACTTCGCACAGCTCATCAAGCAGCGCAGTGATCTCCGAGTCAAGGCTCTCCTCGGCCAGCAGCTCCGGCCGCACGGCGAGGTAGCGCAACTGGAACGCAGCCCGCGACTCCGGCGCATACGCGGCCCAGTCATCGCGGTTCTCCGTGCGGGATTTCGGCGCCGGGTGGAAGCGGTGCCCGAACAGCATCGCCTGCTCCGACTCGAGGAACCGGTCCGGACCAGCAGGCCGGCTCCGGGTCAGGGCCCGGGTGACACCTTCGTGACTCGACTCGATCTGCGGCAGAAACTCCTCGTTCTCAAAGCCGCTGCGTAGCGCTAGCTCACGTCGTACCTGGTCGGCCAGCTCATGCCAGGTCAGCTCCGACCAGAACTCACCGTGCTCCTGGAACACCGGGCCAATGAACCTATGCGCACCGATCAACGCCGTACGGCGCAGCTCGACGCGTAGGAGGACTCCGGCGCGTGGGAGGCGAAGCAACAGCCAGCCGTCGTCGACTGCGCTCTGGTGCTCCGGACCGGAGACCTCGCGCAGCAGGCAGTTGAGCAGGGTGTGCGCGACCACATGGTCGGCACGCGGTACAGCCGTCGCAGCCGGGGGAAGGGACTGCATAACAGACATATGTGACTCCGAACGCGTACGGGGACGAATGAGCAACGTGGCGGAAACGGCTGTGACCAAGGCGGCGGCGGTGCCGATCAGCACCGGCGCGGCTGCACCGAACACACTGTTCGAGACAGCGGCGACGGCACCGGCGGCGACCGCTCCGCCCTTGGAGAAGAATTCGACGGTACCGAACATCCGGCCGGGTGCACGTCCTCGCGCCGCGTCGGCGGCGAGGATCGAAAGGCACACCAGACCGAGCGTCAACCCGATACCAAGTAGTAGGCGCGCAACGACAAACCCGGGCAGCGTTTGAACCACTGCATGCGCAGCCAAACCGAGCGCGACAAAGCCGAAACCGGCCGCGAGCCCTGCTCGCGAACGACCGACAAAACGCTGGTGACAGATCATTTTATGGGTGGCACTGGCCAACACGAGGTAACACAAGTGTGGCAAGGCGAACAGCACTCCGGCAAGGGCGCCTGAGGTATCAGGCATGCGCTTCTCGATCAGCGCGATCAGGTACGGGAAAGAGATGATGGTTGCGAACACGAAGGCGAACTCGAAGAAATACAACAGCCTCAGTGTCCGCATCGGCGGCGGCGGTTGCGCCGGCAGCACCTCGTGCACTTCGACGGCCGAATGATCCGGCTCAGGCAGCAACACCAGCAGTACGGCGGCAGCCAGCGGCAGCACGGCCATGATCAGGTACTGCCGATGCGGCGAGACCCACGGGCTGAGTGAGCCGACCAGAATCGGTGCGACCACCAGCGCAGCCCGGGCACTCCCCTGCATCAGGGTCAGTGCCTTCGACAGCTTGTCGCCAGTGAGCGCCGCCGCGAGATAACCGTTGCTCGCAGCAAACGTTCCGCCGAGGAAGCCCTGCAGGACGAGTGCCAGCGTGAAGGCCAACAGGCTGTTCGCGAGGCCGGCGGCGATGAACGCGATCGACAGACCGAGCTGGGCCCGAAGGAGCAGCCGCTTCCGGCCGTAGCGGTCGGCGAGACGGCCCCAGAACGGCGCCCCGATCGCACTGAAGACGGTCGGAACGACGTACAGGAGGCCGGCCCATTGGCCGGTCGGATCGCCGAGCGACGGCAGGATCTCAGTCAGGTAAGGCGGGAGGCCGAGCGCCGCGAACGATGCGACGAAGTAGCAGCCGGCGATTGCCGGGACGTGCATGCGGCTGAGGTGGGGCCGCGGTGCGGTGACGGGCGGTGCCGCCGCAAGAACTGTCATCGCGCGAGCCGTAGGTAGTTGGGCCCGGTGGTGTAGTGCTTGTTGATATCGGCCGCGCCCGAACGCTGCTTGCTCAGCAGGGTGCCGGCCGTGACCATCGCCTTGACCGGCAGCCGGTCGGCCTCCAGCAGGTCGGCGCGCAATGCGGCACCATCCGCGCCGAGGCGGTCGACGGCCTCGGTCAGGCGGGTGCGCAGGATGCGGAGCAGTTCGTCGTCGGCCAGTGCGAAGGCGAGGGACGCCGTACAGAGGTGGATGGTGATGGTGGTGAAGAGATCGGTGAGGGCGCGGTCGTTGTCGCCGAACATCCGCGGGTCGGTGAAGTCACCGCGATCCGCGCAGCGCTGACGGTTGATCCGGAGACCGTCATTATCCTTGTAGAGCAAACGAATCCGGGTAGCACCGTCGACTCGATCGAAGATCACCGAGGTGTTCTGCTGGTGCGACTCGAGCGCGATCCCGTAGCCGAACAGCGTCGTCTGCCAGTCGAACAGCAGGGTGACGAACGCGTCGTACAGGTCGTGGATCTTGCCGTTGTAGAAGCGGTCGGCGAGATGATCGATGACGCGGCGCCCGCTCGGCGCCTTCGCGGCAAAGGCTGCCAGCGGGACGACCAGTGCATCGTCGAGGCCCGATGGGTAGCGGCGGAGCAGGACCGCGAAGAGCTCGTCGCCGCTCTCGTAGTACGTCTGCTCGTCGGCATTCAGGATCGTTGCTGCGAAACGCGCTTCGTGGTCGATGACATCGTGCATCAACCGCTCCCCCGCAGCACCGTCGACGAGCACGCCCGCCTTGATCGTCCGCCGGTTGCGCGCCCCCAGCGTGGCCGTTGCTATCGGCAACTTCAGGTGGAAACGCGGATCGTGGACGACGGCCACGGTCCGGGTCGACAACGTCGGTACGACGTCGAGATACGGAATCGGACCGAGGATGCCGTCGACCACCTCGGTCAGGGGATGCACCGGCAGCACCGTGTGGTCGACCAACTCGGGCAGCCCGATATCGGCGACAGTCGGCCACCACTCCGGCCAGTTCGCCTTCGCAGGCCCCGGTACGGCGACCCATCGCAGCTTGAAGGTCGGGTGGAACTCAGGCGTGTAAGCGCGAACCTGTTCCGGCGTCAGCCCGATGCGCCCCCGCGCGGTCGGATAAACGGGGTGGTCGAGGAACGCCGCCAACGTGTCGAACGCCAGCGAGCTCCCGAGTCCAGTCCAGGACGTCGGATCATCGCCGTACCGCTCCGCAAGCCCCGCCAGTACGTCGGCCTGGACGTCGTCATGCAGTTCCATCGTGGCCAGCGTCTGCCGGCACTCGTCCGCGAACGTGTCGTATCCGCCGCGGTCCTCCGGATCAGCGAGATCCCGCAGGGCGGCCAGGATCTCGTCGAGCGAAGTGAGCGCGGTCCCATTGACCTCAAGGAGCGGCAACCGAGCGCCGTACTCAGCCTGGAAGCCGTCTTCAACGACCGCGACGGCCAGCAGCCGCCCGCCGAGCTCCGACTGAAGCCAGCGCCCGTCATCCATCTCGACGACCAATCCGCGAGTGCGCAACCCGAGCACATCTTCACGGATCAGAGACGAGAGGACACGCAATGCCAACGTCGTAGCAGCCGTCACGGCTCGATCGTCCAGACGCTCTCAGCCACGAACTCCTCGGCGATCCGCCGCAGCGCGGCCCGATCCGGGCCGATGCCCTGGATCACGCCGAGGTAGTCCCGGTTCGTGTTGTACAGCGGATGCGTCGCTCCGACCTCACGGAAGGTCTGGTAGGAGAGCGCGATCCCGTCGACCACCCGGTCGAACGGCTCCGGCGCCGCGGTCAGCGTCCCGGCCCGGTCTGCACAGATGTACAGGCTGTACGACGCCCGGTCGGCCCGCGCCCCGAGATCCGCCGGAAGCGGCTCGCCGAGGTGGATCCGCAGCACGTGCTCGAAATACGGAATGCCAAGGATGTCGACGAGCGCGAGATCCAGCCGGTCGCCGATCGAACGGTAGTTGACCTCGATCAGCCGCGCCCGGCCATCCGCCTGGACCACGAACTCCGTGTGGCACGCGCCGAAGCCGACCCCGAGCGCATCGAGCTGGGCGAGCACCTGATCGGTGATCGCCGGCGGATGCGCACCGACAAACTCCAGCGACAGCTCGATGAACGCCGGCGGCTCGGAGATCGCCGTACGGAATGCACCGACGACCTGCCGCGTCGCACCGTCCCCGAGCGTCTCCAGCGTGTGCAGCTCACCGGTCAGGAACTCCTCGACCAGCAACGTGTCGTCCGGACGCCGCTCCCAGACACCTGCGGCAAACTGCGTCAGCCCGGCCAGGTCGTCAACCAGCGCAACATCCTCACTCGCGACCCCCTCGCGCGGCTTGACCACGCACGGAAAGGGAATGTCGGTGAGCGTCGATGCGTCCTGCCCCGGCGCGAGCTCAGCAGCCCAGACCGTGTCGACCCCGGCAGCGCTCAACCAGCGACGAGCCTCCGCCTTGTTCTTGGCCCGGTACGCCGCCTGCCAGTCCTTGCCGGGGAGTCCGAAGTACTGGGCAGCGAGCGCGGCCTGCGCCTGCAGGTGATCGCTATTGGTGAAGATCGCATCCGGCTTGTGGTGCCGTGAGATCTCCCCGATCACCGCGCGAAAGTCCCGGACCGAACAGTTCCGGATCTCCGGTGGGTGCGGAAAGTCCTTATAGGCTTCACGATGCGCATCGACCGAGTTGGTCAGCACGATGACTTCGAGCCCGAGGCGCGCGGCCGCGGGCAGGAACCCCTCGGTGACGGAGTCGGTCGGGTTGAGGGCGAGCAGGTACAACCGCATACCGAACGAGTCCTCCTGAAGTGGGCGGGTGACTCGATCTTCTTCGGTAAGGCTATCCTTAGTCAATCCGAACGAGGAGAGGTCCGTCACGCCTTGCGCAACAAGCCGGGGCCAGACCGGGGTGGTGGGGCGGGGAAGGTATCAGTACCGCAAGGTTGCAGACCCCGGCTGTTCACCCACTTACTTGCTCAGCGCAACTTTGGCTGTGCCCGCACCACGACCTGCTTGTCGACCACCAGTTGGCTGCCGAGAACGAACCAGTTGTCCGGAACGCTCTCGCGCCGGACGTTGTCCTCCGCGGTCCGCTCGAGGTAGTAGGCGACGCTGTAACCGCGCTGCTCGATCAGCGCCCGCACCTGGCCGACCCGCATCCCTTCGATCTTCAGACCCGCCGGCGGATCATGCACGCCGGTGCTGCCCCTGTCCTGAGCTAAGTAGGTCATACCCGGCTTATGTCGCCAGGCCTGACCCGATTTCACTTCGCCCCGGGGTCAATCTCAGCTGAACCGTTGGTACATCGGCGTTGCAACGCGGACGTGCACGCACTGTGATCTCAGACCCGCGCCCAGCGCCTAGCATCGAACCGAAGGCAACTACTGAGCGTAGCGAAGGGTTTTCCGATGAAGCCACTGATCGCAGCCGCACTCGCCCTTGTCATGGCAGCCCTCCCGGTCGCTCCAGCCGCGGCCGCACCGACGGCCAAGTGCGGTGCCCCGGTACTGAAGGTCTGGTACGACGCGAACCAGACGGGCTCCTGGGCGAACGCCTGGTTCGAGCCTGCCGCCGGTTGCAAGGGGCAACGGATGTCGGTGACCGGGCACATCTTCTGCGTGGAGGGCACCCCGCACAAGATCTACGCCGAGATCAAAGCGGGCAAGGCGCCGTTCGATACACCCTGGGTGGTACTGCCGAAGACCTGCCGGTCGTTCACCGCGGACGCGACCGCGGCGCCGACTCTTGCCTCCGACAACTGGGCCTGGCGTTACGGCTACCCGCCGGGCAAGGCCGGGCCGCAACCGTCGAACGCCGCCGGCCAGAAGAACGTCGTCAGCAAGAAGGACGAGCGGTTCGTCGGCAAGAAGTGCGTCACCCTCTCCCCCGGCGGCATCGACAAGTTCACGGTGTGCGACGCGCAGTACGACAGCATGCAGATCAGCAATCGGCGGACCCACTTCGTCACCGCGACACCGAAGTGCCGGCTACTCGGACTGAACACCCGGCTGCGGGCCTCCAACGGAGCCGACAGCGATGAGGACACCCAGTTCGGGGTCGAGTGCCGGCAACTGGCCGCGGTTGTCTCCGGCGCGAAGAAGGCGAAGGTCACGGTCACGGTGCGTACTGCTTTCGGCGACCACCAGCCGATCGCGTCGTACGGGTTCGATCCGTTCTGACCGACCGGTAGACCTCACAGCGGCAGCCAGCCCGTGACGTGATGCCAGTGCTTGCCCTCGGCAAGGTGATCGGCGATTGCGGCTTCGAGGCGGGTCCGGCGCGGGAGTTCCGCGCCGGACGGCAGGTCGAAGACGAAAGCGCGGATGTCGTCGTCGGCCTGGGTGATCACGCTCTCCGTCGTGAAGCGGCGTTGGAAGCGGAGGATGTTGGAGTCCTCGGGCAGGTAGTCGGCCAGTTGGGGGTCGAGGAGCCACGACGTGCAATAGGCGCGCTTGTACTCCTCGGCCGGGAAGTGTTCGGCGAAGAACGGGCGCGCGGCGGCCAGGGAGTCGTCGCAGGCTTCGGGGGTGAGATGCCCGTCGCCGGGGATGTGAACGTCGAGCAGGGGCTCACCGTGGCGGGCGGTTCGGTCGAACTGGAGCCGGCCGAGGCGGTAGAGGCTGCCGCGGAAGTGGCGCGAGAACCAGTACGGGCGCACGACGCCGCCGTCGCGGACGCGCGAGCCGAGCTGATGCATGGTCGCGTGCGAGATGGCTCGTGGCACTCGCCGGGCGGCATGCCAGGCGAGCACCTCCGGCAGGACGGTCAGGTAGGCGTAGAGCGGGAGGGTTCCGCTGGCGGCTCGCCAGGTGACGCTGCTGTCCAGGCTGCCGAGGTCCCGCCGGAGTCCGGCGACCGCCGCAGCGAGCTCGTGCTCGTCGGGCGGTGACGCCAGGACCGCGGTCTGTTCCGCTTCCGGAACACCGACCCACTGCATCAAGTCACGCATTCAGTGTGACCTTTAGATAGCCACCGCCCGCAGGCACAGCCCGGGCCGGCTGGTTGTTCACGGTCACAGTCCGGACACCAGGCGCATAGATCTTCAGTACGACGGGTGCCGGCGCGGTGGCGGCTCGGCGTACGTCGATCCGTAGCGTGGTGTCGTCGAAGACCAGCGAGGCGTTGTCCAGCTTGCGCGACGCCTCGACGTACGTGCGGCCATCGACGGCGACCGTGGATCGCTGCAGCAGATCGATGCTGGCCTTCCGCACGAGAGCGAAGCCGTCGTCGTACAGGAGGTCGTCGCGCCCACCGGCAGCCAACTCGACACGCACATGCCCATCGGCGATCCGACGGACGGACGAGACGGTAGGTGACGTCTGCAGAAGCGTTGTGTACCGCGTCGCCGTCACACCCTCGCGACGAGCTAGCACGAACGGGATCGGCGTACCGGTGGAGGCCGTTCCTGGTGCGGTTTCGTGCAGCACGGTGGTTGCCTCGGGCTCCAATGCGGTCAGCTTCAGTCCGCTCGACCAGGTCCCGGTCCATTGGCCGTCAGCCGCGTTGCCCACCGCAACGTTCTTCAGCAGGTGATAGCCGAAGTTCGTGCTGGTCGGATCGAGGACGCCTGAGGTTGGGGTCATCGGGACGGTCCCGATCGTCAGCGAGCCGGCGCCGTGCCACGACTGGTCGAAGCGATGCGGTTTGGTGCCCTTGGCATCGAAGACGTCCAGCGAGTAGTCGTCGGTCATCAGGACCTTGCGTTCCAGCTCGACGTCGCTCGACGCGGGAACGCTGGCGTAGGCGCCCTTGACTTCAGCGTCCGCGACCTGCAGCCGCGGCGTCGTACCGAAGTACTTCAGGGTGCCGCGCAGGTTGCGGTCCTGGCTGGTGCCGTCGACCACGACCGTGTTGTGCGAGACCGTTTCGCGGTACCAGTTCTCGGTCAGGTCGGCGTTCGAGGCGCCGTACACCTGGCCGAGGTCAGTTGACTGCAGCCCGCTGGCACCGACGACATCGAGGTGCAGCTTGTCGGCGTGCCCGTGGGTCCCGCCTGCGATGCCGTAGTCGAGCCGCAGATAATTCGCCTGGAAGGCGTCGATCGCGTGCTCAGCACTCAAGCGAATGCGTTCCGCGCGTCCCGTCGTTCGCACCTTGACTTTGACCGTCTGCGTGGGGACTTCGGCTCGGACCTGTTTGGTAGTCCAGCGCGGCACCCCGCGGAAGTTCGCGGTCTCTGTCATCAGCACCGCTCCTTCCTTGTCCAGGAAGGTCAGTTCCAGCACGCCGGTCCCCCGGACGTTGGCTGCCAACGTCAGTGAGCCGACGTTGCCACCTTGCACCGCGACTTCGCGTCGGCCATCGGTGAGCAGTTGGTTCGACCACAGATCAACCTGGTCGAACCACAGCGTCCCGGTCCCCCGGTCGCTGCCCAGACTCAACCGGACCGACCGCGTCGACGACGGCACGTCCGCATCGACGTCGTACGCCGTCCACTCCGCATCGCGTTTGAGAGCGGTGCTCTTCGTTGAGATGACCGATCCGCGCCCATCCAGGAAGCTCAATGTCAGCTTTCCTGCTGTCGCTCCGGAGGTCTTGGCCAGGGCTGACAACCGCAGCGTGGGGACCTCACGACCGTCCAGCGGCACATCCTGCCGCAACCCGCGCCAACCGGCGAGATCCCCGGTCACCTTCGCCGCGCGCTTGCCGTCCATCACCACATCGGTCACCCAGGACGCACCCTCTAACTTCCAGTACGAGTCGTCCTCCAGCCCCGGGTTCGGGGCGAGATTGCGTCCGTTGTGCGACTGGAGGACGGCCTCACCGAGGCTGGTGAAGTTCGTGCTCGACACCCGCAGACCCGAACTCGCCGGGATGCTGTCGGCTCCGTACCGGAGTGCCCAGCGGTCGGTCCGCGGCAGCTTCGCGTTCGTGTAGGCGTAGTCGAGCGCCGCCGCGAACCGCGGATCGCCGTACTGGCCGTACCCGAACTCGGCGAACTGCGTGAAGCTGACGCCGAACCGCCGTCCCCAGTTGCCACCGTCACCGGCCGCCGGAACGGTCAGATCCGGATACAGGTAAGGCAGCAGTACCGTGTACATCTGCTTGAACCGCGGATCGCCGAGGTAATCATGCTCACCGCGAGCCGCCAAGGCCAAGCTCGTCAGTGCCTGCAGCGCGTAGACGTGATAGCTCGCCGATCCTTCCCACCACCAGCCGTCGTTCATCCGCGCCTTGTTCAGCAGGAACTCCAGCCCGTCCTCGGAGTCGTGCAACGCATAGTCCTTGTACGCCGCATCGTTGATCGCGGCACCGATTGCGTAGATACCGGCATCGTTCCAGGCTTGGAAGTTCGAGGTGGAGGTCGGCCAGGAGATCATCAGATCGGCCAGCGGGCGCAGCAGATTCTGCTCGATGTTGACCCGCTCGGCCGGGGTCAGCGACTCGTGGATCAGATCATAAGCATCGACCAGCGCGACGGCCGAGACAGCCTCGTCGAGAACCTGGTAGTGCACTCGCCCATACAGACCGTTCAATGGCACCGACACGAACTGATCGGCGTAGTACTGCAGGATGTCGCGGGCTTTCCCGGCATAGCGAGGATCAGCAGTCAGTTGGTAGGCAAGCCCCAGATCAGCGGCGCCCTGGCCAGCGTTGTAGTGCCAGGTCTCGATCCACGAGCTGTTGTAGGGCTCGCCGGTATAGACCTTCCCGTCGATCGGGCAGGTGTGCTCGGTCGGCTTGTCGTAGTCGAAGCGAAGGCTGGTGTTCGTGCCCGGGCACTTGTAGTTGCCGGTCCACGCGTTGTGGAACATCGTCTTGTCGAGCGGTCGCGGCAACCAGGCATCAGCCTCGGTCTTCACCACCTTCGTAAAGGCGTCCTTCGCCCAGCCCTGGTCGGCGACCTTCTGCCGCAATGCGTTGATCTCGGCAACAGTGTTGAAGACCTGCGGCTGCTCACCACGCACTGCCGCGCTCGCCACCGTCGTCTCAAGCCAGGCAGTCTGCGTCAAGTCCGGTGCCCCGGCGGGAGTCGCGAGCAGCTTGACCTCGCGCGTCGTACCGGCCGCTTGTTCTGCTGGTGCGGTCACGAAGACCTTGACCTGGGCGCTCGCGCCGGGAGCCAGGGTGACGCTGTCTGCTGCGAGCCGAGCCGTGTACGGCGCCAAGGCCGACTGATCGAGGCTGAGCCGGAAGGTGTCCGCAACCTCGCGCCGGTTCGTGATCGTCGTGTAGTGGACCACCTCATTGCCTGCGGCAACCGACTTGGCGACCATGTCCGGCGAGACCCACCCGGATTCGGGGCTGACACTCACGTTGTCGATCCACGCCGTACCGGTGGCGTTCGTGACAGTGGGGATCACCTGGATCCGCTGGGTCTTGGCCGGCAACCGCATTGTGCCGCTGATCCGCGACCAACCACGACTGCCGGTGATCACTCCGGCGATGATCGACGAGCCCGTGTAGGTGGTCACGCCGTTCACGACGTACGAGAAGCTGAGGCTGACCCGCAAACCACCCGGTACGTCGGTGAAGTCGGACGACACCAGTTGATCGGTCTTCACATCCGCCGCGACCGTGACGACCGGCCAGACGGCCTGGTCGACCTGCGTGGTGACGAAACCGCCAATCTTCTTGCCTGGCACGCCTTTCAGCCGCATCGCGCCGGCGTCGAGGTCGTAGACCTGACTCAGGTACGGCGTGCACCAGCCGGCCGCCGGGCAGTTCGGATCGGTCGTCGTGGTGTCGAATCCCGGGTTCGTCGCCAGGTTGACCGGCGCGGCCGCCGCAACGCGCAGATCGTCGAACCGAACGGTGCCGACCGCACGATCGAGAGCCACGCTGACGAACGCCGACACAGTCCCAGCCGGTACGGCGTACGTGGCGCTCTGCAGGGTCCAGTCCTGCGTGCCCTGCAGGCGGACGCCTTGCCAATTCTTCACGCCGGCAGCATTCACGAACGCGATGTAGAGCTTGGCCGCATTGTCGGCCGATGCCCCTTGGACGACGTCATCAAGCTTCATCTGGCCAGACACCGTCACCCGCGCCGTCCGGCGGCCGTCGAGTCCAAAGGAGGCTGAGTTCGCGCCTTCCCAGGCGATCCCGGTGATGGAGGCCACTTTCAAAGCACCGGACTCCACCGTTGCTCGACTAGAAGCAGTCCAGCCGTTGCTGCCGGCCTCGAACCCCGCATTCACCACGAGGTTGCCGGGGGCAACCGGTGCGTCGGGCGGCGCCGCGGTCGCGCTCACCGGTTGCAGCACGGCGGCCACCAAAGCGGCGGCTATCAGGAATGGCTTCATTGCTGAACCAACTCTCGGGTCATCGCACCACAAGAGGCGCGGATGACCAGCCGCGGACGCAGCTGGACCTGATGAATGGGGGCCGTCTCGCCTTGGGTGAGGCGGCGCAGCAGCAACTCGGCTGCGAGCGCTCCAACCTCGGCCTTCGGCGGTGAGACAGCAGTCAGCGGCACTTCCCCCAGGTCGGCCACTTCGTCGTCATAGGCAACAAGTGCGAGATCGCCGGGGACATCGACCCCGAGCCGGCGGGCATGCAGAACCAGCGCCGAGGCGTCTCGATCACCTAGGCAGAAGACCGCGCTGACGTCATTGTCGGCGCAGGTCTGGACGTACGCGGCAAGCTCTTCGTTGGTCCACACTTCACGACGCTGGTTGACCGCCGGGATCACCGGCAGGCCCAACTCCGTGATGGCCGCGTCGAAACCCGCCTGCACGGCGTCCGCCGTACCGGTGCGGAGGCGGCCGAGGTGGCCGATCCGCCGGTGACCGAGCTCGGTGAAGTGGCGGACAGCGGCGTACGCACCGCCTTGGTGGTTGGTGCACACGTACGGCGTCGCGTCGTCCAGTGTGGGATGCGGCGGCCGGCGCTCGATCAGGACATACGGGACCGGAAGGTCGGGCAGATCCTCGAAGAAGAGTCCGGGGTCTTCCATCAGGTGCAGGTTGGGCACCAGCAGCAGCCCGTCGACACCGGCTTGGAGCAGTTGCCGGGTCTGCTCGGCCTCGACGTCCAGGTTGTACTCCGAGCTCGACAGGATCACGCGGACCCCAGCGGCGCTCAGCACGCGCTCGATGCCCTCGATCACCTTCGGGTAGAAGTACGAGGTCGACGGGACCAGTACGCCGACGAATCGGCGCTGCAGGCGGATACCCGACGGCTGGGCGAGCACGTAGGTCCCGGAACCCTGCCGGCGCTGCACGATGTCGTCCTCGATCAGGAGGTCGACAGCCCGCCGTACGGTGTTGATCCCGACACCGGCTGCGCGTGCCAGCTCGGACTCGGTCGGCAACCGGCCGCCGACCATCCAGACCCCGGTGGCGATCTCCTCCCGCAACTGCTCGGCCAGCGCCCGGAACTTCATCCCCCGCGGCACGTCGGCCAACCCCTGCTCGCTCGTCATAGAGGACAGCGTGGAAGCAGATTCAACCCCGGTCAAGGCGTGTATTAGGAATGAATAGGCACTTTTTGACCAAAGTCGTGCCCTGAGGCCGGATATTCATTCCCTTCAGAGAAGGAATCCAGCCGGCAATCTAAACTGCTGCCGGTGAAGATTTCTCATGTGGTCTGGGACTGGAACGGCACCTTGCTGCACGACAACGAGATCGTGCTCGCCGCGGTGAACGAGGTCTTCGTCGGCCTCGGCGGTACGGCGATCACCTGGCCGGACTGGCAGGCGGCGTACACGAGGCCGATGCGCGTCTCGTACGAGACAGTCCTGTCCCGCAGCCTCACCGAACCCGAATGGGCGCAGGTCGACAAGCTCTACCACGACCGGTACGACGCCCTGCTGGCCAAGTCCGGTCTCGCCGAAGGAACGCTCGACGTACTACTGGGTGTCGCTGAGTCCGGCCGCACCCAGTCCCTGCTGTCGATGTGGTTCCACGACCGCCTGACCCCGACGATCGACGAATACGGCCTGGCCCCGCACTTCACCCGCGTCGACGGCCTGGTTGCCGAGGTCGGTGGCGGCTCCAAGGCTGAGAGCCTTGTCCGCCACCTCGAGGCCCAGCGCCTCGACCCCGCGGACGTCGTACTGATCGGCGACGTCGTCGACGACGCCGACGCGGCCCGCGCGGCCGGCGCCGGCAGCATCCTCGTCAGCACCGGCGCAATGTCCCGCGAGGCCCTCGAAGCCACCGGCTCCCTGGTCACCGACTCCATCCAGGAAGCCGTCGCCCTCCTGAAGTAGCGCATGGAACTCATCCCCCGCGGGCACCGGCTATGCAAGCTGGAACCTGAGGAGGAACCATGAGCACCAACCCCATTCCGGTCCCGCCCGTCGAGCCGCTGCCGGATCTGACCGATCCCGTGCCGGGCGGCGGTCAGCCCGATCCGGACCTCGACCCGAGCCCAGCACCGGCTCCGAACCCCGACGAGGACCCGAACGAGCAGCTCCCGCACTTTCCTGAATAGATGCCGCCCCGAGGACGAACAGCCCTGACTGAACCGATAGCGCCGCTGCCCGACTGACTGGCAGCGGCGCGATCAGCCGTTCAGCCCACTAGTTCCACTCGAACCCGTCGCTATGTCCCTGGCTGGCCGAGGTTCCGCCTGCGTCCACCGCGGCCGCCGGCTTGACGACATACGCCCCGGCCACGATCAACGCCGCCGACGCGAACAAAGCTGCAACTCGCTTCATGCTCATTCCAGTCCCCTTCAGTCCGATGTACAGACCACCGTAGGAACCGTCGAATGCGGCGTAGCGGTGCTGTCCGGATCATGCCACGCGTCCTGATCATGCGTGATTGTGCGCGAAGCTGTGTCTACGGAGCGAGAACAAGCGGCTTTGCGCTTGCCGGAGCGGCCTGACAAGGGTTCGATAGACGCTTGTGGAGCAGACACAGCAGCACGATGGAGTCTCGTACCGGACGTTGATCTGGCTGGCGGTGGCCGCGTTCTCGACCGGAATCGACGGGTACGTGCTGGCGGGACTGCTTCCGGCGATTGCTGAGGACCTGCGGGTGACCGAGCCGGCGGCCGGTCAGTTGATGACGGTCTTTGCGCTCACGTCGGCGATCATGGCGCCGATTCTCGGTACGGCGACCAGTCGGTGGGAGCGGCGCCGGACCATCGCGTTGTCGCTGGCGGTCTTCGTGGTCGGCAACCTGATCGTTGCCCTCGCACCGAATTACGGTATCGCGATCAGCGGTCGAGTGGTCTCGGCACTCGGCGGTTGTCTGCTGAACGCCGCGATCCTGGCGTACGTGATCGCGCAGACGCCGATCCGGCATCGCGGCAAGGCGCTGTCGTTCGTGCTGGGCGGCTGGATGACCGCGACCGCGCTCGGCGTACCGGTCGGCCTCGTCATCGGCCAGTCCAATTGGCGCTTCCCGATGGTGCTGGTCGCCGTGGTGGGTGCGATCGCCCTGGTCGGGATCCTGCTCCGCCTGCCTGAACTGCACCTCCCGGCGGGCACACTCGCCGACCGCCTCCGGCCGCTGCGCCAACCGCGGCTGCTGGCCGGTCTGCTCGTTACCGTCGGCATTCTGTGCGCCAGTTACACCTGCTTCACCTACGCCACGCTGATCTTCGGTCCGACCTTCCGGGCCGACTGGATGATCATCCTGATCATGTTCGGCTACGGCCTGTTCAGCATGCTCGGAAACGCCGTCACCGGCCGGCTCACCGACCGCTTCACCCCGATCCGCGTGCTGACCGTCGTCCTCACCGGCCTACTCCTCAACTCGATCATCGGCGGCCTCGCACTCGGCTACGCGCCCGTCACCCTGGCCGCCGTCATGGGCCTGGCCTGGTTCTTCCTGGCGGGCGTCGGCAACGGCGGCGCCGCCGTCCCCCAACAGGCCCGCCTCGGCGTCCTCGCCGGCGACTCAGCCGCGATCGTCATGGCCCTCAACGGCAGCGCCATCTCCCTCGGCGCGGCGCTAGGCGGCGGCCTCGGCGGCATCGTCCTGGCCACCGGCGCGGCCCCGCACTGGCTGCTCGCCGTCTCCGCCGTCGTCCTGACGATCGCCCTGAGCATCCACCTGCTCGTCGCCCGCGAGCGGACCGCCACCACTGTCTAACCTCGCGCAGCCCGCCCTGCTCACGCTCAGCGCTGCCTGCGCGAGCGCCCGATCGGGAAGTTGGTCAGTGGCCCAGGTCCGCCCTCCCCGACGCCTCCGGCCCGCGCCATCTCATGGGTGGACCCATCAGATGGTGGTTAGGCGCGGTGGTCGGCGGATAGCTCGTGGGCGACGGCGAGAGTGGCTGCGTCCAGGACCGCGGGCTCAAGTACGGCGTGCTGCGCATAGGCCGCTCGTAGGCGCAGCTCAACGGATTCCCCTCGGCCGGCGGCCTCCGAGGCGATCGACCCGACGGAGGCCGGATCGAAGGGGAGCTCCAGCAACCGGTAGACCTCAGTGAGCAACGGCCTCAACAGCTCGTCATCCCCGAGGACAATCAGTGCGCTGAAGAGCCAGCCGTCGCGGACGACGCGTTGGCCGGTGCCGATGAGTTTCACGACTCCGCGGGCGTTGACGCTGTGCGCGCCCGGACAGTACTCCCCCGGTACGGCGCCCACTCGCGCGTCGATCCCGAGATCCCGGAGCACTCCGGCGTACAGGTCGCCGTACTGGATGAATCGTGCCTCCATGCCATCCGGAGCCAACCGCTCGTGCCGCACGTGGTCGACCACTAGGGCCTCGGTCGTGTACGCAACCGGTCGTCCACCCACTGCCCGGACCAGCGGCTCGAAGCCCGCATCACGAGCAGCCTGTACGGCGGCGGCGAAGCCCGGCAGGCGGGTGTCTCGGCGGCCGAACACCACGACCGGGGCAGCCGGCCGGTAGATCCGGAGTGCCTCATCGAGATAGCCGTCGGACGCTCGCCGTACCAGCGCGTGAGCCACAGCGAGCTCAAGGGATTCCTCACCTTGTTGCAGCGAACCCGAGTAGACATGCACCTCGGAATGGTGCCATGGGCCGCTAGGGTGCCTGCATGGAGGAGGCTGACCCCGAGGTCCAGGCCCGCGTGCGCGCGAGCTTCGACCGGCAGGGACTGATGGAACACCTGGGTGCGACGCTGACGCGCATTTACCCGGGGTGTGTTCACATCGAGTTACCACGCCGCCCCGAGGTCACCCAGCAGCACGGCTACTTCCATGCCGGTGCGACGAGTGCCATCGCTGACAGCGCAGGTGGTTATGCGGCCTTCACCCTTTTCCCTCCGGACAGCTCCGTACTGACTGTCGAGTACAAGATCAACCTGCTCGCGCCGGCCGAAGGCGACTACCTCGAAGCCATCGGCACAGTCCTTAAATCTGGTCGTACCCTGACGGTTTGCCAACTTGAGGTCGTCGCAGTGGAAGGCGATCGTCGCACGTCGATCGCGACCGGGCAACAGACACTGATCCAGATCGTGTCGCGCCCGGAGCGCTGAAACGTTAGCCCCAATGAGGCACCACAGCAGACCCCGGAAGATCCATTTCGCCGGGGTCCGGACCTCATTGTCTCGGGGTTCGGAAAGGTCTGAAAGAAGTTGACCGTGAGTACATCTTGACGGCGCCCGTCGCCATCTGACTACTGTTAGTGAGTAAGCCGACGGGGTCGGACAGCAGGCGCTCTGGGGACGCCGGGTCCGTATGCCTCCCGTCGTCGTCCAGTCGATCGTGTGATCCGCCCGTCCTCGCCGACCCGCTGATCCACGCTGCACCCTGGCTCGTCATGCCCGGGCGGCGAGCAGCGTGGCGTCCTCACTGTGCCCAGACCACGCCACGCGTGGTGCTGACGCATGCCCGCAGTCGATTCGAACGGTGGTGTTTTTCCTATGACCCTGACCGAACCTGATGTAAGCGCCAACGGACAGCCGCAGCTGAGCCTTGGTACGGCGGCCGCCCGCAACCTGGCCACGACCACGAAGTCCGAGCCACAGATGCAGGGCATCACCTCCCGGTGGTTGCTCAAGCTGCTGCCGTGGGTCGAAGCCAAGGGTGGTGCCTACCGGGTGAACCGCCGGCTGAGCTACGCCGTCGGCGACGGCCGAGTCACCTTCACCACCTCCGGTGCGGAGGTCCGGGTGATCCCGCAGGAGCTGTGTGAGCTGGGCATGTTGCGCAGCTTCGACGACGTCGAGGTGCTGACCGCGCTCGCGGACCGGTTCCAGCAGCGCGACTTCCAGCCCGGTGACGTGATCGTCGAGCGCGGCCAGCCGGCCGACCAGGTCTGTCTGATCGCGCACGGCAAGCTGAACAAGATCGGTGTCGGCAAGTACGGCGACGAGGCCGTTCTCGAGACGCTGGCCGACGGCGATCACTTCACCTACAAGGCGATCCTCGAATCCGACGACCTCTGGGAATTCACCGTTAAGGCGTTGACCCCAGGAACACTGCTGACGTTGTCCCAGCAGTCCTTCGAGGAACTGATCGGCCAGTCCGACAGTCTCCGGGCGCATATCCAGAGCTTCCGGGACAGCCCCGAGGAGGCCAAGAACGAGTTCGGCGAGGCCTCGATCGAGCTGGCGGCCGGCCACGCGGGTGAGTCCGACCTGCCCGGCACCTACGTCGACTACGAGACGAGCCCGCGGGAGTACGAGCTGAGCGTCGCGCAGACCGTGCTGCGCGTGCACTCCCGGGTCGCGGACCTCTACAACCACCCGATGGACCAGACCCAGCAGCAGTTGCGGCTGACCATCGAGGCGCTGCGTGAGCGCCAGGAACACGAGATGATCAACAACCGCGACTTCGGTCTGCTGCACAACGCGGACCTGAGCATGCGGATCCCGACCCGCAGCGGACCGCCGACCCCGGGCGACCTGGACGAGCTGCTCAGCCTGGTCTGGAAGGAGCCGGCCTTCTTCCTCGCCCACCCGCGCACCATCGCCGCGTTCGGGCGCGAATGCACCAAGGCCGGCATCTACCCGGACTCGATCGATGTCGGTGGACACCGCCTGCCCGCGTGGCGCGGCGTACCGATCTTCCCGTCCAACAAGATCGGGATCAGCGACACCCGGACCAGCTCGATCCTGCTGATGCGGACCGGTGAGAACACCCAGGGTGTCGTCGGCCTGCACCAGACGGGGCTGCCGGACGAGTACGAGCCGGGCCTGTCGGTGCGGTTCATGAACATCAGCGAGAAGGCGATCATCAACTACCTGGTCAGCGCCTACTACTCGGCCGCCGTACTGGTTCCGGATGCCCTAGGTGTCCTGGAAGGCGTGGAGATCGGTCGCGAGGGCTGATCCACATGGCAACCGAGCAGCCGTACGAGCTGCCCGACTTCTATGTGCCCTATCCCGCCAGAATCAGTCCGCATCTGGAGGGAGCCCGGGTGCACAGCAAGTCCTGGGCCTACGAGTTCGACATGATCGACGTACCGCAGGAAGGGCATCACGTCTGGGACGAGCACGACTTCGACTCCCACGACTATGCGCTGCTCTGCGCGTACACCCACCCCGACGCGACCGGCCCCCAGCTGGATCTCGTCACCGACTGGTACGTGTGGGTCTTCTACTTCGACGACCACTTTCTCGAGCTGTACAAGAAGACCCGGGACATCCCGGCGGCCAAGGCCTACCTGGATCGCTTGCTGCTGTTCATGCCGGCCGAAGGGGAGATCACCGAGACACCGACCAATCCGGTGGAGCGCGGTCTCGTCGACCTGTGGAACCGCACCATCCCGTCGATGTCGGCGGACTGGCGGCGGCGGTTCCGGCTGACCACCGAGGCCCTGCTCGCCGAATCCCTGTGGGAACTGTCGAACATCAGCGCCGGCCGGATCGCCAACCCGATCGAGTACATCGAGATGCGCCGCAAGGTCGGCGGCGCACCCTGGTCGGCGAACCTGGTCGAGTATGTGACCGCCGAGGTCCCGGAGGCGATTGCCGAGACTCGGCCGATGCACGTGCTCAGCGACACGTTCTCGGACGCCATCCATATGCGCAACGACCTCTTCTCGTACCAGCGCGAGGTCGAGGTGGAGGGCGAGGTCAGCAACGCGGTGCTGGTGATGGAGACCTTCTTCGGTTGCCCGACGCAACGGGCCGCCGATATGGTCAACGACATCCTCACCTCGCGGTTGCACCAGTTCGAGAACACGGCCGTGGTCGAGGTCCCGCAGCTCCTTGCTGAGAACGGGATCGATCCGAAGGGCCAGCTCGACGTACTGCATTACGTGAAAGGCTTGCAAGACTGGCAGTCCGGCGGTCATGAGTGGCATCTGCGCTCCAGCCGCTATATGAACAAGGGCGGAAAGGCTGCCGCGAGCGCTGGCCTGGGCAGTAACTTCGGTACGTCGGCCATGCGGATCGCCTCGTCTTTGATCACCACGGCGCCGTACCGGATGCGCAGTCACAGCTTCACGCCGTACCAGCCGGTCGGTCCGACGACATTGCCGGACATCTACATGCCCTACAAGGCGAAGAGCAGCCCCCATCTGGACAGCGCGCGGTTCGCGGTTCTGGAGTGGGGTGAGCAGACCGGCATCTCCGACGGGACAGTCTGGGATGCACGGATGCTCGAGGCGTTTGATCTGCCGCTCTGTGCCTCCGGCATCTTCCCGGATGCCTCGGCCGATCAACTGGCGCTGGCTAGTGAGTGGCTCGCCTGGGGCACGTTCGCCGACGACTACTACCCGCTGGTCTTCGGCCTGCGGCGCGATCTGGCCACCGCCAAGGTGACCACCGCACGGCTGTCGGCGCTGATGCCACTCGACATGGTGAGCCCGCCACCGGTGGGCCCGCTGGAGGTGTCGCTGGCCGACCTGTGGCAGCGCACCGCCGGCCCGATGCCGATGGAGGATCGGCGATCCTTCCGGCAGGCGGTCGACACGATGACCGAGAGCTGGCTGTGGGAGCTCGCCAACCAGGCGCAGAACCGCATTCCGGATCCGGTCGACTACGTCGAGATGCGGCGGCGCACGTTCGGTTCGGACCTGACCATGAGTCTGTGCCGGATCGGCCACGGACGTGACGTCCCGGCCGAGGTCTACCGGTCGCGTCCCATCCAAGCGATGGAGAACGCGGCGGCCGACTACGCCTGCCTGCTGAACGATCTCTTCTCGTACCACAAGGAGACCGAGTACGACGGCGACTTCCACAACGGGGTGGCGGTCGTCCAGAACTTCCTGGCCTGCAGCAAGGACGAAGCTGTTGCCGTCGTCAACAACCTGATGACGGCCCGGATGGAACAGTTCGAACGCGTCACCGAGAACGATCTGCCGATCATGATCAATGATTTCGGACTGTCCGACGAGGTCGGCAAGGCAGTGCTCGGGTACGCCGACGAACTCCGCAACTGGGTGTCCGGAATCCTCGTCTGGCACGAGGGCTGCCATCGCTACGAAGCCACCGACCTGCCGCACCGCAAAGCCCCGACGCAACGCTTCGGGGTGCCTAGCGGACTCGGCACCTCCGCCTTCCGACTCTCCAGAAAGGCCGGTGCGGCATGACTGTCGACCACCAGGAACAGCCCCAGCTCAGTCTCGGTACGGCGGCCGCTCGGCAGCTGTCGACGACCACCAAGTCCGTCCCGCAGATGCAGGGGATCAGCCCCCGCTGGCTGCTCAACCAGCTCCCGTGGGTGGAGACCAAGGGCGCCGCGTTCCGCGTCAACCGGCGGACCACCTTCGCGGTGGGCGACGGCCGGCTCAGCTTCGCGGTCACCGGTTCGGACGTCCGGGTGATCCCGGCCGAGCTCACCGAGCTGCCACCACTGCGCGGGTTCGCCGATGAGGGCGTGCTCAACGCATTGGCCGACCGGTTCCGCCGTGAAGACGTGCAGCCCGGACAGGTGATCGTCGAATTCGGCAGCCGGGTCGATGACGTCGTACTGATTGCCCATGGCAAGGTCGCCAAGACTGGTGTCGGCGAGTACGGCGCAGGCACCGACCTCGGCACTGTTGCCGACGGCGACCATCTCGGTGCAGACCTGTTGACCGAACCGCCGGAGCACCTCTGGGAGTACACGGCCAAGGCCCTGACCAGCTGTGTGATCCTGCGGCTCAGCCGCCACGAATTCACCGAGCTGCTCGACCGATCAGAGGCCCTCAGGACCCAGCTCGACGACTACCGGCAGCGGCCGCAGCACGCGCAGAACAAGAACGGTGAGGCGTCGATCGACGTCGCATCCGGACACGCCGGCGAGGACGTGCTGCCCGGCACGTACGTCGACTATGACCCGTCGCCACGGGAGTACGAGCTCAGCGTCGCGCAGACGATCCTGCGGGTGCAGACTCGCGTCGCGGACCTCTACAACGACCCGATGGACCAGACCGAGCAGCAGTTGCGGCTGACCATCGAGGCGCTCCGCGAGCGCCAGGAACACGAGATGTTCAACAACCGCGAGTTCGGGTTGCTGAACCAGGCGGACTACGCCCAGCGCATCTACACCCGGACCGGTCCCCCGACTCCGGACGACTTCGACGAGCTCATCTCCCGGCGCCGCAAGCCGAAGATGCTGCTGGCTCACCCGAAGGCAATCGCTGCGTTCGGCCGGGAGTGCACCACGCGGCGCATCTACCCCGAGACGACGATCGTCAACGGCAAGACCGTGCAGGCGTGGCGCGGCGTACCGCTGCTGCCCTCGAACAAGATCCCGATCTCGGAGAACAACACGACCTCGATTGTGGTCCTGCGTACCGGTGCCGAGGACGAGGGTGTCATCGGCTTGCACCAGACCGGTCTGCCGGACGAGTACGAGCCAGGGCTGAATGTCCGGTTCCTCGGCATCAGCGACAAGGCAGTCATCTCGTATCTGGTCAGCACCTACTACTCGGTGGCTGTACTGGTTCCGGACGCGCTCGGCGTCCTGGAAAACGTCGAGCTCGGTGGATGAGGAGCATGCGATGTCAACACTCCAAGAGACGACCAGTCAGGGTGACCGTTCGGCAGCCGAGGTGCTCGCGTGGAGCCGAGAGGTGGTCGACCCCGCACTGCGCGCCGCGGTAGCCAGCCTGCCGCCGGCCACCCGCCGGATAGCCGACTACCACTTCGGTTGGGCCGACGAGGAAGGACGCCCGGCCCACGCTGACCCGGGCAAAGCGATTCGTCCCGCGCTCGTGCTGCTGACTGCCCAAGCAGTCGGCGGTACGACGGAGTCCGCGCTCCCGGCCGCGGTCGCGGTTGAGCTGGTGCACAACTTCTCGTTGCTGCACGACGATGTGATGGACTGCGACATCTCCAGACGGCACCGCGCAACCGCGTGGACCGTGTTCGGACTCGGCCCGGCGATCCTCGCCGGTGATGCGCTTCTCGGGCTGGCGTTCGACGTACTGGTGGGAAGTGGCCCATTTGAACAAACACAGTCAGCGAGGGGTGAAGCGGCGCGGATTCTCGGTGCCTCGGTGCAGGAGCTGGTCGACGGGCAGTTGGCCGATGCCGAGTTCGAGACGCGCGATGACGTCGTACCGGCCGAATGCGTGCGAATGGCGCAGCTCAAGACCGGCGCGCTGCTCGGATGCTGCACGGCCCTCGGCGCCCTACTCGGTGGCGGGCGACCCGACCAGGTCGACCATCTCCGCCTGTACGGCGAGGATCTCGGGCTCGCGTATCAGTACGTCGATGACCTGCTCGGCATCTGGGGGACGCCGTCGGTCACCGGCAAGCCCGTGTACTCGGACCTGACCCGGCGGAAGAAGTCCTTGCCGGTGGTCACTGCGCTCGCCTCCGGTACGCCGGCCGCTAGGGAGCTAGCTGCTCTCTACGCGCGGACCGACGAACTGTCGGCGGACGAGCTGACGACTGCAGCTGCACTGGTCGAGACCGCGGGGGGCCGCGCGACCAGTCAAGCCCAGGCCGACGCCTTGTTGACCGCCGCTCTGGGGTCGTTGATCACCGCCGGTGCCATCGCGCCGGCGTCCATCGAACTGGAGAGGCTGGCTCGGCTCGCAACTCGCCGTGACCACTGAAGGGGGGATCCGATGACGACACGAACGATCCTGCTCGCGTCACCCCGGTCGTTCTGCGCCGGGGTGGAACGGGCCGTCGACATCGTCGAACGACTGCTGGTGGCCCGCTCCGGGCCGATCTATGTCCGCAAACAAATCGTCCACAACACCCGCGTCGTCGACGACCTTCGGACGAGAGGGGCGATTTTCGTCGACGAACTCAACGAGGTGCCGGAGGGCGCCACCGTCGTCTTCTCCGCGCACGGGGTGTCGCCGGCGGTCCACCGCGAGGCCGCTGAGCGTGGCCTCGACGTGGTCGATGCAACCTGCCCACTCGTCACCAAGGTGCACGTCGAAGCACGCCGGTACGCCTCTCGCGGTGACACCGTCGTGCTGATCGGGCACGCCGGTCACGAGGAAGTGGAGGGCACGCTCGGCGAGGCTCCCGATCAGACGGTGCTGGTCGAGACGCTGGCCGATGTCGAAGCTCTACAGGTCGACGATCCGGGCAAGGTCTCCTACTTGACCCAGACCACACTGGCCGTGGACGAGACCACGGCACTGATCGATGCCTTGCGCAACAAGTTCCCCGGCGCCCGGGGACCGGACACCGCGGACATCTGTTACGCCACGACCAACCGGCAGGCCGCGCTGACGGTGATCGCCGAAGAAGCCGATCTGGTCCTCGTGGTCGGGTCGGCCAACTCGTCGAACTCGGTTCGACTGGTGGAGCTTGCCCAACGCAACGGTACGACGGCCTACCTCGTGGACAGCGCGGACGACGTACCGGACGCGTGGTTCGACGGGGTGCGGATCGTCGGACTGACGGCGGGGGCGTCGGCACCGCCGGAGCTGGTGACCGAGGTGATCGAGCGGATCGCGTCCTTGGGTCCGATCGAAGTGATCGAGCACGAAGTGACCCGGGAAACGGTCCGGTTCACGCTACCCCCGGCGGTGAGGCAAGGATGAATCTGTATGTGAGCGGTGTGTTCTGGGTCGTCGGCATCATGGTTGTCACCGGCGTCCTGGCCGTGGTCTTGCGCAAGGCCCGGCAGCGGGAGGGGCGCGAGGCCAACAACGAGGTCGCCGGCCAGGTCTTCACCGTGGTCGGTGGCGTCAACGTGGTGATCGCGGCGTTCGTGCTGATCTCACTGTTCGACGGCATGGACACCGCGGAGAAGACGACGTACGACGAAGGGAACGCGCTGGTCGCGGTGCACTGGTCCGGGAACGCGCTGGCCGAGCCGGCGCGGACCCAGGTCCAGGAGCTGACCAAGGAGTACGCGACCGAAGTCTCCGAGCGGGAGTGGCCGGCCATGCAGGACGGCCGCGAGGTCGGGCCGGCCGGCTGGACACTGCTGACCAAACTGCAGAACACGGTCGAGCAGGCGAAGACGACCACGCAGCGGCAGGAAGACGCCCGGGCACAGGCGGTGAGCCAGGTCTGGAACGTTTACCAGTCCCGGCAGGACCGGCTGAACTCCAGCGGCAGCGGTGTCAGCGCGGTCGTCTGGTTCGCGATCATGATCGGCAGTGTCATGTCTGTCGCGCTGATGTTCATGTTCGGCGGGCCAGGTCTCTACTCGTACGCGTTCATCGTGTCGATGCTGGCCGGGTCGATCGGGTTGCTGCTGTTCGCGATCTACCAGCTGCAGAACCCGTTCAGCGGCGGAGCGAATGTCGGCCCGGATGCCTTCCTGACCGCGCTCCAACGCTTGGGCGACAGTGGGTGAGGTTCGTCGAGCGCTCGCGTGCGGAGCGGTTGTGGCGGCGATCGCGGTCGGGGCGGTCGCCCTGGCCGCTCCCTCCGAAGCAGCATCCGAGTGCTCGATCTTCGACTTCCAGTCCAGCGGGATCACCTCGCTGTCCCGGCTGGTCCGGATCGACCTGCCGACCGGGACGTCGACCGACCTCGGCCGGCTCGACTACCAGGTCCAGGCCGCCGGCTACTCGAACCGGCAAGGACTCGTGTACGGCGTCGCCACGCGCGACCGGAAGGGATGGTTGTTGCGTCGGCCGCATCTGCTGACGATCGACAAACGAGGCGCGGTTACCGATCTGGGAGAGGTACGTCGTGGGGTCGGTGGCCTCGCGGATCCAGTCGGTGGCGCGATCTCGGGAACCAGGTTTTACGTGCGGGATGTACATCGGCTCTTCACGATCGACCTCGATCCGCAGAGTCCGACGTACCGGAAGGTAGTGGGTAGCGTGCGGCTGAAACCAGTGACATTGGGCCTGAACGTTGACGACTTCGGCGCGTCGCCGGTGAGCGGGATGCTGTACGGCGTCTCGACCGCGGGGCACACGGCGAAATTGGTGAGCCTGGATCCGGTGAGCGGCGCGGTGAGCGTGGTCGCGTCGGTGCCGGGGATTCCCTGGCAGGACTCGTACAGCTCGGTGGTGGTCGGGGCGTCGGGGGTGTACGCCATCCACACCGGTTACGGCCGGCCGAGCCGGGTGTACCGGATCGGCTTCGACGGGTCGTCCAAGCAGGTGGCGACGATGCGGTCGGTGGCGTTCAGCGAAGCGGCGGGCTGTCTGCCGCGCGTCGCGCCACCTCCGACGACGCCCACTCCGACTCCGACTCCACAGCCGCCGACACCGCGGCCTACTCCCACGCCGCGGCCACCGAGGCCGACGCCTACCCCGACTATCCAGACCCCGCGGCCGACGCCAATGCCGGCCCCGAGACCTACTCCGACACCAACGCCGACGCCGACGCCCACACCCACGCCGGTTGTGGAGCCACAGGTGGTCGTGCCACCACCACCGAGCCTGACGCCAACGCCGACTCCAACGCCGAAGCCAGTTCCGGCTAAGCCGCCGGCCGAGTTCATTGCGGCTGAGCCTGCGGCTGCCACGGCGCCACAGGCTGACCGCGCGGTGCAGGTAATGCGCCGGTGGTCGCTGGCAACGGTCATCCTGATTCTGTCCAGTGGCGCCGTCATGGCCGCCCAGCGCCGAATGCGCCGCTCGTGAACGCGCCTTGCGTCGAAGCGCGACGCGATCACGAGCTAGGCGTTCTGCACGACGCCCTCACCAAGGACTCCGGGCTCATCCTGGTGGTCGGCGAATCAGGGGTGGGCAAAACACATCTGCTGCGCCAGGTGGCTTCACACCACTCGGTGCCGTGGTTCATCACCCAATGCCTCGCCGGTACGTCGTCTCTGGACGCCCTGCTCGAGGTTCTCGGGGTCGATGCGGCGGATGCCGATCGGCGCGGTGCAGTGTTGCGCGGGCTGGCGCGATTGGGGCCGATCGTGCTGGCCGTGGAGGACCTGCAGTGGGCGGATCCGGAGACCCTGCGGCTGGTGCGCTTCATCGCCACCCGCATTCCGCCCGGCGTGCATCTCGTTGTCACCTGCCGGCCGGAGGCCACCGAGAGTGCCCTCATGAATTCAACGCCGAGCCTCGCGGATCGGATCACCGAGGTGCAACTCGATCCGCTCGATGCCAGCGAGGTCCAGGCTGTCGCCGCGCATCAGCTCGGTGGACACCAGTTGTCGCTGACGCTGGCCGAGGAGCTGACTCGCCACAGCGGCGGTCTTCCCTTTGCTGTGCTGGAGTTTCTGCGCGCGATCAAGCCGAGTTCCACGGTCGAGCGCGACGTACGCCGGGCACTCGTCGAGACCGCGCCGCCGGTCGCTTTGCGGGCATCGCTCGGGATACGGATGCGCGAAGTACCGGAGTCATGTCGACATGTCGTTCGAGCCGCTGCGGTGCTGACGACTGCAGCGCCGGAGTATCTGCTCGGCACGGTCGCCGGGCTGACCGGGCCGACGCTGACGGCAGCGATCGATCACGCGCTCACGACCGGGCTGCTGCACGAGCGACGGCCCGGACTCTACGATCACCGGCACACGCTGGCCCGGCGTGCGGTGTTGTCGATGCTGCCGCCGGACGAGTTGCGGCGGTTGCATCGGCAGGCAGCCCGGGCGTTGATGGGGATCACCCCGCCACCGAACGCACGAATCGCCGAGCATGCCCGAAGGGGTGGCCTGCTCGGCACCTGGATGACCCATGCGGAGCTGGCCGCCGACCATTTGATTGCTGGCGGCAACGTCATGGCGGCGGCCGATCAGTTCTCCGCCATGCTGGATGTGAGCGCCTTGCCCTGGACCGATCGGGCACGGCTCGCCACCAAGCTCGGCCGGGCGACACTGGCTGACAGCACTCGGTGGGGCAACAGCATCTCCGTGCTGGGTCGAGTGCTGGGCGAGTCCGCCATCCCCGGGATGGCACGGGGGAGGTTGCGCCTGATGCTTGGCTTGTTGCTGCACAACCGGGCCGGGGATATCCGGGCCGGGCGGCGGGAACTGTTCGCGGCCGTGCAGGAGCTGGATGGCGATCCGGGGTCGATCGCGTGGGCGCTGTCCGCGTTGGCGGTGCCGACTTACGGTGGCGAACCGTTTGCCCAGCAGCGGGTTTGGTTGCGGCAGGCCCGCTCACTCGTGCACGAGACAGTCGACGGTACGACGCGTTACGCCGTACGGACGAATGAGGCGCTCTTCCGCCTGGCGACCGGGGAGCTCGATCCGGCTCCTGGCGCTGAAGCTGCCGGAGCGCGGGCCTGGCTTGGGCAGCGGCAGACCTTTGCCGATGCCGAGCCGGATCGCTACTCACGGGCGGTGGTGGCGGCTGCGCAGGTGCGGGTGGCCTTCGCTGCGGCCGATTGGGCGACACTCGAGGAGCGACTGACGCGGGCCCGAGCTGCGGCCGAAGGTCTGCCACTGGTGCTGGCAGAGCTCGACCTGATCGACGGCCGGCATCGGTTGGCCCGCGGTGATGTTGCTACGGGCAAGGGGTTGCTCACGGCCGTGATCGCTCGGACCACGCTCGGCCCGCTGCCACTGCACGCTGCAGCCGTTGCCGCGTGCCCCGATGCGGACTACGAGCACGCCCTGGACGTCGTACGGCGTAAGGGGTTGTGGGCTGTTTCCAGCGACCTCGTCATCCGCGTCTGTACGGCGTGGATGTGTACCGGGCGAGTTGAGGATGCGACGCGGTTGGCGGATGAGTTCGCCGAAGCGGTAGGTGATGTCAACGCACCCGCAGCTGCTGCGGCGGCCGCATTGGTCGACGCTGTCGTGCGGCCCTCGGTTGCGGCGTTCGGGCAGGCGGCGGCGCAATATGGCGCGATCGGCTGGCAGTACTACGAGTGTTTGGCGCGGGAGCAGCTTGGGCTCCACCTGCTGAGCACGGGCGAGGCCGAGCATCTGACCACCACTGCGCGTGCGTATGACGCTCTTGGGGCGCGTGGGGACGGTGAGCGCTGCCGAGGCGCACTGCGAGCAGCGGGGTTCGCGGCTCCCCGGAAGCGCGGCCGACGCGGCTACAACAACAAGTTGTCGCCTCGGGAGCTCGAAGTCGCCCGGCTGGCCGCTCAGGGCCTCACGAACCGGGAGATCGCGAGCCGCCTGAAACTCTCCGTGAGCACCATCGAGGACCACATCACCAGCACGTTCCGCAAACTCGGTGTCGCCCGTCGCAGCGCGTTGGGACCGTTGCTCTGAGCTACGAATGCATGGGATCCGCAGAAGCGGGTATTGGCAGGAGCGCACTATCCGACGAACCATCGAGAGAACGGGGAAAGACGATGGGTATCTTCGACAAGGCCAAGGACGCTCTCGGCGAGCACGGCGACAAGGTTGACGAGGGCATCGAGAAGGCCGGTGACTTCGCCGACGAGAAGACCGGCGGCGAGCACGCCGACAAGATCGACCAGGGCCAGGAGTTCGCCAAGGACCGCCTGAGCGGCCTCGGCGGCGACGACCAGAACGCCTGAGCCGTACGCCCGGTCACCGCCGGCTATCGGCGGTGACCGGGCGGCGCGTTCGATCGTTTGTCCCACCCGGAACTTAATCCACGGGGGTTCGCTCTTTCCGCTTTGCGACGTACGCTCGGGTGGACGTACTGATGCAGGGGGGAACTTGCTGATGAGTCGGCTGCGCCATGCGCTGGTGTGGATTTCGGGGGCTTCGGCGGGGTTGGGTGCTGCTCTGGCGGCGACAATTCCGTTTGAATACGTGGAGATGATCGACATCTCTCGTCGTGGGGGCGCCGTGGGGGCCCGCCATGTGTCGGTGGATCTGGCTGATCCGGCGTCGTGGTCTGCAGTTGCTGCTGACTTCGACGGGCAACTGGCTGACTTCACCGGTGACGCTGTGGTCTTCATTCATTGCGCTGCGACGCTTACACCGTTGGGATCGGCGGACCGTGTGGACACCGGGGAGTACACGCGCAATGTGTTGCTGAACTCGGCGTGTGCCCAAGTGCTCGGTCATGCATTCCTGGCGGCCGTTGCTGGCATGTCCTGCGAGCAACACCTGATCATGGTGTCGTCCGGCGCCGCACAGCGCCCCCACGAAGGTGAATCGAGCTATGGCGCCGGCAAGGCCGCTATCGACCAGTGGGTTCGCACTGTCGGCCTGGAGCAGGAGCGCCGAGTCCCTGGCTGCCGAGTGCTCTCGGTGTCACCGGGTGCCGTCGACACCGCCATGCAGGCCGAGCTCCGCGCCAGCTCGGACGTCCAGGTGCCTGAGGTGAGCCGTTTTCGACAACTCGAGGCCGACGGTCAACTGGCCAAGCCGGAGGACGTCGCTCGGACGATCTGGTCCCTCCTGGACCGCAACCTGCCGAACGGCGCCGTCCTGCACGTCCGCGACGTCACTTGACGCGGCTGCGGCGCCGCTTGGGGTTGCAGCCTTGGATGACCGGTACGCCGGGGAGCGACTGTGGCTCCGGCGGTACGACGGGCTGGTCCGCCGACAGGGCCAGGATTCCGCGCTGAAGCAGTTGGTTGAACTTGGAGCGCGGGTCATCCGGATCGCCGAGGATGTCCAGCGTCGGCACGATCACCGCTGAGACGTGTTGCTCGGTCGTCGCGGTGGCCAGCAGTACGGCGAAGCCATCCGGATCGGTGAGCGCATCATCGACGTGCACGGTCCCGAGGATGTGTCCCTGGAGTCTGGCGGCTTCCGCGAGTAGCTGTTGCTCGGGGCCGATCTCGAAGTGGCTCAGCGAGCAACGCTGCTGGACGTAGCCGAGTGCGAGTGGCTTCGGGCGACTGATCATCATGGTCACTGACCCCCGTCAGGTGTTTGCACCGACCGGGCCAGCCGGTGCACTTGCCTTCGTGTTGCCGGGTACAGCTCGGCATACGTGCGGAACAACGTCCCGTAGGTAGCCGCGGTCGCCGGGTCCGGGTGGACGGTGTGGTCGAGTTCCGCCCAATCGGTGTCCGGTGCAACGAGTCCGATTCCGATCGCGGCCAGCAGGGCATCGCCGTACGCGGCACCGATCGCTTGTTTGGGTACTTGCTGTTCGAGGCCGCTCACGTCGCTGACGATCTGCGTCCAGAGGCCGCCTTGCGTGCCGCCGCCGACTGCCACCACGCGCGCCGGCTGGCCGGCTGCGGCCTCGAACTCGGCAACGATCTGCCGTACGCCGCAAGCAATGCCTTCGTACGTCGCTCGCAGCAGATGGCCACGGCCGTGTCGCAGGGTCAGTCCCGCGATCACACCGCGCGCCAGCGGGTCGTAGATGGGGGTGCGCTCGCCACTGAAGTACGGCAGCATCACCAGCCCTTCGCTGCCGGCTGGGACCGCCGCTGCCTCGCTGACCAGCGTCTCGAACGGCACTCCGCCGGTCAGGTCCTGCAGCCAGGTGGCGATGATGCCGGAGGTCGCCATACCGGCGGCCAGGGTGTGGGAGGCGCGCTCGACACCAGAGGTGGTCCACAGGCCGCGCACACTGGTCGGTGCGGCGAGCACCTGGACGAAGAACATCGTCGAGCCGTACATCAGCATCAGATCGCCCGGCTTGCGGACACCGACGCTGAAGGCCTCGGCCCATGCGTCGACTGTGCCCGCCACGACCGGTGTGCCCTGGGCCAGGCCGGTGGCCTCGGCTGCTGCCTCATGCACGATGCCGACCTGCTCTGCCGGCCACACCAGCCGGGGCAACGCCAGACCCGGCAGCACGGCCTCTACCCAGTCGGTGGCCCACTCCTGCCGCTGGATGTCGTAGAACGGGTCGCACTGGCTGGCGGTGTGGTGATCGAGCACCCACTCACCGGTCAACTGGGCAACGACGTACGTGTGGGCGCTGAACCAGCGGTCCTGCGGCTGCCACTTGGGACCTGCTGCCCGGCGCAACCACGCTAGCTTCGGTCCGATCGCCTGACTGGACAGGTCCTTGCCACAGCGGGCCAGGATCGCATCCGCGCCTAGGCGGCCGGTGATCTCGTCGATCTCCACGGTCGCGCGGGTGTCAACGCCGTACAGGATCGCTTTGCTGCGTGGCTTGAGGTTCTCATCGGTCTGTACGACGCAGGGTCCGAGGCCGGAGACGCAGACGGCGGCGATGCGCTTGTCGGGGTGTGCGGTGGTGAGCTCACGCAGCACCTCGACGACATCACCCCACCAGTCGCGCTCGGCGTCCATCTCGGCCCAGCCCGGCTGCGGGAACGTCGGTGCATGATCGCGCCGCGCGATGGCCAGCACTTCGCCGTCCTTGGTGGTCAGCACACCCTTCGTGCTGCCAGTCCCGATGTCGACGCCGATCAGATGCGTCATGCGATCACCCTGCGGCGTTGGAACAGGCCAGACAAGGCAGTTCCCCAGGTGTTCAGCAACACCATGGTCACTAGCAACAAGCCCTGGCAAATGTTCACCACATGGGAGCTGACGCTGAGGGACAACAGACCGGCTCCGAGCAACTGCATGGCGATCGCTGCGATCACGACCCCGGCAACAGTCAGGTAGCCGCCTTCCGGATCCACTCCAGCCAGTACGGCGATCACTACGGCCAGCAGCACGTACGACGAGCCGTAGTCGGAGTTCGCACCACCAGCGCGCGCGGAGATGATCAGACCGGCCACACCACCTAGTGCACCGCTCATCACGTACGTCGCCAGCAGCACGCGGGCCCGGCGGATGCCACTGAAGTCAGCAGCGGTCGGATTGGCGCCGACCAAGCGCATGCGAAAGCCCAGTGGGGTCTTGGCGACCACTACGCCGATGATGACGGCCACGATCAGCATGACCCAGAAAATCAGCGGTATGCCGGCGACCGTGAGCAGGGCGAGCCGGGTGAACGGCTCCGGCAGTCCCTTGACCACAGTGCCGCCTGAGGCGACCAGTGCGAGTCCGGAGAACAGCTGTCCGGTCGCAAGCGTCGCCAGGATCGGCGGTACGTGTTTGTAGCCGACCAGTAGACCGTTGACCGCGCCACAGGCCAGTGCGACGCCGAAAGCGGCCAGCATGGCCAGACCGGGTGACTGGTGACCGTTCGTCATGATCAGCGCGGCGACCACACCGGACAGGTTGGCGATCGACACCACCGACAGGTCGATTCCGGCGGTCAACATGGTCAGTGCCATGGCCAGGCTCAGGATCGCGACCTCGGGGGACGCCAGTTCGACGTACTGGAGGTTCTGGCCGCTGAGGAAGACTGCGGGCTTGAGGATGCCGAAGACGACAACGATCCCGACCGCGACAACCAGGAGCCGGATGAAGCTGGCCCGGGTCCCCATGGTGAGCAGCACCTTGCGGAAGCGCTCAGGCATTGGTCACCTCCGGCGCCGGGGCGTCCAGGATCGGCCGGATCCGTTGCCGGCGGCTGATCGTGGTCTGCAGCAGGATGCCGCCGATGAGCAACGCGCCGACCGCGGCCCGCTGCCAGATGGTCGGGATGCCGAGCGGTACGAGCGAGGCGGTGACCAGGGAGATCAGCAGTACGCCGAGCACTGCGCCGCGGACCGTGCCTTTGCCACCGGCGATCGCGACGCCGCCGAGGACGACCGCTGCCAGGGTGTCGAGCTCGCGTCCCATGAAGGTTGTTGGGTCTGCGCGACCGCTGAGGGTGATCGAAATGATCCCGGCCAGGCCAGCGACGGCACCGGCGATCGCGAAGACCAGCATCCGGATCCGCGGCACGGAGATCGCGGCTCGCGATGCCGCCTCGGCGTCACCGCCAACTGCGAAGACGCTGCGGCCGGCGACCGTGAACCGGAGGAAGGCCCAGACCAGGATGCAGACGGCAATCACGACGAGGATCAGGACATTGAGGCTGGTCGTGCCGCGGACTGCGCCTTTCGCCGTGATCAGGTGGGTGCTGCCGAGCGTCTGCAGGGACTGCGGCAAGATCGAGATCACCTCGCCACCGACGAACGCGAACATCGCGCCGAGATAGATCGAACTGGTGGCCAGCGTTGCGATCAGGACCGACGTACGGGCGATGATCACCACGGCGGCGTTGATCAGGCCGAGGCCGAGACCGATCGCCGTACTGATGGCGAAGACCGAGAGTGCGCCTGCGTCTGGCGAGGCCCACTTGACCGTCGCGTAGGCAGAAAGGATGCCGACGGCAAGGAACGAGACGTCGATGCCACCGGAGACGACGACGAGCATCACGCCGACGGCGAACAGCATGCCGACCATCGATGCCGTCAGGACGTTGAACAGGGTCTGCTGGCCGAAGAAGTCGGGGAACTTGAGGCTGACAGCGAGCAGCAGCACGGCCATCAGACCGATCAGCAACAGTTCCTGGTTGGCGATCAGTCGTCTCACGACGCCGTCACCGCCTCGACCACGGTGTCCTCGCGCAGCTGGTCGCCGCTGAGCTCGCGGACGATCCGGCCGCTGCGGACGACCAGAACCCGGTGGCACATCGAGATGAGCTCGGGGACGTCGTCGCTGATGATGAGCACGCCAAGACCCTGCAGGGACTGGGCATTGAGCACGCCGAGGATGTCGAACTTGCTGCCGACATCGACGCCGACCGTTGGTCCGTTGAGAATCAGGACCTTGGGTTCGCCGAGCAGCCACTTGCCCAGCAGCACGCGCTGCGCGTTTCCGCCGGAGAGCGAGCGGACGGGATCGGTCAGCTTGCCGAGTTTGATCCGGAGATCGCGGACGACGCGGGCCTTGCGCCGTTCGATCGACTGGGGACTGAGGAAACCGCGGCGCGACGGCAGGTGCGTCGCAACGATGTTGTCGCCGATCGGCTGGTCGAGAAACAGACCCTGGGTGAGTCGATCCTCAGGGACGTAACCGATGCCGGCCTTGACTGCATCGGCGAGTGCCTTGATTTCGACCGGCCTGCCGAGCACTTCGATCGTCCCGGTCTGGGCCGGCTTCACGCCGCAGATGGCCTCGGCGATCTCGGTCCGCCCGGAACCCAGCAGCCCAGCCAGGCCGACGATCTCGCCCTGGCCGATCTCCAGATCCACATCCGCGAACAGCGGGTCGCGGCCGAGACCGCTCACCTTCAGCGCGGGCGCGCGGCCCTTGTTGCGCGGCGCGACGCGGTCGAAGCTCTGGCTGCCGCGGCCGGTCATGGTCTCGGCCAGCGACGCGTGGGTGAACTCGTCGGGTCGGCCGCTCGTGACCACTCCCCCGTTGCGGAGGACGGTGACGCGTTCGGCGATCGAGAAGATCTCCTGCATCTTGTGCGAGATGAACGCGAGCGCGACCCCGGACTCCTTGAGCCGGCCGACCGCGGCGAACAGCGCGTCGACCTCTTTCCAGGTGAGCGCGGTGGTCGGCTCGTCCATCGCGATGAACTTCGCCTCGTGCGCCAGCGCCCGCGCGATCGCGGTCAACTGGCGCTCGGCGACCGTCAGCTCGCCGACGGGGATGTCCAGCTCGATCTCAACACCGAGCCGTACGACGGCCCGCTCCGCCAGAGCGCGGGCCGCCGTACGGGAATAGAGGCGCCGACCGCCCGCCACCGAGCCGGGCAGGGCGATGTTTTCGGCAGCGGTCAGATTCGGCATCAGGCTGAAGTCCTGGTAGATGACCTCGACCCCCGCCGAGAGGGCTTGCCGCGGCGTGAGGTGGTCGTACGCCGTACCGGCCACGATCACCTGACCCGACGTCGGGCGGTACGCGCCGCTGATCACCTTCAGCAGCGTGGACTTGCCGCAGCCGTTCTCACCCACGATGCAGTGCACCTCGCCGGGGCTGAACGCGACGCTGACGTCCGTCAGTGCCTGCACGCCTCCGAACCGCTTGGAGACGCTGACTGCCTCGACGAAGGGAGCTGACATCAGGACCCGTTCAGAAGTCGTAGTTGCCGATCTCGGCTCTGGTCAGCACCAGCATGGCGTCTCCGAGGAAGACCTTGGGGTTCTGGGGCGAGACTGTGAGCTTCTCGTACCCTTTCACGCCCAGATCGGTCCCGTCGGCGAGTTGCTTGCCCTCAACAATTAACTTCGCCGCGCTCAGCATCGCCTCGCCGGCCAGCTCGGGGTCCCACAGGTAGATCGCGTCGATCGAGCCGTCGGCAACGAACGACTTGGTCTGCGACGGAACACCGGTACCGAACACACAGGTGTCGTTCTGCAGACCGGCCTCCTTGACCGCCCGCGCGATGCCCGGGATGTCCTCGGAGGACGCGCCCTGGAAGCCGGCGATCTTCGGGTGTGCCTGGAGCAGTTCCTTGGCCTTGCGGTACGCCTGGTCACCGTTGTTGTTCGACTCGACCGGGGCGCTGACCCGCTTCATACCGGGAAATTTCTGCTGCTGAAGCTCGTACGCCGCCTCGGTCCAGGCCATGTGGGTCGCGGCCGTCAGCGTGCCGACGAACTGCACGTACTCGCCCGTGCTCTTCATACAGGCGGCCATGTCGGTCATGATCTTCTGCCCGTACTTCGCGTTGTCGAACGCCTCGATATCCGCGTCGACGTCGGTCAGGGCCGGGGCCTCATGCGTGACGACCTTGATCCCGGCCGCACGGGCCTGCTTGATCACGGGGATGACCGAGCTCGGATCCGACGGCACGATCGCGAGCGCCGCGGGCTTCTGCGCGATCAGCCCCTGAATCAGGCTTACCTGCTGCTCGGGGCTGTTCGTCGAGGGACCGGTCTGGGTCGCGGTCACCTTCGCGGTGGTCGCGAACTTCTTGACGCCCTGGTTCATGCGGTCGAACCAGGCGATGCCGGTCAGCTTGACCACATTGATGTAGGCGCCGCCCGCACTGGATGAGGAGGAGGGGTTTCCGGCGGGCGGCGCCGTCTTGCCCTGATCCACCGTCCCGCAGCCGGCCAGCATCGCGATCAGTACTGCTCCGGGCACTACCCGTGACGGTCTGAACATGCAACACTCCCCAGGCGGTTTTCGGTAAACCAGCGTTTGCTTGTCGCACGTTTCCGCACGACCGACTGCACGAATTCGTGCAGTGCGCTCACTCTGGTGGTTGACTCCAGCTGATGTCAATGCTGAGTGACGGTCCGATTTCGGGCAGTTGCGACCTTACGGCCTGGTGACCGATGGTTTACAGTCGTGCACCACGCCCAAGCTCGGAGGGAGGCGACGGATGCGGTTACGGCTGAACACGCGTCAGCGGGCGATCCTCCGTGAGGTCGAGGGCCGTGAATACGTCGAGGTCAAGGATCTCGCGCACCGGCTCGACGTCGACGTCTCGACCATCCGCCGCGACCTCCAAGGCCTCGTCCGCGACGACCTGGTCGAACGCCTCCACGGCGGCGTCCGGCGCCGTACGGTCGACAGTCCTCCCGTTGCCTTCTCGTCCGCTCCGGACAGCGGGGTCGACGCGATCGCCCACACCGCCCGCCGCATGGTCCGCAACGGCGACCGGATCGCCCTCGGCGCCGGCGTCTGCATCGACCGCCTGGTCAGCACCCTGTTCGACGTCGAAGACCTCACCGTCGTCACCACCGACCTGGGCTCCGCCGAACGCCTCAGCCGCCAGCCCAACATCCGCGTCATCATCGCCGGCGGCGAACTCCGCGACGCCCCCGGCTCCACCGTCGTATCCGGCGCCGCCACCGCCGAATTCCTCGCCGCCCAGCAAGCCGACTGGGTCTTCCTAGAGGTAGACGGCATCCACCCCTTCGCCGGCATCACCAGCTCCCACACCTGGCACGTCTCCACCGCCCGCGCCCTACTCTCCGCCGGCGACCGCCGAGTCGGCCTGGCCCGCTCCCAAGCCTTCGGCGCCCGCTGCGTCGGCTTCATCGCCGAAGCCTCCGAACTAGACCTCGTCATCACCGACGACCGCCTCACCGACGCAGAGCTCCCTGCTTTCGCCGGGCGTATCGTCCGCGCCTCGCTGGACCCGACCGACGAATGGCGCACCGAGCATCCCCCGGCGTACCACCCACCTCGGCGGCTCTGACCTGCTGTTGTTCCCGGTGGCTGTTGGCGCGGCTGCGGATGGTGGCTCGCGCGCGCTCGGATGCGGCCGGTCCGGTACGGCTTGTGGTTGCTCGCCGCTGCGGCCGATTTACAGTGGGAGGGTCGCTGGCGCCGGTGCCTAGCTGAGGTACTGGCGAGGCCGGCGACCGCGTGCCCGCTGCTTGAGGTACCCGCTATGGCTGAGACCCAAGATCTCCGCTAGTCGGTAATAAAGGGTCGCCATCTGAGAAAAAGTTACCGCCCAACGACCGCGCCGGAGCGAAACGCGGGCTGATCGCGTTCAGTGGTAACTCTTTGCCGCTATGTGCGAAAGAGTTTCCACCCAAGGCTCCGGCGAGCCAGAACGCGGGCGTGCTCGCGCTAATTGGTGAGTTGTGGGGACTCGGCGACGAAAATCCACCACTTAACGGTGCGGCGAGGGGCACTTCGCACTACACGTGACTTTTTCGGGTCTATGAGGCTGTAGCGAAATGGCGTTGCCGGTTGGGGCGTTGGATCTGGCGGGATGTTCGGTTTGCCGTGGCGGGCCGCGGCCCCGGCTGCGGGTTCAGGTGGCGGGGTGGAGGGTGTGTTTGTGGAGTTTGAGGAGGTTGACCACGGTGGCTGCGAGGTGGAGTTCGCTGGCGGCGGCTTTGATGCCGCGGCGGGAGAACCTGCGCAGGCCGGTCTGGTCTTTGATGTGTCCGATGACGGTTTCGACGGTGGCTGAGCGGCGTTTGTAGGTGGCGTGGCCTTCAGGGGTGCGGATCCGGTGCCGCATCTGGTCGGCGGGGGTGGCGTCGGGTTGTGGTGGTCCTTGGGCGGGCTGGTCGCGGGCGTCACGGTTGACGTCGCGGTGGTTGCCTGGGGCAATGAGCCGGACGGGTCCGGGCAGGGTGAGGTTGTGCTCGGACCAGTAGCCGGCATCGGCCAGGATCGTGCCGATTTCACCGGGTTTGCTGTGCTGGTTGAGGTGCTCGACGGCGGTGACCGCGGCCTTCATCATGGGTTCGAAGCAGTGGTAGTCGTTGCCGTCCTGGGTCACCGCGGCGGCCAGGATGAGGTGGTCGTCGGTG
>NZ_SMKX01000339.1 GCF_004349055.1 Kribbella antibiotica
TGCGATTTCTACACTTCTAGCTTCGTCGGCAGCGGCAAATGTGTATAAGAGACCGGCCCCGGTTAAGGTCCGGCGAGGACTCGGCCGGGGGCGTGGGTGGGTGGTTGCTCGCCGCGACCGGCCGACTCGAAAAGCGGGTGGCTGGTCGCCGCGGTGGCTGAGGCGAGATGGCGAGGTCGGCGACCACGTGACCGTCGTCTAGGGCTGGTTGACTGTGGCTGGCGTTGCTGAGGTGTAGGTCGGCGATCGCGTTCAGGCTGCATTTGGTTGGGGTGGGCCCCAAGGCCAGCTGGTTAAGCATTCTGGGCGGTGTCAACGGTCGGTCAATCGTTTAGCTTCTTCGGACGTTAGCTTCCCGCGCTACGTGACGTCTGAAGGGTTGGAGGGGCGTGGCCTCCTGTTAAGTCTCATCAGATAGGTGACAGTCTGAGGTCTGAGGACATGGGTAACAGTTCTGGACTCAGAGGGCCGCCCCGACTTCTGGTCAACGCCGGCCTCGACCTCGCGGGTTCCCCCCGGCCGCCGGTGGCTGGCCCGCGCCACAAGTGATGGCCGGAAACAAGAACTGGTGGGCGGAGACAGTCCACTTGAAAGGATCTCCCCTGAAATTTTCGGGTGGTGGCGGTTCGGCGGGGGCTGAGGACTGTCTCT
>NZ_SMKX01000340.1 GCF_004349055.1 Kribbella antibiotica
ACCGAAGGCCTGTCAAAGAAAGACATCATCCGCTGCCTCAAACGCCTCATCGCCCGCGAGATCTACTACGTCCTACGCCAACCAAACCCCAAGCCAACCGCTGCTTGACATCCATAGGAGCATCCAAACCCCCGCGAAGGCGCTTACCGCGCCGCGCCTGAGCGTGCCCGACCAGGCGCGGGTCGGGTTAGTGAGTGGGGGCGGTCCGCCCCAGCCCGAACACCGTGGATCCCCGCCCCAGCCACCAACCGATCGCCCGGCCCGTGCTCCGCTCCGAGACGCCACCCACCCCTTTGAGCACCCCTCAGTCACCGAACACCCCTCGAAACGCCTGAACCGTGCTCAAAGCCGCGCACCCGACCAGCTTTGAGCACCCATCAGTCGTTTGCCGGCCCGATCCATGACTGAGTCACCCCGGAGTGTCTGGAGACTTCATTTGTTGGAAGGATGAAGTCCATGGGACGTCCGTCGTCGTATTCGCCCGAGATCCGTGAGCGCGCGGTCCGGATGGTTGCTGAGTCCAAGGCTGAG
>NZ_SMKX01000341.1 GCF_004349055.1 Kribbella antibiotica
CCTCGCCACCCTCACCGCCTGCACATCCACTCCCACGCCGGCCCCAGCACCCACTGGCCGCACCTGGACCTCCGAAGAACAAACGGCCATCACCGAAGCCACAGCGCAGTACAAGAAGTCGCGCGCGGCCTACGACGCAGCCCTCAACAACCCCACCACCGCAACCCGAGCCGCCCTCGAAGCGGCAGGCAACTCCGGCATCTGGCTGGACAACGCCGTCGCCCGCGTCTCAGACCTCCGGGCCCAAAAGACCCGCCGCATCGGCGCCGTACAGATCGTCTCCACCGACCCCATCTGGGTAGACGTCACCGTCCCCACCCCCTCCGTAGTCCTCAAAACCTGCCTCGACTACACCGCCGTCGCCGAACACACCACCACCCGCCGCCTCATCGACGCCCGACTCCTCCACCTCCCCACCGGCTGGTCCCTGACCAACGAATCCGAAAACCCCGACAACGCCCAACCC
>NZ_SMKX01000342.1 GCF_004349055.1 Kribbella antibiotica
ACCTAGGCCGGCCCGGCTGGGAAGGTTCCTGCCCGCTCCCCCACCCCTGCCAACGGCACGAACAGCTGCAGGTGGTGCCCGGTCGCAACTGCAGTGGGCTCCGCTCAGGCATGTGCAAGGTATGCCTAGATGCCTACGTACAGTCGTTCGTGTAGCGCCACAAGGGTTCCGGCGGGCCGCAGAGCCGGGTTGTCAGTGGCGCAGATCCGGCGTACCGACCAACGGGTAGTGGTCCTCGGCAACCCGCCGACGACTGCGCCAGCACGCGCCGCGACTCACCGTTGCCCGAACCACTACCCGTCCGTCGGTACACGCACGGCGCTGCGGGACGCCCAGGCCATCACAATCGGCCGGTCTCCGCAGTCGCAGGCGGCCAACCGGTCGACGAGGTCAGTTGTGATGGGCTGGCGGTCCGCCGTGCTTGACCGCATGCGTGCACCAGCCTGCCGGGGTGCGGGTG
>NZ_SMKX01000034.1 GCF_004349055.1 Kribbella antibiotica
TGGCCAGACCCACCGCCACCGCCTCAACCGAGGCGGCGACCGGCAAGCCAACAAAGCGCTCTACGTGATCGTCATCAGCCGACTCCGCCACGATCCACGCACCCAGGCCTACGCAGCGAAACGCACCACCGAAGGCCTGTCAAAGAAAGACATCATCCGCTGCCTCAAACGCCTCATCGCCCGCGAGATCTACTACGTCCTACGCCAACCAAACCCCAAGCCAACCGCTGCTTGACATCCATAGGAGCATCCAACTCTCCCTCGCACGACCGTTTCGCGCTCAGCGCGTGCCGCCCAGCGGCCTGCGAGAGAGGTTGGTGAGTGGCACAGGTCCGCCCCGCGAGTGGCGCCAGTGTGCGACCAGCACTCGAGAGTGCGGACCGTGCTGCCGGACATCGATTCCCGGCGACACGATCCGCACAGTCACCCAGTGGGTTCACAAGACGCCCACCCAGTGGGTCCACTCGCACAGGCACGAGTGGGTTCAGTGGGATGCATCTCAGGCGACCTGCATCCCGATCGCCGGCCACACCCGGGCCGAGGCGGACCGCCATCACCCAGTAACTCCGCCGGGTACACCCGACTCACGCTCAGCGGGTGGTCTTCTGTGGCGGGTACAAGAGGTTGGACGGTGATGCGGGTCCGCTGGACGACGTTAGGCGAAGGCCCGCCCACCGGTTTACCCGACTAGGCGGACCGCCACCACTGACCAACTCCGCCCGGCAGGCGCGGTTCACGCTCAGCGCGTGCCGCCCAGTGGTCGACAAGGGAGGTTGGTCAGTGCTGCAGGTCCGCCGCAGACGAGACTCTAGGCGCGAATTCACGCGAAAGCCCAGCCGGTCCAGCGTTCTACCATCACCACGATCGTCGGTCCCTGCGGCGGATCGACGACGTACTGCGGATATTTGGCCACCAGCGAGTCAGTCGGGGCAGTCGGTAGGACCTGCGCGATGCCGTCCGCGCGGACCCACCACAGTTGGGACCAGTCGTCGTCGTACTCGTCGACCAGCAATGTCACCAACGGGTTGGCAGCGATGTTGCGGAGCCGACGGAGGTTGGTGGTCGTCTTGGGCTTGTGGTCGATGGCGATGAACACCTCATCCCCAGCGACTGCGAACGTCACCGGGACCAGGTGCGGCTGACCATCGGCACCGACGGTCGCCAGCCGAGCCACCCTGGCCGCGGCGAAGCGCGCGCGGCAGGTGGGCTCGTCGAGTTTCACTTCTGCAGGTGGCGGAGTGCGGCGGTCGGGAACTTGCGGGTGACCGGGCCGAGCAGGGAGGCGTCGCGCAGCGCCGTACGGGCTGCGAGGTGACCGCAGGCGCCGTGGACGCCGCCGCCGGGGTGGATCGCCGAGCTGCCCAGGTACAGACCGTCGACGAAGGTGCGTGGGCTGCCGAGCCCGATCGTGGGCCGGAAGATCAGCTGCTGCTGCAACTGCATCGTGCCGCCGCCGAGCGCGCCGAGGCCTAGCGCCGCGTTCCCCGCCTCCAGGACACTCGGGCGCTGCAGATCGCGGTCGATGACCAGCGCGCCAAACCCCGGCGCGTACCGCTCGATCGCACGCTCCATCCGCCCGGACAGCTTCTCGGCGGCCTCGTCGTCGGCGATGCCGCGCGGCAGGTGCGCATACGCCCAGACTGCCTCGGTCCCGGCCGGTGAACGCGACGGATCCGACTTCGTCGTCTGCCCGATCAGCAGGAACGGCTGCGTCGGCACCCGCCCGGTATCCAGATCCGCAGAGACATGCACCAGCTCGTCGGCCGTACCACCAAGGTGGACGACCCCGGCCGACCGCGCCTCGGCGGCCTTCCACGGGATCGGCCCGCTGAGCCGGAAGTTCAGTTTCACGGTCGGGTAATCCCACTCGAACCGCTCGTCCAGATCCCGCCGCAACCCAGCCGGAATCGTTGCCCCCGACAACAAGCCGTCGTACAGGGCGGGGGCCGAGGTGTCCGCGATCACGGCGCGCGAAACAGCGACGCGCTCACCCGAAGCAGTCAGTACGGCGGTCGCTCGCCCGCCGGTGACCTCGACCGACGTCACCGGCATCGACGCAGCAAACAGCACGCCCGCCCGCTCAGCCCGGGCGACCAGCGCGCCGGAGAATGAGCTCGATCCGCCGACAGCGACCGGATACCCGACGTCCTGCGCGAGCATCGTCAGCAGCCAGCCCATCGTGCCGCTGACACTGCCCGACAAGGGCGAGTCAGCATGCAGCGCGTTCCCCGCCAGCAGCGCGGACCCACGCGGCCCGGCAAACAGCTCCTTGCCCATCCGGTGCATCGGCATCGCCATGAACCGCGCGAACCGCAGCAACTCCCCCGCCGACCCGAGCTTGCGAACCAGCTTCACCGCAGGCGCCACCGGCGGCCACGCGGTGAGCAGCGACTTCAACAGCGGCTCCCGCAGCGCGACGTACTGCTGGTAGAGCCGCAGCCACGCCTCGCCGTCACCCGGGTGATCCGCGCCGACCGACTTCGCGGTGTCCTCGGGATCAGGGTGAATCGCCACCGCCGTTCCCTCGTCCGCGTCAAGCAGGTGCGCCAGCGGCAGCGGCGCGTGCCCCCACTTCAACCCGAACCGCTCGAGCTCCAGCGCCCGGATCACCGGCGACGCAACACCCAGCGGGTAGTTCGAACTGAACCGGTCACTGACCCAGCCGTCACTGGTAGTCGACCGAACGGCACCACCGAAGGTGTCCGCGGCCTCCAGCACCAGCACGTCCCAACCGGCGTCAGCGAGCGAGATCGCGCTCACCAGCCCATTCGGCCCCGAACCGATCACCACAGCATCAACACTGCGCGGCAACATGCCTATGACCTTAGCTCGATCCCCCTCCGCCAACCCCGTGCCCCCTCCGGGCGCCCGTGATAAAATCACCACTGCAGGCGCGGGTTCAGACCCGGTTGTAGGGCGCAGCGGCAGTCACGCCGAAAGGGCAAGGCCCACCTACTTCACGACCGAAGAGGGAGCGCCATGCCCAAGCTCGAAACCTACAAGAAGCAGGCCAAACTACTCGTTCGCTGGCACCGCGACGGGAACTTCTCGATCGGCGGCCGGATCCGGCAGCTCGCGCGCTATTCCGCGTTGTCCGACCGTGAGGCCCTCGCGTTGAAGTTTCCGCTGACCGAAGCCCAGGAGATCATCGCCCTCGAAGCGGGCTTTGCCGACTGGGCCGAACTCAAGGCGAGCACAGAAGCGGCTCCGCCCGCCAGCGAGCAGCCGTTGGCTGCGGCCACGGCAGTGGCAAACGCCAACCCGGTCCTGTACGTCGCGGACGTCTCTGCCGCGGCCACGTTCTATCGGGACCGGCTCGGCTTCCAGATCGACTTCCTGCACGGCAGCCTGCCGTTCTACGGATCGGTGTCACGCGACGGTGCGACCTTGCACCTGAAGTTGGTCCATGAGCCGGTGTTCGCGGCCGGTGTCGCGGAACGCGAAGGGCTCATCATGGCGTTCGTCGATATGCCGAATGTCCGCGAGCTCTACGCCGAGTATCTGGCTGCTGATGCTGAGATCGTGCAGAAGCTGACCAAACAGGCCTGGGGCGGCACCGACTTCATCGTGCGCGACCTGGACGGCAACGCGATCGCGTTCGTCGGCTAACGCTCAAGGCGGTCGAGGCATGCCCGGTTGCGGTCATGCCTCGACCGTCGCCCTTAGCCGGCACACCTGAAACCGATGGTCTCCGACCGGTCGAGTCCACCACCGGTGAGGACCAGCTTGAAGCTCACTTCCGGTTCGCGTGGGCCACCGTCGGCGTACCAATCGGAGCCCTGCGCGACATAGTGCGAGCCGCCCTTCAGGATGCAGAAGCGGCTGCGGCCGTCGCGGTGTTCGCTCTCGGTCAGGTTCCAGACCAATGGTTCGGCTCGGGTGAAGCCGTCCAGATCGGCCGCGACCTGCCATTCGTCCTCGGTCGGCAGCCGCCCGCCGCGCCAGGCTGCATAGGCCCGTGCGTCTGGCAGATCGACGTACGTCACCGGCTGATCGGCCGTCCCGGCCACCGGCGCGCCGTCGACCCAGTGCGCGAGGAAACGGTTCGGGATCAGCGGCCGATAGTTGGTCGCGGCAACGAACTCGGCGAACTCCGCGTTCGTCACCTCAGAAATCGCAACCGCGATACCCGGCAGCTCGACATCGCGCGTCACCGTGCGCACCTCATGCTGGCGCGGGCTCCACTCATCGACGTACGGCGCCTGGTCGTACAGACCGGTCTCGCGCCGCCGGTGCTTCACGGTCAGCAACTGAGCCCCACCCGGTACGGCGACCACCGGCCCGATCGACGCCGTACCGGCAACCGGGGGAACCGGCAACCGTTCCGCCGGGCGCATCGGGAACGCGGAGTCGTCGACATGCGGCCGGGGCATCGTGCCGAGCCTGCGCGCGGTCGTCCGGCAACCCGCTCCCGCAGTCGCGCCGACCCGGACGATGCCGGTCACACCACGACCCGGCACGACGAGGTGCACGCCGTCGTCGTCGGCAGTGATCGGCACACCGGAGGTCACGTCGTACCAGTCGCCGACCTGATCCTCCGATCGCAGCACGATGCCCTCGAAGTCGTCGTCGCCGCGGTTGATCAGCGTCCAGAACGTGATGTCCTGCAGGTCGAATCGCGAACCGTAGATCCCGTGCACCCGCGCCTTGTCCGGAATCTCCGGCGTCAGCTGGATCCAGTCGCCGTCGATCAGCACCGGCGCGAAGGCGCGCTGCACGGTCACCATCCGGCGCAGGGTCGCGCGGTCGCGGGCGTTCCAGCCGACCCAACTGGAGAACACCGACTCCCAGACCATGATGCCGACGCCGTTGATCCAGGCGGACTGCAGCTCGGCGCTGTGATCGCGGTTCCAGCGACGGATGTGGTGCATCATGTGCCGGCGCTCAAACAGGTGTGCCCGCAGCACCCCCGGCACATGTGTGTCGGCGAACCACTGCGCCCAGGACAAGGCATGGTCGCCAACCCTTGCCATCGGCAACCGCAGCTCGCTCTCAATCGCGATCGCCGGGTTGGCTGCCCGCAGCCGACGATTGAAGGCCGGGTCGCCTTCCTTCAACGTGTCCAGGAAAACGCCGTCTACTGCATAGTCCGTGACGAGTGCCGCGAACTCCTCGGCGTCCGACCGCGCGGGCCGCCGGGTGCCGACGTCCCAGGGGTTGTAGTCGAAGAACACCTTGATACCAAGGCGATGCAGGTCATCGATCAGTTGCCGGAGGCCCGGAACATCGCGATAGAAGTCGAACTGGTTGCGGGAGTCGATCCCGATCACCGGGTACGCGTGCCACAGCACGATCGCGTCATGACCGCCGAACTGCTCCACTCCGTGCCGGACGAATTTCTCCGGGGTGAACTGCCCGGTCGAGACGTCGTACAGCAGGTCGTCCCAGAGCCAGACGAGCGCCACCGAGTACGCCGTCTGGGTCCACTCGCGGGCAGGGTCGTCGTACTGGGAGCCGTTGTACGGCGTTCGGTCGTAGGAACCGATCAGCCACTCGGCCAGCTTGGCCCGCCAGCGCGGCAGATCCGCCGGGTCCTCCGGCGCTCCGAGAATCGTTGCGTCGTCAAGAAAGGACATGTCGGCCCGGAGCCCCAGCTCTACCCGTGAGGGCAGATCGATGGGCCGCGGTTCGAGCGGACTCACAGATACACCTCCGCATAACGCGCGTCGATCGCATCCCCGTGAGGCACCGAGGCAATGGCTCCCGCGGTCTGAACACTCAATGAAGCAGCTACGTTAGCGCGTCGGACCGCGTTCGTCAGGTCGCCGGGCGTAATCGGCTCGATCGCTGATCCGGCCGCCAAGGTCGCCGCGAGCACCCCGCAGAAGGTGTCCCCCGCGGCGGTCGTGTCGACCACCTCAACCCGTACGCCGGGGACCGTGATCTCGTCGTTGCCGCGGGTCAGGATCACCGCGCCGGCGCCGCCGAGCGTGACGACTGCGGCCGGGACCAGCTTCAGCAGCGCGTTCCGATCCGGTCCAGCGATCGCCTCGGCCTCGCTCTCGTTCACCACGAGCAGGTCGACGTCGGCAAGCAGGGCGGCCGGCAGTTCGGCCGCCGGGGCTGCGTTGAGGATGAAGTACGAGCTGGTCGCGGCGGCTTCCTGGACGGTCGCCATCGGGATCTCCAGCTGGGCGAGCACGATCGTGGCGCCGCCGATGACATGAGCAGCCTCGGGTGACAGCGTCAGCTCGCCGTTCGCACCGGGGGCAACCACGATGGAATTCTCACCACTCGCGTCGACGGTGATGATCGCCGTACCGGTCGGGGCGTCGGAGGTGCTCACGAGCGAGAGGTCGACGCCGGCGCCGGCCAAGGTGTCGCGGAGCAGGGCTCCACCCTCGTCTGCGCCGAGGGAGACGACCATGGTCGTGCGCGCACCGGCTCGGGCGCTCGCCGCCGCCTGGTTGGCGCCCTTACCGCCGGGACCGCGGGTCATCACGCCCGCGAGCACGGTCTCGCCGGGTCGCGGGATGCGCTGGACGGGGAGCACCAGGTCCACGTTCGCACTGCCCACGACGACAACGTCAGACTCCACCCCGGGCCACCTCCACAGTCTCGTTCATTAGTGGTCCAGACCACTCTGTCAGACTCCGTGTCTCACCTTGTCATGACCGAGGTGCGGATGCAGATCCGGTCAGTGCCGAATTGCCCCGGCAGTTCCGAACCAGTGCGCTTGTCCAACGCGCCGGCTACTCAGATTCTCCAGTACGCCGGCCCGCAGCGCCCGCCGGCCGCGCATCAAAATCGCGTAAAACTCAGAGGTTGTTGCCCCCGGCACCGGTTCACATGCTGGGATCGACTCCGCTCGGCGCGAAACCCGATTAATCTCATCGACTTAGTAGCCCAAGACCCGCCGCCCGGGAGTTCCGATGACCGACAAACCACCGCCCTCGCCGCGCAAGGTCGCGATCGCGGCCTGCGTCGGCGCGACCATCGAGTGGTACGACTTCTTCCTTTACGGCACCGCCGCCGGGCTGGTCTTCAACAAGCTCTTCTTCACCGGACTGAGCGGGTCGGCCGCAACCTTTGCGTCGTTCGCGACCTTCGCGGTCGGCTTCCTGGCCCGGCCGATCGGCGGGCTGGTGTTCGGGCACTTCGGCGACCGGATCGGCCGCAAGCAGATGCTGCTGCTGACGCTGGTGATCATGGGCGTCGGTACGACGCTGATCGGCCTGCTGCCGACCTACGACAGCATCGGAGTCTGGGCGCCGATTCTGCTGGTCGTGCTGCGCATCCTGCAAGGGATCGGTGTCGGCGGCGAGTACGGCGGTGCGGTGCTGCTCGCGGTCGAGTACGCGCCACCCGGCCGGCGCGGATTCTTCGGCAGCTTCGCGCATATCGGCGTACCGGGCGGGTTGTTCCTGGCGTCGGCGGCGTTCTCGTTGGCCAGTCTGTTGCCCGAGGATGCCTTCCTGGCTTGGGGTTGGCGGATCTGCTTCCTGGTCAGTGCCGGATTGCTTGCCATCGGCGCCTATATCCGGCTGTCGGTGATGGAGACGCCGGCGTTTGCGAAGGTGCGTGAGCGCAAGGAGGTCTCCAGCGTCCCGTTGGTCGATCTGCTGAAGGAGCACCCGCGGTCGCTGCTGCTCGGGATGGGCACGCGCTACATCGAGGGCTTCACCTTCAATCTTTTCTCGGTCTACCTGCTCTCGTACGTCGCCAATGACCTCAAGCTGCCCCGTAGTTATGCGCTGAACGGAATCGTGGTCGGCGCCTTGATCGGCGTCGCGCTGATACCGATCGCGGGAGCGCTCTCTGACCGCGTTGGGCGCAAACCCGTGTATCGGGCTGGGACCTGGGCCGCGTTGCTGTTCGCGTTCCCCGCGGCGGCCCTGGTGCAGCACGGCACGTCGGTCACGGTGTTCATCGCGCTCGCGGTTGGCATCGGCGTACTGGATGGGGTGATCTACGGCCCGCTCGCCGCGTTCTGGGCCGAGCTGTTCAGCACGCGGGTGCGCTATACCACGCTGGGAGCGCTCTATCAGATCTCCGGCATCGTCGCGTCGGGGCTGACGCCGTTGATCGCCGCCTGGCTGGTGAGCCTCGGCGGCGGGGACCTGTGGTGGCTGGCGACGTACAACGTGCTGATCGCGATCGTCAGCCTGCTTTCCGCGAGAGCGCTCCCCGAGACGCTCGGGCGTTCTCTCGACTCCACAGACCGCACACTAGCCACTCGCTCATAAACACTGGAGCTGTTCGATGACCCTGACCTTCCACTGGTTCCTGCCCACGTCGGGCGACTCGCGCAACATCGTCGGCGGCGGGCACGGCGCGGACGTCGTCCACCGGGACCGCCCGGTGACGACGCGCTATCTGCGGCAGATCGTCACCGCGGCCGAGGAGCTCGGTTTCGTCGGCGCGCTCACGCCGACCGGCCTGTGGTGTGACGACGCTTGGTTGTCGACGGCATCTTTACTCGACTCGACCGATCGGTTGAAGTTCCTGGTCGCCTTCCGGCCCGGGCTCCTCTCCCCCACCCTTGCCGCGCAGATGGCGACCACGTTCCAGAACCAGTCCGGTGGCCGGTTGCTGCTCAACGTGGTGACCGGTGGTGAACCGACTGAGCAGAAGGCGTTCGGCGACTTCCTCAGCAAGGATGAGCGTTACGCGCGGACCGACGAGTTCCTGGCGATCGTGCGCAAGCTGTGGGAGCACGGCGACCCGTTTGACTATGCAGGTAAGCATTTGCGGGTCGAGCAGGCACGGCTGGTGTCCGTGCCTGACCCGACGCCGCCCATCTACTTCGGCGGGTCAAGCGCCGCGGCGGGACCGGTCGCAGCAGCCCACAGCGACGTCTATCTGACCTGGGGTGAACCGCCGGCCGCTGTCGCCGAGAAGATCGCCTGGATTCGCAAACTGGCCGCGGACGCCGGCCGTACTGTCCGCTTCGGCATTCGCATGCACGTCATCACCCGTGACACTTCCGAAGATGCCTGGCGCGAAGCTCGTCGACTGCTCGACGCGCTCCCGCCCGAGACGATCGCCCGGGTCCAGGAAGGCTTGCGACGCAGCGAATCCGAGGGTCAGAAGCGCATGCTCGCCCTGCACGAAGGCCGCCCCGAAGACCTCGAGATCTACCCGAACCTCTGGGCCGGCGTCGGTCTGGCCCGCGGCGGTGCCGGTACGGCGCTCGTCGGCAGCCACCGCGAAGTCGCCGACCGCATCAAGGAGTACGCCGACCTGGGCATCGACGAATTCATCCTGTCGGGCTACCCGCACCTCGAAGAGGCCTACTGGTTCGGCGAATCCGTCCTGCCGCTACTCGCCCGCGACGGCCGCTGGCAGCACCCCGCTGGATCACAGTCCAACGGACAGAACGCCGTACCGTTTGCGGTTTAGTCGTCGTTGTCGTCGGCGCCGGGGCGCTCGGCCCAGGGGGTTTCCTTGGCCGGGCGGACGACGATGAGTTTGTCGCCAGCGGCCAGGACCGACACGTTGGCGTCGTAGTAGCGGTGGACCTTGCCGTCGCGGACGACTGAGACGACCCGGTCGGGCAGGGCCGACGGGGGCTTGCCCACCTCGCGGCCGAGAACCGGGCGCTCGGCGACCTCGAGGCCTTCGCCGTAGGTGAGGAGGTCCTCCATCACCTCGCCCAGGTTCGGGCTGACGGCAGACAGGCCGAGCAGCCGGCCAACGGCCTCCGACGAGGTGACGACCGCGTCGGCGCCGCTCTGGCGCAGCAACGGCACGTTGTCCTCTTCGCGGACCGCGACCACGATGTGTGCGGTCGGGTTGAGCTGCCGCACCGCCAAGGTGACCAGCACGGCGGAGTCGTCGCGATCCGTGGTCACGATCACCTCGCGGGCCGTCATCACCTCGGCCCGGCGCAGCACCGTGCGGTTCGTCGCGTCACCGTGGAACGCGGCCATCTGATCGTTGCCTGCGTCACCGACCGCCTGCGCGCGCGGGTCGATCACCACGATGGTGTCGCGCTTGACCCCGTTGCTGAGCAGGGTCTGCACGGCCGCCCGGCCCTTCGTGCCGTAGCCGACGACAACGACGTGGTCCTTCATGCGCTTCCTCCATCGGGTGTCGCGCATGATGCGGCGACCTTCATTGGCCAGGACTTCCAGGGTCGTGCCGACCAGTACCACCAGGAACGAGATCCGCAGTGGCGTGACGATGAAGGCGTTCACCAGCCGGGCCGACGGCGTCACCGGAGTGATGTCGCCGTACCCGGTGGTGGTGAGGGTGACGGTGGCGTAGTAGATGCTGTCGATCAGGTCGACAGAGCCGTCGTACGTGTCCTTGTAGCCGTCACGGTCGACCACCACGATCAGCACCATCAGGGTCAACAGTCCCAGCGCTACCAGCAACCGGCTGAAGAGCTGAAAGAGCGGCGAGCGTGTACTCGCGGGCAGGTTGACCAGAAGGCCATGCGGATTCCGACCGGGCAGGGATGGCACGGGACCGACCATATTGCACCGACGCCCGATCCACTGCATGCGACAGGCTCTCGTGAGACAGCGCGACAGTGACCATCAGGTTGTCGCCGTCGTGGACGACCCGGGTCCGCATCCGCAGACCCTCGATCGTGCGTAGCATCGCCGCGTTCTCCGGCTGGACCACACAGACGGCCCGGTCGGCGCCCAGATCACGTGCTGCGCCGATCACCTGGCGCAGCAACTGGCCACCCAGCCCACGCCCCTGCCAGCCGTCCTCAACCAGTACGGCGACCTCCATCGCCGTACCGCCGAGCTCTTCCCAGGGGGCGGCCGTGGCCATCCCGATCACGGCGCCGTCGACCGCAGCGACGACCGACACGCCACCAGCGGGCGCGGACAGGTGCCGGGCAGTGCGGGTGGTCAGCTTCGGCATCGGCACGTGATAGCGCCGGGTGCGGCTCTCGTGTGAGCAGCGCTCGTGCATGGCGACGACAGCCTCGGCGTCCTCGACAGATGCACGCCGCAACTCCGGTACGCCGCTGCCGGGGCGCGGGCCGTCGAGTACCGGCTCCTGCAACCGCTCAGCCAGTCGGGCAGCGATCTCGACCAGCACATCGGCCCGGGCCCACTCGGCCGGCGTGTACTCGCCGAAGCCCTGGAGCGTGCCGAGCTCGTCGTCGACCGACATCGGGTCCTCAACCAGCCGCAGCACAGCCCGCAGGTACCGCGTCGGGGCATCACTCAGTACGTCGGCCTGGCACGGCTTGACCGTGGTCCGGACGCAGCCGGCTTCGGTGACCAGAGCGGTCAGGTCCTCCGCGGACCAGCCCACCCCGGTGGAGACAACCAGCTCGTCGACAGCGCCGCTTTCGGCAGTGAAGACTTCCAGGCTCAGGATATTGATGTCGTCCGCACCACACCGTGCAGCGAGTTCGGCCAGTGCACCGGGCCGGTCGGCGAGTTCGGTCCTGATTTTCCAGAGCATGCGGACGCCCTCCCTCGTGGAGCTTCGTCCTTCTACTCTGCGGGCGGCCTGTTGCCTCGCCGGGTCGCGAATGTTACGCCCGCGTCAACGCTACTTGCGTCGGATCACCTTGGGCAGGCGTGCACCGATCCGCGGCCGGCGGGCGGCACGGGCCGCTGCGAGCTCGGCGGCGGACTCACGCTTGTCCAGGTCGGCATGCCGCAACAGCTCCGGGTACGTCGCCTGCGGGACCGGCGGATAGGTCGTCACGATCGCGTCGCCGGAGAAGACGAAGAAGACCGCCTGACCGTCCTTGATCACCTTGAGCAGGGATCCGTCACGAACCGTCAGCGCGTGCTCGAGAGCCTTCTTCCGCCCAGTTCGCCGCGCGTACGCCGCCTGAACCGCCTGCTGGGCCGGTTCGCGGCCGTGCTTGACCGCTTCGACGACAAGCGGTCCGTAGCGCACGCCGTACTTGATCAAGTTCTTGGCCAATTGGCCTCGCCCAGCCGCCATAATGCCGAGCCTACAGTGATCCATACAGCCCGTGAGGAGTATTCGAATGCCTGGTCCGATGAGTCCTGCCGGCCGTGCGGCCTTTCTGGCCGCGTCCCACGTCGCGATCCTGTCTGTCGCCGGAGCCGACGGGCGGCCGCCGCTCTCGTCGCCGGTCTTCTACCACTACGAGCCCGGTGGCGACCTGACCTTCTTCACCAACACCCAAGGCCGGAAGACTCGCAAGGCCGAGCTGATCGCCGCGGCCGGAGCGGTGACCGTCACCGTGCAGACCGAAGACATGCCGTACAAGTACGTCACCATCGAAGGTTCGGTGGTGAGCTCCGGACCGGCGACTCCGGATGCGATGAAGAAGATCGCCGAGCGCTACATGCCGGCCGAGTATGCGGACGGTTTCGTGCAGGGTGAGTTCGCGCATCCGGAGTCCGCGCCGGTCCTCTACACCGTCCGGCCGCAGCGCTGGTTCAGCAGCGACTTGTCGGAGGAGCCTGCTTGAGATGCGGGGGCTTCCTGCGTCAGGCACGATAGAGGCCGTGAGCTCACCCAATCCGCGCCGCCCGATCCTGCCGGGCAACAAGCTGTTCGAGTCGTTGCCGGGTGCTTCCGACCCGGCCGTCGTGACCGAAGTCGCGCACCGGACCGCCGAGCTGCTGGTGCGCGGGGTGCGGTCGTCCGAGGACGCCGAGGTGCACGCGCGAGTCGTGAAGCTGGCCGACGACTACGGTCTCGACGAGCTGGCCGAGTTGTGGTCCGACGCACCGTCGGATTCACTGCCGGGCGCCCTGTGGCGGCTGTACCTGCTGCGCTCCTGGGTGCACTCGAACGCCGACCAGGTGTCGCGCGAGTTCAGCACCGGCCGCAAGTATGCCGAAGTGCATGCCGTGGTGGCCGGAGTCGCCGAACCGCCCGGCCCGACCGAGGTGCGCGAGATGGTCGATGCCGTACTGCGAGGTGTCGCGACCGGGGACTTCGCCACCACGCTGGATCGTGCGGCCGCGTTCGCGCGGATCATCGCGACCGGCCGGGCCCATCTGGCCGACGACGGTCACGACGAGGTGCTGTCCGCGTCGAAGCTGGTCGAGATGGCCGATCAGCTGCAGACCGCGGCCCGCGCCGAGCGCGCCGGTCAACTCTGGTAGTTGCGCAGCACCCCTTGAAGTGTTATGGGTCTCGCGCGCCGAGATCTCAACAGGACAAGGGATTTGGGCACCGGTTACACTGATGGAGGTGTCGGACCGGTGCAAGCCCCGGGTCCCAAATAAAGCCGCTACGAGCGGCCTCGCGCCGTGAGGCGCTTCCCGGTCCGGCACCCCTAAACCTCTCCGGTGCTAACTTCCGTCGCGTGAGGCTTATCGCAGGGCTCGTCGTCGCCGGTGTGATCCTGTCCGGCTGCTCGACCGCCGACTCCCAGGACATCCACACGAGCGGTATCAAGGCCGATCTCCGGGTCACCGTCACGGACTACCTCCCGGGCGCAGAGGCGGAGGCCCTTTTGCGCGTCGGCACGCTGACCTACGTCAAGCTCGGTAAGAACGAATCGATCAGCGCCTCCGGAGCCGGCTCCACCCAGGAGTTGATGCGGAACAAGAGCCTCGGCGTCACCAACTACTCCACCCCGCTCAACGGCACCTTCAAGGGCGGCGACGAGATCACGTTCGCCCTGAAGCGCAATCCCGAGACGTCGGCGCCGAGCTCGACCGTCGTCCTGCCCGAGCGCCTGCAGCTGACGGCACCGGCCACCGGGACGACGGCCTCCCGGACGTCGCCGATCACGGTGCAGTTCTACTCCGTGGCGCCGACCGCTCTGCCGACGACTGTCAGCTGGAGCGGCTCCTGCATCCAAGAGAGCAGCCTCCAGTTCCCGCCCGGCGCGACCGGCGGCAAGATCCCCGCCGACTTGATCACCCTGGCCACTGCCCCTTCTCCCGACCAGAGCAACACGAAGTGCACGATCCGGATCAGGGTCTTCCGGCAGACCAAGGGATCACTCGATCCCGCCTTCAAGGAAGGCAGCATCACCGCCGAGGCTCAGTCGTTCCGGGAGATCACGTCGATTTCGTGAATGCTTAACGGTTACCTGTCGGCCTCTTGTCGGTTACCTTCCCCAGAGACGCTCAGCACGACCGTCTCTCCCCCCGGAAGGAACCCCTTCATGCACCGCCTTCCCCGTGTGCTGCTGCCGCTTGCCCTGGTCGGCGGCTTGCTGCTGCCGACCACACCGGCCAGCGCCCATCGCGGCAGTTTCGACATCCAGGGTCACCGCGGCGGCCTCGGCCTGACCGTCGAGAGCACGCTCGCGTCGTTCACCCGCGGGCTCGAGACCGGCGTCAGCACCCTGGAGCTCGACGTACAGATCACCCAGGACGGGCACGCCGTGATCACCCACGATCGCAAGATCGGCGGGAACAAGTGCCGCGACACCGCGCCGTACACGCCGAACGACCCGGAGTACCCGTACGTCGGGAAGTACATCAACACGCTCAATCTGAAGCAGGTCAAGCAGCTCGACTGCGGTTCGCTGACGCAGGCCGAGCACCCGGCCCAGCAGCCTGACCCTGGCGCGCAGATGCCGGAGCTGCGTGAGGTCTTCGCGCTCGTGCAGCGTTTCCACGCCGACGACGTCAAGCTGAACATCGAGACCAAGGTCGAGGCCGGTGCACCGAGCGAGACCGCGCCGCGCGAGCAGTTCGTCCAGGTCGTCGCTTCCGAAATTCGCAAGGCACGCATCAGCCGTCAGGTGACGATCCAGAGCTTCGACTGGGGCGCACTGATGCGGATGCGTCAGGTCGCTCCCGCGCTGCCGCTGGTCGCGCTGACCAACTACGACTTCCTGCAGACCGGCCAGCCCGGCAAGTCCCCGTGGCTCGGTGGCATCGACATCGACGACTTCGGCGGTGACCTGGTCAAGGCGACCAAGTCGTTCGGCGCCTCCGCGATCTCCCCGGTGCACGGCTTCCCGCAGAACGGGAAGGTCACCGACCCCGCCTACAAGCCGTACGTGACCGCGGCCATGGTGAAGTCGGCGCACAAGGCCGGGATGAAGGTCGTGCCGTGGACGATCGACGATCCGGCGACGATGCAGTCGCTGATCGACAAGGGCGTCGACGGGATCATCACGGACTACCCCGATCGGCTGCGCTCCGTCGTACGGGACAACGGGTTGCGGCTGCCGCGCCAGTACGACGCTCCCGCCGTACGGGCGTTGCCATCGGCGCATGCTCACAACGACTATGAACACCGGCGGCCGTTGCAGGACGCGTTGGACCATGGGTTCAACAGCGTCGAGGCCGACGTCTGGCTGATCGACGGCGAGCTGCGGGTCGCGCATGACGAGCAGGACGCCAAACCGGGCCGCACACTGGAGAGCCTGTACCTGAAGCCACTGGCCGATCGGGTCCGCGCGAACCACGGCCAGGTCTACAAACACGGTCGCGACTTCCAGTTGCTGATCGACATCAAGAGCGACGGACCGTCGACGTACGCGGCGATCGACGCAGCGCTACGCAAGTACCGCGGGATCAGCACGATCTTCGCGAACGGGCGCACCCTCAAGGGTGCCGTCACCTCGGTCATCAGCGGCAACCGCCCGCTCGACGTCCTCAAGGCCCAGAAGATCCGGTACGCCGGGTACGACGGCCGGCTGAGCGACCTGCGCTCGGGGATGCCGGCGTCACTGATGCCGTTGGTGAGCGACAACTGGACCAACAACTTCACCTGGACCGGGATCGGCCCGATTCCGGCCGCCGAGCAGGCGAAGCTGCGCGACATCGTCCAGACGGCACACCAGGCCGGCTACCGCGTCCGCTTCTGGGCCACCCCGGACACCCGCGGCGCCGCCCGCGAAGCCCTCTGGGCCGAGCTCGCGGCCGCCGGTGTCGACCATCTCAACACCGACGACCTGCACGGGCTGGAAGCCTTCTTCCGCAACTGATAGAGCCTGCGTCAGAACTGCACCTGGTAGAGGTGAGCGGCCGGTACGACCCGAGCGCCGAGCCGCTCACCGACCTGAACCGGCCGCAACTGCATGCTTTTGAAGGTCGCCTGGAACGGCTGGATGTCCGGACCGCTCACCCGCACCTCGATCGCGTACCCCGGCGAGGTCTCACTCCACTTGTGATCCTGCACCGAAAGGACATCCGCGAAGGCCGGGAAGCTGGCGTGCTCGATCAGCAGTGTGTCCCGCCGACCCTTCTTGGCGGTCCACCAGAACGAGAAACCGAAACCGCCCGCGACAACTGTGCCGGACAGGGCTGGCAGCAGCATCCCCAAGGTCGCGCGGCCGATGACGAACGGGTAGACCACACACGCAACGGCAAGCAGCCCCGCGACCACACCGGTGATGACGGCATGGCGGTAGCGAGCCGGCGAAACCTCTGCCGGGCTCAGCTTGTCGTTCCCCGGCTGGTGCCACTGCTTCGTCGACATCCCAGCAGATTATCGGACGCAACCAACGCTTGGCCGACCTTTCGACTAGGCCTGAATCTCTGTGAGAGCAAGGATATCGCCGCCCTCCCGAAAGGCTCACTGCTGCCGCACAGCCCCGTTGCAGCTCGTCGACAGCTTGGCTGCCCGGAAACGAAGTAGGCTCGCCCGCGTGAGTCTGCCGATTGTCACTGCCACCCGGTACGTGCTGCCGTTGCGTGAAGGAGGATCGCTGCCCGGAGTCGTTGAGGGCAACGACCTCGGGACGTACGTGATCAAGTTCCAGGGCGCCGGTCAGGGGCCGAAGGCGCTGGTAGCGGAGATCATCGTCGGCGAGCTGTTTCGGCGGCTCGGCCTGCGGGTGCCGGAGCTGAAGCTGATCGAGCTCGATCCGGCGATCGGCAAGTCGGAGCCGGATCAAGAGATCCAGCATCTGCTGGTCCGCAGCGCCGGGCTGAATCTGGCGGTCGACTACCTGCCGGGCTCCTTCGGGTACGACGGCTCGGCCGGCAACCCTGGTGACGACGCGATGGCGAAGATTCTCTGGCTGGACGCGTTCGTCGCGAACGTCGACCGCTCCTGGCGGAACACTAACCTGCTCGTCTGGCACAAGAACCTCTGGCTGATCGACCACGGTGCAGCCCTGTACTTCCACCACTCCTGGATGTCGGCCGAGAAATTCGCCAGCCTCCCGTACGACGCCGATGACCACGTGTTCTCGGTCGCGGCCCCCGCCGTACCGGCTGTTGCGGAGGAGCTGGTTGCGGCGATCACGTCTGAGCTACTCACCGAGGTGATCGCGTTGGTGCCCGACGAGTGGCTTGGCGACGGCGACCGAGAGCGCTATCTCGGGCATCTGCTCGCGCGGCTGGAGCAGCGCGCGACCTGGCAGCCGGGCGGTGCCGCATGAGCGATCTCGTCCCGTTCGACTACGTGATTCTGCGGGCCGCGCCGCGCATTCATCGTGGTGAGTTCGTCAACGTCGGCGCAGTGCTTTATTGCCGTGGTCTCGACTTCCTCGGCGCTGCCTGGGATGTCGAGCCGAGCCGGCTCCGCGCGCTGGATCCGGCCGTCGACGTCGACGTGGTCTGCGCATCGCTGGAGCACATCCGGGCGATCTGCGCCGGTGACCCCGTAGGTGGGCCGGCGGCGACGACGCGGATCGGCGAGCGCTTCCGCTGGCTCGCGGCACCGCGCAGCACCGTCGTACATCCGAGTCCGATCCACAGCGGGCTCACCAACTCACCCGCCGCGGATCTGGACCGGCTGCTCGAGGCTTTCGTTCGTTAGCTCTCTTCGTTAGCTTTCGAGGGCCTTCGACACCACGTCGCGGGCCTCGACGAAGACCTCTGCGAGATGGTCGGCGCCCTTGAACGACTCGCCGTAGATCTTGTAGAGGTCCTCGGTGCCGGACGGCCGCGCCGCGAACCACGCGGACTCGGTCGTCACCTTGAGCCCGCCGATCGCTGCGCCATTACCCGGCGCGCTGGTCAGCCGGTCGACGATCGGCTCACCGGCCAGTTCGGTCGCGGTGACCGCATCGGCCGACAGCGCCGACAGCTTGGCCTTCTGCTCGCGAGTCGCCGGAGCGTCCACCCTGCTGTACGCCGAAGCTCCGAATCGCTCGACGAGTTTCGCGTGCGCCTGGGACGGCGTCTCGCCGGTGACCGCGGTGATCTCGCTGGCCAGCAGCGCGAGCAGGATCCCGTCCTTGTCCGTCGTCCACACGGTGCCGTCGAAGCGCAGGAAACTCGCGCCCGCCGACTCCTCGCCACCGAAGCCGACCGAGCCGTCGATCAGGCCCGGCACGAACCACTTGAAGCCGACCGGGACCTCCCACAGCCGTCGGCCGAGATCGCCGACGACGCGGTCGATCAGCGTCGACGACACGAGCGTCTTGCCGACGGCGACCTCCGGACCCCACTTCCGGTTCGCGAACAGGTACGAGATCGCGGCGGCGAGATAGTGGTTCGGGTTCATCAGCCCGGCGTCCGGGGTGACGATGCCGTGCCGATCCGAATCCGCGTCGTTCCCGGTGGCGACGTCGTACCGGTCCTTCTGGGCGACCAGGGATGCCATCGCGTACAGCGAGGAGCAGTCCATCCGGATCTTGCCGTCGTGATCGAGGGTCATGAACGACCAGGCCGGGTCGACCCGCGGGTTCACCACGGTCAGGTCGAGGCGGTGCCGCTCCGCGATCGCGGCCCAGTAGTCGACACTCGCGCCACCGAGCGGGTCGGCGCCGATCCGGACGCCGGCGTTGCGGATGGCGTCCAGGTTGAGCACGGACGGCAGATCGTCGACGTAGTGACCGAGGAAGTCGTAGGAACCCGCGTGCTGCCGCGCCTGGTCGAAGGGCTTGCGGCGGACCTCGCGGTTGCCGCCGGCGATCAGCTCGTTCGCCCGGTTGGCGATCCAGCCGGTCGCGTCGGAGTCGGCCGGGCCGCCGTGCGGCGGGTTGTACTTGATGCCGCCGTCACGCGGCGGGTTGTGCGACGGCGTGATGACGATGCCGTCGGCACCGGCACCCTGGCCGCGGTTGAGGCGCAGGATCGCGTGCGAGACGCCCGGCGTCGGCGTCAGCCGGTCCTCGCTGTCGACCAGCGTCTGGACGTCGTTCCCGGCGAGCACCTCGAGGACCGTCCGCCAGGCGGGCTCAGACAGGCCGTGGCTGTCGCGGCCGACCAGCAGCGGGCCGTTGGTGCCCTCACCAGCCCGGTACTCGCAGATCGCCTGAGTGATGGCCAGGATGTGTGCCTCGTTGAAAGCGCCGTCCAGACTCGAGCCGCGATGGCCCGACGTCCCGAAGACGACCTTCTGAGCGGGATTCTCGACATCCGGCGTGATGGAGTCGTACGCCGAGAGCAGGGCGTCGACGTCGACGAGATCGCCGGGCTGGGCGGGCTGGCCTGCGCGTGGGTGCATGACCACATGCAACAAGCCAACGGCTCAGATCACAACTCCCCGCCGCCGTGTCTCACTGCGCATACGGCGTCAGCAGCTGATCCACGGGCGCGAAGTCGTCGGTCAGGACGGGTGCGGAGGCAACGAACTGCGTGAGATCGTCCTGGACCTGCATTCCGGCCGCCACCGTGATCGCGGGGAGCGGCCGATCCGACGCGACCAGCACGAAGTTGCCGCCGGACCCATCGCCGGCCGCAATCACGGCCACCTGGGCGAACTCGGCCTGCAGGGTCCTCAACTCGGCCCGGGCAAAGCTGGCCGGACCATGGTCGATCACATTGATCAGGTAGATCCCGTCCGGTCGCAGGACCCGCTTTACGTCGGCGATCAGCTCCCGGGTGGTCAGGTGCCACGGGACCGACACACCACCGAACGCATCCATGATCACCAGGTCGCGGCTGTCCGCCGGCTCGGCGCGGACGCCGAGCCGGCCGTCCTGGACGCGGATGTCGAGTTCAGGACCGGTCCGGACGCCGAGCTCGGTCTTGTCCAGCTCCACGACAGCAGCGTCGATCTCGTACACCACGTGCCGGCTGCCCGGACGGGTCGCGGTCAGGTACCGCGGCATTGTCATCCCGCCACCGCCGACGTGCAGTACGTCGAGCGCCCGGTCGCCCCGCCACTTCGCGTCGATGGCTGCGACGAAGTTCTTGGCGTAGCCGAACTCCAGGTAGGTCGGGTCGTTCAGGTCGACGTACGAGTGCCGGAGCTGGTCCAGGTACAGCGTGCGGCCACCCTCGCGGTTCGGGTCGGCGACGACGCGTGCGCAGTGGTAGGCGGTCTCGACCTCACAGGGCCGGGGCGCCACCACGGTCAAGGTTGCGCCGATCAGCGCGAGCGCGACCGGTTTGAACGCCGTACGAGCACCTCGCAGTACGACGGTCAGGAAAGCGCCGACAGCCACCAGCAGACCGCCCAGGGTCAGCACGATCGTGCTGACCGGAGCATGCGCGACGAAGAGGAACCCAGTCAGCACGGTGCCGACGATTCCACCAACCGTCGCGTACGCCGACAATCGGCCGACCACCGTCCCGGTCTGAGCCAGAGAGTCCAGCCGCAGCTTGGTCACCATCGGTGTCACCGCGGCCAGTAGCGCGGCCGGCGCGAACAGTGCCACTGCCAGTACGAGGAAGACCAGGTCCTGGCCACCGCCCCGGACCGCCTCCCCCGACCAGCGCACGATCGGAAGGATCAGCATCACCAGTGCGCCGCTCAGAAGCAGCAGCGGCCCCAGCGTCACCGTCGGTGCCACCCGATCGGCCATGATGCCGCCCAGCGCCGCACCGGTCGCGATCGCCGCTAGTGCCACGCCGATCACCGCAGTGTTGGTCTCCAGCGTCAGACCGATGTACGGCGCGACCAGGCGTAGCGACACCAACTCCAGCACCATGACAGCGGCCGAACTGCCGAACGCCAAACTGATCGCGAGCCGCGGACCCACTCCACCCTTCAGCACCCGCGCCACCCTATCTGCAGATCTCCTGCAAACAGCTGGTTCGCCCTAGATATCCAGCTGTGCGGCCAGAGTCTTCGGTGCGATCTGCCGGAAGGCGTTCTCGACCAGGTCGGCCAGGTGCTCCCAGTCCACGTCGTCCACGTCGAGGTAGACCCCCAGCCAGCCGCGATGACCGACGTACGGCGGGCGGTAGAAGTGCTCGGGGTCCTCCGCAGCTAGTGCTTCCTGCACCCCAGGCGGCGCCGCACACCACAGCCCGACCCGGTCGTCATGGTGCTGGTTGGCGAACATCACGAACACCTTCTTGTCCCGCACGAACCACGTCGGCTCACCATGGCTCAGCCGCTCGGTCGTCTCCGGCAGCGCGAGGCACAGCGCTCTCACCTGCTCCAGTGCGTCCATGAGCTCAGTGTCGCGGACCGGGGACGACCACACCTGACTCATACGCGTAGACGACTGCCTGGGCTCGGTCGCGGAGGTCCAGCTTGGTGAGCATGTTGCTCACGTGCGTCTTCACCGTCTGCTCGGCTAGCACCAGCTCGGCGGCGATCTGGCGGTTGGACAGGCCGCGGGCCACCAGCCGCAGTACGTCGGTCTCGCGCGGAGTGAGTCGTTCCGGAGTGGTCGTGGTGACAGGCTGGGCGCGGGTGAAGTCTTCGACCAGCCGCCGGGTCACCGACGGCGCCAGCAACGCGTCACCCGCCGCGACAACCCGGACCGCGCTGGCCAGCTCATCAGGTGTCGAGTGCTTCAGCAGGAACCCACTCGCGCCGGCACGCAGAGCGGCGTACACGTAGTCGTCGAGGTCGAAGGTGGTCAGCATGATGACGCGGGGTGCGTCCGGGCCGGAGAGGATCTCGCGGGCTGCGGCGAGACCGTCCATGACCGGCATGCGCACGTCCATGAGGATCACGTCCGGTTGGAGCGCGGCAGCCGCGGTGACGGCCTGGGCGCCGTCGCCGGCTTGACCGACTACCTCGATATCGGGCTGGGCGTTCAGCAGCGCCTCGAAGCCCGCCCGCACCATCTCCTGGTCGTCAACGACCAGCACGCGAATCATCACCGGTCACCTCCTCTCCCACCGGGATCTCGACATACACCTGATAGCCACCGTCCTCGGTCGGTCCGGTCATGATCGTGCCGTCGACCAGCTCCACCCGCTCCCGCATACCCCGGAGACCGTGACCACTTCCGGTTGCGGGCGCCGCAGCCGCACCTGGCCCGTTCACGACGTCCACCCGCAGGCAACCGTAGGCCCGTCGTACCAGGACCTTCACAGCAGATCGCGGCGCATGGCGGACCGCGTTACTCAGCGCCTCTTGGACAACGCGGTAGACAGTCAGCTGCACTGCCGGGTCTATCCCCTCCAGCGCCTCGACATCCAGCTCGACCACTGCCCCGGCCTGACGCGCGCTGCTGATCAGCTCAGGCAGCTGGTCGAAACCGGGCTGGGGCTCAAGCTCTTGTGGTGCATCTTCCCGGAGCAGACGCAGTACCCGGCGCATCTCGGTCAGCGACGCTCTAGCAGCCTCACCGATCTCAGCGAACTCCTGCTGGACCTCATCCGACACTGCGGGCAGCCGGTGCGGCGCACTGTCAGCCCGTACGACGACCACGGACAGGTGGTGAGCGACGACGTCATGCAGTTCGCGGGCAATCCGGGCGCGCTCTTGGAGGCGGGCCCGCTCACTGCGTTCGGTCTCGCTGATGACCTCCTGCTCAGCCAGCCTGCTGCGCGCCTCGGACCGCGACCACAGCAGACCGCCCAGGACAGCCCCGGCGGCCGACACCACGGCCATGACGATCCCGGAGGCGAAGTTGGCAGTCCCCAGCGCCCAAACGGGCACGTACACGACCACGCTCAGCACCTGAGCGGCTATCCACCATCGGACGAGCTCACGTCTCGCCATACCGCGAGCGCCTGCGATGGCGAGGAGGGCGGCGTACCCGAAGACAGCCGTGGCTGCCCACGGCCAGGGTTCGCTCGTGCTGACCGCATCGCTTAACGCTGCCGTGACCGCGGTGACCACTAGAGCGAGCTGAAATCCGGCCCGGGGCTTCGACCAGGCCAGCGCCAGGCTGACCCCCCGGGCAAACCCGAGCCCCAGCACCCACGGCCCGGGATCCAGGTTGAAGCCGAGCATCGACGTCAACCCGCCGCTGCCCACTGTGTAGTGCTGAAAGAGATCGAGTGACGACAGCCCGAACAGGAGCACGACGCCGCCGAGAGCGACCCAGCGCCACTGGCCGCCCGGCCAGGCGCCGCGGGTCTGCTGCTCAGCGCTCACAAACGGACTCTTTCACAGCTGCTGGATCCACGACCAGAAGAACAACAGACCGCTGGCGCAGACCGCGATAGTTGCCGGAAGCACCCACTTCGCCGTACTGACGCCGTACAGGCGACAGATGAGGGCGGAGTGCAGGAGGCTGATGCCACGCAGGACGAATGGGATCAATACGACGATGGGGATCGCGACAGCCGCGTGCACCGCCCAGGCGCCGGCTCGACTCGGGCCGCCCCAGGTGCCAGGGCCGTACGGACCGGGCTCGACGAAGCCGTAGAACGGTCCGCGAACGACGGCCACCAGCAGAAGTATCAAGAGGAACCAGCTCATCAGGCCGAGCACCGAGCTCGCCAGGCCGGCCCCGAACACGGCCGGGCCCCGCGCCTTCCGGCCGGGCGGTTGGCCCCACCGCTTGGCCGCATCCCCGGTCTCGCCGGCAATGGCGTCGGCCATCGTCAGAATGCCGCGCGGGACGAGCAGGACGCCGTACCGGAGCCAGCCTTGGCCGAAGCTTTTGGTTCGAGCCGGCAGCGGCCGGATGCGGTTCACCAGCGTCTGGGTCATGGCATCGAGCCTAGAAATCGGCGGCCTGAAACACGTCCGACCAGAGGGCCAACTCCGAACCAGTACCCCGGTAGGGGTTGGGTGTGATCTAGGTCACAGTGACTACGATCCGTGCCGTCGCGTTACACGATCAGTGCCGAACGACGTTCTGCGTCGGCGGCGCGCGGCCAGAGTGGAGGTTCGGCATGCGCAATCGGAGTCTGGCAGTTTCCGTCGTTCTTGTCCCGGTGATGATCGTCGCCGGGTGCGGTAAAGAGGCGTCGTCCGACGTCGCCGCTTCGTCCCCGGGCGCCCAGAAGGCGTCCAAACAAAGTCTCACCGAGCAGGTCAGCGGGCCCGCGGTCGGCTCCGCCGATCCCGTCGTCAACGCGTACTACGACTACCGCGTCGCCCTCGACACGATGATGCGCAGCGGCGGCGCCAAGACCGAGCAACTGCAGCCGCTGATGACGACCAAGCTCTTCCAGTCGATCAGCGTCCAGGCGAAGTACTACCGCACCAAGAAGCTGCGCAACACCGGCATCACCACCGTCGTGTGGGCCAAGCGCACGCTCGCCTCCAACGGCGTCATCGTGACCGCCTGCTACGACACCACCGCCGCCCGGACGGTGGATGCGTCCGGAAAGTCGGTCCTGCCGGCCACCACCCCCACCCGCTGGCTCGATCACATGCGGGTCCAGCAGCAGAACTCCCAGTGGATCGTCGACGGCGGAAGTACCGCCGCGACCTCCTGCTAGACCTTCGGTTCGCCGCCATTCGGCACACCTTGCGATCCGAAGCCAGCGGCGCGGAGACGCCCCTCTCCGCGCCGCTTCACTAGGTCGTCTCTGGTGATTCCGCGCCGTAGCGAGCAAGTGCTCGGTGCGGTGCATCGGTGCGCTGGAGGGGAGGCCTCGATGCTTTTCCATCGTGGCCTTTCCTCCAGTGCGGCGAGGTGCCGTGCCGAGTGCTGCGCAGTAGGCGGGGAATCGCCAGAGACGACCCTCCCCAGCTACTGGTGGCGGACCATTTGCTGGAGGAGGGCTTCGACGGCGCCGTGCAGGTCGGCGTCGTGGTGCGGACCCGACCAGACGACGACACATCCCTTGTCGCCGAGCTTCTCCGCGACGAGCGCGCGAGCAGGCGTCGGATCGCCCTGATTCAGTACGACGATCAGTCGCCGGCCGTCCCGCTGGAGCCGATCGAGCAGCGGCGGCAGCGTCGAACCGCGGAAGAGCCCGGGATCGCTCTTCACCTTGGTCTCGACCATCACCCCGCGCCCGCGCACCACGAGCAAAAAGTCGGCCCGATCCCGGGTGAACTCACGATCGTGGTAGATCCGCGACTTCGGCCAGAGCCGCTGCAACGCGGCGTCCACCTCCACGTCGTACCGCTCGGCTAGTCTGCTCACCCGCGAGCTCGTCCCGCGCGGCCGGAAGCTCTCCGGTCGATCCCGCGGGCGACCCAGCAGTGGCGACAGCAGTCGCCTCAGTCTCGTGTCGATCATCGGCGGACCCCTCACCTAGCTCGCACTTGGAGTCAAGTGTTCCCAAGTGAATCGCGCGCCGAACGTGGCCACGCCAATCGTGACCGCACCGCCACACAACGGCACTAATCTGGTCTCGTCGACAAGCGAAAGGTGTTCCGGTTTGCCCACCTGGAAACTCCACTTCAAGTCCGGCCCGAGTGACGTCTACCGCGCTCTCAGTACGCCGGGTGGCCGCTCGCGGTACTGGGCCGATGCCCCCGAGACCGACGCGACGATCCATTTCACCGCGCCCGGCGGCGACACCGCCGACGTCCGGATCGAGGAAGCGACCCTGGACCGCCGGTACCGGATCAGCTGGGAATCCGGCCGCCTCCTCACCTTCGACCTCGCCCCCAGCGAGACCGGTGGGACCGATCTCACGGTGAGCGGCGTGACCGGCCCGCACCTCAGTGACGACGTCGCGATCCTGATGCGGCTCAAGGCGTGGGTCGACTTCGGCGTCGACCTGCGCAACCACGACGAGAACCGCCGGACCGGCTACCTGGACCACTGATGCCTTAGGCAACCATCCCGGTATTTCGGTTGCGCCGCGGCCGCCTCGCCGGGTCTGATGGCCCGGTGGAACCGCTCACGATCGACGAAATCAGAGGCTCGTTCGTCAACTCGACGAGGAGCCTGGTGAAGGCAATGACCCCGCCCCGAGGGTTCACCGAACTCCCTTGGGAGTCGCTCGACTTCCTCGGCTGGCGGGACCCGAAAGCCCCGAACCGCGGCTACCTCGTCGTACGGCGGGCCGGCGGCGTCACCAGCATCGCCCTCACCACCCAAGCGGCAGCCGGCAAGCCGCGCCGCGGCACCGGTCTCTGCGACCTCTGCAACACCGCCCACCAGATCACCAACGTCGCCCTCTTCGCCGCCCGCCGAGCCGGCACTGCCGGTCGCGACGGCAACACCGTCGGCACCTACATCTGCGCCGACCTGGCCTGTTCCCTCTACCTCCGCAGCCTCCGCGACCCCGAGGTCCCCCAAGGCGAGACCATTGCCCCCGAACTCCGCATCGAGCGCCTCAGCACCCGCCTCGACTCGTTCGTCAACCGGGTCCTCACCTGATCTAATCTGGTCGCATGACGGAGTTCAGGATCACCCACGATATTCACGAGGCACACCCGGACATCCGCGAGCGACTCACCGCCACCACCATCGAGGCGATCAACGAGTCCAGCGCCCGCTCCGCCGAGGACGCCGCCCGCGTCCTGCTCCACAAGCTCGCCGAGATCGGCGTCCACATGAGCGAGCCCGCCTGCCTGGCCGCAGTCGAGCGCATCCGGTCGGGCAAACAGCTCCGCTTCGAAATCGAAGCAGCCGACTGACGCTTCAGGGCCCCAGCGGGATCCGGATCGTTCCGCGGCCGCCGATGATCAGCGTCATCGTCGGATGGTTGATCTCGAGCGTCGCCGCCCGCAAGAGCTCGGTGCCCGTGATGCCGGCAGGTTTGGCGATCGCAACGCGCCCACGTCGGCCGCGGACGGTGTAGATGGCGCGATCGATGTCGTGCGCTGCGGCGCGGTCACCGCGCAGTGCGCCAGGCGTGGTCAGGATAATTTGGTTCTCGACCTCGGCGCCCGGATCGAAGGGCGCGTTGGCGATCATGATCGGTGGCTCGAACGCCCCGTCGGCCGTCAGCGTCCAGTCGGCGAAGAGCTGGTCCACATCGACCACACCGGCCGGTCCGGGGTCGGCCGAGATGAGTTCCTCGAGCGCGACATACGGGCCGAAGCCTTCGAGGCCGCGGTCACCGCGGCGGTGCGGTCCGGAGATCTCGGTCGGATCGAACTCGCCGTCGAGCGGCTGGCACATGATGATCGCGCACGGGTTGACCGGGATCGGCTCGCCGGTGACCGGGTCGAATCCGCCGCCTGCCTCGTCCCAGCACTTGGTCTCGCCGCCACCACCCTTGGGCCGGGTCTCGGTGCTGATGCTGCTCGTGTGGTAGCTCTCCTTGATCTTGGTTTCCTTGGTCCCATCCGGCTTCTCGATGGTGACCGTCTCTTTCTCGTAGTGAGTTTCAACGGCCCGAACACCGGGTGCATGCTCGGTCCCTGCCGGGGTGTCGCTGCCGTGCCGGCCTTGGCCAAGACCCTCCACGATCTGGGTTCCGCCGTCGTGGATGATCGCTCCACCTGCCGTGGGGAAAGCCGCGGCGACCACGCCACCGAGCGCGACTTCGAACGCGCCGACGATGACCTGGCCGAGGTTGAAGCCACCGCCCGAACCGTGGTTTCCCTCGCCGGACCGCCCCAGGACGTTGTCGAGCTCGGCGCGCAACTGATTGCCGACTTCGCGGCCACCGACCGATTCGGCCGCCTTCTCGAGTGCTTCCTTGCCGAGCCCCGCGAGTCGCTCGCCACCGGCTTCGAGAATCGGTGCCAGCTCCCGGCCACCGCCTAGATGCTCGCTGACTCCGAACTGCTTGAGCATCCCACCGGCCAGCTGCAACGCATCCGCGCCGCCCCCGTCGCGGTCGGCGGTCAGCGCGGCGGACGTCAGAACGCCTTCGAGGCCGGCCAGCTCACCACCGTTCCTGGTGTACTCCTCGATCGAGGTGACGACCTGGTTGCCGCGCGAAGGGCCGTCGACCCACAGCTGCGCCAGGATTGAGCCGGAGGCCTTCTCATAGGTCTGCAAAGCCTCGACCGGTGTCATTCCTTCGACCGCGGGCAGCTGGAACGGCCCGCTGTCACCGAGACTGCGCCGATGCAGCTCGTTCATCCCCTGCCAGGCGACCTCAGGGACGACGAAGACGACTTCGCCGAGCGCCGCGTCCCACGCCTGGCCGGTGATCTGCTGCCCGAGGTTGTTGTCGTAGCCGCGGACGTTGATGGTTTCTGTCATGGTTCCCCCAGTAGGTGGTGGTGGTCAGGCCCGCGGTACGACGTAGCCGAGTGCGGCCCAGGTCAGCGCGCCGACGATGCCGTCGGCCGCGAAGCCGCCTTGTGCCGCGGCGAGCTGGTTCTCGTTGCTCTGAAAACTGCGGACCGCGGTGTCGGTCTCGCCGTCGAACTCCCCCGACTCGCTGCAGGCGTAGCCGAGATAGGTCAGGAACCGCTGCAGGCTGCTGACCGAGTCGTCGGTGTCGAAGCCCTGACCGGCGTTGTCTGCGTCGGTTGCGCCCAGGGCTAGGCGCGGACGGTTTCCAGGGATCTGCAGCTGGAGCTCAGCCGGGTCCGCGCCGTTGTCCTTCGCCCAGAGGGCGTTGCGGAACAGGCCGCGGTTGACGGCGTTCCGTTTGCTGAGCCAGGCGTTCGACAGACCGCAGTCCTGAACGGCAGCCGCCCAGTCCTGCGCCGCGCAGGCTGCGCGGAAGCGCGGCCAGCCGCCGAAGTTCGGACCTTGCGCCCAGCTCATGCTGAACAGGGCCAGCTGGGCATCGGCGGGCCATTGATCGAGGGCCGCGAACTCTGCGGTCTGCCGCAGATGTGCCTCGAAGGTGTCCAGCTTTCCGGCTGCCAGGTTGGCGATCCCGGCCTCGGTGAGGCGCAGGCTGGTCAGGTTCTCCGCCGCCTGCCAGTTGCCCTTCAGCCCCGGGTTGTTCTTGACGGCATTCCACTCCGCCTCGACCTCGCCCTGGCCGGCCTCCGTCACCAGGTCGTGCTTGGAGACGAACGGCGCACCGAACGAACGGGTGTCCCAGGCCGCGGCTGGTGAATCGATCAGATTTCCGAGCCCGACCGTCACCAGCCCGAGCGAATCCTGGTACATCCAGGCAACGCTGCCCTCCAGCGGGTCGCTGAACGCGGCGAATCGGTTTCGCACCATCTCGTGCATGGCAATCTCCCCCAGTCATATGGATCACTGGGAGCCATCCTGCGGAGGGACCTTCTGACAGCCTTCAGAAAGTCTTCAGACTTTCCGGGATCAGGCCTTGAGGTCGGCGGGCGTAAGGAGTGCGTGCAGGGTGAGCCCGGCTTCGGTCAGCGGGTCGGGGGTGGTGGGGTTGCGGTTGATGACACAGACGGCGTGGTTGATCTCGGCGCCTGCTGCGCGGAGATCCTGGGTGGACAGGACGATCTGACCGCCCGTCGTCACCACGTCCTCGACGATCGTCACTCGCCGACCCGCGACGTCCGCGCCTTCGGCCAGGCGGCGGGTGCCGTACTCCTTCGCCTTCTTGCGGACGAACGCGCACGGCAACCCTGTATGACGACTGAGCGCAGTCACCACTGGGATGCCGCCCATCTCCAGCCCGGCGAGCACTTCGGTATCGGCAGGCACTAGTGCGACCATCGCGGCGGCGAGCTCGTCGAGTAGCACCGGGTCGGCCTCGAACCGGTACTTGTCGAAGTACTCCCCTGTTGTCTGTCCTGACCGGAGCAGGAACTCGCCGGTCAAATGGGCAGTCTGATAAACCCGCGTCCCCAGCTCAGCAATGTCCACGCTCGCACCCTAACTCGCGTGCTGCTGGAGCTCGTCCGGCGGCAGTAGCCGCCGGAACGCATCCACCGAGACAATCGGTATCCGGTACTCCCGGGCCACGCGTGCCTTCACCGACAGGCTGTCCGGGTCGGCCGCCACCACGAACGTCGTGTCCGGCCGCACAAATTCCTGCGGGGCGAACCCGGCCGCGACGGCACGGTCCCACCACACCTCGCGCGGTTCGATCATGTCGCCGGTGAACACCAGCGTGCTCCCCGGCGGAAACCCACCCGAGCCGGGCCGGGACGGAACGACGTACCGGCCGGAGCTTGCTCTTAGCAAAGCCTCGTCGACATCGGACTCCAGGTAGCCCAGCATCACCGCGACCTGGTCGAGGTCGCTGCGCCGCTCCGGCGTCACCGCACCGGCTGCCCACAAGCCCTCGGCAAGCCCGGAAACGTAGTCACAGTGGAGATCCTTGACCTCCAACCGCGTCAGCCCGAGCTCTGTCGCAACCTGCACCAGCTGATCGGCGTCGGTTGTGGTGATCTCCCGCTTCGCGAGGATGCCGTCGAGCAGCGCCAGATACGAGTCGGCCTGCGGCGGCTCCGGCACCCGCGGCAACTGGTCGACGAGTCGACTCATCCACCCGTGCCGGCCATCGGCATGCACGGGCCGAACCGTCGGCGTGAACTCACGCACCGGAAACTCCGGCCAGCGCCAGCCGCGCACCTCTTCATACGCCCACTGCCACGGCGGCGGGGACGGAAACTCCTGCAGGTATTGGCCAAACAGCTCAGCTGTCGCTCGGGTGTCGGCCAGCGCCGAGTGCCAGCCTTCGATCGAGATCCCGGCCGCCTCACAGCACGCACCGAGCGTCCGTTTCGCGCCCGGATGCAGATGCCCGGCCAGCGCCATCGTGCACATCGATCGCTCGGTGATCAACGGCACCATGAATCCCAGCCGCGCGAACTCCGCCCGCAGGAAGCCGAGGTCGAACTCGACGTTGTGCCCGACCACCATCCGCCCGGCCAGCAGCTCACTCAACTGCCGCGCCACGGCAACGAACTCCGGCGCACCCAGCACATCCGCCGTCCGGATCCCATGGATGTGTTGAGGTCCCAGGTCGCGCTGCGGATTCAGCAGCGTCACCCACTCGTCCTCGACCTGTCCGCGGGCGTCCAGCAGGACGACAGCAATCTCAATCACCCGGTGCCGCCGGCTCGGCAGCAAACCGGTCGTCTCGGTGTCGATCACGGCATACATGGCGGGCCTCCTCGAACTCGGTTTCCGACCCACAGCAAGCCAATCACAGCCCACCGACAATTTCTGATCGCCTACTCCAGCGGCACGTCGACGGCGATCTCGGCGCCGAGTTTCGCACCGTGCATCAGCTCGAGTTCGTCACCACTCCAGAAGCGGCCCGGGTCGTACCAGTTCGGGCTCCGGCCCGGCGTCAGCAGACCCATCTCCTCATACGTGACCGCGACGACCTCGGCGCAGTACGCGAACTCCAACTCGAGCTCGCGCCGACCGCGCTTCAGCGCCGGAACCCGGCCGCGCACCCAGCGCGATGCCAGTCGGGCGGTCGAGGGGAACGGCGTACCGTCCAGGCGCGCGACAGTCCGCAGTACGGCGTCTTCCATGTCGGCCGTGACCGGGTGATCCAGCTGGCGCAGCCAGCCGCGCTGACCGTACCTGCGCGCCCACACCGTCACCGCATCCCGCAGGTCGTGCAGCTGCACACCACGCTGATGCTTGCCGGTCCACATGTCCTCCAGCGACCGCCCGAGCTCCGCATGCCACATCAGCGGTGGCATGTCATCGAGAACGACCGCCATCCCGACATGGTTGACGGGGCTGTTGGTCAGTGTCTGGATTGCACGATCGGCGGCACTGTCCCCACGAAACAGCCAAATGTCACCTGTTCGTGTCAGTTCCGTAGCGTCATCCAGTGAGATCCGGCTCTCCACGTCGTTAGATTAGTCGCCATGAAGGTATGGAAGGTCGTAGGACTTGCGGGGCTCGTCGGCGTGGCCGCAACGGGCGTAGTGATTGCACGGGGCGAGCGGAAGCGTCGCGCCTACACGCCGGACGAGGTGCGGGACCGGCTCAAGGACCGTGTGAAACAAGCCGCCCGCGCCTGATCAACGGGCCCCGGCCCCAGTAGGTCGCACAGTAGGACGCTCGGCCGGGCGCGAGGACGCCGTAACTCGGTGGTACGGCGACACCCCTCCGCGCCCGGCCGAAGCCATGTCCCGATCGTACGCCGGGCCGGGACTAAAGGTTGTGCAAGGCAACATCTTTTAGCTGGCCGGCCGTGATCGTGGCGGTCTGGAACGTGCAGTACGGCTGCCGGCGCCGATCCGTTGGTGAGCCGGGATTCAGCAGCCGCAGCCCGCCCGCGGTGGTCGTGTCCCACGGGATGTGGCTGTGGCCGAAGACCAGTAGATCGACACCCGGGTACGCCGTCTCACAGCGCTCCTCGCGGCCCTTCGCCGTACCGGTCTCGTGCACGACCGCCACCGCGAGCCCGTCGAGCGTCACCCGCGCCACCTCCGGCAACCGGGCTCGTAGCTCGTCGCCGTCGTTGTTACCCCAGCACCCGACCAGTCTGGCGGCCCGCGCCTCCAGCTCGTCGAGTAGTGCGACATTCACCCAGTCTCCGGCGTGGATCACCACGTCGGCGCTGTCAACCGCCTCCCACACCGCATCGGGGAGCCGCTTCGCTCGCACCGGCAGATGGGTGTCCGAAATCAGCACTAGCCGCATCCCGCAACCCTCTACTGCTCCAGCGCTGCAATCAACTCCCGCTCTCTGCTGAGGCTCAGTCCGGCGCGGCGCTCGCGATCCAGCCCCAGCTCACGCTCCCAGGCGAGGGTGTCGACCAGGAACTGCCTGCGCGGCCGGTGCACCAGCCCGGCCGCTGCAGCCGCAGCCCCACTTCGGTTGGACCAACCGGCGTACTCCGGGTCGGACATCCACATCGTCAGGGACTCCGGACCCATGTACTGCTCGACCTCTTGCTCCTCAAGCCACTCCGCCTTCGCCTTGCTCACGGGCCCGGTGTGACCGCCCACCTCACGGGCGAGCTCGATCCACTCGCCGAATGGGACCACCGGGCCGACCGCGTCGAACGTCCCGGTCCGGCCCTCGGTGGCGCAGTCGAGCAACCAGCCGGCCAGATCCCGTACGTCGATCACCGCCGTGGCCGCGTCTGGTGAATCGGGCACCAGCATCGGCTCCGACGGCGCCTGAGCGGCCCGCGCGACCCATGCGCCCGCGCGATCGCTTCCGTCGCCCGGACCTCCGATCAGACCGGCCCGTGCGATCACCAGGCGATCTCCCACCGCCTCTACCGACGCCAACTCGCAGGCGACCTTGGCCTCGCCGTACTGCTCCCGGTCGGCAGAGTCCCCCTCAGACGGTGCCCGCAACGCCGCGCTCTCGTCCGCTCCCGGCCTATCGAACTTCGCATATGCACTCCCCGACGACACGTACGTCCAGTGCTTGGCCCGCGCCCCGAACGCCGCCAGTGCTCCCCGTACAAACCCTGGCTGCCATGACACCTCGAACACGGCATCCCAGTCCCGCTCCGGCACAGCGCCGTACCCGTCCGGTTGGCTGCGGTCGACGGCGACCAGCTCGGCACCCTCGGCCACCGCACCACTCTCACCCCGCGCCACACACGTCACCGCATGCCCCCGCGCCACGGCCTGCGCCGCGATCTCCCGACCCAACCAAGCAGTCCCACCAAGCACCAGAATCTCCATGCAGGTAAGCAAACCAGGCCTCGCTCCCGACCCCAACCCCCTTAGCCAGCAGCAGACGTCCTCACCGGGTGTGCGGCGTCGCTCGTTCCCGATGCCGCGAACGCTTGCCCAAGTGCCGCACCAGGAGCACTGTCGAAGTGGGTGGCATCCGCAACGGATGCCTCGGGCAAGGGGGCCGAAATGGCTGGATTTGTTCAGATCATCGAGTACCGGACGTCGAGACCGGACGAGGTGACAGCGCTCGCGGAGGAGTACCGCGGCAAGCGTGAGGCGGATGGTGACGGTCCGAGGCCGGTCCGCTCCGTCTGGTGTTCGGACCGCAACGACGACGGCCGCTACGTCGCGGTCGTCGAGTTCGCGTCGTACGAGGAGGCGATGGCGAACTCCGCGCGTCCCGACACAGGTGAGTTCGCCGCCGCACTGATGGAGCTGTGCGACGGGCCGGCGACGTTCCACGACCTGGACCTCGTACAGGCGACCGACTTCCGGTAGAAGTACGGCCGTTGAGTACTCGGGCCCAGCCGGACTCGCATTCGGCTGGGCCCGAGACAGGGGAGGCGGCGCTCATGCCGGAAAGGATTCGGCATCAGCGGTCGCATCGGTCCGGGTCCGCGGCGCCGGATCCGGACCGGCATGTGGGTGTTAACTCAACGGCTGTGTTAACTCAACGGAAGACTCGGTGCGACGTCCAACCGCCTGGCGGCGCGGCACCGTGGTCGCGCTCGTGGTGCAGCGGGTCAGGGTCCGCCGGCTCCGGCGCGGAGTGCAGGTCCGGCCACGGCCGCGCAGCCAGCGTCTCGCGCGGCGGCAGCGTCGGTCCGGGATCAGGACCCGTGTCGGCGTCGATCCACTCGACCTCAGTGGCTCCGCCATGCCCGTGGATCGCGACGACGGACTCGATCCCGTCCCACACGGTCGTGGTCGGATAGTCGCCGTACCAGCGCAGTGCCACCGACCCGTCGGTGAACTGCACCCCCTCGGCAACCGGCCCGACCCCGCTCACCCCCGACACGTCGTGATGGCGAATCAGCCGAAAACGGCGAGAGCTCATTTCGGCGCAACCTCCCACAACCGCTCCCCCGGCAACGACCGGTACTGACTCGGATCGGTCACCGGAATCGGCTCACTCGTCACCTTCAACCCGGCGAACCGCCGGGACATCGCCTCCGCATACCTCGCGGCCAACTCGGCCTCGGCACTGTAATCCGCGACGACATGGTCCCCGAACCACACCCGTACGCGGCAACGTTCAGAACCATCCACGCCGGCCACCTCAATGCACCCGGCGCGTCATGGTTGTTCCCATCAGCGGCTCAACAGACCTACGGTTCACGTCGATCACTTCCACTTCCCTGTGGGGATGGGTTCACTCGTAGTGACGGACCCCACACAGCTTCATGACGCGATTCCGCAAATCTTTCTCAGCCACCCCGTTCGAATGTTTCTTCGAACAGATCAGCCACCGATAACCCAGGGCTTCCAGACGTCGATATCGGGGTCATCCAGCGTCGTGCGGGGAGCAAAGGTGAAGGTGCCGGCCCCCGGAAGGTAGGCCGCAACCAGGTGCGTAACGTTGTGCGACAGCAACGTCGGCGCCTCCGGAAATCCAGCAATCAGCGCCTCGAACACCCCGCGCGTCTCCGCCTCCTGGGCATCCTTGCGATGACGCACCTGTACGTCGACCGCCACCGCGTACCCGTCCATCGCCTGCGCCTCACCCGGCTCCGGCAGGAAATCGTTGAGCCCGATATAGACCCCGATCTTGCCGTCGAACGACCGTGCCCCGAGCGTGTACGACCACTCCCTCGACCAGTCCAGAAACCCACCGTTCGGCTCCAGCCCGAGCACCTCGGCAATCCGCTCGGCAGACGCCTCAAGCTCCCCGTCGAGCGCCAGGAAGATCTCGTCGCTATCGGCCATCGGACCGAGCGACCACCCAGGGACGCCACTTGTCCAGGTCTGGTTCGTCCTGGCTGATGGAGCCCTCGAAGAAGTGCGTACCGGCCGCAGGCAAATGAGCAGCAACCAGCGTGTCCAGGTTGGTCAGCAGAAGCATCGGTACGGTCGGCCGCCGGTCGACCAGCTTCTGAAAGATCAGATCGGCCTCGGCTCGAAGGGCAACCCCACCGCCGCGCACCTGGACCTCGATACCGTACGCATCCACCGCCTGAGCCTCACCCGGTTCCGGATCCACCTCGACGAACCCGTTCGGCTGCACCACCAGACCGAGCCAGTCGTCGACGGTCACCCCACGAACCCGCAGTCGCACGATATTTCCCTCGGCAGCCAGCATCTCGGCGCCGATGTCATCCACCACCCACGCGGCGACCTCTGCCGGCGATTCGGGAACCGCCAGGCACACACTGTCAACGTCCGACATCACGCAAAGCCGCGGACCCAGGGACGCCAGATCTCCAAGTGTGGGTAGTCCGGGCTGATGGATTCCTCGAACACGTGGGTGCCGGCTTCGGGGAGATGAGCAGCGCTGAGCCTCGAAAGGTTCTCCACGAGGAGCATGGGAACCTCCGGGTGAGCTGCCACAAGGCGGTCGAAGATCGCCCGGCACTCGCGACGCTGGTCGTCCTCCTCCTTCGGCCCGATCAGCCGCACATGCAGGTCAGCGGCGTAGTTGTCGATCGCCGAGATGTCCTCAGGCTCCGGGTCGACATCCCCGTAGTCGTTCGGCGCCAGCAGGAGCGCCAATTGGCGATCGACCGTAACCGCATTCACGACGAAGAGCCGCTCCCCCACATCCAGCGACGAGTCCTCGGCCGGTGTCGCCCCGAGGGCCGACAGCAGCCAGGCCGCGACGTCCTCGACTGTGGCGTCGAGAAAGACGTTGTCGTCCGATGACATCACTGCTCCTTTGTCCAGGTGACGATGCGACCGTCACCGAGAATGACATGGATCGGTCCCCAGACGGAGGTGCCGGGCTGACCGCAGGCCCGCCGGAAGCCCTGCTCGGCGATCGCCTCCCGCAGCTCGACCGCCCGGCCGTCGATGAATACCTCGCCGCCGGAGTCGATCTCCTTCAGTTGCTTGAGCGCGGTGTGGATGCTGCGTTTCACCGCCGTCGTCGACTCCTCCCGCAGGGTCTTGAACTCGACAACGTGGCCATCGTCGGCGCGATGGCGACGAAGAGTGGCATCAGGATTTGCCCTCCCCTTCACCGCGTAATCCTGGGGACGGGCATCTACGCGCCACCCTTCCTCGACAAGCCGTTCGGCGAGGTATCGCTCCTTCGGCTCGAACTTCCCCTGCGGATCGTGCACACCCGGTGCGAAGTCGAACTCTAGGGGCCGCAGGTCGAACGCCGGGTCAAACTCCGGTACGACGGCCTGCAGCGGCGGGAGGTTGATGTCGACGACTATCGGCTGAGGTTTCTCGTCTTCGGGGTAGTCGAAGGTGGCTTCGATGGTGCTGGCGGTGATGACGAAGGTGGCGTGGTCCCAGGTTTCCTCGGCGGACTCGGCCATCGCTTCGAGGAGATTCTTGATCGGTTCTTCGAGGTCGATCAGGAATTCGTGGTCGGCGAGGAGGCGTTCGTTGCGTTTCTCCTCTTCCTTTTCTTCCTTCTCGGTCTTTTCCTCGATCTCGAACTCGCCGGTCTCGGTGACGATGATCTCGACCTCGAGAGGTTCTTCGGGGTTGGGGTTCTGCTCGTCGTCCTTCTCGTGGTCCTTGCGGAACTTCTCGAAGGCTTTGCGGGCGACCGTGATCAGCGGGGGTTCGTTGTCTTCGGCAACTTCCACGTCCTCGAAGGTGGCGGTGAGGCGCTTGGTGCGGCCGCGGGCGTCGCGTTCGGGTACGTCGCCGGTGCCGCCCGTAGTGCGATTGCGGTCAGCTGAGTCCGACGACGGGCGCTTGGTGCCGGAACCACCGCCGACCAGCCGGTCGGCCCACGCGCGCGCCTTCGGCGGTGCCATCGACAGGTAGTGCGCAGCCGCATCACATGCGCGCGCGGCGGCGTCCAACTGGTGTGCGGCGACCGTCGCACCGCCCTGCGCCGCCGTGGCCGCGTTCTCCCGGCAGCGGACGGCCGTGCGCTGCAGGTGATGCAGGACCTGCGGTACTTCGTCGAGGCACTCGACCAGCCCACGCGCCACCCGCTGCAGCTCCGACGGCATGGGAGGTCAGATCTGGTCGGCGTAGCTCTTGCATCCGGCCGAGGCGATCTCCAGGGCCTCGGCTGCCTGCGCCACCGCCTTACCCGCCGCGTCCAGGATCTCCGCGATGTCCCGGTCGACGCCGGTCGCCGTACCGGCGATCAGACTCTCGACCTGCTGGCTGTGCTGGGTGAACCGCAGCTTGAAGCCGGCCAGCCCGCCCGCTGCCTGCTTGGCCTCCATCGAGACCTGAAACAGCTGTTCCTTGAGCCGCTGTACGTCGGACACCTGAACCCACTCCTATGTCAGTTGCGCTTTTTCGGCAGCACGATCGCCGTACCGGCCACGACCACCGGTACCAGGATCGCAAGCCACCAGGGCAGTCCGGCCGCCATCGCGACGATGACCACGCCTGCCCCGCCCCAGCCCCACCACCGGGCGCCCGGCAGCCTGGGCAAGCCGAGCATCCGTGATGCGGCCAGCATGGTGACCGTACCGATCGCCGCCGCCTCGACACCGGCCAGGAACGACGCGGTGATCCACACCAGCACGAACCCGACCAGCGTCAGGACGGCGCTGATCGTACGACGCTTGCGCCGCTCCTGGAGCGCACGCCCCTCCGATCGGACAGCTTCGAGCTGGTCGACCGCCTCACCCAACTGCTTGGTCAGCCGAGCCGCAGCGGACTCCAGGTCACTCAGACCGCGGATCTCCGGGGACGGGATGTTCACCCGGCGCCCGTCGGCCGGGAGCCCAGCGCGCTGCAGACTGACCGCCGCCTTCTCAGCGAGGTCGTTCAGCCGCTTCTCGACCTGCTGGCCGCGCTCTGCCATCGCAAGGGCCGCAGCCTGCGCTGTGGCCTCCGCACGGGACTTGGTGGCGGTCAACCGGTCCTGTGCCTGCTGCGCATCCGTACGGGCGCCTGCGACGGTCCGCAGGGCGCTTGCGTACTCCGCCCACTGATCCGCTTCCTTCTTCATCGCCGCATCAGCTCCACGACCCGCTCTACCTCGTCCGACCGCAGTGCGGCGAACGGTACGACGACCTGCGCCTCAGGATGCAGCCCGTCCCACAGGAGCGCCCGGTGCGGCTCGGAGGCCCACCGCACGAACGACCCACACACTGTGCGGACGCCGTCGATCGGATGCCGCAGGAACAGGAATGTCTCGAGGTTGCCGTTGTGGAATCCGAGCTGCTCGGTGCAGACCCGCAGCCGGTTCCACCAGCCGAAGGTGACGAGTCCCTGCGCCGGGCCGTCCCGCACGATGTCCTGCAGCGCATGCGCTGGGCTCTCGAAGGCGCCTTCGACGTGCAGCTGCATCCGCGGCACGGAGTGGAGGCCGAAGCCGAGCAGGTACGTCGAGCCACCGAGCTGACCGTTCCGCAGTGCATCGCGTAGCGCGAAGATCCGCGGACCGATGTCGTCATGCTTGTCGACAGTCTCCACGTCACAGCCGAGCAGCCGCAGGGCCTGCACCAGTGCGTCCTTGCCCTCCGCTACGGACGGCAGCGAGTCGGTGCCGTCCAGGAAGACGAACCGCGGCGGCTCCACAGCGGCTCCTGCCACCGACAGCGCCAACCCGGTCAGCACTCCGAGGGCATCCGCCGGCCCGTCGCCAAGGATCGCCAGTCCGGCCCCTGCTTCGGGCCGCACGTCCAGCTGCACAGGCTCTTCGGTGACTGCGATCGGCAGACCGGTCCACGGCCGCCCCAGCTCGGGCTTCACCGCCGCAGCCGTGTCCGCCAACCGAGCAGGCTCCGCCAAATGGAACACTCGCGGCGGACGCGCCGCCGTACCGGCTCGAGTCCACAGCTCACGCCGCAAGTCGTCCAGTTGGGGCTTGTCGGCGAAGCTGACCAGCACATGCTGGTTGTCGTCGGGTGAACCGAAGTTTGCGTTCAGTACGGCCTCGCCGCGGAACTGCAGTGCGGCCGCTGCAGTGTTCCCACTGCGCAGAATCGCCTGCGAGTCGGCCGGAGTGGTCTTCAGCGCGATCCGGTACGGCACCTGGCCGAAGATCGAGTCCCGCCGTGTCGACAGCCGCTTGACCCCCTCGATCGTCTGCGTCGCCAGCACAACATGTACGCCGTACGCGCGGCCCAGCCGCACCAGGCGCTCCAGCAGTTTGGCTGCCTCGTCCGCCAGTTCGTCGTCGTCCTCCAGCAGCACCTGGAACTCGTCAAGCACCACCAGGATCCGCGGGGGCCGGTCCGGGCCGGGAGCCAGCTCTGCGATGTCCGCAACGTTGCCATGCGACTTGAAGATCTCGCTCCGGCGCGCGAGCTCGTCAGACAGGTGTCGCAGTACAGCGAGACCGAACGCTCGGTCGCTGTGGATCCCCAGCACCCGCACATGCGGCAGCCAGTGCTCACGCTCCCCCGCCGGACCGAGCGCGGAGAACTCCACACCGTGCTTGAAGTCGAGCAGGTACATCTCCAGATCGGCCGGGTCGTACCGCGCGGCCAGTCCGTGGATCAGCACGAGCAGCAGGTTCGACTTACCTTGACCGACCGCGCCGCCGACCAGTACGTGCGGCAGGGCGGGGTTCCCGCTGCGCAACCGCACCAGCGCCGGCGTGCGATCGTCGTACCCGATCACTGTGCCGATCTCGTCCGTGACGGGCTCCCACCAGGTGTCACGCTCCGGCAGCGTGCGCTTGAAGTCGATGGTGGGCAGGACTGCGATCTCGGCCTTCTCCGCCACGACGTCGCCGACGCGGGCAGCCAGGTTCGCGTCGAAGGCCTCGTCGAGCTTGGCATGCACGCCCGGCAGGGTCGCCGCCTCGACCTTTTCACCGGTGATGACCACAGCGTCCAGCAACTCGAGCAGTTGCTTGGTGTCGACGTCGCTCTCCGCCTGAGCGCTCGGGTCGTGGTGGACAAGGAAGCAGATGCCCCGCTCGCCGGCCGTCGCGGCCAGCCGCAGCAGGTCGCGCTGCGCGAGCTGGTCGATCCCCGAGGGGTAGTCGAACAGCACGACCACCCGGTACGGGTCGGTGACGCGGCCGGTCTCCCGGATCAGGTCCTCGAACCGCTTGTGCCCGAGCTGTGCCTGCCGGCTCGCCCGCATCGACGACACGTCGACCAGCCCCGACAGCACCGCGTGCAACTGCTCCGCGGTGTGTGTTGCCCTAGGCACCAATTGCGGGTACTTCGTGGTCAGGTGACCGAGCAGACCCATGGTCCCGGTCAGCTTCGGGTCGAACGCGTCGATCCGCAACCGGAACGGCTCAGCGGCCGCGACCAGCCTCAGCGCGGTGCTCTGCAGCAGTCTGCGCGCGGCCTCGTTGCGGTCCGCGGTCACCTTCCAGCCGTTCGTCCGCAGCAGCGGTACGGCGACCGGCACGTGGTCGCCGACCTCGCCGATCCGGACGTACGGCTCGACACCTCTACCGACGAACTGCTCGGAGGTCCACCGGGCGTCGTTCGGCGGGATCGAGGCCAGCCCGGGCGCCAACTGGTGCGCGAGTACGCGCGCCCTTGGCTGTGCCACCGCCAGCGCCTCGTTCGTGACGGCATCGACCTGCGCCCGCGACTCGCGCCGGGCGATCGCAGTCTGCTCCTGGAGCTGACGGTGCAGCTGCACAGCCCGCTGATGTTCGCCCTGGGTCAGCCGCCGCGCATGCTCCAGCAACTGCGCCAATGCGTGCTGGAGACCGCGGATCCGCGCTTCCAGAAGCTCAGGTACAGCTTCCGTACTTTGCGCCACCCGCACTGCATCAGATTCTCGCGCTCCGCGCGAAGCCACAAGGGGAGCGTTGTCCCCGTCAGGCTTCTCCGTCACGAGCACCGTCCTTCCACCTCTGCCCCGCGACACCTACTACCTGGACAACTGTGTCACACCAGTAGTCCCAGTGGTCACTCCAGGCATCAGTAGTCTCAAGCATCAGTCACGAGGCCTTAGTCGGGGGCGACGAGCTCCAGCTCGTACCCGTCCTCGTTGTGCAGGAACGCGGCGTAATGCTGCGGTCCTCCCGCGTACGGGTGCCGGTCGGAGAACATCAGGGTCCACCCGTTGGCAGCGGTCTCGGCGACCAACGCGTCCAGCTCGGCGCGGGAGCCGACGTTCAGCGCGAGATGGTTCATCCCGGGGCGGAGCCGGTCGTGGACGTCGGACGACATCGCCGGGCTCTGCTCGACCACGACGTAGCTGCCGTCGGCGGCGATCCAGGTCATCCCGCCGGGCCAGCCGTCGCCGTCCTTCCAGCCCAGCCGGTTCAGGACCCAGCCCCAGCTCTGACGGGCCCGCGTTAGGTCGGGGACCCAGATCTCGACGTGATGCACAGCAGCAGCCATCGGAGCATTATCTGTGCTCGTCGAGACGGTTCGACACGGCCATCGCGATCGTCCCCGAGACGATCAGCCAGACCAGCGCCGCGACCAGCCACGGCCACCAGGCACGACCCTGCGAGGCCTCGGCGACACCCTGACCCGACAAGCCGCCCGATGGCGCGAAGACAGCCACCATCAGCACCCGCGCGATCGCCGTCTGCCTGGTCATCTCTTCATTGTCCGAGCCGGGCGCGAACCCTGCAGAAAACCTTGGCGTTTCGCGCCCTTCACAGCCGATTTCAGAACTTGTCCGTGGCAGGGTCTACCGTCTGCGGTGACAGTCGAAGGACGGGGGATTCGTGAGCACCACCCGAATCGAAAGCACGGCGTACGGCGCTGCTGCGCTGGACCGCCTGCAGGCCGTTGTGACCCGGCTCAAGGCCGATGACCCGATGGCGCCTGTCACCTTGCTGCTGCCCAACAACCTGGCCGGTGTCGTCGCTCGCCGGCAGCTCGCGACGACGGGGATCGCGGGCCTGTTCCTCGCAACGCTTGAGCGTTTGGCCGAGCAGCTTGCGGCGAGTGTGCTGTCGCCGCGGCGGCCGGCCACGCGTCCGATCGTGGCGGCGACCTGGCGGACGGCTTTGTCCAAGGCACCGGGCATTTTCGCCGAGGTCGCGGGGCATCCGTCCACCATCCAAGCGCTTGCATCCGTCCATCGTGAGCTGCGCGATTTGTCCGAGCCTGCACTGGAAAATGTCGCCGCGGCGTCTGTTCTCGGTCCGGACCTGGTCCGGCTGCACCGCCAGATCGGGGCCGACCTCGGCGACGGCTGGTACGACGAGACCGACCTCCTGCGCGCCGCCACAGCACGCATCGACGCCGAGCCGGCGATCGTGCGCGAGCTCGGTGCGCTGGTGCTCTATCTGCCTCAGGAGCTCACCCAGGCCGAGGCCGCGTTCGTCGAGGCGCTCGGAGCCGCCGCGGCCGACTTGACGGTGATCGTGGGATTCACCGACGTACGGCGTGCTGATCGGGCCGTGCGGCGTTCGCTGGAGCGGATCGGTCTCGACCTGCCGACCTCGATCTCGCGGAACTATCCGGTCGCGACCGAAATCCTGAACGCGTCCGATGCCGATGACGAGGTCCGCAATGTCGTGCGGGACGTGGTCGCGTCGCTGAAGAAGACTCCGGCGCACCGGATCGCCGTGCTGTATTCGGCCATCACGCCGTACGCGCGGTTGCTGCACGAGCACCTGGCGGCAGCGGAGATCGCCGTCAACGGTCCCGGGACGCGGCCGGTGCAGGAGCGGGCGATCGCGCGGACGCTGCTCGAGGTGCTCGCCCTCGTCGATCAGGATCTTCCGCGCGCTGACGTGTTCCGCGCGCTGGCGAATGCGCCGACACGGGACTTCACCGGCGAGCGGATTCCGGTGCCGCAGTGGGAGCGGATGTCGCGCGCAGCCGGTGTGGTGCGCGGCGACGACTGGGATACCCGGCTCGCGCGGTATGCGGAGTCGGAGCGTCGTACGGCGATTCAGGAGGAGGCGGCCGAGGATCCACGACCGGCCGCGATCCGCCGGGCGCGGGACAACGCTGAGCGGGCCGAGCGGCTACATGCCTTCGCCTCTGAGCTCCGCCGTCGTCTGCGGACGCTCGCCGGGCTGGAGAGCTGGTCCTCGTTGGCCGCAGGGGTTCTCGAGCTCTTCCAAGACCTGCTGGGTGACTACTCGGCGCTTCCGATCGAGGAGCAGTACGCCGCGGCCGCGGTCGAGGGTTCGTTACGAGGGCTGTCCACGTTGGACGAGCTGGGGACGCCAGCGAGCTTGGCGGTGTTGCGCGACGTACTGGATCTTGAGTTGCAGCAGTCGCTGCCCAGAGTCGGCACCTTCGGGACCGGCGTACTGGTCGCGCCGCTGTCGGCGAGTATCGGGCTGGCGGCTGACATCGTGTACGTCGTTGGGCTGTCGGAGGACCTTTATCCGGGGCGCGTTCACGAAGATGCGTTGTTGCCGCATCGAGTGCGGGAGGCGGCCGCGCCTGAGTTGGCGTCGTTCCGGGATCGGCTGGACGAGAAGCAGCGGCATCTGTTGATCGCGTTCTCGGCCGGTGCGAAGAAGGTGGTGGCTTCGTTCCCGCGGGGAGACCTGCGGCGTTCGTCACGGCGGTTGCCGACGCGCTGGCTGCTTGGCTCGATGCGGGAGCTGAGCGGCGACCGCGCCTTGGCTGCGACCGCTTGGGATCAGGGCGCGTACGGCGATCGGCTTCGGACCTCGGCGTCGTTCGCGGGATCGTTGACGACGGCAACTATGCCGGCGAGCGAGCAGGAGTGGCAGGTGCGGTCCGCCGCGGCCGGCCTGTGGCTGAGCGATCGAGTGCTCGTGCGGGCGCGGGAGATGCTGCGCGGGCGCGGGTCTCTGGCGTTCACCCGATTCGATGGCGACCTCTCCGGGGTGCCGGGGCTGCCGGAGTATGCGGTGGAGGATCGGGTGGCATCGCCGACGTCGTTGGAGGCGTATGCGACGTGCCCGCATGCGTACTTCGTCCAACGGTTGCTTCAGGTGGAGCCGTTGGAGGCGCCGGAGGATCTGCTCGTCATCTCTCCGATCCAGGTCGGCAACCTGATCCACGACAGTCTGGATGCGTTCGTGTCGCGCTTGGCCGGGTCGCTGCCTTCGTGGGGTGAAGCCTGGTCGGCGGAGCAACGCCAGCTCCTGCTCGCGATCGGGGCCGATCTCGCCGATCGGTTCGAGGCGGAGGGGCTGACCGGTCACCCTCGATTGTGGCAGCGGGAGCGGCAGCGAATCCTCGGCGACCTGATGGTGCTGCTTGCCGACGATGACGGCTGGCGGGCGTCGCGGGATGCGTCGGTGGTTGCCAGCGAGCTGCGATTCGGGTTCGACGGCGAGCCGCCGGTCGAGATCCCGGTGCCGTCCGGGCGGGTGCTGCTGCGTGGTTCAGCCGACAAGGTCGACCTCGGGCAAGACGGGACGATCTACGTCACCGATGTGAAGACCGGCGGATTCTCGCGCTACGAGGGCATCGAGAACGATCCGGTCGCGGGCGGGACGAAACTCCAGCTGCCGGTCTATGCGTATGCGGCTCGCGCCCGGCTGGGCGAAGCGGCGACACCGGTGGAGGCGTCGTACTGGTTCGTCCGGCGCGGCGGCAAGCGGATCCCGGTGCCGCTGACCCCCGAGGTCGAGGCCCGGTACGTCGAGACGCTGGACGTGATCGTGTCGTCGATCGCCGCGGGGCTGTTCCCGCCGAAGGCGCCCGAGATCCCGGACTTCTTGTGGGTGCAATGCCCGTACTGCAACCCGGACGGGCTCGGGCACAGCGAGGTTCGGGCGCGCTGGGACCGCAAACGGCACGATCCGACGTTGGAGCGGCTGGTTCGACTGATCGATCCGGTGGTCTATCAGGAGGCCGGCGATGAGTGAGCAACTGCTCGATGGACCGGCCCGGGAGCGGATCCGGACCGACACCGAGACGACGCTGTTCGTTGAGGCCGGGGCCGGTTCCGGGAAGACCCATGCGCTGGTCGACCGAGTGACGACTCTGGTGCTGCGCGACGGCGTGCCGCTGCGGACGATCGCGGCGGTGACCTTCACGGAGAAGGCCGGGGCGGAGCTGCGGGATCGGCTGCGAGTCGAGTTCGAGAAGGCGCGGAAGGGGCCGGCCGGGCCGCTCGCGGACGAAGCGCTCGACGACCTGGATTCTTCGTCGATCGGGACGCTGCATGGGTTTGCCCAGCAACTGCTGCTGGCGCACCCGATCGAGGCCGGGCTGCCGCCGCTGATCGACGTACTGGATGAGGTTGGGTCGTCGGTCGCGTTCGAGGAGCGCTGGGCCGAGCTGCAGCAGCAGTTGCTGGATGACGACTCGATCGCCGAGCCGCTGTTGCTCGCGATGGCGGTCGGGGTCGAGCTGAAACACCTGCGGTCGCTCGCGCGGTTGTTCGGCAACGACTGGGACCTGATCGGCGATCGCGTGCTGGTCGATCCACCGGAGCTCGTGGCGATGCCGGATCTCACGGGGCTGATCGCTGCCGCGGCCCAGCTCGGCGCGGCTGTCGATGCCTGCCGGGATGCCGAGGACCGGCTACTGCCGAAGTTGCACACCATTCGCGAGCTGGGCGTCATGCTGGCGGCCGCGACCGACCAGGAATCGCAGCTTGCCTATCTGCAGGCGTTGCGTGGGCTGAAGATCGGCAAGATCGGCCGCAAGGAGAACTGGCCCGACATCACCAAGATGCGGTCGGACTGCACCGAAGTCGTCGAGGTGGCCGGGTCGCTGGTCGAGCTGTTGCTTGATGCTTGCCTTCGGCATCTATCGCACTGGATCGCGGAGCGGGTTCTGGAGTCGGCCGAGGTGCGGCGGTCTGAGGGGCGGCTGGAGTTCCACGACCTGCTGGTGCTGGCGCGCAACCTGTTGCGGCGGGACGAGTCGGTTCGTGCGGCGCTGCACGAGCGGTATGAGCGGTTGCTGCTGGACGAGTTCCAGGACACGGACCCGATTCAGATCGAGCTCGCGGTCCGGATCGCGGCCGGAGCGGACGGCGATGCGCCGGATTGGCGGGATGTCGAGGTTCCGGACGGTCGGCTGTTCGTGGTCGGCGACCCCAAACAGTCGATCTACCGATTCCGCCGGGCCAACATCGCGACATACCTGACCGCGCAGGACCTGCTTGGTGAGACCGTCACGCTGACCACCAACTTCCGCACGGTGCCGCCGATTCTCGACTGGATCAACCACGTCTTCGCGACGCTCATCCAGGCCCAGGACGCGGCCCAGCCGACGTACCACGCGCTGACGCCGCACCGCACGACTACGCCGACCACGGCGCCGCCGCCACTGCCTGGCCCGCTGCCTGACAAGGTTCGCCGGGACACGGACGACGAGCTCACGCTGTTCGACTTCCTCGACGACTCACCTGCAGGGCCCGAGCCGACTCCTGCCCCGGGGCTGGCCACCGTCCTGCCTTTCCGGCGCTCGACCGACACCACCTCAACCGACGCCGGCCTGTCCGAGCCTGCGCCCGCCGACGCCCCGCCGTACGACGACTCTGTCTCCGGTCCCGCTGTCACGGTGCTTGGGGCGGTCCCGCATGACGACCTGCCGCGCGCGCAGGCCTCGATCCTGCGGGAGCGCGAAGCGACCGATGTCGCGGCGACTGTGGAGCAGGCGCTGCGCGACGGCTGGCTCGTGTACGACGAACGGGCGTCTAGGTGGCGACCGGCGGTGGCCGGTGACATCGCCGTACTGGTTCCGGCGCGTACGTCGCTGCCGTTCCTTGAGGACGCTTTCGATCGAGCCGACATCCCGTATCGGGCCGAGGCCAGCTCGCTCGTCTACCAGACCGCGGAGGTTCGCGACCTGCTCGCCTGCGCCCGCGCGCTCGGCGACCCAAGCGATCAGCTCGCGCTCGTGACCGCGCTGCGTTCGCCGCTGTTCGGGTGTGGGGACGACGATCTGTTCACGTGGAAGCGGTTGGGCGGCTCGTTCACGCTGACCGCGCCCGTCTCCGACGACCTGCTGACGCATCCGATCGGCGAGGCGATGGAGTGGCTGCGCCGCACGTACTACGCCTCCCGCTGGCTCACCCCCAGCGAGGTGCTCGCCAAGATCGTCGCCGATCGCCGGATGCTCGAGGTCGCCGCGATCGGCCCGAGCGCTCGCGATGCCTGGCGCCGGATCAGGTTTGTCGTCGATCAGGCTCGGGCGTGGTCCGAGGTCGAGCACGGCGGTCTCCGCTCGTACCTCGCCTGGGCCGCGCACCAGGGCGAGGAGGCCTCACGCGTCGCCGAGGCCGTCCTGCCCGAGACCGACGCGGACGCCGTGCGGGTGATGACGATCCACGCGGCGAAGGGGCTCGAGTTCCCGATCGTCATCCTGTCCGGCATGACAGCGGCGCCGAACCGTCAGCGCGGTGTTCAGGTGCTCTGGCCGCCGGACGGCCTCGGCTATTCAGTCAAGCTCAAGGCATCGGTCCAGACCGAGGACTTCGATCTCGTCCAGCCTGTTGACGAGCAGATGGACGACTACGAACGCCGTCGCCTCCTGTACGTCGCTGCCACCCGCGCCCGCGACCACCTTGTCGTGTCGCTGCATCGGTCGGGTACGCGTCGCCACTCCAGCAACGCCGAGCTGTTCGCATCGGCTGGTGCGGCGGAGGTGCCGGGGATCGCGTTGTTCGACGGACCGCCGCCGGTCGATCGCGATCCGCGCTCCACGTCCGATGTCACGCCGCCGATGAGCCGCCGGGACTGGGACGAGCAGATCACCGCCGCCCGCAAGGCCAGTCGCAAGCCGTCCGCGCACAGCGCGTCCGGCCTCGAAGGCACCGGGCCGGAGACTGCGTTGGCCGATGCGACGGCCGACCCCGGTAGCGCCAAGGCCCCGCGCGATCTCGAACTGCCCCCGTGGTCGAAGGGCCGGTACGGAACCGCGATCGGGCGCGCAGTTCACGGCGTACTGCAGGTTGTGGATCTGTCCACCGGCGCCGGCCTCGACGCCGCGGTCGCGACGCAGTGTTTGGCCGAAGGTGTGCTGGAGTACACCGACGTCGTGACCGCTTTGGTTCGCTCCGCTCTCGCCGCAGATGTCGTGCAGCGAGCGGCGGCGCGGGACCACTGGCGCGAGTCGTACGTCGGGACTGTCCAGCCTGATGGCACAGTCCTCGAGGGCTTCGTCGACCTGATCTACCGCGAGGACGACGGTCGTCTCACCGTTGTCGACTACAAGACTGACGCGATACCGGCGGCGGCGCTGGACAGCCGGGTCGCCTACTACGCCCCACAACTGCAGGCGTACACGGAGATCCTGCCCAACACCGGCCCACCGGTCCTGCTGTTCCTCAACCCTGCCGGCGCGGTCGCCCGCCAGTTGCCCTAGGCAACCAGACGGACCGCCAGCACCACGATCAGCACACTGGAGGCCAACGCTGTCACGAGTCCCCCGACGTGCCCGGTCAGGACGCGTCCCAGCAGGACGCCACCACCGGCCAGCAACAGCTGCCAACTCGACGACGCCAGGAATGCCGCGACCACGAACAGGGGCGCCGACCCCGTTCCGGTGCTCCCGAGTACGAGCGCTGCGAAATAGATCACCGTCATGGGGCTGAGCAGCGTCATCCCGAGCATCCCGAAGTACGCCGTACGGGCGCGGAGCGGTGCCTCGCGGGTCACTCCGCCGAGCCTGCGCGCGCGATATCGCCGTACGGCGGTGATGGCACCTGTCAGGGCCAGCGCGACCAGCACCAGCATGGAGATCCATCGCAACGGCATCACGATCGGGACCAGCACCGGCGCCAGGGCGGCTCCCGCGATGGCTGCGATCAACGCGTAGATCCCGTCAGCCGAGGCGATCCCCAAGGCCGCAAAAGCGCCGACGCGCGCTGAGCTTCGGGCGCTCAGCCCCACCAGGTAGGTCGCCACGGGGCCAACGGGTACGGCGATTCCGTACCCAGCCAGCATCCCGGCGACCACCACCTCCATCATGACTGGAGGCGGCTAGACCTCCAGCATCGACCGGCCTGCTGCTGAGCCCCAGCCGCCACGTCGGCAACCGGTCTCGTCAGCAACACTCCAGAGGTCGTAGTCATACCCTCATCATGCGAACCGACGCCGCCCAGCTCAACTCATTAACCCTCTGAGGACCCCCATGCAACGCCAGATCCGAGCCCTGTACGACGAAGAAACCATCGCCGTCTACCAGGCCTATGCCCCCGAGATCGCCGTACCGGCCCTGGCCGCCCAAACCTTCGTCGCGCCCTTCGGCATGACCCGGATGACCTGGATCAAGCCCTCGTTCCTCTGGATGGCCTACCGCTCCGGCTGGGCCACCAAGCCCGGCCAGACCCGAGTCCTGCGCATCCATCTCAAGCGCACAGGCTTCGAATGGGCCCTAGCGAACAGCACCCTGTCCCACTACGACCCCGCCCACCACGAGTCCGAGGCCGCGTGGAAATCCACCCTCGCCGCCTCCCCCGTCCGCATCCAATGGGACCCAGAACAAACCCTCACCCTCAAACCCCAGCCCAATGTCCGTTCCCTGCAACTAGGCCTCTCCGGCCCGGCCGTGACCCACTACGTCAACGACTGGATCACCCGCATCGAGGATGTAACCCCTTCGATGCACCACATCCACTCCCTGCCGGCCGCCGAGGCCCAAGCCGCCCTCTCGACAGAACGGCCGTACCCGTTGACGCCCGCCCTAGCCACCCACATCGGCGCAACCGACTAGCCGATCGCGGCCAGGATGGCTGCTTCCACGGGGTAAGCCGCACTCGGCTCCGCCAACGCAAAGGGCTCCAGCAGCCCAACCCCCGGCTGGGTGATGATCCGCGGGCTCACCCCGCGATGCGGCCACGACGCGGCGTGCACCAGGAACGGATGGCACAAATACACATCTCCCGCCGACCCCGTAGCCTCAACCACCCGCCGCCCGGCACTCGCCGCGCCAATCGCCGGCCCTGACTCGGCCGACGTCATTCCACCATCCCCCGCAGACGCCAACACCCGCGCAGCGTCAGCATGCGACCCCACCCGAATTCGCGTCGGAGCATCGTCCGGCCCCACATCGGTCAGCAGGAACAGCGACAGCAGCCCGCGATCACGACTCCGCACGTTCGCCCGCCACTCACCGTCGTCCCAGTAGCTGGTCTCGATGTGCCAACCCGCATCCCCCGGATCCGCCGCGTGCGGAAACCGGACGGGAATCGTGCCGCCCATCCCCTCGCGCTTCCACCACTTGTCCGGCCCGATCAGCTGGTCATACGCCTCCCACACAGCACCGGCCGTCCCCGCCTCCGCAAACGGCTCCCACTGATCGCCGTCTTCCGGACAGACAACCCGCTCAACAGGCGTCGCCCAGGACCCAACATCACCTCTCCTGATGCCACGCCCCTCCAACTCCGCCCAGACCACGTCAACACACGCGTCGGCGACCGACCGCGGCACAGCCCCACGAACCACCACAAAGCCGTCCCGCATGAACGAAGCAACCTCGGCGCCAGTCAACATGCCCAGCAGCCTCAACCACCCGCCGCCCGACCTCAACTGGATTTCCACCACCCCGAGTCCGGCAACTCGCCGTACCGGCTATTCAAAGGATCGCCCGTTGTCCGCGCCTCCGTTCGGTGGCGAGATCGTCACGGACAGTACATGTGGCTTCCGGTGTTTCGGGGCGGATGGTTACAGGTTGTGGATAACGGGAACGACCCTGGCGTGTAAGTGAGCGTGCAGTCGCCTACGATCTGCGGAAACGCTGTGAGGATGATGGCTCGTCTGCTGGCGGGTCTGCCACAAAGAGTGTGAGGGTGTGGCCATGAATATCGGTACTCGGAAGATCGTCGTCGACGAGGCGATCGCCCAGCTTCGGATCTATGCCGAGGGCAACGGCGCTGTGTTGCGGTACTACGACGGCCTGCCGGGGATGACGAATGTCGGGGGTACTGACCCGAACCGGGTGTCGCTGGAGGATCTGGCTCGCACCATGGTGATCGGGTCCGACCTGCGGGCGCTGGACATTCCGTGGCTGCTGGAGGTGGACGCGGAGAAGGAGTTCGCCGCGGTGCCGGTGGATGCGCGGCTGGAGGATGCGGCGCCGGGGAGTGCGCTGTTCGACGCTGCGATGGCGCTCGACGAGGTCTTCTCCGGGCACCGCGGGTTCGGGCAGGCGAAGAAGTCGAAGCTGCTGCACCTGAAGCGGCCGTTTCTCTTCCCTGTCAGCGACAGCTTCATTCGGATGACCTACACGAACGCCTCTGCCGGCGCGGAGCTGCTGGGTGCTGTGCACAGCGACCTGGTCAACCCGGCCAACGTGCGCGACTTCAAGCTACTGCAGGTGCGTCTGAACGCTGAGCCGGCCACGTCGGCGGCTCGCCTGCTCGGCGAGGCTCCGACGCTGCGGCTACTCGACATCCTCGCCTCACTGCTCGGTGAGGCGAAGTAGCCCGCTACATCACGCCGAGCCGCGCCAGCGGCTCGACCAGCTCCCGCTCTTCGTAGGACAGGTGCGAGAGCAGCGTGTCGTCCAACAGGTCGACCGCTGCGCGCAGCCCGTCGATGCTGCCCGATCCGTCGACCAGCGCGACCAGTGCCTTGTCCACGCCTTCCAGCACGTCGTGGATGATCAGGTGCTCCGCCTGCAGCCGGTCCACGACCGGTACGAGCGCTGGGTCGGCCCGGCGCAGGCGCGGGAACAGTGACGCATCCTCGATCGAGTGATGCGTGGTGACCAGCCGGCAGTAGGACTCGCAGTACGTGCCGAGTGTCCAGTTGTTCTGCCGCATGGTCATCGTGTTGATGTGTGAGCGCGCCTGACCGATGCCCATCGAGCCAGCCGCCACCTGCTCGACCAGATCGTGGATCTGCTCGAGCTCTGCTCGCAGATGGTCGTGCACGTCGATCAGATGCTGCCCCGACGACAGTTGATGCGGCGTATACGCACGCGAGGGATCCAGCGCAGGCCCAGTCGGCCGCTCCGACTCATCAAGCACCCGTACGGCGCTCCGTCGCGCAACCGGCGGCGGTGTCGGCACCACGGCGAACCCGGATGCCGTCTGCGGTGCCGCTACTGCGGGGACAACGCCGTTCCGCGCAGCCTCCACTGCCTCACGCACACCCACCGCCACCTCAGCGAACCGGCGAATGTCAGTCGGGTCATCAGAAGCGAGGATGTAGGTGCTCATCCCCTCGCCCAGTGTCAGCTCGGTGAGCTGGTCGATCCAGACCTCCTCCGGCCCCTGCAGGAACCCACCGCTGCCCGAGAAGTGCCCGGAGAGGTTGTACAACCGCCGTACCGATGCCGGGTCGCGGCCAGCGTCAACAGCGGCCTCGTCGATCAACTTGTTCATCGCAGTCAGCAGGTCAGGACCGGCGTACCCGCTGCTGGGGAGCCATCCGTCGGCGAGGCGGCCGGTGACGCCCAGCATGCGTGGCTTGTAGGCACCCAGCCAGATCTGTACGTCGTGGGCGGGCTGCGGGCCGCGCTTGGCGCCGGCAACGGCGTAGTGCTGACCGGGAAGCTTGATACCGCCACCTGTCGGCGCCCAGACCTCCCGGATGATCGCGATGGCCTCCTCGAGCGCGCTAATGCTCTGGCCCGTAGTGAGCCGCGGCCCGCCGTTGGCTGCAACCGCCTCCAGGAAGCCACCCGCTCCGAGGCCCAGCTCCACCCGGCCGCCGGTAATCTGGTCGAGAGTGGCCACGCTGCGCGCCAGCACGACCGGGTGCCGCAGCGGCAGGTTGGCGACGTTCGTCGCGACCTTGATGCGCTGGGTCTGCGCCGCGACGACCGACAGCAGCGTCCAGGCATCCATCAGGCGTGGCTGGTAGGGGTGGTCCTGGAAAGTCACCAGATCCAGCCCCACCTGCTCGGTCAGCTGGGCCAGCGCGATCACGTGCGCCGGGTCTTCGATCGCCGGGGTGAGGAAGGTCCCGAATTGCAGGTCGTGGCCGTAGTCCATGACCTCAAACTACTCGGATCGACAAATAATCTCAAACACAGAACATCTACTCGTAGAGTAGATCGAAGGCTTGGCGGGGCGTCAGCGCACCGCCGCGCGCGTACGCCTCGTCGTACGCCCGCTCCCCCAGAGCCTCCCGAGCGGCGGCCACCGCCCGAGTCAGGTCGTCGAGTTCGGTAGAGGCGATCAGGTGCTCGCCAGCAGCCCGAGCGGCCGCTGCTGCTCCCAGCAGTTGCGCAGCGACACTCTTGTCAGCGGCTGCGCCGGCCAGGCCCTCAAGAGCACCGCACAGGCCGCGGACCGAGCCATAGGCCTCAGAGACCTCGAACGACTCTCGGTGAAGCTCCAGAGCCGCAGCAGCATCGCCCTGCAGCTCAAGCACGAACCCGAGCTCCTCAAGCACCATCGACAGGTAGAGCGCGGGCTCGTCCTGCGCCCGCGCCGCTGCGATCAACGCGCGCAGCCGCAGCTCCGCCTCGCCCAGTTCACCCATCCGCCGAGCGGAGAAGGCCAGCACGATCTCTGCGAGTGCCTGGACCGGCCGTTGGCCCTGGTCCGCTGCCAGCCGCAACGCGCGCTCCGCCTGCGCCCGCGCAGCCGTGTATTCGCCCTGCCTGACCTGGGTCCAGCCGAGCATCCCCAACGCGCCTGCGACCTCAGGCCACAGTTCCAGCCCTTCGGCGATCTGCGCGCACTCCTGGTGGAGCCGGGCCGCCTCAGCGAAGTCACCTGCCAGCTCAGCCGCCGCACCGAGCCAACTAGTCGCCTGCAAGGTCCCCCATGCGTCACCGAGTCCCCTGAAGATCCGCTCGCTCTCTGATGCGTCAGCGCGGAGCGCGTCGAGGTCGGACTGGACGTGTGCGTGCTTGGCGCGCGCCAGCAACACCGCAGCGGCGCCCCACTGATCCCCGTCTGTCTCGAAGGTCTTCAGCGACCGCTCCAGCAGCACCTGTCCCGTCACCAGCTCACCGACGTCGCTACTGGCGAACGCGACCCACCACTGCCCACGAGCATCGGCTGTCTCCAGCCAGCGTTCCCGCTCCGCGCCAGCCCGTCGATCCGCTTGCACGTAAAGGAATCCGGTCCGCCAGACACCTGCGCGAGCCGACCCCGGTACGGCGTCCAGCGAGCGAACCGCTTCCGCCGTACGGCCGCGGAGGAACCAGTACCAGGCCATAGCGTCGACCAATCGCTCAGCCAGATCAGACTGCCCAGTCGCCACAGCTCGGTCAAGTGCCGTGCGCAGATTGGCCGCATCCGCGTCCAGGAGCCGCAGCCAGCTGTTCTGCTCAGCACCGTGCAGCTCAGCCGACTCAGCCAGCTCCACGTAGTACTCAAGGTGCCGCTGCTGCACTGACTCCAGCTCGTCGGCCGCACGCAGCTTCTCAACGCAGTACGCCGCCACTGACTCCAGCAACCGGTACCGCGGCCCGTCGACACCATGCACCGGTACGACGAGCGACCGGTCGACGAGTCGAATCAGCACCTCCAGCACGTCCGGCTCAGCGCACACCGCAGCCGCCGCCTCCGCCGTACCGCCATCAGCCTGTACGGCGAGACGTCGCAGTACAGCTTGTTCGTCGGGCGCGAGGAGCTCCCAGCTCCAGTCGATCATCGCTTGCAGAGTCTGCTGTCGTGGTGCAGCACCCCGATGCCCGGTCGCCAGCAACCGGAACCGGTCGTCCAGCCGAGCGACCAGGCCACGGATACCGAGGGCACGCACCCGGGTGGCGGCAAGCTCCAGCGCGAGCGGAATGCCATCGAGCCGCCGACAGAGCACGGCGACATCCGCAACGTTGTCTGCAGTCAGCGTGAAGCCCTGCGACGCCGCAGCGGCCCGAGCGACAAACAACTGGACCGCACTGCACTCCGCCACCGCATCTGCTCCAGCTAACGGCACCTCCAGCGGCGGCACGGCCCACACCGCCTCGCCCGCAAGGTTGAGCGGCTCCCGGCTGGTCGCCAGCACCCGCAGGTGCGGTGCGGCCGCCAGCAGCTCATCCACCAGGTCCGCGACCTCAGCAATCACCTGCTCGCAGTTGTCGAGCAGCAAGAGCCGCGTACCCATGACGGCCGCCAGCCGCGCCACCACAGTCTCAGCCGGACCGCTGCTGTCCCGCAGGTCCAAAGCAGCCTGTACGGCGTCTGTGAGCGCATCGCGCACCGAAAGCGTCGCCGGTGTCACGGCGGCCAGTTCGACGAGCACAACGCCGTCCGCGAACCGCTCTGCCACCGACGCCGCCGTGGCCAACGCCAGCCGAGTCTTGCCGACACCACCCGGTCCGGTCAGCGTCACCAACCTCGACGACGACAGTGCGGCGCCAATCGAACTCACCGCGTCCGAACGCCCGATCAGGTCGGTCCGCTGCGCAGGCAGATTGCTGCGCGCATGCGGCAGCTCCTGCGTCAGGATCGACTGCTGCAGCGCAACCAGCGGTGGACTCGGGTCCAGCCCGAGCTCATCTGCCAGCAGCCGTCTTAGCTCCTCAAAGCTGTCCAGCGCCTCAGTCTGCCGACCGGCTCGGTACAGCGCACGCATCTGGGCCGCACGCAGCCCCTCCCGCAGCGGATGCTCAGCAACGAGCGCAGACAGCTCATCGATCGGCACATCTGCACGCTCCAGCGCCGCCAGGCGCTGCTCCGTCAGCCGAGCAACCGCAGTCTCGACAAATGACTCGTCAGCGAAGTCCGCGTACGCGGGTCCCCGCCACAGCCCCAGCGCCTCAGTCAGCTCACCCCGCGAGACTCGGTCCGCGAACAGCAGCGCGTCGTACGACGTCTTGTCGACAGCGATCGAGTAGCCGGCCGGTCCGGAGCGCACGAGCTCTCGGCTGCCCGCCTCGGCGTCCTCGAACGCCCTGCGCAGTTGCGACACCTTGGCGGACAGCGTCCCCGCCGGGTTGCCAGGGAGCTGCGTGCCCCAGAGGTCGTCGATCAGCCGGTCGGCCGGCACCGGTCTGCCCTCGTGCACCAGCAGGTCAGCCAGGAGCGCACGGACCTTCAGCCCCTGGATCGTCACGGGCTCCCCCGCGTCGGTCCAGGCTGTGACCGGTCCCAGCACCCCGAAACGCATGGCCGCACCCTATCTTTCCGGTGGCTGGCGGCCGCACCGGAAAGAAACCGTAAAGGGTCTGCGGCAGAGTTTGAACCAGCAGAAGGGAGGCAGGAAATGAGACTCGCAGTCATCATCGGCAGCACGCGCCACGGGCGGTTCGGACCGACAGTTGCGCACTGGCTGGCGGCACAGGCGGCCAAGCAGTTCTCGATCGACCTGATCGATCTCGCAGTCACTGATCTGCCCACCGCGCTGCTGGATACTGACGACCCGGTACCCGCTGAGGTCGCCGTACTGGCTCCGAGGCTGGCTGCTGCAGATGCCTTCGCAGTGGTCACACCGGAGATCAACAGCAGCTTCCCGGCTGCCCTGAAGACCGCACTGGACTGGTACTACGCGGAGTGGCACGCCAAGCCGGTTGCGGTCGTCAGCTATGGACGGGAGAGCGGTGGTCTGCTGGCCACTGCGCAACTGCGGCAGGTGTTCGCCGAGCTGCAGGCCGTCACCATCCGCAACACAGTCACGCTCCCTTGCTACTGGGAGCAGTTCGCCGCCGACGGCTCCTGGCCGCGGCCGGCCGCGGGCTACGAGGCCCAGGCCAAGCTCATGCTCGACCAGCTCACCTGGTGGGCTCAAGCGCTCCGGGATGCGCGCACCAAGCACCCCTACAAACCGTAAACAACCGTCAAGAGAGGCAACACCATCATGCGCAAGATCATCGAGTCCACGTTCGTCACCCTCAACGGCGTCATCAGCAACCCGCAGGACTACTCCGGCCCGTACTGGGACGAGGAGCACTTCGGCTACTCCGGCGCTCTGATGGCCGAGACCGACGCGCTGCTGCTCGGCCGGCGGACCTACGAAGGCTTCGCCGAAGCCTGGTCGCAGCGCGACGGCGAGATGGCGGACACCTTCAATCGGATGCCGAAGTATGTCGCCAGCCGCACGCTCACCGAGACCACCTGGAACGCCACCCTGCTCGAGGGCGACACCGTCGAGGCGATCCGCGAGCTCAAGGCCCAGGACGGCGGGAACCTGCTCAAGTTCGGCACGGGATCGCTCTCCAAGACTCTCCTGGACAACAAGCTGGTCGACGAGTACCACTTCTGGGTCTTTCCGGTGCTGGCCGACGGCGAAACCATGTTCGGCGGTCAGGGCTTGGACATCCACCACCTCGAACTGCTCGGCACGACCACCTTCAAGTCCGGCATCGTCGTCCACAAGCTGGCCCCGAAAGCCTGAACACCACAGCGCGGCCCGGTACGTCGCACCGGGCCGCAGGACCGTCTTTAGGGCGCGATGTTCTGGTTGAGATGGAACAGGTTGCCCGGGTCGTACTTGCGTTTCACCTCGACCAGGCGGTCGTAGTTGCCCTTGTAGTTGTCACGGATCCGCCCCTGGTCGTCGTCGGCCATGAAGTTGACGTAGCCGCCGGCTTCGGAATGCTGCGCGATGTCGTCGTAGTAGGACCGCACCCATTCGGTACCGGCCGCGTTCTGCGCCGGATCGGGCCACATCCCGGCGATCACCGTGGCGAACTTCGCATCGCGGTACGCGAACGCCGTCGCATCCGCGGTGACCCGATGGCACGCACCGTTGATCGGGTAGATGTGCACGGTCGAGTTGACCGCGGGCAGACCCGACGCGTGCCGCAAGTGGGCCTGGATCGCCTCATCGGTGAGTTCGGTGGCGAAGTTCGCCTTCCAGTAGTGCTGCAATCCGGGCGGAACGAGTCCGTCGAACGCGCTGTTCAGAGCCGGGTAGGGCATCGGGCCGACATGCTCGGCAACCACCGGCGCGAACTCCCGGAACGCCGAGACAGCGCTCTCTCCGCGGTCCGGATCACCGGCCCAGCAGGCGACGATCAGCGTGAACGGGTCGCCGTGCCGATCCTCGGGGATGAACGGAAGCGGCGGCGCAAGCTGGAACGCCGGGAAGCCGCCGAGCTCCTCCGGCGCATCGTCGATCAGATCCCGGAAACCGGCCAGTACGGCGGTCGCGTCCGACATCTCGAACAGCATCGGGCCGCCGTACACAGTCGAGACCGGAGCCAGCCGGAACTCCAGCGCAGTCACCACTCCGAAGTTGCCGCCGCCTCCCCGCAGAGCCCAGAAGAGGTCTTCGTTCTCCTTCTCGCTGGCGATCAGGAACTGCCCGTCCGCGGTCACGACGTCGGCCGAAATCAGGTTGTCGCAGGACAGCCCCAGGCCGCGGGCCAGGTACCCGATTCCCCCGCCCAGCGTGAGCCCACCGACGCCGGTGGTCGAGATGATGCCGCCGGTCGTCGCCAGTCCGAACGCGTGCGTGGCTGCGTTGAAGTCACCCCAGGTCGCTCCGCCACCGGCACGTGCCGTCCGGGTGACCGGATCTACCCGGACGTTCCGCATCCCGCTCAGATCGATCACGACACCGTCATCGACGGTGCCGAAGCCCGGCACACTGTGCGAACCGCCCCGGACTGCCAGGTCGAGTTCGTTGGTCCGCGCGTAATCAACCGCGGCCATGACATCTCCGGCGTTCTCGCAGCGGACGACGACCTGCGGCCGCTTGTCATGCATGGCGTTGTGGACGCGGCGCGCGTCGTCGTACCCGTCGTCGCCGGCGGTGAAGATCTGCCCGCGAACGCGCTCTCTCATGTTCTCGATAGTGCTCATGTCTGCTCCCGCCCGGTCGCTGCTACCAGCCCGGTGCCGCATCCTGACGACGCGGCACCGCACAGACCGGTCGTCGCCGGGAACGGCGCGAACCTCACCCCTGAGAGCGTCTCGACCCGGCAGGCAGCCCGCCATCCCCCAGACCATGCCCACTCCTCTCGACCCTCCTCCCGCACATCCGGTTCGTCAATGCCACGGGCTTACGGCTCGACGACGTCGGCCGAGCAACCGCTCTCCGACCTCGTCACCAGCGCTTTCGACCGGTTTTCGTTGCCGAACGGCAGACTGGCCCGCATGGAGCGGCGGACGGCGTTGACGACACTCGGTGCACTGGTGATGGCGGCCGCCGTCGGTTGCAGTAGCGACGACGCGGCACCCCCTGCGACCACCCCCAGCAGCACCGGGCCCACGCCGCCCGCCGATCCGTCGGCCCCTACACTCAGCACGACGCCGACGAGAACGCCGTCGGGAACGCCAGAGAGCGCTCACCCGGTCTCTCTCCCGGCGCTGATGACCAAGAAGTACGACGGCCGCAACCTCCGTCTCGGCCGTGTCCTGGCCCGCAATCCCGCCTACACCCGGTACCACGTGACGTATGCCAGCGGCTCACTCACAATCTCCGGGATCCTCAACGTCCCGACGACGCCGGGTCCGCACCCGGCACTCGTCCTGAACCACGGCTACATCGACCCAGCCGTCTACACCAACGGTCGCGGCCTGGCTCGTGAGCAGGACTACCTCGCCCGCCGCGGCTACGTCGTACTGCACACCGACTATCGCAACCACGCGCAGTCGTCCAAGGACCCGCGCTCCGAACTCAACCTGCGCCTCGGCTACACCGAGGACGCAATCAACGCCGTACTGGCGCTGCGGACCTCCCAGTACGTCGATCCCGACCGGATCGGAATGCTCGGTCGATCGATGGGCGGCGGCGTCACCTACAACGTGCTCGTCACGCAACCCGGCCTGGTCAAGGCCGGGATCGTCTTCGCCTCGGTCAGCACCGACACCGTCGACAACTTCAACCGCTGGAACCGCCCCAACGCAACCGCCGCCGCCCCGATCCTGCGCGCGTACGGCGAACCTGCGCGGAACCCCGAGTTCTGGCGCAACGTGTCACCGGTGACGTTCTTCGACCGGATCACCGAACCGGTCCTGATCCATCACGGCGAATCCGATTCGACCTGCCCGATCATCTGGTCCCGGAGAGCGCTCTCGGCGCTCACCGCGGCCGGCAAGAAGGCGACGCTCTACACCTATCCCGGTGAAGAGCATGCCTTCAGCGCAGCCTGGCCGACCTCGATGAGCCGAACCGTTGCCTTCCTCAAGCAACAGGGGCTTTGACCGCACTCACGGCGTACATGGTGAGCGACATGTGGAACGCGCCGCGATCGGCTGCCTCGGTGATGCCCTTGGCAAACGCTTCGGCCTCCGCAGCGGTGATCGCACCGCTCTGAAACGCACGGGCGTGCATCATCGAGATGAACCCCTGGCGAGCGCCCGACTGCGGCTCCAGCCAGGTGGCAGCGCTCTCTCCAGCGATCTCGAGTCCTGCCCCGACGAGTTGTCCACGCAACTGCCGGCCCGAATACGGGTTCGCCGACTGAGCCAGGAAGCTGCCGACCATCCGCTGGAGAACCTCAGGATCGGCCGGATGGATGATCGCGGTCTGCCAGTCAGTATCGATGAGCACGATCCGGCCGCCGGGACGCAGTACCCGGGCCATCTCCCGAACCGATCCCGCCGGGTCCTCGACATGCTGGAGAACGCGCTCACAGCGAACCACATCGACCGACTCGTCGTCGAAAGGCAGCTTGTCGGCAAGCCCTTCCACGAACTCGACCTCGCTCGGCCCAGAGCGCCGTACCGCCTCCGCCCGCAGCCCTGCACTCGGCTCGACGCCGATGGCACGCAGGCCCAAATCAGCGAACGCCACCACGTCCTCGCCCGTCCCGGAGCCGACATCGACCGCCGTCTCCCCAGGCTGCGGCGCCAACTGCTCCAACGCCCAAGCCTTCAAAGCCTGTACGGCGGGTCGCCCGGCCATCTGGTCGAGCACGAACGCCATGCCGGCGGCATCGGTCGTCGCAGCATCGGCGATCTTGAAACTGCCGATCCGAACGTTAGCCCCGAGCTCGCCCGACGCTTCGATCTCGCTCATCTGCCATCCCCCATCGACAAGGCCCCCATCAGCAAGGCTCCTTCAGCAGCTCGAGACTAGCGCCGGGCGAACCGGTCTTCGAACACTTCCGCCCTTTAGGGCAACGGTTCCCATTCATCGTCGGACAGTCGCAGAATCACCCACCCCACCGCGGCGAACCCGACAGCCTGCATGCCCCAGCCGACCAGATCCAGCGTGTGACTGACCACGATCACCGCCGCGACGAAGTGGATCGGCTGCGAGATCGCGGTCGCCACCGCCGCCCAGCGCGGCACCATCCGGGAACGCCAGAGAGCGCTCCCCAGCAGGATCGTGCCCAGGACATGACCGACCACGAACACCACGCCGGCCACACCCACCGACCCATGCGACACCTCGGCAGCCTTCGTGATCGAGGCAGCGTCCAACCCCGCCTGCCCGGCCGACCAGGTGAAGACGTCACCGGAGGCCATCCATGGCAGCGCCAGATACCCCGGTACGACGAGCAGCAGGGAGAGCGCTGTCAGCCGCGGAACGCGGTAGCGGATCAGCCGCCCGACGAAGTAGGCGCCAGGCACCAGCGTGAGGACCGCCACGAAGGTCAGCCACAGCACCGCCGAGGCCCGTTCCGGGTGAGCCAGGATCTTGCTAGTCATCGTCGCGTGATCGTCGATCGTGTCGTACGGCAGGAGGTAGCGCAGCAAAGCGACCGCCGCAGGCCCGATCGGCAGGATCAGCGCTCCGAACCACCGCGACGCCGTACGGACGTCGGCCCGCGGCGTACTTGCCTGAACCTGACTCATCACGCACGCGCCGCAACACGGGACGGCAGCAGCAAGGCAACCACTCCGAAGATCGTCGCGGCGACTCCGACCCCGGCCGCCGCCACGGCGGGCGCCGGGACGTCGGCAGCAAAGAACGCGGGCACTGCGAGCAACGCCGACGCCAGCCGAAGCGTGATCAGCGGCGCCAGCACCCAACGCTTTCCGCGCCACCCCAGCACGACCAGCACCAAGCTGATCAGACCGACGACTGCGCTCCCGATTGCGATCACCATCGGCGGGTGTTCGCCGTCCGTCATCAGCGGGGTGAACAGATCTGCCACCGACAGCAGACCGAGTACGACCAGCCCGGCTTTGTTCATTCCAGACATGTGAGATCTCCTTCCAGATCGTCTGGAACCACCGTCGCGGCTGCCGGCGTGCGGCACCTGAGAGCGCTATCCCCCGTTCACAGGCAGTTCCCCGAGTCGTCCGGGAACGTGATCCCGAGACGCCGGGACACTGTCGGGGGCACACTGCCGTTATGACCACCCCGGATCCCGCGCACGCCCCCGTGCGTTCTCGACGGAAGCTCGCCGGTGGCCTGGGCGCGCTCGCGGTCCTGGAGGTCGTCCTCGGGCTGGTGTTCTCGACGCTCGCCGGCTGGGGCTGGCAGGAGATGCTCGACGGCTTCGTGGTGACGAACGGCCTCATGGGCTTGGCGTTCGGCCTGTGCGGCGCCGCGATCGCATGGCACCGTCCGAGCAACCCGATCGGCTGGCTGTTCCTTGCCGATGGCATCGGTCACGCGACGACCACGCTCACCGCTCCGCTCGCGCCGGTGCTGGCTGACGCCGGCGCTCCACTCGCCGCCCAGCGCCTGGTCGTCACCATCGCGCTCTGGGCCTGGCCGTGGTCGATCGGGCTGTTCCTGCCGCTCGCCCTCCTGCTGTTCCCGACCGGGAGACCGCTCTCTCGCCGCTGGCGCTGGGTCGCGCTCGGCATCATCATCACCGCGCCTCTGTTCGCGATCGAGATGGGGAGCAGCGGCGAACCCATGACCAACGGCCTGCCGAGCGGCTACCTGACCATCCCCTCGTACGCCGACCTCCAGCCACTGTGGACCGCGACCGAGATCCGCAACCTCATCGCGATCCTGCTCGCGGTCAGCTGCCTAGTGATCCGCTTCCGCCGCGCAGACGAAGCCGGCCGCCGACAGCTGTTGTGGTTGCTCTTGGCATCAGTCCTCGCTCTGCTCTTCATTACCCCGTGGGGGCTGATCGCAGGAACACCGATCTTCGTTCTGCTGGCGATCCCGCTGATTCCGATCGCCGTCACGGTGGCGATCGTCCGTCACCAACTCCTCGACATCCGCCTGGTCGTTTCGCGTGCACTGACCTGGGGGTTGCTAACTTTGGTTGCCGTCGGCTCCTATGCGGCGCTCGCGGCGATCCTCGGTGTGCTGATTCCGTCCCGAGTCGGCCGGCCCGCGGCGGTCACCGTTCTGGTGGCGCTGATCATCGCGCCGATCCTGCCGCGCCTGCAGAGACTCGTAGATCGCGCTCTCTACGGTGATCGCCACGATCCCGCCCGGATCGCGTCCCGCGTCGGCGAACAGCTTTCGGCGGGTCTCCCGGGCGTCGTTGCCGCGATCCGATCGGGGCTCCGGTTCCCGTATACCGCGCTCACGATCGACGACATGGTCCTCGCGGCCGACGGCACTCCGCTGGGGAACGTCGTACCGATTGAGCTTCAGTACGGCGGTACGTCGGTCGCCCAACTGCTGATCGGCATCCGCTCCGGCGAATCCACGTTGTCGACCGCGGATCGCGATGTGCTCGCACTCGTCGCCGTACCGCTGGCTGTTGCTGTCCACGCAACCCGGCTGTCGAGCGAACTGCAGTCATCGCGCGAGAAGCTGGTCGCGGCCCGCGAAGAGGAGCGGCGGCGACTGCGCCGAGACCTGCACGACGGCCTCGGCCCCACGCTCACCGGGGTTGCGTTCACCGCCGATGCGGCCGCCAACCTGATGGACTCCGACCCCGGCAAGGCCCGCGACCTGGTCAACACACTGCGGACAGACACCCGTACGGCGATCGCCGACGTGCGGCGTCTTGTCGACGATCTCCGTCCGCCCGCCTTGGACGAGCTCGGGCTGGTAGGCGCGCTGCAGCAGCGAGCGGATCAGCTCGCATTCCGCGCGGACGGGGCGACGATCCAGGTCGAGGTGGCGGCGGAGGGGTTGCCTGCATTGCCTGCCGCGCTGGAAGTGGCGGCCTACCGGATCGCCACGGAAGCGCTCACCAACGTGGTCCGGCACTCCCGCGCGACCTCCGCAGTACTAGCGTTGCGCTGTGGCAACGACCTGGAGGTCGAAGTGACGGACGATGGCCCGCCCAACGGCGCTTGGCACCCCGGCGTCGGCCTGCACGCCATGCGCGAACGAGCCGCCGAGCTCGGCGGTGTCTTCGAGGCCGGCCCCACCCCCACCGGCGGCCGTGTCCACGCTCGCTTTCCCTTGGGAACGCCATGAGTGAGCGCTCTCCCGTGATCCGGGTGGTGCTGGCCGACGATCATCCCGTGGTCCGGGCCGGGTTGGCCGCGCTGCTGACGTCGTTGCCCGGGATCGAGGTGGTCGGGGTCGCGTCGACCGGGCGGGAAGCGGTTCGCGAAGTGATCACGAGCCGGCCGGATGTCGCCGTACTGGATCTGCAGATGCCCGATCTCGACGGATTCGCGGCGACTCGGGAGCTCGCGCGGTCGGCGCCGGACGTCGCCGTACTGGTGCTGACGATGTTCGAAGACGACGACTCGGTGTTTGCCGCGATGCGGGCCGGGGCTCGGGGTTATCTGGTGAAGGGCGCCGAACAGGACGAGATCGCGCGGGCCATCCGCGCCGTCGCCGCCGGGGAAGCGATCTTCGGACCCGGCGTCGCCCGCCGCGTACTGGGCTTCTTCTCCGCCCCCGCACCCACGGCCGAACCGTTCCCGGAGCTCACCAGCCGCGAACGCGAGATCCTCGATCTGCTCGCAGCCGGCCTGTCCAACCCGGCCATCGCGGACCGCCTCCATCTCGCCTCGAAGACCGTTGCCAACAACGTCTCCGCGATCTTCACCAAGCTCGGGATCGCCGACCGCAGCGCCGCCATCATCCAGGCCCGCAACGCCGGCCTGGGCGGTTCGGGCGGCGCTTAGGAGATCGCGCGGAGATAGCGCTCTCCGATGATCTTCAGATGCTCGACCAGCCCCGGCGGCCCGTCGACCCGGAAGTCGAGCCCGAGCATGCCGATGTAGATCGCGATCATCTCCAGTGATTCCGAGCCGGTGACCAGCACACAGGTCTGCTCATCCACCGGCTCGACCACTCCGACGGCCGCGTGAATTCGGCTCAGCACCTCGTCGGCCGGCGCAGACACCGTGATCCGGGCATGCACCAGCCAACCAGTCGATGCGACATCACGCAGTACGAATTCGATGTAGTCGCCTTCCGGCATCGGCCGCGCCTGGTACCGCATACCCGTTGCCATCCGCAACGACATCCAGTCGGCCCGGTAGGTCCGCCACTCGTCGTTCTCGTCGCGGGCGACGACGTACCAGAACCGGTTCCAGCTCACGAGCCGGTACGGCTGCACGAGCACCGGCAGGTTGGACGTACGGGCTGATCCAGCGTCACGAGAGAGCGCTCCCTGCGGGATCTCGTAGTCGAACCGCAGGTAGTGCTCGTCGCGAATACACGCCGCGATCGTGCTCAGCAATGTCGCATCGATCTGCGGCGCCTCGACGTTCGTCCCGGAGTCGTCGGGGCCCTTCGACGTCGCCTGATGAACCGCGTTCACCTGACGCCGAAGCCGATGCGGGAGAACCTGCTCGAGCTTCGAGAGAGCGCGCACGCTGCTCTCCTCCATCCCAGCGAGCCCCGCGCCGGTCCGCAGCCCGACCGCAACCGCAACCGCTTCCTCGTCGTCCAGCAGCAACGGCGGCAGCTTCGCCCCAACCCCGAGCTTGTAGTGACCGGCCGGGCCGCGCGTCGCGTCAACCGGATACCCGAGCTCGCGCAGCCGGTCGATGTCGTTGCGGATCGTCCGCGTCGTCACGTCCAGCCGCTCGGCCAGCTCAGCACCCGTCCAGGCCGGCCGCGTCTGCAGCAGCGCCAGCAACGAGAGCAACCGCGACGAGGTCTCCAACATTTCGGTGAAACTCCTCGGTCAATTAGGAACCTAATGTTCCTATAAGGATTCTACGGTAAAGCCATGACCGCGAACGAGAGCATCCGCACCTTCACCGTCGACATCGCCCAGCGCGACCTGGACGATCTGCACGCCCGTCTCGACCGGACGCGGCTGCCCGAGCCGGCCCCCGGCGACGACTGGGATTACGGCACCCCGAACCACTACCTGCGGGAGACCGTCGACCACTGGCGCAACGGCTTCGACTGGCGTGCCCAGGAAGTGCGGATGAACGAGTTCCCGCACTACCTGACCGAGATCGACGACCAGACCGTGCACTTCATCCACGTCCCGTCGAAGGTCGAGGGCGCGACCCCGCTGCTGCTGGTCCACACCTACCCCGGCTCATTCGTCGACTTCCTCGACATGATCGGCCCGCTCACCGACCCGGCGGCGTACGGCGGTTCGGACGAGGACGCGTTCTCCGTCGTCGTCCCGTCGATCCCCGGCTTCGGCTTCAGCACCCCGCTGGTCGACCGCGGCTGGACGATGGCCCGCGTCGCCCGCACCTTCGACACGTTGATGCGCCGACTCGGGTACAACTCGTACGGCTCGCACGGATCCGACGGTGGCGCGATGATCTCGCGGGAGCTCGGCGTACTGAATCCTGAAGGTTTCCTCGGGCTTCACGTCCTGCAGTTGTTCTCGTTCCCGTCGGGCGACCCGACCGAGTTCGAGAAGTTCACCCCGGAGGACTACGCGGCGCTCGAGCACCTGCAGTGGTTCCAGTCGGTCGGCGGCTACAACGCCATCAACGCGACCCGCCCGCAAACCGTTGCCGTCGGCATCTCCGACTCCCCGGTCGGCCAGCTCGCCTGGAACGAACTCTTCAACAACTTCGGCAACGGCACCAGCCTGGTCTCCCGCGACCAGATCCTGACCGAGGTCTCCCTCTACTGGTTCACCAACACCTCAGCCGCCGCCGGCCGCTACCACTACGAAGAAGCAAAGTCCGGAGCCGAGCCCCAGCCCAACCACGCCCGCACCGGCGTCGCCGTCTTCGCCGACGACTTCAAGACGATCCGCCCGCTCGCCGACCGCGACAACACCAACATCACGCACTGGTCCAACTTCGCCGAAGGCGGCCACTTCGCCAGCCTCGAACGCCCGGCCGACGTGACCGCCGACCTGCGGAAGTTCTTCCGCAACCTGTAGAGCCGTCAGAAAGGGTCGGTCCACAACGGACCGGCCCTTCTCAGCGTTTCAGCCCGATCACGCCGACCGCCTTCGGACCTGCACCGTCGAGCACGACGATGCCCGGCTGGGAGAAGTTGGAGACGTAGATCCGCCGCCCGTCCGCGCTGACGGCAAGGCCCACCGCGAATCCAAGGTCGTCGGTCAGCGACCTGATCACCTGGCGACTGCCGACATCGACGACCCGGAACGTATCGTCGCGGCCCGAGCGACCCAGAACATAGAGATTCTTGCTGTCGGCAACAGCCACGCGGGAATCGGCCGGGAGGGTGAACGGCGTCGGACGGCTCGTTTCGACCTTCGTGTTGATGACGGAGTACGAAGAACGTCCGATGACGTACAGCGCTCCGTCCGGACCGAGTGCCAGGTCGCCCGGTTCGGAGCCGACCTTGATCGGGTTCCGCGCGGGTTGGCGCGTCGTCGTGTCGATCACCGAGACCGTGCCGGCATCCTGGTTGGCGACGTACAGCCGCTCGCCCTTCGCATCGACCGCGATGTCACCCGGGTTCGGTCCGCTGGCCAGCGGACCACCGACAGTCTGCCGCGTGTCGGTGTCGATCTCCGTGATCGTCTCCGACTTTGCGCTGAGCGCGTAGAGACGACGTTTGACCGGGCTCAGCGACAGCTCGACCGAATCGGGCGCGACGGCGATCGGCGTACCGATGATCTTCCAAGCAGCCACGTCGACGACGGAGATCGAACCTGCACCGGCGTTGGCGACGTACAGGGTCGTGCTGTCAGGTGACAGCAGAATCCGGCTCGGCTCGTCACCGACTCGCAACGCATCACCAACCTGTTCGCGGGTCGTCGTGTCGATCTTGACAACCCGGTCGTTGCTGAAGTCGGCCGCGTAAAGGATGCGATCGTCGGGGCTGAGAGCCAGCGCGGCCGCAAATGGCGTCTGAGATGCGGCCGGTACGACGGCGAAGGCGACAGCACCCAGTACGGCGGGAGCCAGCAGCGGCGCCATCATCACCAACCGACGGATCGGGACGCCGGTTCGGGGCGGCCGTGCGATGGTCAGGACTCCGATCAGCAACCAGACCACGAGAAGCGCCACCACCGCCTGCCAGGGGGCGGCCAAACCCTCTGATCCGCTGAAGAGGCCAAGCCACACAGCGAATCCACCAACTACCCAACCGACAGTGAAGATGCGGCCGAAGGTGAACAGCGGACCGATCAACGCGAACTCGGCAGCGATGAGGCCAACGATTGCTGGATAGGTGAGGTGTGGCACAGCCTTGTACTGATGCGGACTGCGGTAGTCCTCAACCACGACGATCAGGACGAGTGCTGCCGCGATCGCCGCCGGAACCAGCAGACCGATCCGCAGACTCGGCTTCGAGGGTCGCCATCTGAACAGGCCGACAGCTGCAGCCGCGAGCCAGGCGATGTGCGCCGCCCTGAAGAGCACCGTGGAAAGACTGTTCCAGTTCGTCGGATCACCGGCAACGATCGCCGTGCTCAGAACGGCCGGCGGCAGCATGCCCGCGGCGAAGGCCGGACCAGACGCGCGGAACTGGGTCGCGACCGCACAGGTCAGGACCGCTGCCACCGCGATCAGGTACGGCGTGATGTCGCGCGCAGCGGCGGTGATGGCGAGCCCCGCCGCAAGCGCGAACGGGCCGACGATCCACCAACTCGACGCCGCAGCGCGCACCTTCGCCGCCGGCCCGCGCAATCGATGGCGCCATCGCCTCGCCGAGGCTCGCGCGGCGGCGCCGAACGTCGGCCCGGTCGGACGCCGTACCGGAATCGGGGCCGCTATCGGCTCCGGCCGTGGCGGTGGGCTGTCGAGATACGCCTGGGCGGCGGCTGAAACCGCCCGGCTGTCGTTGGTCAGCAACTCCTCGAGCTTGGCGCGCGCAGTCCGCCGTACCCGCTCATTTGTTGCCTGGAGCAACCGACCGAGCTGCTGTACGGCGGCGTCCCGGTGCAGCGGGCTCTCCAGATCCGTGACGATCCGGGCCGGCAGCTCCCAGTGCGGATTGGCGGCGATCACGGTCCGGCCCTGAACGTCCGCGATCTGTTGGGGCCGCTGGTTCGGCTGCTCGGCGACGACTGCGTCGTACGCGTACTGGTACAGCTCGTCCGCCGTAATGTCGCCATCGGCATTGAGATCAGCGGCGCCGCTGCGCAGACCCTCCACGATGCAACGGGTGAAGACGGACTGCGATGCCTGCCCGTGGACTTTGGCCCCTTCGAACGCGTACTGCGTGGCTTCGGTGGCCGTCAGAACGATCCGGCCGCGACCACCGAGCTCGGCCTTGGTATCCACCGCCGAATCCGCTTTCGCGAACTGCTGAACGGCGTACGCGCCGCCATAGCAACAGTCCAGGATCAGGAGCTTCTGCCGCGCTCGGCTGTCATTGACAGCCTCGTTGACCATGTGCGCTGGAAGCGCGGTGAAGCGCAGCCGATCGCGCTTCGTGTTCTTCATCGCCAGGTACAGCCGGCCGTTGTCGTCCTTCACCCCGTGACCGCTGAAGTACAGCAGGGTCTGGTCATCGCGCCCGGCAGTCGCGTAGAACTCGTCGATCACCTCGCCGACGTGACTCGACGGCTGGTTGATCAGAACCTGCACCTCGTACCCGGCGATCGCGGGGTCCTCGAGCACCTCGGCGAGCGCCTCCGCATCCTGGGCCGGGGAGACGAGCTGGCGCAGCCCAGTATCGTCGTACTCGTAAGTGGCCACCAGCAACGCCCGCCGGCGCCCCACAGCCGCTCAGCCCTCTTCGTGCTTACGCAGGAAAGTCTCGACCAATCGCTGCTGCTCGTCCGTCGTGGCCGCGTCCAGCTCGATCGAATCCGTGCCGATCGTCAGCTTGACCCGCTGCTCAGGCACGCGCCGGCCAAGCCAGTCGCGCAAGATCGCGATCAGCAGCGGCACCATCCCACCGGCTCCGCCCAGCGCGATCGCCACCGCGTTGAACCCGGCCGCGTCGCCTTTACTCCCCACCGGCGCACTCGCCTCGACCGTGCGCGTGTCGATCTCGTTCTCTGCCAGCTGACGCCGCAACTGCCTGATGCCGCGATCCGCGGCCTCCGCATCGTCATCCAGCAGTACGACGTCCACCCAATCCCCCACGAACATCCCTCCCAGGATCCCGATCCATGATCCCGGGTGGCGTTGCGTCCCGCAACTGTCGGTAGCCATCCATCGCGTCGGGGATCGGCTGCGCAACGAGGGAGCCCGGGGCGCCAAGCGCTCCGGGCTCCTTTGGGCTCCACCCAGCTGGAGGGGATTCCAGGCAGAGCTTCCTGCGACGAGTCACCCCGCCGTACAAGTCACTCCCGAAAATACGCCGACGGGCTATCCGTCACAACGTTCAAACGTTCCCTTGCAGAAACGCCTTGATCTGCTGGGTGTTCTCGTCCACCGTGGCCCGCGCGACCTCCAGCGAATCCGCCCCGATCGTCAACACCACGCGCTCCGGACTCTTCCGCCGATGAATCCAGTCCTTGAGCGCCCCAACCACCGTCGACGCGGTCGCCTCCCCACCAGCCAACCCCACCGCAATCGCCTCCCCCGGCATCTCCTGAGTAGCCAAGTCCTGCTCAGCCAACTCCTGCCGCAGAAGCTGAAGCGCCTTCCCCTTCAACCCATCCCCGGCC
>NZ_SMKX01000343.1 GCF_004349055.1 Kribbella antibiotica
CGACCAGTAACGGCGGGACCGTGCAGGGCTTCAACGCCCAGATCGCGGTCACCGACGACCACCTCATCCTGGCCGCCGCGGTGACCCAGGACGGCAACGACTACCACTGCTTCGAACCCATGATGAACGCCGCGGTCACCGCCGTCGAGCACCTCAACCAGCACAGCAAACCCGGTCACCCCCGCGAACTAGGCACGATCCTGGCCGATGCCGGCTACTGGTCCGAGCACAACCTCACCCTGCCCGGACCCGTCCGGCTCATTGCCCCAGGCAACCACCGCGACGTCAACCGTGACGCCCGCGACCAGCCCACCCAAGGACCACCACCACCCGACGCCACCCCCGCCGACCAGATGCAGCACCAGATCCGCACCCCTGAAGGCCACACCACCTACAAACGCCGCTCAGCCACCGTCGAAACCGTCATCGGACACATCAAAGACCAGACCGGCCTG
>NZ_SMKX01000344.1 GCF_004349055.1 Kribbella antibiotica
GTTGTCGGAAGGGCCGGTGGTCAAGGTGAGGTTCAGCCGGGCGGGTGGGTATGCGGCTGGGCTGGAGTTGGTGGGGATGGCTCCGCGGCCTACGGCGGTGTTCGTGAGTTCGGATTTGCAGGCGGTAGGGGTTCTGAGGGCGCTGCGCGAGGCGGGGTTGCGGGTGCCGGAGGACATGGCGGTGGTGGCGTTCGACGGGACGGCAGAGTCGGAGTGGTGCTGGCCGCCGTTGACTGTGGTGCGGCAACCGTTGGAACGGATGGCGGAAGAGGTGGTCCGCCAATTGATCGAGGGGCCGGCCGGATCGCCGGCCGCCTATCCGGCCGAGCTGGTGATCCGCCGGTCCTGCGGCTGCTGATGTGCCGAGAGGGTTGCCCCCTGAGTTAGGGGGTTGCCCCCTGAGAATCTCGATGGGCAACCCCCCAACTGAAGGGGCGCCCGCTGAGATGGGGGG
>NZ_SMKX01000035.1 GCF_004349055.1 Kribbella antibiotica
GCCCCATCCTCCGCCACCCCCAGTAACCCCAACACGACCAACTGCACGTACCCCTTCCGCCCGCCCAGTCGGAGCGCGATAGCCCCCCGATAGGCCACCACCTGCAGTCCCTAGTGCGCCGTACCAGCCGAGCCCTCCGAGTGAACCCACTGGGCAGCCGGCTTCTGGCTCCCCCGAGTGAACCCACCGGGCGTCCCCGAGTGAACCCACCGGGCGTCCGGCTTCGGCGAGTGAACCCACTGCGCGTCCGCCGAGTGAACCCACTCGGCGGGTGAGGGTCGAGTGGAAGGAGTGTGCTGGCGGAAATCGATTGCCGGCGACACGGTGCGCACACTCGAAGGCCGCCCGCAGAGTGGGTTCACTCGCGGGCGGCGGTAAGCGGGGCGGCGGTACACGCGGTCGCGCTCACCTGGGCACTCTGGCCCGCGTGCAGCGGCGGCGGCACGACGAACTGCATGTAGTGGGCGGCCCGCACGAGTCGCCCGCTTCGGCCGAACCCCGGCAACCCCGGTTGCGGACTACCTGCAGTCCGTTGTGCTGGCAGCTGCCCCAGCGCCCGTCGGCACGACGGACTGCAGGTAGGCGCCACACCGACGAGTAAGCCGCCTGAGCCGCATGCGATCAGCCCCGCTCCGGCGACTACGTGCAGCTGTTGGTGTCGGCCGCTACCCCGGTCGGCATCGCGACAAGCCCCAGCGCCTGTCGGTACGACGAACTGCAGGTGGTCGGCCACGCGGACGAACGGGCCGCCTGAGCTGATGTCATCAGCCCGACTCGATGACTACGTGCAGTTGTTCGTGTCGACCACCAGCTGGCCCGCACCACGCCCAGCCCCGGCACCTGTCGGTACGGCGAACTGCGGGTGGCCGGCGCGCCGTACGGGTGCGTCGCGGTGGTGGCTCCTGCGTGAGGGACTGCAGGTGGTCGGGTGCCCAAGGGGTTCCGGGCGCCGGATGGGCCCCGTCCAGGGACTACCTGCAGTTGTTCGTGTTGGCGGTTAGGAGGATCCGAGGAAGCTCAGCACCAGCGGGCTCGCGACCGCCCGGCACTCGTGGAAGTACGCGTGGCGGGCGCCTTGGATGATCTCAACGCGGGAGTCGGGGATCCGCTCGGCCAGCACCTTCGTGTTCGCGACCGGGCTGAAGATGTCCTCGGAACCGTGCAGGATGAGCGTCGGCGCGATGATGTCGGGGAGCCGGTCCCAGGCCTCGTGCTTGTTGCTGGCGACCAAGTGCAGGCCCTTCGCGTACGGCGGCATGTCGCGATCCCCGAGCACCGGGTACGGCGGCGGATTCGCCGCGACCCATTGCGGGGTGTACATCAGGTCGACCAGCACCCGGCCACCTTGGACCGGGTCCGCGAGCGCACGCCGAATCTCGGAGCTCCGCTCATAACCGTGCGCCGGACCAGGCGACGTACAACCCAAGATCAGCTTGGAGACGCGGTCCGGGTGGTTGATCGCGATCCACTGGGCGACCCGCCCGCCCATCGAGGTTCCGTAGACATGCGCAGTCGGCAGACCGAGTTCGTCGAGCACCGCCACGACGTCTTCGGCGAAGCCGGGAGTGGTGTAGACCTCATCGGGTTTGTCGCTGATCCCGGTACCACGCCAGTCGAGCGTGATCGTCTGATAGGCCGACGAGAAGTCGGCGCGAACCGGGTCCCACCAGGTGTGATTGTTGGATTGACCGGCCAGCAGAATCAGTGGTTGTCCCTCGCCACTGAGCTGATAACCGATCCGGACACCATCAAGTGCTGTTGCATACGGCACCCACCCAGTCTGCCCGACGCGAGCTAGGCTCATGACATGCGAGTCGTGATTGCGGGTGGACACGGGCAGATCGCTCTGCGGCTGACCAAGCTGCTGAGTGCTGATGGGCACGAGGTGGTCGGGTTGGTGCGCAACCCCGATCACGAGGCCGATATCGCGGCCGCCGGCGGGAAGGCCGCCGTACTGGATCTTGAGCAGGCTGACGCTGACGCGGTCGCCGACGTGCTGGCTCAGGCCGACGTCGCGATCTTCGCGGCTGGCGCTGGACCGGGCAGCGGGGACGATCGCAAGGACACCGTCGACCGGGGCGCGGCCGCGCTGTTCGCTGACGGCTCCGTGCAGGCCGGCGTACGGCGGCACATCCAGGTCAGCTCGATGGGTGCGGATCGCGCCGACACGCTGACTGATGACGAGTCGTTCACGATCTACCTGCGCGCCAAGAAGGCGGCCGAGGACGATCTGCGCAGCCGCAGCCGCGACCTCGACTGGACGGTCCTGCGGCCAGGCGCTCTCACCAACGACCCCGGCACCGGCAACATCCTGATCGCCGACCAGACCGGCCGCGGCAGCATCAGCCGCGACGACGTCGCGCTGACACTCGCTGGTCTCTGTACGGCGACAGCCTCGATCGGCCGGGTCCTTGAGCTGATCACCGGGGAAACCCCGGTGACCGAGGCACTCGCAAACCTCTGACGTTGCCTGGGGCAACAGATTGTGACGGTTATGGGCGACTCACTGCGCCAGGTCGACTTCGAGCGCCTGGCGAACAGCAGCTACAAGGTGACGAACGCGCGCGGCGGCAGTATCACCGTCGGCTCCGGTGGCGACGACACCGATTTCACGCCGGTCGAGCTGTTGCTCGCCGCGATCGGGACGTGTTCGGCGATCGACGTCGACATCGTGGTCAGCCGGCGCGCGGAGCCGACCGAGTTCACCGCGGTGGTCCGCGGTGACAAGGTCCGCGACGCCGACGAAGGCAACCGGATGGAGAACCTCGCGGTCGAGTTCACGATCCGGTTCCCCGAGGGCGAGGACGGCGACAAGGCCCGCGAGGCGCTACCGCGCGCGGTCAAGATGTCGCACGACCGCCTCTGCACGGTCAGCCGGACGGTCGAGCTCGGAACACCGGTTACGACGACAGCGGTCTGAGGAACTCCCGCACCGGACGCAGCCTGGTCTTGAGCAGTTGCTGCGTCCGCGTGCTGTCCAGCCGGATATGCGAGATCGCGCCCGGGACCGCTGGCAGCGCGTCTGGATCGAGCCCATCCCGTACGGCGATCAGTCGCCCGAGCTCCAGCCTGCTGGCCGCCTCGGCGCCGCCCAGATGTGCGATCCCGGTGTAATCCGACTCGACGAGCTCGAGCAATGCACTGGCGAGGTCGCTCACATGCACCGGGCACCGGATGTTCTCGCTGAAGAACGCTCCCGAGGCACCGCCGGCCAACGCATGCGTGAGCCGCTCTGACTCAGATGTGCCCGCGCTCCCGACGATCAGCGACGACCGGGCGATCACGGCGTTCGGATGAACCGCGCGGATCGCGGTCTCCGCGGCCGCCTTCGCAGCGCCGTACGGCGAAGTCGGGCTCGGCGGCGCATCTTCGTCGTACGGGTCGGGTCCACTGCCGAACACGGCGTCGGTGGAGACGAACACGAACCGGGCCTCTCGCGCAGCGACCGCGAGATTCGCGGGACCGTCGGCCGTGGTCGCCCAGTCGCTCTGTTTGAACCCCGCGTGGATGATCGCGTCCGGACGCACCCGCTGGATCACCGCCGCGACCTCGGCGCGATCACGCACATCGAGCCGCGCACCGCCCTCGACCTTCGCCGAGTGATACGTCGGTACGACGTCGTGTTCGGCGAGCCGCACGACCTCGCTCCCCAGGAATCCGGCCGCGCCGGTGACCAGTAGCCTCACCCAATCACCCTATGCCGGGTCAGTCGCCAGCCTGCGGTTCGAGTGGAGCGGCGCACCTCCGCGACGGTGCGGACCTTGCGCGGTGATCGCCACGTCTGGGCGGGTTTGTGGAACATCCAGCCGTCGCCGATGGTGATCGCGGCATGCTGCACGAGACCGGCCTGGTTGCGCCAGACGAAGACGGTTCCAGGTTCGTTGTCACGGCCGCCCGGGACGGTGTGCTCGGCGAGCCATTCCTCGAAGGGCTCCCGCAGCATCCACACGGAGTCCGCGCCCTCAACTCCGGTCGCGGCCATCACGCTGCCGAAGCAGTTCGGCCCGCTGCCGTCGGCGAAGGTGCCGGCCAGCTCCTGGGCGCGGGGAACCTCGGTGGGCCAGCGCGTCACCTCGGTGTGCCGGCTCGGTCCCATGTCTTCGCTGACGATGACCGGCAGGATCGCGGCCTTGTGCTCGGCGAGCAGCGACTTCCACCAGACGAAGCGGTGACCGTCGGCCTGTGCTTTGAGCTCGGGCCCGAGCAGACCCTGCCAGGCGCGAACAGCCGGTACGGCGCCGCGCCCGTGCCGTACCTGCGCCCGGACCAGCTGAGCGCGGATCGGCTTGTCGAGCGCGGCGAACTGCGGTTCGGTCAGCCACGCGACCACGGTCGCGGTCGAGTCGACGGCGTACGTGAGAAAGGTGTCGCGATCTTCGCGGCTCGGCTCGCGGCCGGTGTCCTCGAGCCCCCAGGCCGCAGCCTGCTGCGGGGTGAGGAAGAACGGCTGCTGGTCGGGAGCCAGCCAGTCGGCCCACTTGTCGAGGAGGGCCGGCGGGACGTCGATTCCGAGGACTCTCACGCGGTCACCCTGGCACAGGAGGTGCCTTAGAGGCCCGGCCTTTTTCTGCCGGGCCTCATCAGGTCACTTGGCGCCGAGACAGAGCGTGTACCGCGTGTAGCGCTCCTTCTTCGTGTACGACGCCTCGAAGCCGGGGAACTGCTCACAGCCACTGTCGTCCGTTGTACCGGTCAGCTTGCCGACGACGCGGTACTGCGCCTCCGAGCTGCTGCAGTCGACGACCTTCACGTCCGGGTCGGAGTTGCTTCCGTTGTTGACCACGCACGACCCGACGGTCGCCTCACTGGTCGACGTGGTGGTGATGTTGCCGATCACGATCGCCGCGATGATCGCGATCGGGAGCACCAGCATCAGGGCCTGCGGGCGATTGAACAGCGGCTTGCCCGGATCCATCGGCTGCCGTTGACCGGGCTGCGGCTCGGGCAGCTGCTTGAACTTCTGCGCCGGGCCGAGGTTCGACAGCATGACGAACGGCGTCACGATCGCGGAGCCGATACCCCACCAGCCCTGCACCATGGTCTTCGCCGTCATGTCGCGCACGGTCGCCGTACCGCATGTCTTGCAGAACGGGCCAGTCAGCTTGAGCCAACGCATCACGATCAGCATGCCCTGGTGACCACGCACCGTGGCGTCGACCGCAGGGAAGCCACCACAGAAGCGGCAGGTGCCCGGCTGGTACTGCACCTGCTGGGGGTACTGCTCCTGCTGCGGGAGCTGCTGTCCTTGCTGGGCGTAGGGCTGCTGGTACGGCCCCGGCTGTTGCTGTCCGTACGGCGCCTGCTGCTCTCCGTACTGCGGTGCGCCGTACTGGGGCGCTCCAGGCGGGGGACCCTGCTGTCCGTACTGCGGCGGCTGCGGCTGACCCTGCTGGGGCTGGGTGTACTGCGGGAACTGCTCCGGCGGGGGACCGTAGTTGCCGGGCTGGGCGTCGTACGGGTTCTGCGGCGGATTTTGTGGCGGTGTGGTCACGGAAACTTCCTGGGACTAGAAGCATGCTGGGTCTATTCGCGAAAGCGAACTTCCGAACCTTACTCACGTCCAGAGTTCAAGTAGCTTCTCGGTTAGCCTTTTCCTCGATGGCACATGACGTGAGTCCGACCTCGCGCACGCTGACGGTGCTCGAGCTGATCCAGAACCGCCCCGGCATCACCGCCGAGCAGCTCGGCGACAAGCTCGGCGTCTCCGAACGCGCCGCCCGCCGGTACGTCGCGATCCTGCGTGAGGCCGAGATCCCGATCGAGTCCGCCCGCGGCCCGTACGGCGGCTATCGCGTCGGCCGCGGTCTGCGGCTGCCCCCGCTGATGTTCAGCACCACCGAGGCGCTCGGCCTGGTGATGGCTGTGCTCGAAGGACCGCGCGGCGCCGATGATCCCGTGGAGAGCGCTCTCGGAAAGATCATTCGTGTTCTCCCTGAGCCGATCGCCCGCTCGACCGACGCTATCCGCAAAGTCAGCGCCCGCGCCGCCGACCCCGGTATCCGCACCCCGGACCCCGCAGTCACCGCCGCCCTTGTCGCGGCCAGCACCGAACGCCGCCGCATCGTCCTCGACTACACCTTCGGCGACGGCGGCACCCGACCGATGGAGGTCGACCCCTGGGCGGTCGTCGTCCGCCGCGGACGCTGGTATCTGCTCTGCTGGTCGCACGCCAAGGAAGCCCAACGTGTCCTCCGCGTCGACCGCATGGCCGGTATGGAGGAGACCGGCGCCGAGTTCTGCGTCCCGGACGACCTCGACCCACTGGCCGTCGTCGAAGAACACCTGGCCATGGGGTGGAAACACGCGATCGAGGTCGTCATCGACGCCTCCGTCGACGACATCCGCCGCTGCTTACCGCGCAGCATGGGCCGTCTGGAACCGCTCTCCGATCAGCAGACCCGTCTGATCGCCAGCACCGACGACCCCTACTGGTACGCCCTCCAGCTCGCCGCGCTCAACACGCCGTACCGGATCGTGTCCCCACCCGAACTCCAGCAAGCATCCCGCGACCTGGCCCGACGACTGCTGGAGGCGAGCACCAGTGCGTGAGCTCGAATTCACCGGCGAGATCTACTTCTGGCGTGGCCCGGCGCCCTGGTACTTCATCACCGTCCCCGACGAGGAGTGCGCCTACCTCGAAGCCGAATCCGCCGGAGTTTCCTACGGCTGGGGCATGATCCCCGTCCACGCCGCCATCGGCAGCACCACCTGGGAGACCTCGCTCTTCCCCAAGGACGGCAACTACATCGTCCCCATCAAGGCCGCTGTGCGCCGGGCCGAAGACCTCGACGACGGCGACGCCCCCACCGTTCGCCTCCACCTCCGCACCTGACAAAGCTGCCTGACAAAACTGTCGGAGGCGGCAGATAACGTCTGGTGCATGACTACGCTGATTGATCGGCCCCATGCGGCGCTGTTGGTGATTGACGTGCAGAACGGCGTTGTTGCCGGGGCACATGAGCGCGACCAGGTTGTCGCAAACATCAAGACTGCTGTCGACGGTGCTCGGGCAGCCGGGGTTCCGGTGGTTTGGGTTCAGCACTCGAGTGCTGACCTGGTGCCGGACACGGAAGGGTGGCAGTTCGTGCCGGAGCTGACTCGGGAGCCTGGTGAGGCGTTGGTGCCCAAGACGTTCGGGGACTCGTTCGAGGACACGACGTTGGAGTCGGTGCTCGAGGCCGGCGGGATCGGGCATCTGGTGGTGACGGGAGCGCAGACGGACGCGTGTATTCGGTCGACCGTGCATGGTGCGTTCACGCGCGGTTATGACGTGACGCTCGTGTCCGACGCGCACACGACTGAAGACCTGTCTGCGTACGGCGCTCCGAAACCCGATCAGGTCATCGCGCACACGAACCTGTACTGGCAGTTCCAGGATGCGCCGGGTCGGACGGCGACTGTGCAGTCTGCCGCCGAGTTGTCGTTCGGCTGAGTTACCAGACGAGTTCGTCCAGGCTGGCGATCCGCCGTACGCCGACGTCGGCGTGCTGGCCGGATCTCGCCAGCAGGACGGCTCCGAGGCCGGCTGCGAGTGCTCCGTGGACGTCGTTCGTCAGGGAGTCACCGACCATCAGCGCTTGGTCGGGCTCGATGTCGAGCAGGGACAGGGCTTGCTGGAACGCGCGTGGGTCGGGTTTGCCGGCCGGCAGATCTTCGGCGGAGATGAAGCGGTCGACCTCGGCGGTCAGTCCGAAGCGGTCGATCTTCTGCTGCTGATGGGCCGAGTTCCCGTTGGTGAAGATCACGGCCTGCAGCCCCGCTGCCCGGACCCGTCGGACGGCGGGGACCGCGTCGTCGAACAGTCGCCAACCGGCTTCGTAGCGCCACAGATACTCACCGAAGATCGCGTCGAGCTCGGCGTCATCGGCGTGCAGCCCCAGAAACTCCCGCACCCGGGCGCGACGCTGCTCGGCGAACGTCAGCTCCCGCCGCTGGTACCTCGGGTAGTGAAGCTGCGACACCGCCGCCCACCGCGCCGCGACCTCCGGACCGGTGACGCCGTACGCCGCGGCCCACTCGACAGCGGCCTGAGCCGCCGCGTGCTCTTGTTCGACCAGGGTGCCGTCGAGATCGAACAGGACAACCTTGAGCACGCGGCGACCTCCAGAGCGGGCAGTCAGAGTCGGTTAGTCAGACTCGGTTAGTCAGACGGTACGGCGTCCAGCGCGGCGATGTCGGTGGGGGAGAGGTGGATGAATTCGGCGGCCAGGTTTTCGCTCAGGTGCTGGACACTGCTCGTGCCCGGGATGGCGAGCATGTGCTCCCCGCGACTGAGCGTCCACGCGAGGCGGATCTGGGCAGGTGTCGCCTCATGGGCATCGGCGAGCTGCTGAACGACATCGGAGGCCGCAACCCCACCGATTTCGCGGTCGGCGCCGGCCAAGGCGAAGTACGGGACGTAGGCAATGCCCTGTTCACCACAGAGCCGGACGAGTTCGTCGTTGACGCGCCCGAAACCGACGCCGTACCGGTTCTGCACGGCGACGACTGGCGCGACCTCTTGCGCCTGGGCGAGGTGGTGCAGGCGGATGTTGGACAGTCCGAGCCCCCTGATGAGTCCCTTCTCTTGAAGCTGAGCCAGTACGCCGAAGTGCTCGGCGACCGACTCCAGCCCTTGCTGACGGAAGTAGACAAGGTCGATGGTGTCGCGGCCGAGGTCTCGCAGCTCCTGCTCGACGAGGCCGGGCAGCTCGTCGGGCCGGACCAGTGGCCGGTCGAGTGCACCGACCTTGGTCGCGATGACCACCTCCTTGGTGCCCGGCGTCAACGCCTCCCGGACCGTCTCGTTCGCCCAGCGCAGACACTCCATGGCGCGCGCGTTGTCAGAAGGGGAGATGGTCGGGTAGAAGGCGGCCGTGTCGAGGTGGTTCACGCCCAGCTCAACGGCCCGCCGGATCAGCGCGACAGCCTTCGTGCGGGCGTCCGGCCCACCGGTCGCCCCCGCCAGCCGCTTCGTCCCGAACCCGACCCGCTGCACTCCCTGCCAAAACTCCATGGACTTGCACCTCGCAATTTCTGGTGATATGGTTATTAGTAGGAATGCATTTACATTCCAATTGGGCATTCGCTCATAATAAAACAGGAATTACTTCCGGTCCACCCTTTCCGGGTGGATTTTTTGTTGCCCCTGTGGGTGTCGCTGCCGGTGCCGCGATCCGGAGTGGCGCCTCGGATCGCCAGCCCACGTGTGACTTTTCCGCCGCTCGCTACGTCTCAGTCAGTAGAGGCGACTGCCGGGGAGGCACTGGTGACCACCGACGTACGGACGCGTTCGGAGCTGCTCGAAATCGGAGTGATCGCTCCATCGGAATACCACGCACTGGCCGATCAGCACGGCGGCCGGAGCTATCTCCAGGTCGCATCCTGGGCGGCGGTGAAGACGGAGTGGAGCTCTGAATTACTGGCTTGGCGTGACGCCGACGGTCAGGTCGTCGGCACCACGCTCGTGCTCTACCGCCGGCTGCCGGGTGTGTCCCGCTGGTACGCCTATCTCCCCGAAGGACCCGACATCGACTGGGCCGATCCGCGCCTGGAGCGCTGGCTGGATCCGCTGCTCGACCACCTCGACCGAAGACAGGTCTTCGCCGTACGGCTCGGCCCGCCCACTGTCCTGAAACGCTGGCAGGCCGCCACCCTCAAGGCCGCCGTACGACGCGATCGCCGGGTGGACGACGTCCTCCCGGATGTGGTGGAGCCGGTGGGAGCATCAGTGGCCGAGCGGTTGCGTGATCTCGGCTGGAGTCGCGGCGGCGAGGACGGCGCGGGGAGTGACGCGCAGCCGCGGTACCTGTTCCAGGTCCCGATCGACGGGCGGACGAACGCCGATCTCTGGGGTGGGCTGAGCAAGGAATGGCGGCGCAACATCCAGAAGGCCGAGAAGTCCGGGATCGAGATCCGGCAGGGCGCAGAGAGCGATCTCCCGGCGTTCTTCGAGCTGCTGGAGGCGACCGAGCGCCGCAACGGGTTCCGGCTCGGCCGGTCGCTGGCCTACTACCAGCGCCAGTACCGCGTGATGAACGCCGAACGCCTCGGCCGGATGCGCCTGTACCTGTCCACTTGGAATGGCGAAGTCCTCGCCGCCCACACGATGAATGTCGTCGGCCGACGGGTCTGGTACCAGTCGGGAGCCTCGGCCAACCATCACCGCGAGGTCCGCCCGAGTCACATCCTGCAGTGGACGATGATGTCCGAGGCGCAGCAACTCGGCGCTGACCGCTACGACATGCGTGGAGTGTCCGACTCACTCGATCCCGAGGACCGCGCCTTCGGCCTGTTGCGCTGGAAGCTCGGCACCGGGGGCGAACTCGTCCAGACCGTCGGCGAATGGGAACGCGCCCTCCCGGGCCCGATCAACCAACTGCTTCTCCGCGCGATGACCCGCTACCGATCCCGCGGCTGAAGAAACCGCTCTCTTCCGCGCCACTGATGACCGCAGCAGCACGCTGTTCCGGAGTGAGCGCTGCCGCGTCGAGTCGCAGATCGAACTCACCGTCCAGCCCCAGACCGAAGTGCCCGCGCGCGTTCCCCAGGTGCCGCCCGTGATGGCGCTCCAGCTCACGCGACTCGAGCACCTCCAACGGCGCCTCGACCGAGACCCAATAGACCGCCCTCCCGGCCAGCGCCTGGCGCCAAGCCGGCACGATCGACTCGTCCACCGGCATTTCGTCGAGAACCACATTGTTCCCGGTCTCGAGTAGAGCGAGCACGGACGCTCGCATGCCCGCGAACATGCGGCGGCCGGCGTCGCCGTACTGGGTGACGATCCGGGGCTTCCCATCCGGATCGGTCAACGTCTCCTGCCAGAACCCCGGCCCCGGCCCACGCCGATGGCCGAGCCAGTCCTGCGGGAACATGTCGTAGAAGTGATCAAGCGCGACCAGCAGATACGGCTCCGGCAGCCCAAGTTGAAGCTGCCGGGCAGTCGACGACTTCCCGGCACTCGACGTACCGATCAAGACAATGATGCGGCCGCTCGTTGTCATGCAACTGCTCCCTCAGAAATGCGTTGCGGGCCTACCGGCGTCCTGTCTCTTCTAAGAGATGCCACCTTCCACTGAGCAAGACCTCCGATGGTGCGTAGAGGTCGAGGGGATGGACGAGTTGCCTGCCACTATGAGCGGATGACAGACATGGTGTGGATCGGTGGATCGCCGGGAGCTGGGAAGTCGACGATCTCACGGCAGTTGGCCAAGGCAAGGGATCTGCCACTGCATCCGGTAGATCTCTGGACCTATGACCATCTGGGCCGGATGCCCGTGTTCAGGTCGTTGGTCGAAGAGGTTGCTGAGACACCGGAGGCAGCCGCTGATGTGTTCGTGAAGATCTCGCGAGCGCGGCTTGACGTTGTGGTGGAAGACGTCACGGCCCGCGACCTCGGACGGGTGCCGGCGCTGGTCGAGGGCCCGCAGTTGTTTCCGTCGTTGCTAACGGCTGACGTTCGCACGGCGATCTGGCTGGTTGCTGACGGTGAGCAGACACGTAAAGCGCGTGAGGAACGGCTTGAGGGAGTCGATGATGCCGCTGCGCGGGCGCGACTGGAGGGCCTGCTGGAGCGGGACGCGATACTCGCGGGTCGCGTGCGGGAGGAGGCCGCAGCCGCAGGCTTGCCGTTGGTGGAGGTGTCTGCCGATCCGGACTGGGCGGCGATCATGGCGATGGTGGAGACGACCCTGGGTCAACTTCCAAGGCTCCGGCCCGGCGACGAGCTGAGCAGGCAACGGCGGATTGAGAATCGTGCAGCCTGTCGTCAAGTGCGGCTGTGGCGGTCTGACCGTGGATTCGCTGAGCTGCCGCGCTTTCCTTTCGCTTGTGAGTGCGGAGAATCCGGCTGTGCTCTGACCTTCGTTGGAACACCGGATGAGTACGAGGCGCGTGCCGACGTTCAACTTCGGGCCGACGGCCATCTAAATCACCACTAGCTCAGCCGCTTCCCGGCACTCGACGTACCGATCAAGACGATGATGCGGCCGCTCGTTGTCATGCAACTGCTCCCTCAGAAATGCGTTGCGGGCCAATCGGCGTGCTGTCATCTTCTAACAGATGCCACCTTCCACTCAGCACGATTTACGGGCCGCTCTCACGAGAGAGCGCTATCCCCGCAGCTCCGGCTACGACCCGGAGTGGATCGTCGAGCGGCCGATGGGTCCGCATCCGCTCTGGTGCATCGAGTCCCTGATGGAGGTGCTGACCCTCGAACCCGGGATGCGTGTTCTCGATCTGGGCTGCGGTGCCGCCGTCTCATCTGTTTTCCTGGCCCGCGAGTACGGCGTTGAGGTGTGGGCGGCCGATCTCTGGACCGACCCCACCGACAACTGGGAGCGGATCCGCACCTGGGACGTCGCCAACCGGGTGCACCCGATCCGGGCCGACGCACGGGAGCTGCCGTTCGCCCGCGGGTTCTTCGACGCGGTGATCAGCATCGGGTCGTATCACTACTTCGGCACCGAATCCCGGTACCTCGCGCATCTACTCGAATTCCTGAAGCCGCACGGCTCAGTCGGCGTCGTGATGCCCGGTCTCGACCACGACCCGGGTCCGACACTTCCGCCGTACCTGGCTGAGCGGTGGACACCGGACCTGTTCACCTGGCTGAGCCCGGACTGGTGGCGCAACCACTGGGAGCGCACCGAACTCGTCGATGTCGCGATCGCCGAGATGATCCCGGGCGGCTGGGACGACTGGCTGCAATGGCTGAAAGCGTGTGATCTCATCGACCGCGGCTACGCGCCTGACGCCAACATGCTTGAGGCCGACCGGGGTGAGCTGCTGGGTCTCGTTCGCTTGGTCGCTCGTCGCCGGTGATCACCCTGCAGTTCCATCCGGACTGGCCCTACCGAGGCGGCATGGTGATCGACTCGATGGTTGCTGACGGCATCTATCGCAGTCAGTTCAGTACCGGCAGCTCCAACGGCGGTCTGACCGCTCACCCCGGCGGTGACCGCTGGCGTTGGGAGTCCCGCCTCTTCACCGGCCGGTACGACGACGCTCCCGCCGACACGCGACCCGTCTACGGCGCATGGAACCGGCACGCCGATCCGTACGGGGGAGCGATCCGCTTCGGCTCCTCCTACCTCCGGCTGCGGCCCGAGGTCGTCGACCGGGCGACCTTCTGCTTCCCGGACTCGGTCTACGAACCGACCGACTTCGGAGACCAGACAGCGCTCCCTCATCTCTGCGCGCTCGCGGACGAGTCGGAGCTGGGCGATCTCGACAACGCGGTCGAAGCCCACGTCCACGGGTCGGTCCGGTTCAGCGCCGACGTGGAGGCCGTCGTACTGGATCCGTCGTTTGCCGGGACAGCTGTCGAGGCCGCGGCGGCGCGGCTCGGTTGCGCGGTCGAATACCACCCGGGCTTCCGGGTCCGCGCTGGCGCGATCGACCCGGCGTACCGCGGACCGCACATCGTCGCCCTGGCCGAGTCACTCGGCGGGCTCATCACTCCAGAGCTGGTCGGCCGAGCAGCCCGCGCTGCCATTCGCCCAGCTCAGGACTTCAAGCGCCTCTGGCACTGCCTGGCCCACTTCGGCCGGGCAGGAACCGCATAAGCAAGCAGGTAAGGTCTGCCGGATGTTCTACGAACCGATCTGGACAGCGAAGATCGGCTGGGTGGTGGCGTCTGTCCTCCACTTCGGGCTGTTGCTGTTCAGTTTCTTCGCAACGACGATTCCGACGGTGTTCCGCTTGTACACCGTCATCGACCTCGGCGCCATCGTCGTCTGGATCCTGCTCGCAACCGGCGGCCGCCAGCTGAGCTGGCGCTACGCCAGTAGGTCGGGAGGTTGGGCCGCGCGCCTCTGGCTACTGATCCCAGCCTGCGGCATCGCCAAGGTCGTGGCCGGGGCCGAGTCGTTCACTCGCCTGGAGGTGGTGCTGAGGTTCGCCGTGTTCCTGGGCGCCATCGCCATCCTCTATCTCACCGCGTCAGCCATGCGCCGCCAGCTTCCGCGGGTCGGCGACCGCGCCCGCGATGCCGGCACGATCTCCCTCGTCGGTCTGGGCGCCTACGTCCTGGCTCTCAACGGCGTCGGCAACGACGCCCTTTCGTACGCAATCGCCAGCGAACCCCTCTACCTCTGGACCTTCTTCGCCGCCCTACTCATCCCGCCCCACGAACCCCGGCCGTAGCCGCAGATACGTGCGACCTACGCCAGGTCGGCGGCGGGACTGTAGTCGGTGGAGAGAGTGAGGTGTTCCCAGGCGTCGAGGTCGCGGTCGACGGCCTCGCGTCCGGCCCGTACCAGGCGCAGAGCGTCGGAGCCGAAGACGAGGTGGGCAGGTGGGTTCGGTTCGTCGAGGATGCGCAGAAGCGCGGCGGCCGCCTTGGCCGGGTCTCCCAGCTGTTGGCCGCTGGCTGTTCGGCGGGCTGCGCGGAGGGGTTCGAACAGCTCGTCGTAGTCGGGGACAGTGCGCGCTGCGCGGACCATGGAGCGGCCGGCCCAGTCGGTGCGGAAGGAGCCTGGCTCGACGGCGGTGACGTGGATGCCGAAGCCGGATACCTCCTTGCCGATGGCTTCGAGGATACCTTCCAGGGCGTACTTGCTGCCGCAGTAGGCGGAGACGCCGGGGAAAGAGGCCAGACCGCCCATGGAGGTGACTGCCAAGATGTGCCCCCGGCGCCGTTCGCGCATGAACGGCAGGAGGGCCTGAACGGTTGCGGCAGCGCCGAAGACGTTGACGTCGAACTGGGCACGCAGGTTGGCCAGGGCCGTCTCCTCGAAGGTGCCCTCCAGGCCGTATCCGGCGTTCGCAATCAGCACGTCGACCGGACCCACGGACTGCTCCACCTCGCCGACCACAGCGAAGACCGCCGCGTCGTCGGTGACGTCGAGAAGGCGGGCGTGCGCGCGCTCGGGGTGCAGAGCGGTGAACGCCTGTCCGTCAGCGTCCCTGCGGACGGTGCCGACGACGGTGTGGCCGGCATCCAGGGCGGCGGTGGCGAAGGCGCGGCCCAGGCCGCTGCTGACGCCGGTGATGAAGAAGACCTTGGTGGTGGGTGTCATGCCTGGTTCTCCTTGTAGAGGACGAGGTGTTCGTGGAAGAGCACACCGTCGCGGATGTATCCGGCTGCTGATTGCCAGCCTGATCGGCCCGGGGAAAGGGGGCCAGGACGAGTCGTGCCTGGGTACGGCGCACCCAGGCACGCCGAAGGGCTGGGGCTTAGCCTGAAGGGGTGACGAGCAACGATCTCGGAGACTTCCTGCGCGCCCGCCGCGCCCGCCTGCGCCCCGACGATGTCGGGCTCGTCTCCTACGGCGCGCGCCGGGTAGCGGGGCTGCGGCGCGAGGAGGTCGCCGTCCTGGCTGGCATGAACAGCGACTACTACGCCCGCCTCGAACAGGGCCGCGAGCGCAGCCCCTCTCCGCAGATCCTCGACGCGATCAGCAGCGCGCTGCGGATGGACGATGAAGCCCGAGAGCACCTGTTCCGGCTGGCCGGCACCGCGCCGGAAGGTGAGCGGCCACAGCCACACGAGACGGTGAGTCCTGCGCTGCGTCAGTTGCTGGACGGATACCCGACCGCCGCGGCGTTCGTGCTGAACCCGGCCACCGACTTCCTGGCGTCGAACGCCCTGGCCGGCGCCCTGTTCTCAGCGTTCGTGAAGATGGACAACATGGCCCGCATGACCTTCCTCGACCCGGCCGCCCGAGAGTTCTTCACCCAATGGGAGCGGGCAGCGGAGGCAGTCGTGACCGGACTGCGCCACGCCACCGGCCCGGACCCGCACTATCGACGCCTGCACGACCTCGTCGACTCCCTGACGGGAGCGAGCGAGGAGTTCGCCGCCCTGTGGTCCGCGCACACCGTGCACGGAAAGACCCACGACGGTAAGAAGGTTGTCCACCCCGACGTCGGGCCGCTCGACCTGACGTACCAGACCTTCGATGTCCGCGGAGCGCCGGGCCAACAACTGGTGATCTACCACGCCGAACCGGGAAGCCCAAGCGCCCAGGCACTGTCCCTGCTCGGCAGCCTCCACGCCACCCGCCACCCGCAGCCTCCGGCTCGCTAGCTCACCGGTCTTGCCGTAGCTCCAGTAGCCGGGCTGGGATCTCCGGCGGGTGGATGCCGAGCGCTTCGAGGCTCTCGACGTCGCGCCAGAGCAGTTCGAAGGAGTTGTCGACCGACTGGGCGTCCAGTTCCGGGCCTGACAACTGCACGTCGCCACGGACGTCCTTCATGAGGAAGTAGTACGCGGGCCGGCCGTTGTGAGTGCCCGTCCAGAGCAGCCGATCGATCTCGGCGGTCAGCGTGGTCTCCTCCGCAAGCTCTCGAACCGCAGTCTCCTCAGGAGTCTCTCCTTCTTCGACATGACCTCCCGGCAGCACCGCGTAGTGATGTCCGGCGCAGTCAGGCCCCGGCGCGTCACTGACCTCGCACATGACGCACTCATCGGCGCGCTGCCGTTGCACGTAGCGCTTGACGACGAGCACCTTCCCGGCCTCGATCACCACTGATATCGCTCTCGGGATCACCATGCCGTGGAGCATGTCAGCGGCCGCCGACAGTTTTGGCCCAGTGCTTCGCGCGGGGGCGGTCAGGTGTGAGACTGGCGCGATGGCGTCCTTTACCCAGTCCGATGATTTGCAGGGTGCAGCGTTCACGGATGTGAACCTCAGCGGAGCGCGGTTCGTCCGCTGCGACCTGTCCGGCGTGGTGCTGCGAGCCGCCGAGGTCGCCGGTGCGGACATCGACGCGCCCTGGCTGCTCGCGGGCGAAAACTCCTTACTGGTCAACGGTGTAAACGTCGCGCCGTACGTCGACGCCGAGCTCAACCGCCGCTTCCCCGGCCGCGAACTCCGGCTCGCCGACAACCCCGAAGCCCTCCGTACGGCGTGGGCCGCGATCGAACACGCCTGGGCCACCGCCACCGACCAGGTCGCCGCGATGTCGGCCGGTACGGCGGACCTCTCGGTCGACGGCGAATGGTCGTTCGCACAAACGCTGCGACACCTCGTGATGGCGACCAACACCTGGTTCGGTGGCGCGATCCTCGGTGTCGCGCAGCCGTTCCACCCCCTCGGCCAGCCGAATGCCGAGTACGAGACCGACGGGCTCGACATGTCGGTCTTCAGCGCGACCAAACCGTCGTACGACGAAGTCTTGGCCGTCCGCGCCGAGCATGTCGCCCAGGTCCGCGACTACCTGGCAACGGTCACCGCGGCCGACCTGGCCGGCGCCCGCAAGAACCCATGGGCGCCGCAATATCCCGAAACCGTGCTCTCGTGTCTCCACACGATCCTCGAAGAGGAGTGGGAACACCTCCGCTACGCCTCCCGAGACCTCGCCACTCTCAGCTAGCCCGCCCGCCTGCAGTCCGTCGTGCATCAGCCACCACCACAACGAGCCCGTACGGCGGAACAGGCCGATCGTGCGCGCGCAGTTCGTCGTACCGACGGGTGCTCGCCGACGCTAACAACTGCAGGTAGTCGCGGGAGCGGAGCTGGTCGCCTGTGGCTCAGGTGGCTTACTCGCCGGTGTGGCCGACTACGTGCAGTTCGTCGTGCCGCCGCCGTACGCGCGCCCGAGTGTCGCGGTGGGCGCGACCGCGCTCATCGCCGCCCGCGAGTGGCAGCACTCTGCGGGCGGCCTTCGAGTGTGCGCACCTTGTCGCCGGAAACCGCCTTCCGGCAGCCCACTCATTCCACTCGGCTCCAGACCCGCCGAGTGGGTTCACTCGCGGGAGCCCACTCGGTTCACTCGCGGAACGTGGAAGCAGGGTGGGTTCACTCGCGGTGCTCGGTTGGTACGGCACTGGGGACTGCAAGTAGTCGCCGGGTTCCTGCCCACCAGCCGATCGCCCAGCGCAGCTTGCGCCGCCGGAGCGCACTACCTGCAGTTGTTAGTGCCGACCACTCGGCTGATCCGCCCGAGTCCACCTCGTGCACCAGGCGGTCCGCGCCCGGCTACCGAGCGGCTCGACTCGGGCACCGGGCCGGCACGACGGACTGCACGTAGTGCCTCTGCATGCCGCTTTGGCCGCCAGGGCAGGCGAAGCTGGCGGGATTCGGCGACTACCTGCAGTTGTTCGTGCACGAGGGGGCGGGCTAAGCGAGTTGTTCGGCGAGGCCGACGATGATGCCTTCGGGGCCGCGGATGTAGGCGAGTTTGTAGCTGTCCTCGTAGCGGGCGATGCTGCCGAGGAGCTCGGCGCCGTGCTTGCCGAGACGTTCGATGACGTCTTCGAGGCCGTCGACGGCGAACATGACGCGGTGCATCCCGACTGTGTTGTGCGGTTGCTTGAGCGGGGCCTCGAGAACTGCCGGGGTGACGTAGCGGCTCAGCTCCAGGCGGCTGTGGCCGTCCGGGGTGCGCAGCATGGCGATGTCACAGCGGATCCCTTCGAGCCCAACGCACTGATCCGCGAACTCGCCGGAGACCTGCGCGCGTCCCTCGACCTCCAGGCCGAGCTCGACGAAGAAGGCGATCGCCGCCTCCAGGTCCTCGAACACGATTCCGACATTGTCCATCCGGCGTACCGTCACGTTGCTGCTCCTCGATCGATTCTGGTCACTTGTACCCCTAGGACGAAGCCGCCCGTCCGTCCTCTACATCAGGAACCGGACCGGCGCAGATGGCGGGGGACCGCCCGCATGACGCGCCCGAGATCGTCGGTGATCGCGGAGACGCGTTCGGCGCGGCCGTCGTCGTCGATGTAGATCATGACGGTTCGTACGTCGGCGTGACCGGACAGTTCCTGGATGTCCTCGGCGTTCAGGCCGCGGCGTTTCTGGTCGGTGATGGCGGTGGCGCGCAGGGAATGCGGGGTGACCTTCTCGGGACGGGGGATACCGGCGGTCTTGGCGAGGCGACGGAGAAGGCGGGTCACGTCGTGGCGGTCGAGGCGGTTGCCGGCAGCGTCAGCCACCAAAGGCGCCGGCCCGGGGCCTGTCCACGGTGGGCGGATGGCGACGTACAGGTCGAGGAGCTCGGCGACGGTGGTTTCGAGGGGGACGCGGACCGACTCGCCGCCTTTGCGAGTGATGACCAACCAGGTACGGCGGCCTTCGTCCTGCCGGTCGGAGTCGTCGGCGCCGCACAGCTCGGAGACGCGGAGCGCGCCGGTGAAGAGCAAACCGACGACAAGCGCGTCCCGCACATCGGTGGCAGCAGCGAGGATCGCGGAGATGTCGTCTGCCAGCAGGACTCGGGCCGAAGTAGCGCGCCGGCCGCGGTGGAACTTGGGGCGGTGGTCGTCATCGGAGATGGGGGAGACCACCTGCAGTCCCCAGCTTGCGGCGTACCGATAGAGGCTCGACAGGGTCGACAGCCGACGGGCAATCGAGGACTCAGTCGCCCCCGCGTCTTGTTGCTGCGTCAGCCACATGGTGATTTCAGCCCGGTGCAGGTCGAGCGCGAATCGGTCGCGGCCGAGCTCTCGGCGCGCCCACTCGGCCCACAGCAGCAAGTCGTCGGAGTACGCGATGCGCGTCTGCGTGCTCGCCCGGCGCGTTCCACCCAGCCACAGCACGGCCAGTGCCGCTAGCTCGGGGGTCAGTACGTCTGTCAGTAGGTCGAGCCGGTCGACCGGTTCTGCTGAGCGGGGGGCTCCCACTGGCCGGCGGGCTCCTAGCGAGCGTCGTACGGCGGCTTCTGTCGCGGCGTCTGGTCTCGGCTTCTCTTCGATCGTTCTTGCGTCACGCCGTTCCAGCTCGCTCGAGCGCTCATCGTCCACACCGCACAGGTTAGCGCATAACGGGGATTATGCGCTCTTTCCAAGATCCGTTTAGTTCCCTTAGTTACGTCAGGTATGACGAAACGAAACAAACTAAACCGTGAACTTAACCACGAAACTACGGTAGGATGCGGAGAATGACGGCGACCGAAACTGAGCTGACTTCGCAGGTCCGCAATGGGCTGTGCGAGTTCCCCGGCGTGAACTGCCCGAACCCGAAGCTGGCCGATGCCGGCGCTTCGGGCCGCCCGCCGAAGTACTGCGGACTGGAGGGCCCCGGGGTCGACGGAAAACTGGTCGTACACAACAAGGCGACGGCTTGGTCGGCTAAGAAGGCCGCTGAGAGACGCCCTGAGCGCGCCGCCGGATCGACGAGCTCCGTGCCGCCGCTACCCGCAGGCCCGGTGACGACCGCCAGGACAACCCTGGAGAACCAGATGCTGGAGCTGCCGCGTCGGCTGGACCAGTTGCAGGAGTTCCTGACCGGCATTACCGCAGCGGTTCGCGCGTACGGCGATGCTGAAGCCGTGGCCGCCGAGGTCGAGCAGCTGCAGGCGTCGTCGCGTGCCCAGGTCGCCGAGGTGGAGCGGCAGCGCGGTGAGGAGGAGCATCGCCGGCGCCAGGCCGAGCAGCAGGCTGCCGAGGCCGAAGATGCCCGGGAGGAAGCCGATGCGGCCGCCCAGGATGCGATCGAGGAGCTGGAATCGGCTCGCTCAGAAGCTCTGAGTGCCCTGACCGCGGCCGAGAAATCCCGGCAGGATGCCGTCACGGCTCGCGAGAATGCCGCGGGCGAAGTGGAACAGGCTCGCGCCGAGGTGGCCGCCGTACGGGAAGCCGCTGTGGCGCAGGCTGAGGAGGTTCGCCTGGATGCCGAGCGGCGGATTGCGGAGATTCAGGCCGCCGTCGAGGTGCAGGTTCAGCAGGCGCGCACGGAGGCTGAGGTTGCCCGGATCGCTCAGGCCACGGCCGAGTCCGAGCGCCAGACCAGCCAGCATGCTGCTGACCAGCTCCGCGCGGAGCTTCGTGAGCTGCGCGACCAGCATCGCTCGGAGCTCGAGAGCCTGCGCATCGAACATCGGGCTGATCGCGACGAGCTGCGCACGGATCACCAAGCCCAGTTGGCCGATATCCGGCAGGCTGCCGCCGATCGGGTCGCTGCCGCGACGACCGCTCAACGAGTCGCCGAACAGATCGCCGAGGATCTGCGGGAGCAGCTCGTCGCTCGTTCCGAACCGGTCGTCGCGCGTCCGGAACCGGTCATCGAGCCGAAATAGTCTTGCGCTTGACCACCTGCGGCCGAAGGCTGATGATGAGCGTACGCCGGACGTGATCAGTCGTTTACGTGCGGTGATACCTGATCACAACAATGCGCGTCGGTTCGTCAATCATTGACGAATTGGCGCGCATTTTTCGCGTTTTACCGGCCGTTGCGCAAAAGTGAAATCGGCCTCACATTTTCGAACCTTGACAGACATTGTCGACCCTTGTCACTCTCAACTGTGAGAGCGCGATCATGTCCGCTCTGCCGCCCAATGCAGTGCCCTGAAGTGAGGTCGAGCCGACGTATGAGTAACAAACTGGGGAATATCTCGGCGATATCCTGGAACAACCTCAGAATTGGTCAAGGACGGGAGGGAACAGTCCGGCGAGCGCTTTCCGTTCTGCAACAGACAGAATGTTTCGAATCACCCTGGCAGATGTGGAGCGCGCTCTATGCGCTCATTTGTGCAGGCGAGTTGCGCCGCGCCGGCCAGCACTGCCTGTGGCTGGCCGAGCATCCGCGGACCTCGAACGAGGCCATGGAAGGGATCAAGCTCATCCAGGCCCGGACGCGCTTCCTGCGCGGCCAGACCGCCCAGGCCCTCGCGTCGTACTCCGAGCCGGTGCCCGCCGACCGGCTGGCAGCGGTCCGCGCCGCCTGGACCGTCGAGGCGATGCTGGATCTGGGGGAGGTGAAGGCCGCCCAGCATCTGCTCCGACACCGCAACCTGGACGGCGTCATACCGCCCGGACTGCCCGGCCGAGGCTCGTTGCTGACCGCCCGCGGCCAACTGCACCTCGCGCTCGGTACGCCGCAGTCCGCGGTGGCCGACTTCATCGAGAGCGGACGGCCACCCACCAACGGCCCGATCGAGAATCCGGCGGTCACCGCCTGGCGCTCACGTGCCGCGCTGGCTCTGGCCACAGAGCGTCCGCCGCTGGCCTCCCGTTTGGCCGACGAGGAGCTGATGCTCGCGATGCGCTGGGGCGCACCGCGCCAGATCGGCTGGGCGCTGCACGCGCACGCCATCGTGCGTGACGATCAGCAGACCGCTGCGCTGCTTGGTGAGGCAGTCGACTTGCTGGAGGTCGCTGACGCACGCAGTGAGCTGATACCGGTGCTGTTCCGCACAGCTGGCTACCTGGCAGCCAAGGGCGATTCGCTTGCCTCGCGGCAGCGCCTGACCCGTGCCTCTGAGCTGGCCCGGGCCGACGGGCGCATGCACTGGGCGAAGCGGATCGACTCGGCCATGCACCGGCTGGAGGGCCGGCGGCCGCATCCCACGCTGACCCGCCAGCAGCTCCGGGTGACCAGTCTGGCCCGCGCCGGATCCACGAACCGGCACATCGCTTCCCAGCTCAACCTGTCCGTGCGGGCGGTCGAGTTCCACCTCTCAGCGGCGTACCGGCGGCTGGGGATCTCGGGACGCGCTGAGCTCTACCAGATGATGGGCTGAAGCCGGGTGCGCCGGCCCTCTTGCGTGAGCAGGATGGCCGGCTGCAGCTCGCGCCGCCCGGAGATGCCCAGCTTGCGGTAGACCGACGACAGGTGGAACTCGATCGTCCGGACCGTCAGGCACAGGTGGTCGGCAATCTGCCGGTTCGTCCGCCCGGGCTGGACTTCTCTCGCGACCGCTAGCTCCTGCGGGGTCAGCCGTGCCGGTCCGGGCGCTCCTTCCAGCTGCTCGATCGCTGCGATGATGCGGCCGCGCCACAGGTCGTTCTGGATCTCTTCGGCGAGTGTGCGTGCCGCACCGAGGAGTGCGAGCGCCGCTGCGTCGTCGCTGCGCTGGGCCCGCAGTACGGCGAGGTCGTACTTGACCCGGATCTGTTCGAGCAGCGCGCCGCTGCCGGCCAGCTCGCTGTCCGCGCTCTGCAGCAGCTCTGCCCGGGTCTCCTCTTCAGTTGCGAGCCGGGCAGCGATCTGCAACGCGATCCCGCTGGTACGGCGCCCGCCCCAGGCGCGGGTGGCGACGACCTCGTCACTGGCCAGTGTCTTGGCCAGCCAGTTCCGCCGGGTCATGTGAGCGCACAGTGCGGCATACGAACGCCAGTTGGCCACCGCCGGGTTCACCACGGCCCACGCGGTCAGCTCCCGGCCACAGGCGGAGTAGTCGTCATAAGCGAGGCCAAAGCGCCCCTCCGCCAGGTGCAGCGCCCCACGCGCAGCGAGCACCTCAGCCCGATCCGGTACGTCGGTCAGTTCGTGGTCGTAACCGTGGAGCCGCAGCAGCTCGTTGGCGGGCTCGAGTTCCCCCAGATCGACTAGGGCGGCGATCCGCCAAGCGACCGTCGCCGGGACCAGGTCAGCCGACAGCCCGCGGCTGAGAAGCGCCCCGAGAAGCTCCGCGGCCTCACGGCTGCGGCCCTGGCAGGCGACGACCCGAGCCAGCAGCAAGGTGAACGCCGGGCAGGTCTCGCCGGCAGCCAGAATCTGCCGCAGGCGACACTCGGCATCCGCGAACTCCTCGGCGTACAGGAGCACCAGAAGCGCGCGTAGCGTCGACGCGATGCCCAATGTGGGCGCCTCCAGCGTCGCGGTGGCGAACGCGATCGCCGGCTCCCGGTCACGCTTCTGGTTGACCGCGAAGAGCACGCGAAGCAGGGCGGCAGCAGAGGGAGCAGCCAAGGCAGGGTCATCCGGTGTACCGCCCACGGCATACACCAGCGGTTCCAGCTCGTCCGCGCGCAGCCGGTGCGGGTCTGCCCCAGCCGCGGTGATGGCGTCGTGCCGTCTGTTGTTGTCGGTCGAGAAGTTCATCGCCAGTTCCCCCGTAGCTCACTGGTAGGCGGCCCGGTCCGCACCATCCGCCTCGAGATCGGCACACCAGGTCTGGTGATTCTCGCCCGCCCATCATGGAGAGTCCCTACGGTGCCACCACAGAGTGTGGTGGTCTGAAGCCTTTCAGTGGTAGGTCGCCGACAGATGCGCCCGCTCGCCCTGCGCTCCGAACAGCGTCAGCAGCTCCGCCGGCTCGGAATTGGCGCTGCCGATCGCATGCGGCTGTGGCAGCCGCCACCGACAGACCGAGCCATTCATTACCGCGGTGACTCGGCCAATTCGATGCCGATCGCGACGACGCCGAGCGCCTCTCGTTCGGGGGGATAGATCTGGCGGATATTGGCGAGCTGTTCCTCGCGGGTGGCGAGAGGATTGACCGAGGCTACCGACTCGGAGTCGAACATCGCCTCGAAGTCGATGTACCGGGCCACCCTGGTGACGCGGGTCAAGACCTCCTGGCCTTGGCAGCGGAACCGGATCAGGGAGCCGGGTTTGATGTTCTTACGGCTGGAGTCATTGACCCGGATCTCGGTGGTCTTACGCCCGGTGGCGATCAGGTCGAAGTACCGCTTGTAGATGCCCATCTCGTGGGCGCGGATCAGCGGTTCGGTGGGTCGTGCGGTCATCAACCGGCCTAGCTCCTTGACGGTGAACGATCGGAAGAAGTGCTTGGGGTCTCCCAGGAGCTCTGACACCAGCCAGACGAGCGCGTCGACGTAGTTGTCGATGGTGCCGGGCCAGGCGGTCGTGTCGAGCATCCACGGTTCGACGTCAGCGGGAAGAACGCCGCGGCCGTGTTCACGTAGCAGCGACTTGGACAGCTTCGCGCCGGTCGGAGCCAGGACCTGCGGCGTGAACACCCGGATCGGCATCTGCCGCGCGGGAGTTCCGAGCGCACCGAGAGCGCCGTCAACGAGCTGGCACCCGAAGGCCCAGTCCCCGCCCTTCATCATCACCTGCAGCGTCGATTCATCGCGGCCACCGGCGCGCTCTTTGACGAGGTTGCGGTACAGGGTGGCCAGGTCGAGGTAAGGCTGGTCGTCCTCGGGGTCGACGTGGGCCTCGTAGGCGCCGTGGTCGAAGCACACTGCGGTGAAGGTGGCTCCGTCCTCGTCGAGGCGGGCAAGCTTCGTCCGGTCGGCGCGCTTTTGCGCCCAGCCGCACTGCGGACACGGGATCCGGACGTGGACGGTTCCGTGCGAGGGAGCCAGCCACCAACGGATGTCCTCAAGGTGTTCCAGCGACCGCAGGAACTCGGCCCGGAACGCGGGAGTGGCCTGCTGGTCGGTGTAGGTCTCGACGGCATAGACGGTGTCGGTGGCTTGCGAGACCGAGTTGAAGAAGGCCCGGTAGTAGGTCCCGATCAGGGCGCCGATCTGGTCCTTGCCGAGGGCATGGAAATAGGTCTGCTGGTAGGCGGTGTGGGTCTCGGGATCGAGGACGACGTCGTACGGAGCGTTGTCCAGTGCCCCGAAACGCACGCTGGTGTCGATGGAGAACTCCCGCCGGGCCAGCTTCGCCAACAGGAACGCCGACGTCTGCACGAGATTCGTTCCCAGATGCGGAGCTCCGTTGATCTGGGTACCGACCACGAACTCGATCCGAGCCGGACGATTGGCCAGCACTCGCGGCCGGAGCAGGTCGATCGATCGCAGCAGTGCGTTGGCCAGCACGCTATTTGGCGATAGCAGCAGCGACGTCTCGGACGAAGTCATCATCGATCACGCTCCTCGGCTGGGGCGGGGCAGACGCAGGTTGGAGCAGATGAAGTCGAGGCGCGCGATCGCGGAGTCGGCCGCGACGAAGACCGGCTCGTAGCCGGCGTCGTAGTAGCCCTGAACGATCAACTCGTGCACCCGGCGGATCTCGCGGTCTTTGGCCCACACGACGTCGTCGGCATCCTCGAACCGGTCAAGAGGATCCAGAACGAAGACGACGTCGTATCGATAGGCCCTCGTCGCCGTCTCCAGTTCGCTGGTCGGGCGCAGACCGAAGAATCCTTCCCAGCCGTAGCCGTCCGGGATGCCGCGGTTGTAGAAGCGGATCCCGTGTGCGTGAGCCTCGTACTCGGCGATGAACGCTTCGAGGACCTCGAGCGAATACTCACGCCGGTCCTCTCTGCGCAGGTGCCGGCCGAGACGTTCGCGGTGCTTGCGGTAGATCTCCCGGCCTGGCTCCTGAACCATGCAGGGGATCCCGGCCGCGTGTACCGCCTCGATCAGATCGTCCTTGCCCGATGATGGTCCGCCGGTGATGACGTAGCGGCGCGGTTCACCGTCGGCCGCTTTCGCAAGCGCGTCCGCCAGGTCAGGGTTGGTGGTCACGCAATGAGTCCTTCCACGTCGGTAGGTGGTGGCGGCTGAAAGCCCCCGTTCCAGGCGGTGCTGAGCTCTGTTTCGCCGTGCAGGTCGGCGATGAACTGTTCCCGTGTCGCTTCGCCGCCCTGTGTCGCGGCCACGAGCCGGTCCACCTGCTCGGTAGTCAGGGTCGGCGTCCAGCCGGCGAGCGCGACCAGGTCGTCGGGTGACTGGTCGGTCGCGAATCCGGATGTGTAGGTGAGTGCCTCGGCGCGGGCCGTCGACCAGCGCCAGGCGGCAGTCACGGCAGCCCGGCCGATCTCGGAATGGCCAGACTCCAAGCTGACCAGACGGTCGACCGTGAGCAGGGCTGCCCGCGCCGCATAGATCGCAGCCCACAGCCGGGCCAGGTGGACCTCGGCCTCGGCGACTTCCCATGCGAACGGGTCGGGCACGATCGACTCGCGACCAGCCGGCGTGGGGAGCCGGGGGGCGATCAGGGTCGGGCGGATGAACCGCTCGGCGTCGGTGAGCAGTTCGGCGGCGACCATCTCGATCAACTTGGGTTCGACCCGTTTGCGGAAGTGATGCACCTCGTGGCCTGCCAGTTCGGCGGCCAACTCACGCCGCGACGTCAGGTTGAGACCTTGTGCTGCCGGCGGCAGACCAAAGAGGGCTCTGACGGGTATGGCGTAACGGGCGTTTGGGAAACGAGCCAACAGGCCGCGTAGTACGCCGTTGAGTGCCGCGGTCCGGCTCACGCTGTCTCCGGGATCGCTCGCCCTGGCGGCAACGCCGTGCAGTTCCAGCAAAGGCGCAACAGTGCTGCCCGGCGCAACTGGAAGGCCTTGCCGCAGCAGGCCACGAACCGCAGCCACGACATCGGCTGCCACTGGGCTTTTTGTGGGCATAGCAGCAGTGAATCACGATGCCCAGGAAAAGCCCAGTCCCTACCCTCAGCGCGAGCGGCAGGATCGGGCATCGACAATGTTGTGGGCTCGATTCCCGGATCTGCCCGACTCAAGCAGTCAGGCCTGGTCCGCCTGGTGCCCACGCCGCGCGTCCCGGTCGAAGATGCCGAGGATCTCGCACGGTCCACCCTCGGCGCCGATCTCGTGCGGCAGCATCGTGGGGAACTCCGCCGACTGATTCGTCTCCACCCGGAACCGCCGATTACCCAGCATCAGCACCGCGGTCCCCGACAGTACGACGAACCATTCGCGCCCCGGATGCGCCCGCATCCGCGACAGGTTCTCCGGCGGGGGATCGGTCAGCCGGCGCCGAACCACCGTGATCCCCGGATCGGCCTTGACCAGCCACCGCATCACGCCGTGAGCCCCATCGATCATCGGGCTCGAAATCACGTCATCGGTCGCGGTCTCGACCAGCTGGTCGAGCGAGGTGTCGAGGGCCCGGGCCAGTGTCACCAGTTGATCCAGCGCGAGCCGCCGTTGACCGTTCTCGATCCGGCTCAGCGACGACGCACTCAACCGTGCCCGGGTCGCCAACTCGTCCAGCGACCACCCCTGCGCAACCCGCAAAGCCCGGATGCGTTTGCGTACCAGGCTGTCCAGCTCACCATCATCTTGCGTCATACGCATAACTGTATGCCTATCCCGCAATACCCGCTTACGGTCGGACTCGTTCAGTCAGTTAGCGCGAGAGGACCCCATGAGTACGTCGCAAGCTCTGCCCACCACGTCGTCCGGCCCGATCGAACCGGATGCCCGCCGGCGCCGCTCGATCCTGATCGCGGTCTGCATCGCGCTGATGGCGGTCATCTCCTCGGTGACCGGCCTGAACGTCGCCCAGCCCGACCTCGCCCTGGCCTTCGGCGCCTCGCAGAGCACTGTCCTGTGGATCATCAACAGCTACACCCTCACCCTGGCCGCCCTGCTGCTGACCCTCGGCGCGGTCGGCGACCGCTGGGGACGCAAAACCGTCCTGCTGATCGGCCTGGTCATCTTCGGCGCTGCGAACCTCATCGGGGGCGTGGCCCAGTCGGCCGAGGTGATGCTCGGCGCCCGCGTCCTCAGCGGCATCGGCGCCGCGATGATCATGCCGGTCACCCTCGCCGTCATCACCTCGACGTTCCCGGCGAAAGAGCGCGGTCGCGCGATCGGCGTCTGGACCGGAGTCGCCGGAGGCGGCGGCATCCTCGGTATGTTCCTGTCGGCGGCACTCGTCGACGTCGCGAACTGGCGCTACCTCTTCATCCTGCCGATCGCCCTCGTTCTGGTTGCGATCGCGATGGCGCTGCGCTCGGTCCCCAACTCGCGCACCGGCTCAGCCGCAGCCTTCGACATCGTCGGCGCACTGACCTCGATCGTGGCCGTCGTCGGACTCGTCTTCTTCCTCCAAGAAGGACCCGAGCAGGGCTGGTCCGCACCGGCAACACTCAGCAGCCTGGTCGTCGGCCTCGCAGCCGTCGCCGGATTCGTCGCCTGGGAACTCCGCCACCCGGCACCACTGCTCCCCGTCCGGCTGTTCAAAGAGCGCGGTCTCGCGAGCGGGTCCGTCGTACTGCTGGTCGTCTTCGGAGTCCAGGCCGGCATCTTCGTCATGCTCTACCCCTACTTCCAGACCGTTCTCGGCTGGTCCGGCCTGCTCTCCACCGCGGGCCTGATGCCGATGGCGCTGCTCATGATGGTTGCCTCCGGCATCAGTCCGCGGCTGACCGAACGCATCGGCACCCGCGCTTCCATGATCACCGGCATCACACTGGCCGCCGCCGGCCTGGGACTGCTCGCCGTACTGGTCTCGGTCGACGGAGGCTATCTCTGCATCCTGCCCGGTATGGCGGCCATGGGACTCGGCATGGGGATCGCGATGACACCGTCCACCGAGGTGATCACCGGCGCACTCCCACGTGAGCAGCAAGGCGTGGCCTCAGCACTCAACGACGTCACCCGCGAGTTCGGTACGGCGCTCGGTGTCGCACTGCTCGGCGCGTTGCTCACCGCGGGGTACCGCGCAGCGATCGGTCCCGCGCTGAACGGCGTACCGGCTCGGACGGCTGATGCTGCCAGGGAAGGGATCGCGAACGCGTTACACGCCCCGCAGATGACCCCGGAGCTGGTGGATGCTGCGAAGCAGGCCTTCGTCGACGGGTGGCAGACGTCGATGTGGGCAGGGATGGTTCTGATGGCTGCGGTCGCGGTCTTCGTGGTGACGCGCGGACCGAAGAAGACCACGGTCGCCGTCGGTGATGACCGATAGGCTGCTTGCCTCGGTTCTGGGGACTAGGGGGAGAACTTTGAGCACGATAGATCCGATGGCGGCCCGGCGCGCCAAGCGTGTGCAGCGGGCGGGCCGGCCGGGATTCCTGATCGGCGCGCTGATCGCCGGGGCCGTGCAGCTGGTTGCGGCGTTCGGTTTCGGCGTCGGGGCCGGCATGCTGTTCGACGAAATACGGGGCAGTTCGATCGACAGCTCCGGTCCGGGCCTGGAGAGCGTCCTGGGGATGGCGACGATCCCGGTCCTGATGATGGGCGGCCTGCTCGGACTGTTCATCGCCGGTGCGACGGCCAGGTATCTCGTCGACGCCTATCGCGGCGGCGAGAAGCAGCCGGCCCTGCAGACGCCCCTCGCGTTCTGGGCGTTCGCCGGCGGCGTCGCGCTGGACGCCCGGAGCTGGAACGCACCACTCACCGGCGGGGAGACGTTCGATCCGGTCTTCAACGGCAACGAGAGCTGGAGCGGGTCGGGCGGGGTGATGGACCACGCGGACATCTGGTTCCCGGCACTCTTCGCCGTCATCGCCCTGCTCGTCACGCTCTTTGCCATCAGGCACAACCGTCGCCTGCGGCAGCAGGTCGCCGAGCGGAACCGGCTGCTCGCCGAGGGCCGCAAGGTCACCGGCCAGATCACCGACGTGACCGTGCGGACCTCGACGAACGACGACGGCCATCACTCCATCGTCGGCGCGGAGGTCATCGTGAAGTTCACCGATCTCCAGGGCACGGACCGTTGGGTCACCCGCACCGTCCAGGGGCGCGAGGCCGTGCCATCCCTGGGCGAGGCGCTCGTCCTGTTCGATCCCTTGCGTCCCGACGTGGTCGACGCGATCTTCGTCGCCTTCGTGCCTGACCCGCTGCCCGGTGACTGGATCGGCACCGTCGCCTAGACGCGAGCGGCCCCTCCCGCCCTGGGTGGGCAAGAGGGGCCGGTTCGGCTGGGACGGAATCAGCCGAGCGTGAGGGTCACGCCGTAGTACTGGGCCGCGTCGACGACCGGCTGGTAGAACGAGTACGAGCCGGTGGCGTTGCCGCCCTGGTTGAAGCCACAGTCGTGACCGTCGTTCGGGCCGCCGGACGTCATGCCCTGGGCGGTGGTGCCGGAGATGTAGGCACCACCCGAGTCGCCGCCCTCGGTGCAGACGGTCGAACGGGCCAGACCGCTGGTCTGGGTGACGCTGCCACCCGCGCCGCCGTAGTTGACGGTCAGGTTGTACTGCGTGATCGTGCCGCAGGTCCAGCCCGTCGTGTTACCGGCCTTGCAGATGGTCGAACCGACCGGAGCCTTCGACGAACCGGTGACCCGGGTGGTCTGGCCGTTGCGGTTGTCGATGTAGCCGCGGCCGACGTTGTTCGAGTCGATGTCCATCAGGCCCATGTCGACGCTCGGCGAGCCGGTCCGGAAGCGGCTGGCAACACCGACACCAAGCCGTACGGCGGAGCGGTTCTGCACCATCGGGTTGCCCTCGACACAGTGACCCGCGCTGAGCATCACGTTGTCGCCGCCGTTGCGGGTGCCGGGGAAGCCGAGCGAGCAGTTCGTGCCCGGAACCAGGTCCATGATCTGGCCGCCGATCACGTCGGCCGTCATCGCCAGCGTGGTGTCGTTCGTGCTGACGTCGACACCCGGGATCGCCTTCAACTGCTTGACCAGGGCAACGGTCTTCGCCGACTGCTTGCCCGGCTGCAGGACGACCTGCAGCTTGTCGGTCGGCAGATCGGCGCCGATCGACTGAACCTGCAGCGAGCCCGACTTGTCGGCCAGCGCCTGAACCTGGGTCTGCAGCTTGGTCAGTGCCTTCTCGCCACGGGCAACGGTCCGCGGGGACAGGCCGTTCGCACGAGCGGTCTGAGCAGCCTTGGCCGAGTGCACGTTCACGACGAGCTGCCGGTCGGCGTTGAAGAACGCACCGTCGAGCTGGCCCTTGGCGGTCTCGAACGAAGCAGCCTTGGTGTGCTCACCATCGAGCCGAACCTTCGCCTCGGCCGGGCTGACACCCCAGCTCTTGCCGAGGACGTCGTACACACCGTCTGCAGGCGACGGGGTCGGCGCACTAGTTGCCGTCTGCATCGGTGCCAGGGCGGCGGCACCGAGCCCGAGGGCGAGAACTGCACCAGTAAGGGACTTGCGGGGGCGGGGTGGGAAACGCATTGGTCACATCCGATTCCACTGGGGCGGCCAGCTGAATGTTTGGCCTCAAGGCCGCTGATTTTGGGAATCGTTGTCGGTAACGCCACGTCTTAACAAGCCTGCACGACGACGCACAGGGTCGCTCAAGGGCAAACCTTCGCTTCACTTTCCGTGGAGCACTCGTCGACCGAGGGTGAACAGCTGTTGAACAACCCAACCGTAGGGTCACCCCTCGCTCACAGTTCTGGTCTACCCGCCCGCCCAGCGTCTGTCAGGCTCAGTCCCATGCATGGACGACGAGCTCTGGCTGCCCTCCTCGCAGCGCCGCTGCTGACACTGACCATCGGCAGTACCCCGGCACAGGCTGCCGGCGACCCGATGAAAGTCACCTTGAGCCGGACGAGCGTCGCGGTCGCCTCGCTCAACACCGTGCCGGTCACCGTGACGGTCGAGGGGTCATACACAGACCTCTCCGCCAGCAAGGACCTCTACGTCCAGTTCAAGCGGATCGGCGGCAGCGGTCCCTTGACCGAGCTGTCCTCGATGCCACTGGCGCTGGTCGACGGCGACGGCACTCCCGGCCTCTGGAAAGGCACCGTGAACGTGCCGTCCACGGCCAACGGAACGATCGAACCGGCCGTCATCGACGGCTACCGAATCTTCCCCGGCGAACCCCCGAACAGCCCGTCGCCGGTAGCCAACCCGCCCGTGCTGGTCGTGAACGGCACCCACATCCCGAAGCTGACCTCGCTGCTGACGCCCAAGGTCGTGCCGTACGACAAGCCGTGGACGGTTCGGTACACCGTCACCGATTCACAGACCGGCAAACCGTACGGCTCCCGGATCAGGATGTGGTTCGGTTTCGAGGAATACTGCCTCGGCTCCGGACCCGGAAGCGGCTCGCCCGAATCCGTCCTGACCGACATCAGCGGCAACTTCAGCCGGGCCTTCGCCGCGAACCGCAACGGCGACTGGACCAGCTGCGTGAACATCCCCGGCAAACCGGACGACATCGCCAGCCTCGAAACCCGCGTCCTTCGCCCCGCCGCCATCACCGCGACCCCCTCGAGGACCAGCGCCCCGGTCGGCACCCTCGTCCCCGTCAACGGCACCGTCATCAACGGCTCCTACTGCCAGGTCGCCCTCCAACGCCTGTACGGCGCCTCCGCCTGGCGCACCATCGGCACCACCGCCGTCCGCACCAACGGCCGCTTCACCCTCAACGCCCAACCGTCCGCCAAAGCCACCTTCACCTACCGCGCCTACCTCCGCCCCTGCGGCGACAAGGTCGCCGGCACCACCAAACCCTTCACCATCCGCGGCACCTAGCCGAACGGTGCAAGCTCCGCAAGCGCCTCGATCCCGGCAGGACCTTGACGTGTTCCATCACACATATGCTCCTTCGGGCAGTTGGGCCGGGTATGAAAGGGCACTCCGGCAGTGTTGTGACCAACAGGACGCCATTTTCCTTGGTCGTCCACCGCTCCCGAGAGGACTGCTCTGTGCCCGAGTTCGACATGTCCGACATCAACCAGAAGGTCATCGCTGACTTCCGTGCCAACAACGGCACCGTCACCATAGAGCCGTTCGCCGGCGGCCCGATCGTGCTGCTGCACCACGTCGGCGCGAAGACCGGCACCGCGCGGGTGACGCCGCTCGCCTACGACGAGGTCGACGGCCAGCTGTTCATCATCGCGTCCAAGGCCGGCACGCCGGAGAACCCGGCCTGGTACCACAACCTGCTGGCCAACCCCGAGACCACGATCGAGTTCGGCCCGGACACCATCGCGGTCACCGCCGAGGCGCTGACCGAAGGTGAAGAGCGCGCCCGCCTCTACAAGCACATCGCGGACAAGATGCCGAACTTCGCCGAGTACCAGAAGAAGACCGACCGGCTCATTCCGGTCGTCCTGCTGCACCGCAAGTAGAGACCTTCGAGGGGCCACGCGACAGATTGCTGTCTCGTGGCCCTTCGTCATGCCTGGGCATGCCAGGTTCGCCAGAGCCGGCCGTAGGTGCCGTTGGCGGTGACGAGTTCGTCGTGGGTTCCGAGCTCGACCAGCCGTCCGGCCTCCATGACGGCGATGCGATCGGCGTCGTGGGCTGTCTGGAGACGGTGGGCGATGGCGATGACAGTGCGGCCGTGGAGGACAGCGGCCAGGGACTGTTCGGTTTGGCGAGCCGTCTTCGGGTCCAGCAACGCGGTCGCCTCGTCGAGGATGAGCGTGTGGGGGTCGGCCAGGACGACTCGGGCGAGCGAGAGTTGCTGAGCACTGGCGTCATCGAGGTCGAGCTCACTGTCCAGACCGTCCGGCAGGTCGTCGAGCCAATCAGCGCCGACCGCCGACAGAGCGCCGTACAGGTCCTCGTCGGTTGCGGTGGGCTTGGCGATCAACAGGTTGTCGCGCAGGGAGTCATGGAAGACATGATGGTCCTGAGTGATCAGTACGACGTGCTCGCGGAGCTGGTCGGGTGGCAGCTCGACAACCGGCGTACCGCCGATGGTGACCGACCCAGTGTGTGGGCGGTCGAGACCGGCCATGAGCCGCGCGAGCGTGGACTTCCCGGCGCCTGAGGTCCCGACGATCGCCAGGCGCTCTCCGGGCTGGACGACCAGATCGATTCCGCTCAGCACGTCACGCGCGCCGGTGTAGCTGAAGTGAGCGTTGTCGACCTGGATGCGGTCGCCGACCGCCTTCGCCTGCTGAGGCTCCGCCGCGGGGATATCGGCCAGGCCCTCGACGCGCGCGTACGACGCTCCGGCGCCTTGGAGCTGCTCGATCCAGAGCATCAGCGTGTCGAGCGGTCCGACGAGCTGACGCAAGTAGACCGTCGCCGTCACCACGACCCCGAGCGTCACCAGGTCGTTTGCGTACAGCGCGCCGCCGACCAGCAGGACACCCACCACCGGGAGCGCGAGAGCGATCTCCGACCAGGGGAACAGCACCGTCCGCAGCCACAAAGCCCCGAGCCGCGCCGTCCGCGCTTCAGCGATCCCTACCTCAGAGACCTCGGTACGGCGCTCCTCCAGCCCAAGCAGCTCGATCGTCCGCGCACCCTTGGCGTTGCTGGCGATGACTCCGGCGAGCTCGGCACCTGCTGCGGCGACCGCCAAGTACACCGGCCGCGCACGCCGTACGTACCAGCGCACTGCACCCGCGACCCCGATCAAACAGACGAGTCCGCACAGGCCGAGCCGTGGATCCAGGACGAGCACCGCCACGATCAGGAAGAGCGCGTGCACGACCGCAACCAGGATCTCGGGCACCGCCGAGCGCAACGTCAGCGCGACGAGCGACGCATCAGTGCTGCCGCGAGCGATCAGATCACCGGCCGGCAGATGGTCGGCGACACGCGGGGGGAGAGCCAGCGTCCGCTTCAGAAACCGCTCGCGCACCCGCGCGGCCGTACGCTCCCCGAACCGGTAGCCGATCTTCAAGGCCCACCAAGACAGAACGGTCTGTACGACGGTGAACACCAGCGCACCGAACGCCAGTCGATCGACCGCGCTGAGCACGTTCCCCGAACCGGCCTGGATCGTGTCGATGATTCGGCCGAGCAACAGCGGACCGACCAAACCTGCCGCGGCAGCAAGTCCGTTGACCAGGACCAGGCCAACCACCGCCCATCGATCGGCTTTGAGGTCCCGGACCGCTGCCGCACGGACTTCAGCCGGCCCGGCCACCGGCATTTGGCTACTCATCGGCCGTCCTGGGCGCGCGACACGAGGTCGCGGTAGAAGGCATCGCTGTGCAGAAGGTCCGCGTGCGTTCCGACCGACGACAGCTTGCCGTCGACCAGGACGATCACCTCGTCTGCGCGGTCCAGCACGAGCGGCGAGGTCGTCGTGATGACCGTTGTCGTGTCACGCCGAGCCTCGCGAATCCGGTCGATCATGGCCGCCTCTGTGTTCGCGTCGACCGCGGACGTCGGGTCAACGGCAAGCAGGACATCCGGTACGGCGTACACCGCGCGGGCGAGCCGGATTCGTTGCCGTTGGCCACCAGACAGGTCACTTCCACCGGCGGCGATGCTCGAGTCCAAACCATCGGGCAGCGCCTCCACGATGTCCTCAGCCACGGCGACCTTCAGCGCGTGACGGATCCGATCGTCGTCAGGCTCCAGCCGCCCGGCGATGACGTCGCGGACGGTCCCGGCGAACAGCTCAGCGTCGTTGTCGGCGACAAGCAAGCGCTGCCGGAGATCCTTCCTGGCAACCTCGCCGACCGGCACGTCGGCCCACAGCGCTCCCGGGTCGTTGCCGAGACGCTCGATCACCGCATTCGCCTCGACGGGTTTGGCGGCGACGAGTGCGGTCAGCAGCCCTGGGCGAACGATCACTCCAGATTCAGGGTCGGCCAGCGGACCGCAGCCGCGGGGGAGTGGCGCCGTACCGGTGCCTTCGGTCACGGGCAGATTCAGGACGTCGATGATGCGCTGTCCGGCGACTCGGGCGCGCGCGATGTCGCCACCGCCTTCGATGAAGTTCGAGACGGGCACCACCAGTACGGCGACATAGCCGTAGACGGCGACAACGTCACCGATCGAAATCGCTCCGGTGGCCGCCATCCGCGCCGACAACCACACGACCGCGGCCAGGAACAACGCTGGCAGGCCGGTCGACAACGCTCCGACCCAACTGGCCGGGCCCGCGACTCGGTAGCCGCGGCTGACCAGGAGCTGCGACTGTTCGCCGTACCGGTCGGCGACGAAGGACTTCCCACCGAGGCCGTTGAGAACCTTCAGACCAGCCAGTACGTCGACCAGTCGCGTCGTCAACCGGCCTTGGTGCACCCGGTAGTCGCCGCCGGTTCTTTCGATCCGCCGCAGGAAGGGGCCGACGGCAACAACCAGCAGAGGGACTCCGGCGAGAACGACTGCCGCCAGCAGCGGTGAGATGGCGAACAGGATCACCGCCACGACGGCGTACGCGACGACTGCACCGACACCTGGGCCGGTGACGGTCAGGGCCATCGCCACGATGTTGACGTCGGTGATGCCCACCGTGACGATCTCACCCGCGTTCACCCGCCGCGCCAGCGACGAACCCAGCCGGGATGTGTGCCAAACCGTCGCCCGGATCGAGCGGAATGATGCGTCCATCCGGATCTTGGTCATTGTGCGATGCCTCGCGATGGCGAGTAGCGCGATCAGCACGCTGACGACGAGCAGTACTAGTGCCCACTTGATCAGTGCGCCTGGATTATGTTGGGCGAGTCCTTCGTCGACCGCGCGTGACAGCACCCACGGCGGCACAGTCAGGCCAACCATCCAGACGGTGCCGAGAAACGCGCCCAGTGCGACGCGGCGCGACTGCGATCGCGTCAGCCAGAACAGATAGCGGAACGGCCCGGCAGTATCGGCAGCCGTGGGCGGGCGCCACGTCTCGCTCGTCTTGTCCAGCCACTCGCGAAACGTCGCCATACTGCAGATCCTCGCAGCATCAACGACTTGGGCAGGGGAGTGGGCTCTGTCTTGCACGTTCCTGCAACCAACTTATTCTGCCGACCGTGCGTCAGCCCAGGCACTTGACGAGCGAAAGGACGATCTGTTGAAGCCCGACCATTACGACAGCTTCGCGGCAGAGTACGCGGCGGCGAACGAAACCAGCCTCTTCAACGCCTACTACAACCGCCCGGCGGTCCTCGCGCTGGCCGGAGATGTGGCCGGCCGCACCATCCTCGACGTCGGCTGCGGCTCCGGCTCGCTGACAGAAGGACTGCTCGCCGGGGGAGCGAGCGTCACCGGCTGCGAAGCGAGCCCCGCGATGGCCGCGATCGCCAGAGAACGTCTGGGGGAGCAGGTGACCATCGACAGTGCCGACCTCGCCCAGAAGCTCCCGTACGCCGATGCCCAGTTCGATGACGTGATCGTCTCGCTGGTGCTGCACTACTTCGAGGACTGGACCGGACCGCTCGCCGAGCTGCGGCGGATCCTGAAGCCAGGCGGCCGCCTGATCGTGTCGGTGAACCACCCGGTCGTCTACTTGTTCGCGAGGCCCGACGGAAACTATTTCTCGACCGATGACTGGACCGACGACTACGACTGGGGCTCGCTGACCTACTGGCACCGCCCGCTGCACGTCATGACGGACTCGTTCACGCAAGCCGGCTTCCGCATCTCGGTCATCAGCGAACCGCCTTTCTCACCAGACACCCCGAAAGAAATCCTGCCGCCCGATCTGGGTGACAAGAAGGCGTTCCTGTGCTTCCTCTTCTTCGTCCTTGAGGCCGAGTGAAGAGATATATTCTGTTCGATCACGACGGCGTCCTGGTCGATACCGAGTTCTGGTACTACCAAGCTGGCTCGCGCGCGTTGGCCGAGGTCGGGTTCACGCTCGACCGGGAGCAGTATCACCAGGACACGAACCAGGGGATAGGCACCTGGGCGCAGGCCAGGGCAGCAGGCGTCGACGAGCAGACGATCGACCGGCAGCGAATCGTCCGCGACGCGTACTACCAGGAATACCTGCGCACCGAGGCCATCGAGATCGAAGGCGTCGTCGAAACGCTCGCCGAACTGTCGGCACAGGTGCGGATGGCCATCGTGACAACGTCGAAGCGCGCCGATTTCGATCTGATCCACGAGAAGCGTCACATCACGCAATTCATGGAGTTTGTCCTGGTTCGCGAAGACTACGTCCGCAGCAAGCCGCATCCCGAGCCCTATCTCACCGGCCTGAAACGCTTCGGAGCCAGCGCCGGAGAAGCTTTGATCATCGAGGATTCCGCGCGCGGACTGCAGTCCGCGGTGGCAGCCGGCATCGACTGCGCCATCGTTCACAACGAGTTCACCAGGGGACAGGACTTCACTCAAGCCACCCACCGCATCAGGTCCCTGTCCGAACTGAGAGAGCTTCTCCTCTAGATCGCCGACCACCTCATCGAGGAGCGGCGAGCACCTTGCCGATGGCACGCCGCGCGTAGTTCGCCAGTGCCAGGTTGGTGTCCCTGTGGTGCTGCAACGCAATCAGGGCCTGGGACAACACGCGTCCGCGGCCGCGGAGCCACGTCGCGTCGTCGACATCGAGCGCCGTACGGAACTTGTCGTGGAGGTTCCCGGCCAGCACGTGCCAGGCGGGAAAGAGATCGCACGCCGGATCGCCGACACCGCAGGTCTCGAAATCCAGGACCGCGGTCAGTCGGCCTTCCGGCGACACGAGCAGGTTGCCTGGGGTCAGGTCCGAATGGACCCACACCTCGCGCCCGTCGTACGGCGCCGCTAGGGACTCCTCCCACGATGCCAGCGCTGCGCGAGTGTCGATCAGGCCAGCAAGCGCTCCGATCGCATCCCGCGTAGGGGCGTCCAGCGAGACCATCGAAGCGCGCGTACGGCGCTCGCCCAGGTACGCCGGCGTCCGGTCTGGCAGGTCGATCCGCCGGAACGCATCGATGAACGCTGCGAGGTCCGTCGCCAACTGGCAGGGGTCGGCAAGCGCGTCGGCGGTGGGGTGCGTACCGGTGAGCCAGCGGGAGACGGACCATACGCCTGGATATGCGTCTCTGGGGGAGCCGATCGCTTCGACAGAAGGAATGGTCACCGGTAGGAACGGCGCGAGTGCCGCAAGTTTCGTTTGCTCCCGTTGCACCATGTCGGTGCTCGAGGGCTCGTGTGGCAGCCGTACGGACAGATCGGGACCGAGGCGGTAGACCGCGTTCACCAATCCGCTGGAATCAATCGGTGCCAGCGGCAACGTGCACCACTGCGGAAACTGAGCAATCAGCAGCTCGCGGACAAGCTGTGTGTCGATGCCGGCATGGGGGTTCACGTGACCACTCGAACGTTCAGGGCTGTCCGCTGTCAACGGGGTTTCCTGGCGAAAACCATTGGTGCCCGGCTCGCTCCGCTGATGGACTGACGCCCCACCGCGAGTCTGCAGCGTGACGGAGGTAGTGGTTGTGGCGGATTACGACGTGCTTGCCGAGGTGTACGAATGGCTCATCTCGGAGGCAAAGTTGCCGCCGGCCGAGTTCGCTGCGTCGTTCGACGACGTCCTCAGTCTCCTGCCGTCGAACGCTCGCGTCCTCGACTGTTCGTGCGGAACCGGACAGTTGGCGGTCGGCCTCGCCGGTCGCGGGATGCAGGTTGTCGCAACTGACGCCAGCGAAGCGATGGTTCGTCGTACTGCAGGGTTGGCTGAAGAGTTCGGGGCATCCGTCCGGGCGGTGCGGGCGAGCTGGGAAGAGTTACCCAACCATTTCGAGGACGAAACGTTCGACATGGTGTTCTGCGTTGGCAACTCGCTCCACCATGCTGCGGGCGCCACAGGTAGGGGAGCCGCGCTGGAGTCGATGTCACGCCTCCTGCGCCCTGGCGGGCGCTTGGTACTCACATCCCGCACTTGGGAACTCGTGAGGGCCAGAGGTTCCCGGCTCGACATCAGTGACCGACTCGTCCGCCGAAACGGTCGCGATGCCGTCGTGGTCTACCGCTGGGAGATTGCGTCGCATTGGGAGGAGGAACACCACATCGAGATTGCGATCGCGCAAGTTGATGGGACTGGATCGGTTCTTGTTCGCTCAGAACTGCTGTCCTGCTGGCCCTACCGGTACGAGGAACTCGAAGCCGAGCTGCACCGGGTCGGACTCCGGATCGAACTGAGCACGTTCGATCTTGAGGCCGAGAACTACCTGGTGGTCGCGAGGAGAGGGGCATAATCCGTACTAGTTGACATAATGTCGCTTATCGGCGCATTCAGTAGGGGGTCTCAGGGAGAGGTGGGTCGCCTGGATCCACTTGGATTGTCCTTGTTTACAAGCCTTCATGAGCAAGGCCGGTTGAGACGCCGCACGCCGTGGTGACGATGCGATCGTCCGCAAGCTTCAGTAGTTGCCTGAGTGGATCATCGTCGGTGAATCGGCAGCGATGATCCAAGCTGGCCCTGAATACTGTCTGTTACGAATGTGACGCTACGGAGTTATGTGAGAGCGATCTGGCGACCGCCTTGCGAGTTTGGGTGCGATGTCCGCGGCTTAGGATGCCGCTCTCAGAACCATGTCCTACAGCTATCGGCGCCCCGGCATTCAGGAGGTCGCTCACGGTCGCCGGTTCATGAGCAGTGACTCAGCGAATGCATCGGCGCCGAATTATGAGATCCCGCCGTCAATTGATCTAATGGCCCGCAGAATCCCCCATGGAGCGTTTATGCGCTCTCGGATATTTCTGTCATGCATAATTGCTATTATGCAGCAAATGCGGGGGATTAAGGTCAACTACTGTTGCTTAGAGCAACAACTAAGCTAAGGCCTCCCTCCCCCTAGTTCGCGCTGGCGGAAACTGTCGGTGGCGAACGGTAGAACTCCCCCATGAAGGTTCTCGAAGCACAGTCGGCATTCTTCGCCGCCCGCCGGCCGCGGAAGGACTCCCCTCACACCACCGATGCCTACCGTCGTGACCTGGCCGGGATCACGGCGCTGCTCACCGAAACACCTGAAGAGCTTGGCGTTGACAGTCTCACTGCTCAAGCGCTCCGGTCCGCATTCGGTGCATTCGCCGACGGGCACGCGAAGAGTTCAGTCCTGCGTGCCTGGTCGACCTGGAACCAGTTCCTCACGTTCTGCGTGTCCGACGGCCTGCTCGCGGGTAATCCGATGGGCGCCGTCGCCAGACCCAAAGCCCCTCCCCTCTCCCCCAAGCCTTTGCGCGGTGAAGACACCCCGGAGAAGCTCCTCGCCGCCGCGGCCGGTGGCGCGCGTCAGGCCAGAGATCCTTGGCCCGAGCGCGACGTCCTGGTGATCGCACTCGGACTGGTCGCCGGTCTCCGCTCGGCGGAAATGCGGACGCTGACCGCTCAATCACTCGCGGGAAGACCGGGTGAAATGCGATTACACGTGCACGGAAAAGGCAGCCGGGACAGATCGATCCCGGTTCAACCGATCATGGAGAAGATTATTGATTCGTACGTCGCTTCGTGCCGCCGGCGCTTTCCGAAGGAAAGGTTCGGGCGCTCCACACCACTGCTGCTGAACCGTGCGGGCGAGCCGATCGGCCGTGGCGGACTCGAGTACCTGGTCAAGTCCTGCTACCGCTGGGCGGGCCTGCACGATCAGGTCCCCGTCGGCGCGAATCTGCATGCGTTGCGGCACACGTTCGCGACCAGGTTGGCCGAGGATGGCGCGACCGCCTCCGAGATCATGACGCTGCTCGGACACGCCAGCCTGGCGACGAGCCAGAACTACATAGAGGCGACCGGCCGCGAGCAACGAGCCGCTGCCGCAAGCAACCGGACCTACCGCTCGCTCGACAGAGTCCTCGATCCCACCGCACCGAGCGAGCAGCAGACGGGAGTCCATTAGATGCAGCAGCCCTCGTCTCAGGCCGCTGAAGCCAAGATTCCGATCTCAGTCGCTCTGCTTGTGCGCGATGGTCTCGTGCTCCTGGTGCATCGCCATCCATCGCGTCGGTGGTATCCCGACTGCTGGAGCTTCTCCGCGGGCGGGCATGTCGAGGCAGGCGAGTTGCCTGAACAAGCCGTCGTCCGGGAATGCCGCGAAGAACTCGGGGTCCACGTCCACGACGCCGTACCCATCCCGATGACGATCAGCGACCCGACCCTCGACGTGCACGCGTTCCTCGTCACGCGCTGGGACGGGGAACCTGTCAACGCGGCACCGGAGGAGCATGACGATCTTCGCTGGTTCCTGCCCAGCGAGCTCCCATACTTGAAGCTGGGCCACCCGGAGAGCCTGCCGAGCATCCTCTCCCCCTTGGCCGGTCGACGGCCTGACTGGTGAGGTTCAGGCCGGTTGGACCGTACGGCGCATGACGGTGTTCTTCAGCCCTTTGGGACGGACGAAGGTGAAGCCGGCCTGCTCGTACATCGTGCGGGTGCCGTTGTAGACGAACGAGTTGCTCATCCGCTTCTCGCCGATCTCGTGCGGGTATCCCTCGACGACACCGCCGCCGTGCGCGGCAATCTGATCGAGCGCACCCGTCAGAGCGATCTTGGCGTAGCCCTGCTTGCGGTATCGCTTGTCGACGAAGATGCAGGTGATCCGGTAGTCGGGCGTGACGTCGAGCTCGGCGAGGTACTGCTTGCTGTGATGGATGTTCGGCAGCTCATCCGGCGTACCGTATTCCGCCCAGGCAATCGCCTCGTCATCAACCATCACCAGCGCCGCATGAGCCTGTCCGGCCTCGACCAGCTGCCGCTTCAGCGCGCGATTGCCCTCGAATCCCTGACCCCGCTCAGCGCAGTCAGGGTGAAAGTAGATGCACCAGCACCCACCGAAGATTCCGTTGTGCCGCTCCACCAGGCCGGCGAACGCATCCCAGGTGTCAGCACTCAACGGCTGAACCGAATACTCACTCGCCCCCATGGCGCCGATCGTAAGCCACGTTCGGGCAGGCTGGGGAGCGCTACGGACCCAAAACGTCAGGCAACACTCCCCAGCCCTCGGGCCTCCGGTTTCGTCGTCGACTGAATCTTTGTGGTCTCCCAAGGCCTCTCTGCGGCAGTAGGACTCCCACAAAGATCGCTTCCAATCAGCGCTTGATCGAGTTGAATTCTGTTGTCTCCAGGCTCGGACGGGTGTTTCGATGGCGCACATGTCGCTGCCGACTCCGACGCTACTCACCGACCGCCTCCGCCTGCGCCCCTTCGAGGATGCTGACCGAGGCGACCTCTTCGCGCTCCACAGCAACGCCGACGTACTGCGCTACTGGGACTCGCCACCGTGGACCGAGCCCGCGCGAGCTGAGCGCTTCGTCGCGGCCTGCCGGGCAATGGCCGCCGAAGGCACCGGTGCCCGGCTAGCCGTCGAGCGCGCGGCCGATGGAGTGTTCCTAGGCTGGTGCAGCCTGACTGAGTGGAACCCGGACTTTCGCAGCGCATCGCTGGGCTACTGCTACAACGCTGCCGCCTGGGGCAACGGCTATGCAACCGAAGCTGCGCGCGCCCTCCTCGGATGGGCCTACGGCACGCTCGACCTCAACCGGGTCCAAGCCGAGGCTGACACCCGCAACGCACCCTCGGCCCGCGTCCTCCAAAAACTCGGCTTCCTCCTCGAAGGCACCCTGCGCGAAGACTGCATCGTGAACGGCGACGTCTCCGACTCCTGGGTCTACGGCCTGCTCAGGCGAGACTGGAAACCCTGACGTGGACATCGACGTCGTCACGCCAGATCGCTGGCCCGATCTCGTGCAGCTGTTCGAACGCCCCGGCCCGCGAGGCGGCGTACCGGTTCCTGGTCATTGCTGGTGCATGTTGTGGCGCGACAAGCTCGACACAAGAGCCGACCGCAAAGCCGGCCTGAAATCCGTCGTTGACGAGGGCCGCTCCCCCGGACTCATCGCGTACGTAGACGGCCAGCCCGCCGGCTGGGTCGCCGTCGCACCGCGCGAAGACCACGACCGGCTCCAACGCTCCCGCAACTACGGCCCCGAACCGGACGACGACAACGTCTACGCCGTCACCTGCCTCTACGTCGACCGTGCCCTCCGTGGTACCGGCGTCGCCAGCGCGCTCCTGGACGCAGCAATCGACTACGCGCGATCAGCGGGCGCCACAGCGCTCGAGGCGTTCCCCAAAACGGACATCGCGCCCCACGCCCAAGCGAACCGTCGAGCCGTCGAGCCGAAGAGAACGACAGCTGGATGGGCCGCCGCCCGTCGTACGAGTCCAGAGGATTCGTCGCCATCCGCAACGCCGGCGCAAGAACCGTCATGCGCCTGACTTTCGATTCCCCCACCTAAAGGCTGTCCGCGTACGGCCAGTCGGCGTCGGCTGTGGGAGCTTGCCGCCGGTAAACGATGCACGACGGCACACTTCTTACACTCGCCGACCGGGTAGCCGGGCAGCGCACGTTTTGTCGGCGGGGCCTGCGAGGGTGTTGGGAACTTCGAGGGTTTGGGGACTGCGATGGGTGTTTCGTATCAGTTGGTGGTCGATTGCCGGTCACCTGGGTCGTTGGCGCAGTTCTGGGCCGGGGCTTTGCATTACGTGCTTGCGCCGGCGCCGGACGGGTTTGCGTCCTGGGACGACTTCTACCGGTCGATCGGGGTGCCTGAGGATGAGCTCGGGGGTGGTGTGGACAGCATCGTGGACCCTGCGGGTGGAGGTCCGCGGATCTGGTTCCAGGTGGTTCCTGAGGAGAAGTCGATCAAGAACCGGATGCATATCGATGTGAGTGCGGGTGGCGGCCGTGGGCTGCCCCTTGATGTACGGCGGGAGCGTGTCGAGGCAGAGGCCGAGAGGTTGGTGGCTCTTGGCGCTACCCGGCTGGCGACTCTTGCCAACGAAGGGCTGGACCACTACGCCGTCGCGATGACGGATCCGGAGGGCAACGAGTTCGATATCAACTAGAGCGTCAGGTTCCTGTCAGAGTCCGGAGTTGGACGTTGGGAAGCGTGCTTTGTGGTGTCGTGGATCGGTAGCGTCCGTGGCGAATCCACCTGAGGAGCTGACGTATGACGCCGCCCATCAGCCGTCGCACATTCACTGCAGGACTCGCCGCCGGAGTCGTCGCAGGCAGCCTGCCGCAGACTGCCTGGGCAGCCAGCCGTGCTGAGGTTGCACCGCCTGAGTTTGCCGAGACGGTCTTGTGGGACAACACCGTTGATCCGTTGGCCAACTACCACGTCCACGCCCTCGCCGTACTGCCGGATGACACGATTCTGGCTTGCACTGAGGGCAGGCATGAGGTGTGTGATGCCGGTCCGCATGACCTGCTGATCCGCCGCAGCATTGATGGCGGCCGGAGTTGGGCGCCGTCCGTTGCTGTCGTCCCTTCGGTCAATGGGCAGAGTTGGGCCAACCCGGCGTTCGTGGTCGACAACAGCACGGGCGAGGTGTTCTTGTTCCATGGGCTGTGCGTGCGGCTGCCTCAGAACACCAGTTGCTCGTCCGACTCCAGCACCGTCCACGTGATCTCCAGTACGGACAGCGGCGCGACCTGGGGTGAGGCGCGCAACCTGACCGCGCTGTTCGATCACTTCCCGCACAACTGGGCGATGCACGGCCCTGGTCCGGGACACGGGATCCAGCTCACGTCCGGCCGGTTGCTGCTCACTGTCGGGCATCGGACGATCATTACCGGCGTACCGGCTGCTGAACGCCGGTACGGCGTCTCGTCGATCTACAGCGATGATCACGGGCGCACGTGGCGTTCAGGTGGTGAGGTGCCGCTGGGGCCTGGCCTGCCGCACATGGGCGAGGCGCGATTGGTGGAACGCGCTGACGGCAGTGTCATCCTCAACAGCCGGCCTGGCTCAGGAAACGACTGGCCGCGCGGCGTGGCGATCAGTACAGACGGCGGACTGAGCTGGTCGCGTCCTACACTCGACTTCGGGGCCGGCCTGTTCAACGGCGTCGACACGGGCTTCATCCGCTACACCGACGACCGGGTCCTCTTCAGTCGGCCGGACGCACCGATGCGACGGAATATGACCGTGTCGGTCAGCTATGACGAGGGCGACTCGTTCCGCTACAGCCGCGTGGTCCACTCGGGCCGCAGCTACTACTCGGACCTGGGCCGGCTGTCCGACGGAACGATCGTGCTGCTCTACGGCCGCGACGGCGATCTCGACGGCTTCCCGCGCAGTGTCGCAGTCGCTCGCTTCAACCTGGAGTGGCTCACCCAGGGCCGCGACTCCTTGGCCACCGGCCCCGCACTCACCACACAGACCTTTCCGCTCGGTCCCCCGCCGACCGACACCATCGAGTACCCCTTCACCGTCAGCCGTGACGACCAGTACGAGCTATGGCTCCGCTACTACCGCACATCCGACGGCGCTCTGGTCACGGTCGCTATTGACGGTCAGGCCCCGCGTACGGCGGCCGTCGACCTCACCTCATTCCGCGGCGACGGCCATGACGTCGTACTGATCGATACGCGGCGGCTGACAGTTGGGCGCCACACGCTGCGCATGACACTCGCCGGCGCTGGCCGAGGCAGTGGCAAGGCGATGTCCTTCGAGCACCTCTCGCTGGTCACTGCACCGGCGAAGCCGGACGTCAGGGAGGAGATCACCGTGGACAACGACGGCCTCGGGTTCGAGGTGGTCGGCGACTGGAACAGTGCGCGCAGCATCGCCGGGTACTACGGCTTCAACTACCTCACGCACCCGAAAGGTACCGGCGCCAACCTCGTGCGGTTCCGCCCCGCCCTGCCGGGTGACGGTCGCTACGAGGTGCTGGTCTCCTACACAGCCGACCCCAACCGCGCGAGCAACGCGAAGTACGCCGTACATCACGCCACCGGTACGACGACTGTCACCGTCAACCAGCGTCTGCGTGCCACGCCCGACGACCGCACTGGCGAATGGAAGTCTCTGGGCGTGTTCACCTTCAAGGCCGGGATCGCTGGTTATGTCCAGCTCACCGATGCGGCTGACGGGTTCGTGATCGCTGACGCAGTTCGATTCCGCCGCCAGCCCTAGGTAAACCCGCCGTCACCTCTGGTGATCGGGCGGTCACAAACCCTACCCTTACTGAACGGTAGTGCATCTTTGTGAGGGAGATGACTGGATGGGTGACGAAAGCGTGAGCCGCCGCAGCGTGTTGGCAGCAGGCGGGGTGGTCGCCGGTACGGCGCTCGCTGGCTTCGGGCCGCGACAAGCGTCGGCCGCGCCGCAGGCTGATGCGGATGTGATCGTGGTGGGCGGCGGGCTGGCGGGGCTGGTTGCTACGTCGGAGCTGGTGGCGGCCGGGCGGAAGGTGATTCTGCTCGATCAAGAGCCGGCAGCCAGCCTTGGTGGGCAAGCGTTCTGGTCGCTGGGCGGTCTGTTTCTCATCAACTCTCCCGAGCAGCGGCTCGGCGGGATCCGGGACTCGATCGATCTCGCCCGCAACGACTGGTTCAGTACGGCGGGCTTCGACCGTGGTGTCGACGATCCACTCGGCCAGGACTACTGGGGATCGCGGTGGGCCGAGGCGTACCTGCAGTTCGCGGCCGGCGAGAAGCGTTCGTGGCTGGCCAGTCTCGGGCTGACCTGGGTGCCGATTGTCGGCTGGGCCGAGCGTGGTGGGCAGCTGGCTGACGGTCCCGGCAACTCGGTCCCCCGCTTCCACCTGACGTTGGGGACTGGGCCTGGCGTCATGGAGCCGTTCGAGAAGAAGGTTCGGGCTGCGGCGGCCGAGGGCAAGGTGACATTCCGGTTCCGGCATCAGGTCGACGGGCTCACCACCACGAACGGCGTCGTCAACGGCGTACAGGGCAGTGTCTTGGAGGCGAGCAGTGCGGCGCGCGGTACGCCTAGTTCACGGGTGAAGGTCGGCGACTTCGAGCTGCATGCGCCGATGGTGATCGTCACGTCCGGCGGTATCGGCGGCAACCTGGATCTGGTGCGCGCCAACTGGCCGGCGCGACTCGGTACGCCGCCAGCCCGGCTCATTACCGGCGTACCGGCTCATGTTGACGGTCGCATGCTCGCCATCAGCGGCCGCGCCGGGGCGCGCGTGGTCAACCCGGATCGGATGTGGCATTACACGGAAGGGATGGTGAACCACAGCCCGATCTGGCCCGGTCACGGCATCCGTGTGCTGGCGGCGCCGTCGTCACTGTGGTTCGACGCGAGCGGTCGCCGCTTCGCCAACCCTGGTGTGCCCAGCTACGACACGCTCGGCACGCTGGAGCTCATCGGGCAGTCCGGTCACGGCTACTCGTGGTTCGTGCTCAACAAGAAGATCATCGACAAGGAGTTCGTGCTGTCGGGCTCGGAGCAGAACCCGGAGCTGACCCGCAAGGACCTGGTCGCGTATCTGGCGATGAGATTGCTGACCAGTACGCCGCCGCCGGTGAAGGCGTTCATGGATCGCGGCGAGGATTTCGTCATCGCCAATACGCTGCCGGAGTTGGTGACCGGCATGAACCAGCTCACCGGGACCAACCTGATCAACTACGACGCCCTGCGCCGTCAGATCGTCGTACGGGATCAGCAGGTCGACAACCCGTTCACCAAGGACGGCCAGGTGATGGGGATCCGCAACTCGCTCGCCTACAGCGGCGACAGCCTTGCCCGTACGGCGTCCCTGCACAAGATCCTCGACCCGTCCGCCGGGCCGCTGATCGCCATCCGTATGAACGTCCTCACCCGCAAAACTCTCGGCGGCCTCCAGACCGACCTGTCCGGAAGGGTGCTCAACGCATCCGGCCAACCCATCCCCGGCCTCTACGCAGCAGGCGAGGTCGCGGGCTTCGGCGGCGGTGGCGTGCACGGCTACCGGGCCCTCGAAGGCACCTTCCTCGGCGGCTGCCTCTTCACCGGCCGCCAAACCGGGCGAGCCGCTGCGGCGGAGAGCGCCTGACCGTAGATTGCGTGCGTGGACGAGAAGCTGCGCGCAGAGGTACTCGCCAGGGCAGGCGCCGACAGTGATGCTGTCGGCGCCTTCTTGGCAACCGCTGGACCCACCGGCGTCAGCCACTCCGAGGTGCCTTGGCCCTACTCGCTCCTGGAGCAAGACGACCCACCCGAGCCCGTACGGCGTGTCCTCACCGTTGTGCACGACAACGTCGAGTGGCTGCGTGGCGTACTGGCTGAGCGAGCCTGGCCAGGGAGATCCGTGGTCGGCGAGGACGGCGTGGATGCGTTCTGGCTGATCCTTCAGCACGCCGGATCTGGCGTGCCCACGATCGGTACGCCGGACAATCTCGCCTTCCAGGCGAGTTGCGTTCCGCTGCTACAGGACGCCGTACGGGCTGGGGAGGTGCATCCGCGGCACCTGGCTCATGTGGTGGACAACTTGTGCCTGCGATCGAACCAGCCGCCGGACTTCGCCGTACTGAATACTTCCTTCGTGCGGGAGGACGGCGAGCTGGTACTGCGGCCTGATCTCGACGCTGACGTCATCGATCAGAACCGCGCGCAGATCGGACTGCTTCCGGTCAGCGTGGACCTGGACCGGCGGCGTGCCGGTCATCCGCCGGATGCCACTGACGGCACCCGGCCCGAACCCTGGTGACTACCAATCCCAGGCCCGGCTCATGCAACCGCCGTGGCCTCGAGTTCGACCAGCAGGTCAGGTATCGCCAGGCGGGTCACGCCCAGCATCGTGGTGGCAGGGGCGACGCCGGCGGCGCCCAGTCGCGCGGCCAGGACGCCGTACGAGCCGAAGAGGTCGTCGACGTCGGTGGTGTAGACGTTGAGCCGGACGACGTTGGCCAGCGTCATGCCGGCCTCGGCGAGGACCGCCTCCAGGTTGTCGAGGGTCAGCGTCAGTTGCGCGGCCATGTCACCGGGGTGTTCCGGCTTGCCGTCGGCGTTCATGGCCGTCTGGCCGGCGCAGTACAGGGTCCGGGTTTCGCCGGTGATGAGCTCGCCCTGGTTGTAGCCGAGATCTCTCGACCAGGCCCACGGATTGACCGCCGTTCGTACTACTCCCACATCAGGTCCCTTCGGCTTGTTTCTCTTACTGACAAGCTTTCCAGCGAATCACGACACCCTCTGTCGTGTATGCCGTAGGGTTTTCGCATGCGCGCTGACCGGCTCGTTTCCCTAGTCCTGCTGCTGCGGCAGCACGGCCAGTTGTCGGCGGTCCGGCTCGCCCAGGAGCTGGAGGTCTCGACCCGTACGGTCCTGCGTGACATCGAGGCGTTGTCTGCGGCGGGCGTGCCGGTGTACGCCGAGCGAGGCCGGTATGGCGGGTTTGCGCTGCTGCCCGGATTCCAGACCCAGCTGACCGGTCTCAATCACGACGAGGCGCTCGCGCTCGTGGTTGCCGGGTCACGCCGCGGCGCCCAAGCGTTCGGCCTCGGATCGGCTCTCGCGTCGGCAATGCTCAAGGTCATCGATGCCCTCCCAGAGAGCTATCGAGACACCGCCGCCGGCGCATCCCAGCGCCTACTCATCGACCCGGCCGCCGACCTGCTCGCTCGGCCGATCTACACCGACGAGATGCCCGACGAGGTCGCCGCCGAAGTCCTGCGCGCCGTACTGTCCGGCAACAAACTGCGCATCCAGTACGCCGCCTTCAACAAGCCACCCGAATGGCGCGATGTGGACCCGATCGGCGTCGTCACAGTCCGCGACCAGGGCTACCTATTGGCCACCCGCGAAGGATCCGACCGCACCTACCGGCTCTCCCGCATCCAGGCCGCCGAAGCTCTCCCTGACGCAGCCGAACGCCCCCACCGCGTAGACCTCGACAAGGCCTGGCAAGAGCGCACCACCAAATTCCGCACCGGCGGCGACCAGGTAACCATCGAGGCCCGAGTCCACCCCACCCGCCGCGAAGAACTCGCCCGCACCGCCCTGGCCATCCACACCGAACGCCCAACCCCCGACGGCTGGCTCCACCTGGAGCTCACCTTCCAAGACCGCCGCCACGCCGAATGGGCCCTCTGGCAACTAGCCACCCACGCCGAAGCCCTCTCCCCCGACTGGCTGCGAGCCACCCTCCAAACCAAAGCCGCCAAACTGGCCGCGCGCTACGCCGAGTCCTAATGCAGTACCCGTTGACGAACAAGCGGCGTACGGCGGTCCTCGACGGGCTGCAGGCGGCGTGCGGACAGCGGCCGACCGTTGTGGCAGAGCACCAGGTTGGGCACGAGTGGGCGCCGGTCACCAGGCTCGTGTTTGACCGCGACCTGCCTGGCGTTGGCCGGACGGCGATCGTCAAGACCCGTCGCGTGGACGGTGAAGGGCATGGTGGGCCCGCCTATCTGCGCCGGGAGGTGGCCGGCCTGCGAGCGGCGGCGCCGAGCGGTACTGCCGCGCAGTTGATCCTGTACGACGACCGTTCGGGCGTTGTCGTCCAGTCGGACCTCGGAGTGTGGCCGACGCTGGAGAAGGTCCTCCACGGTGACGACCGCGGTCAGGCGGTCGCCGCGATGCACTCCTTTGCGCAGACCGTTGGACGACTGCACGCCAGCACGATCAATCGCCGTACCGACCATGCTCAGGCACTTGCCGAGTTCGGGGGCGCCGATGTGACGACCGGTGCCGATACTGGAACACGCGGCACCCGGCGGTGGCACCTCGTCGAAGCGGCTTGCCAGGATCTCGGATTCCCCGACGCGGGCAAGGCCCGGGACGACATCGCGTTCGTCCGTGCGCAACTGGAGGCCCCGGGCCGGTACGCCGCTGTCGTGCACAACGATCTCAATCCGACGAATGCGCTGGTCACTGATGACGGCGTCCGGTTGGTCGACTTCGAAGGCTCTGGTTTCGGGCACATCGGCTTCGACGCCTCGTTCCTGCACTTCCCCTTCCCGCATCACAGCGCGAACTGGTCGGTGCTACCGCAATCGGTGACCCAGGCAGCTGACGCGGCCTACCGTGCCGAGCTCGGCACGGCCATGCTCAGCGGGTACGACGAGATGGTCGCGGTCGGCGCTGCCGCAGCCATGGCCGGCCGCGTCGTAAGGCTTCCGGTGCTTGCCCGAGACGACCAGTCCCCTGATGACAGTTGGCGACGACGCGCTCAGCTGGTCCAACAGATCGGCGTACTGAACCGGCTGATCGGCCGCACGCGAATACTGTCCAACTTGGCCAGTTGGTCTCACGAGCTCGCCGAGGCGATGACCCGACGCTGGCCCGACGCGACCCAGCCGCCACCCAAACTGTTTACTGCTTTCGGCTCGGGTAGTTAAGTGCGGTGGTGAGGTCGGTGTGGAGGTTGGCGTTGGAGTAGATGCCGCCGCCGTGATCACCGGTGTTGGTGCCGACCGGGTTGGTGAAGCGGCCGCCGGCTTCTTCGACCAGGAGGATCCAGGGGGCGTGGTCCCACTTGGAGTAGCGCTCGACGAGGAAGCCGTCGATCTCGCCGCGGACCAGTTCGATCACGGGGAGCGGGCTGGCGGCTGGGCGGGCGATCGCGAGTCGTTCCTGGTCGTTGCGTACGGCATCGACTACGGCAGTTGCCGGCTCGGCAGTCGTACTGACCTGGAGACGCCGGGGCTCGGCGTCCGCGTGCGGCCAGGATGTTTCGAACGCACCGCCGCCGCGGGTAGCCCACCACCGTCGGCCGAGCGCGGGCGAGGTGACGACTGATAGCTCGGTGACGCCGTTGACCTCGAGTGCGAACTGAACCCGCCAGTTCGGATCGCCGGAAGCGAAGCGGCGGGTGCCGTCGATCGGGTCGATGATCCAGATCCGCTCGGACTCGCCCAACTCCCCCAGTTCTTCACCGAAGAAGGCGTCGCCCGGCCGCGCTGCCGACAGCCGGTCGCGCAGCAGATGCTCAACCTCGCGGTCGGCTTCCGTGACCGGCGACCCGTCAGCCTTCCAGGAGACGGCAACACCCGCCTTGAAGTGCGCGAGCGCAACCTCCGCGGCCTCATCTGACGTGCTGAAGGCGAGCTCAAGATCGTTCATCGCCGCCCAAGCTAGCAATACGTCCGCAGCACCCCGTCGTCGACTACGGCGAACGTCCGCGTGCGCGGGTTGAATGCGGTAGGCCGATACCCAGCCAGTACGCCGACCCGCGCGCCCTCGGCCGGATCCCAGAACTCGAGCCCTTGGTCGCCAACCACCGCGAGCTGACCGTCGACCGCCCACATCCGCCCCTTCGGACCGAACACCGTGCCCACGCGCTCACCGCTCGGAGCGTCGTACAGCTCGACGCCGTCGACCATCGAGTCGATGTCCTCGCCGATGCCTTGGACGGCGACGACGTGGTCGCTCACCCAGGCGATCGGCTGGTTCCAGTGGTAGGTACGGAGCGACAGTTGGCGACCGTGCTCAGCTGCGAAGGTGTGCCCGTTCTTCCAAGCGGTCAGATCGATCACCGTCGGGATGCCGACCGGATGCCAGGACCAGCCATCGTCGAGCAGCCAGGCACCGGTCGGGCTGAGCGTCAACGCGCCGTGGAAGTAGTCAAAATCCTGGAGGTCACGCGGCGTCAGAAGCTCGCCGGTTGCAGCATCGAAGCGATCCAGCCGATTCCACTCGGTCGCTGCCACCAGCGTGCCGGCGTTCAGGAAGGCGATCGGGTACGGCGTCGTGCAGCTGTCGTCATCGTCCTTCCGGTCGAGGGGCAGGGTGACGCGGCCATCGGCGAGATCCACGACTGCGCCGTACCGGCCGTAGTCACGCACCACCGCCGCGAAGCGCCCGTCCGCCGACGTGTGCACAGTCGGTCCCGGCGTACCGAAGCGGTCGTCTTCCTCCAGCTCGTCCGGCAACATCAGCTCGTACGACGTTCCGTCCGGCTGCACGAGGTGCGAGCCGGTGTAGACGAGCCAGCTGTCGCCTAGTGGCGCGAGGCATCGGTCGTTGGCCGGCTGAAGCTGGACCGCTTGCTCGGAGAAGCTCACGAAGCCAGACAGTACCGAGTTTGACCGGGCAGGTCCGCTAGGTTTTCGTCGTGCTCTCTACCTGGTTCGAAGCCACCGTCGAAATAAGTGTGGCCCTGGTAGTGCTCGTTGGTGGCTTCTACCTCGTTGCTCGGCTGATCGTTCACGTGGCCTCTCCGTCACTCGACCGGAAGGCCGCTGAGCTCGCGCGGCTTCAGGCGGGCGCCGAGCGCTACGGCTGGGTTCCGGGCGACGACGTCGATGGGAAGCTCGCCGCGGCCGGCGCCCGCTGTTTCGACAAGGACGGCGAACTGCGGCGACTGCTCGTCGGTGAGTACGAGGGCCGCCGGATTCAGATGGCGGAGTTCGTGACGTCCTCCGGGGGCAGGCTCCCGACGGACGTGTTCAACAACCTGGTCGCGCTTGAGCTCCCAGCCGGCCTTCCCGAGCTGCGGATCAGTCATGATCGAGTCGCCGACCCGGCGCTGCCTCCGCTTGAGCCGGTGTTGCAGACGAGCGACACCGAGAGCGACGCGTTCAACCAGCGGTACTACGCGGCCAGCCTCGATCCGCGTTACACCTCAGCCATGTTGCATCCCCGCATGATCGAGTGGCTCCTAGCGCACCCTCCGCAGGACCTCCGCCTGGTCGGCAACCTCCTGGTCGCCTACACCGCCAAGCCGTGGACCGTCCCGCACACTCTCGCGACCGTCCCCTTCCTCCACGGAATCGTCGACCGAATTCCGCCCTTCGTCTTGAAGGATTTTCGCCAAGAAGCGCCACCGCGATGAGTTAGCGTGCCGGGATGGATGTTCAGATCACCGAGGGCCGCTTCATCGAGGTGCCGACACCCGATGCCAGCGGCATCGATCGCCGCGCGTTCGGCGAGTTCACCGGTCCGCAGGGCGAGCTCGCGTCGTACGCGATCGGTTGGACGACCGGCACCGATCAGCACGTCGGCCGCCTCTCGGTCGGCATCGGCGCCGGTAATCCCGGTGGCGCGACCATCCATGCGATCGTCGTCGACAACGGGGGCGAGTATGCCTTCAGCCTCGTCGACGATCCCTTCGAGCAAGTCCCTGAGGGCGGCCCGCATCTCACCGCGCAGCAGGCCCGGGCTCATGAGGACTTGGCGTTCATGTGGTGGGTCGCAGACAACGCCCTTGCCCGCGATCGCCGTGCCTGGTGGTTGCTCCACTGGTTGCTTCAGACCACCTGTATCCAGACCGCCGAGGTCTTCGACCTGACCGAGCCGATCCTCGTCGTCGGTCACGCCGCTGACGACGGCGTGTGGCAAATCCTCGGTACGACGAACCTGGCCGACGACGGCAAAGTCGGCCACCTCAGCCATGTCATCGACGAGGACCAAACCCTGCTCGACGTCCTCGACCTGACTCCAGGCCAAGCCGCGCTGCGCCAACACCCCGGCGGCCCGTGGACGCGCCAATAACCTCAGGGAAGGTAGAGCGCCGTACGGGCACCTGGGCGGAAGCCGATGGATTGGTAGAGGGCTCGCGCTTGCGGGTAGCCGTCGTCGCCGCGCGGGCAGACCATGGCGTCGGTGGCGCCGGCCTCTCGGAGGGCGTGCAGAGCGGCGAGATTGACGGCTTGGGCCAGGCCTTGGCGCCGGTACGGCGGCGCGCAGCCGACCGGCTCGACCAGGCCGATGCCGTGGAGCTTGTCGTGCCAGATCAGGGCCGTGGCGGCGAAGTCGCCGTTGGGCGCTTCGACGATCCAGTCCAGCTCGGATTCGTACGGCCAGGTGGACATGACAGCGGCAACGTCTGCATCACTCACCTTCGAAGGAGCCAGGTCGGACCAGGCAGCGCGGTGCGCAGCCGCCCGCTTCTCAACCTCGTCGGGCCGGGTGTGCCGGAGCGTGAACCCGTCCGGGACTACCGGCGCCGGGAGATCGCTCAACGGGATCCGGTGGTGGGTGAAGAAGGGTGCGGCGTCGTCCGAGTGGTAGCCCGCAGCCTCCAGCGCCGCGACCAAGTGGTCTTCGGTCTCGAGGACGCTGACCACTCCTGCGGGTGCGAGCTCCTGGAACCACGCCAGTACGTCGGCCGCGACCTCGGCCCGGTCCGGATCGACCACGAGTGACAGGTGATCGCCCTCGGCCCAGCCCCACGCAATCACCTGACCGCCGTCGTCCCAGCACGCCGTACGCCAGGTGTGTGCGCTCCGGCCGGCGTTGACCGCCCGCTCCCAGGCAACATCGCCGATGTGCATCCGCGATCGCGGAGACCAGACCCGCTGCAGCAACTCCTGCATCGGCTCCAAACCGTCGGTGCCTTCGAATTCACGGTGCTGCACGTCAAACCTCCGGTCGCCGATCGCAGTCGCTCAGCATCTCCCGCGACTCCCGGGTCCTCAACTGATTTACTGACGCGATGGGTGCGCCGCAGCGTGGGCATTGGAGCTGGGGGTGCGTCTCTCAGGGGGCGGTGTCGTGGGTTCGCACGTTCATTGCCCAGAGCAACAAGCAACCCGTGACCACTACGGCGCACCTACCCTCAGGCGTTCGGGGTAGGTACACCGTGAGTTGCGGTCACGGGTTACGTTTTGGATGAGGCTTATTCAGTTGGTGCGTGCGGAATTCAGTTAGTCGGCAGCGCGGGCATCTCTTCCGAAGACTCAAAAGCCGTGACCTGAACCCTTGAAGGTCCGTGGATAGGGTGATGCGCGCTGACCTCCAGCGTCACACCGGATTCCTGATCGGTCACGACCTCGATTCTGTCGAACTCACCGCCTGCTAACGAAAGGCGGACGGCGGGACGGTCGAGGAAAAGAAGTTGTTCTTCGATTGCCTGGTAAGGCTCTCGCACGCCAAGCCATGCCAGGGTTGCTAAACGGCTTTGCATGGCCGCTGCGTCTGGCGCTGGGTGAGTGAACAACTCCCCGTCATCGTCCGCCCCGGATACGATCAACGAGCCGTCTCCGCTGCGATAGGCGACCGTATCCCCGAGGTCGAGCCATACCATTGCTCCCGACGGATCGCACACCACGACATCATCATTCCGGAACCAGCATTCGAGATCCCGGGGCGCGTTCCTTATCGCACCCGTCGCGCGGATGCTGGCGCGCCACACGCTTGCATTTGCAGCGGTCGCAGTGGATGAATCCTCGGACGACATATGCCAATCGGCAGTGGTCATACGGTCACCTGTCTAGTATCCCTGGCACAAAGTTGCCGACTTCGATGAACCGTAAGAGTGTACCGCCGCTGCCTCCGGGAACGCGGTCGATCGCGCATACACTCGGAAGATTCCGAACCCAGCCCCCTTGCAAGATTCGGAACTGAACCGATACGACTTCAACTTTACGGTTTCTGCGGAGCACCTATACTTCGTGCGGTCGTAGAAAGTCCCGTAGTAGTCCTTCTCCTGCAACTTGATACACGTCTTCTGCGTTCCGAAAGCGCCGAAACACTCGGTGTATGCATCGAATCCGACGCCGGGTGAATCGTCAGCCATGGTCACCTTTCCGGGCGGGTCAGCGTGGCCGTGACAACCCCACGGCGCAGCGGACGCCTGCGGTGTCTGCTGACTGCCCATCGACCAATCCGCCGGAGGACGCGACGGCTCAACCTCACCTGCCGACGCGGGAACCGCACTCAACCCTCCAGTCAAAGCGATTGCGACCGCCACACAGGCGAAGCGCGTAAATCTAGGCATGGAAAACCCTCCCGTAGATTTGGATAAGAGATATCCGTTTTTGTTGGGCCCCGGTGTTCCCCGCGTGCTCGGGGGCGCACGGAGAACACCGGGCTTTCACAATTCCCCGCTCGCTGTCAAGGGCTGTACAGGGGTACGCCGCGAGCGGGGAATTACGAGCTTTGGATACGGCAGGGCGCGCGTGGGTCTCTTTTCCGTATGGGTGGAATGGTCACGCCGCGCGCGCCTCGGGGACTGTGGTCTATTGGGGAACGATGATCACTTCCACCTTGTGGAACGTGAGGCGTTCAACGACCTTCAGAGGGCTGCCCCACTCAATATGATTGAGATGTTCCAGACTTGGCACGATGAAATATTTCTTGCCGTCACGTGTCAGTTGCGAGATTGCGATATCAAAGATGTGCTGGCCTTCCGGCTCATCTATGAACATGTAGTGAACTGTTAATCCGCGAGAATGTGCAGCCCGGAAAAGCTTCGACTGAATCTCGCCGATGTCTGTCTCTGAAAGATGCTCTAACCACCGCGCGTAGGCAACGACTTTCATCTGCGGTCGCCGCGCCTGTAGTGGATCCAAGCGGCGGCGAGCCAGAATCCGCCGCCACAGCAGGCCAAGAACACAGCCGCCTGCACAAGCGCCTCTTTGATCTCGTCGCTCATCGGATTTCCTTACCCCCGTAAGATCGTGTCCGGCGCCCCCTGTTGGCGCATGCGACGAGCGACGCCGGACCTTTAAAGGACAGCTCCCCTAGACCGCTCGGCGGGGAGCTGTCCGGTTTGGAAACGACGGGGCGCGGTAAGTGGTTCACTCTCCCGCGTGAGGTTGGACGGAATGGACTTGCCACACCGCGCCCCGTCGACGCCAGGAAATGACCGGTCGATTCGCGGCCACCCTGGCGGGTCACGTACAGCTAGAGAGATGGGACAAGAGACGCATCCGTCAGCATTCGCCCCAACTCCCTGGCTGGCCTTATTTGGCGGATTTGGCGGATTTGGCCATAGCTTCTTCGAAAGTCTCAGGCATTCCTTCGTAGATAAGCCTCAAACCCTTAGCCTTCGAGCTAGACATAAGATCATCTCGGCGACGCCAAGTAGCCAAATGATTTGGGTCATCGCGCCAATGCATCGCGATCCAATTTGACGCAAACTCGACAGCCGTCGCGACGGTATCTCCGTTCGCATCAAATAAGCTGAATCTCAGAATCACTTGGAATCCCCGTGTGCCTTTCTTGCTTCCGGTTACGAAAAACGGTTCGCGCCCCTTGCCGGATTCTTGCCGGAAGTGGACGTGGATCAGGCCGACTCGGAGAGGTGCAAGACTGGATCGGGTCGGCACGCCCTCAACTGTGCTGGGAGATCGACTCGTGATGAACTGACTGGTAGTACGGGTCAGCGGGGCTGGCCGAAGTCCGAGCGGAGGTGCGGAGCGTATGAGTAGAGGGGCAACCCTGACTGGGGTGAAGGGTTCCGCCGACGTGCCGGAACTCGGAGTCGTGTCTGGATACCTGTTCAAGCTCATGCGGGGCGCAATCGGATGCACTCAGGTGGACCTTGCCGAGCGTCTGGGGGTGGATGACACCACCATTCAGGGCTGGGAAAGCGGCAGGCGACCGCTCTCGGCTTTGCGCGCTGTCGACGTAAGCCGCCTCGGTCAGCGATTGATGATGATGGGAGCGCCGCCTGTAGCCACGGCCATGCTGCCCTCCGCCATCGATGCAGACGGATTCCTGACCACTGCAGTTCGAGCGGGCAGTTCAGTGATCCCTTTGTCGCAAAACCCGTTAGCCAGTAGCGTTCACCGCCGAGGTTTTGTCTCGCTTGTCACATGGCCATTCACTGGAGTAGTGCCGTCGATGGTGAGGCACCTCCCGATGCCAAAGGCGCGCGGCCCCGTTGCCGACCGGCCCCAACTCTCGAAGGTTATGCGGCAGAGCTTCTTCGATCAAATGCTGACATCAGCCGACTTGGCGGGAAACAATCAAAAACTTCTTCGACGGCAGGCGACATATCTCCTCGCCTTCGATCAACGCGAAGAGTCCGCGAACTGGCTAATGTGCGAGCATCGTCGGACTGCCGCTCGTTCAGTCGATGAACGCGATCTCCCGTCTGGGATTCTGAGTCGCACAGCCTCGCTCGCAACTGCTCGGAAAGGTGACCTTGACCCGGTTCGCCACTTCATTCAAGACACCCTCTCCAATACAGATCAGACGCTTGCCAGCCTCACCTACTGGGCATATTGGCTGGGAGAGATAGCAGACACCTATGCCGATGATGGAGCGATGATAAAGCTCGGCGCTAATGCCTGGTCTGGACGTCACTTGATCGAACATCTAATTACCCACCTAGACGATCCCCGCAACGCAGAGATGAACATTCACAGCCTGCTGTGCCTAGTCATGGCAAGGAAGGGGTTGCTTGAGTCCGATGCAAATTTGCGCCAGCGTACGAGACTGGCACTTGAGGGTGCAGAGACTGCCGAACTCGGGCGACATGCACGAACTGAGTTGGATAATCTACGCTTCGCGACACAGCTCGCCGGGCGTTAAATGATGGAGTATGCGATGAGCGATGAACAGAAAAAGAAGGAGGCGGCCGCCGTCGCCGCCTTTGCCTTCGAAATGGGCGTTCTTAAGCGCCAGAGGCGATCCGGCTGGTGGCATGCCGGTGTCCGCGATCCCGAGTCGATCGCGGAGCATAGTCTGCGCGTTGCTCAGTTAGCGGGCCTGATTGCAGCGGCCGAAGGCGGCGATCCCGCTAAGGCTGCATACATGGGCCTTTGGCATGATTCGCAGGAGACGCGGATTGGAGACATTCCGCATAGCGCTCATCCCTATGTCGATGCAAAGCCGAACGTCGATATCACTATAGACCAGGTCGCCGGAATGGCTGAAGTGGTGGCAAGTTCGGTGATCAAGGCTGTTGAGGAGTACGAGGAAAAATCGTCATTGGAGGCGATTTGTGCGCGCGATGCCGACAAGCTTGAATGTCTAATTCAGGCTGTCGAATATCGAGACCTAGGTGTTCAGCGCGTTCAAAGCTGGATTGATTCATCTTACGCGTCCCTCAAGACGGAAACGGCTCGGCGCGTGGCAGACGAGGCACTGTCCATTTCCCCGCTCAGTTGGCGCGAAAAATGATCTGCGCTCTGATGGCCTGGCGGTCGGGCCCAGAGAGGCCCCTCTAGGGCTAAGACCCGCCACCGCCGACAGGACCGCGTATCTGGGTCGGTCTAGGGGGGCGGGCGAGGACCCACCGCCCCCCTAGACTTGCCTCTGACCTGCGGAAACGTGCTGTGGCGGCTAAGGCAACTTGACAGAGACGAAGGAGCAACTGGCCGGCACGGTCGTGATCGACGTACCGGATCTGGACGCCGCCATCCACTGGGCCGCGCAAGCGCCGCCGGTCCAGTGGGGCACGGTCGAGATCCGGCCCGGCGCGACCCACCTCGTGAACGGCGTCTGGGTTCCGAATCGGTGAATCAGGCCCAGCAAGCGGCCGAGCAGGCCGCTCGCACGTCCTACGGTCGGCTGGTCGCCTTGCTCGCGGCCTTGACCGGTGACCTCGCGCTCGCCGAGGACTGTCTGGCCGGCGCCTTCGAACAAGCCCTGCTCAGCTGGCCGGACGGAGGTGTTCCCACCAACCCCGAAGGGTGGCTCCTCACCGTGGCCCGCAACCGGCAACGCGACATCTGGAAATCGTCGGCCCACCGCACCTCCGACCCACTCGAGCTCGCCACCGACCAGGGCCGCGACGCCGTCTCCCCGCTCGACGACGTCGATCCGGACGCCATCGGCGACAAACGGCTCGAACTTCTCTTCGTCTGTGCCCATCCCGCGATCGATCCGGGGATTCGTACGCCGTTGATGCTGCAGACCGTGCTCGGGTTCCATGCGACCCGGATCGCTGCGGCGTACGCCGTACCAGCGGCAGGGATGGCGCAGCGCCTGGTCCGGGCGAAACGGCGGATCAAGAACACCCGGATCCCGATCGCCGTACCCGATCAGCACGACATGGCAGGCCGCCTCGCGACGGTGCTCGAAGCCGTCTACGGCTGCTACGCGATCAGCTGGTCGACGCAGGACGGCCTGGCCGACGAGGCTCGCCATCTCGCGGTCACCCTGGCCGCCCTGCTACCGAAGGAGCCGGAGACCTGGGGGTTGGCCGCCCTCATCACCTTGTCGCTTGCCCGGGCCGCCGGTCGCAGTGAGACCTTCGTTCCCCTCGACGAACAGGACGTCAGGGGTTGGGACTCGGAACTGATCGCTGAGGGCGAGGCCCAACTCCGCCGCTCGTCGATGGCAAGCGCACCCGGCCGCTTCCAACTCGAAGCCGCGATCCAGGCGGTGCACTGTGCGAGAGCTCGTACCGACTGGCCGGCGCTCCACACGCTCTACTCCGCGCTGCTCAAGCTCGCCCCGAGCCTCGGCGCCCACGTCGCCTTGGCCGCGGTCACCGCGCACACGTCATCTCCGGAAACAGGCTTGGAGATCCTCAACACCTTGTCCCAGGCCGATCGGTTCCAGCCGTTTCACGCGACGCGGGCCGACCTGCTCGCCCGCATCGGCCGCGACAAAGAAGCAGCCATAGCCTTCGAGACCGCAGCCGCACTCACCGACGACGAATCACTTCGCGCCTACCTCCTACGCCGAGCAGCCCAACACACCTAACCGCTCAACCCGGTAGCACGACTGGGATGCAGCAGCATCTCCCTCGGCTCCCGGCCTTCAACTGATTTACTGACGCGATGGGTACGCCGCAGCTTCATCTGCCGACTGGTTCCGGACGGTACGACGAGGATGCGTTGGCGGAGGTCCGTGCCGCGTTCACCCGAGCCGTCGAGCTGACGACACCGCTGATCGGGTTGAGCGATGTCGATGTCGCGGCGATCGATGCGCCGGACGAGACCATCCCCGGCTGGGGCTGCGGCGGTTACACCTATGGACCGCACTCCGTGCTGCTCGCGCTTGATCCCGCCGTACGGATCAAGCCTGACCGGCTCCTGGCAACGCTCGTGCACGAGTTCCACCATGTGATGCGCGAGCGCGGGCCGGGCTGTGGGTCGAGCCTGCGCGAGCGGATCGTCAGTGAGGGCTTGGCGATGCTGTTCGAGGAGGAGGTGCTTGGTGTGGCCTCGGAGTTCGCTCACCAGGCAGTCGAGCCGGAGCAGATCGCGCTGGCCGTCGCGCAGCTCGATCAGGATCCGGCGGACGAGAGCCGATGGTTCTTCAACGCGGCCGAAATCCCGCTGTGGTTCGGCTACACCGTCGGCTACCAGTGGGCCCGCGCCTACGCCGCAACCACGTCGACGAAGGCGTCCCAGCTTGTCCACACACCCGCCGATGCCATCACCGCGGCTGCCGAAGCGCGCTGACCAACTCCAGGTGACGCCGTACCAGCTCCGCGGCCGGATGGTCGCCGGCAACCCCATCCAGTACGGCGCTCAACGTCGTACCGGTCCCTCCCAGCATCCCGGCGATCGCGTCCGCCGTGTCGAGGTTGCCTCGGGCAAGGTGCTTCGCGGCGAGGGGAAGCATGGCCAGCGCGAAGTCGTCTGGATCGGGCGCGGTTGTCGATTGGCCGCGACCGAGGTGGTTGAGCGTTCCGTTGAGGTCGTGCGGGCCGGGCGCTCCGGTGCCAGAGAGGAGGCGCGCCTCTCGGGGAACCGCTGCGCCCAGCGGCCACAGATACCAGTCGACCCACAGCGGTAGGCCCGCGACCTCGTACATCGCGCCGAGGTAGCCGCCGTCGGCCGGCCCGTTGGCGGGTATCTCAATCGTCAGGACGCTCCCGTCGAGCGCCGGCCGACCGCCGACAACGATCAGGTCGAGGTCGCTCCACTCATCACCGCTTCCCGTTGCCAGCGAGCCGACCAGCCAACTGCTCTCGGCGCGGAGCGTCGGCACGGTTTGGGCGAGCCAGTTGTCGCGGTCGCGGGCGTAGGCCGCCAACCGGGCGCGGGCTTCAGCAGGTGTCACACAGCGGAGGCTAGTGGATGCGAAAAGTGCTCGAATCGCGGGACAGCTATTGGAATGCGCTCTCCATGACTCTAGTGTGCTGATTTCCGGACGTTGATGTCCTGGAATCGAGGACGGCGCCCCCCGCCACGATCGCAAGGGAGAACACCATGGTGGAAAACACTGCCCGGGAAGACTGGATCGCCCCGGATTTCGCCGAGTTCGAAACACCTACCGAGGTCACCGGATACGCCGGTCGAGTGAACTGATCACTACCCGTATCCCCTGTACAGCAAGGTAATCATCGGACTTCCGCCCCGGTCCGGTGAACGGCCTGTCCGGGCCTGCGGTGAATCGCCGCCGGTCCGGCAGGTGCGCCGTGCCATTCCCCTGAGTTCCATCCTGTGGGCGATATCTGGACATCGTTCCATGAATCATGGATGACTCGGGAGGTTCAATGCGGCCGATGAGCGCGGACGAATTCACGGATGCACTGCGCGGCCTTTCCCATCGGTACTGGGGAACGCATCCGTTCCACCACCGGATGCACGCCGGCGAGCTGTCGCAGCCGGAGCTGCAGGTCTGGGCCGCGAACCGCTGGTACTACCAAAGCGCGATCCCCCGCAAGGACGCCGCGATCATCAGCAACTGCCCGCTCCCCGAGGTGCGGCGCCAATGGCTGCCCCGGATCGTCTACCACGACGGCGCTACCCCTGGTGAGGGCGGAATGGAGCGCTGGCTGCGCCTGTGCGAAGCCGTCGGTCTCAGCCGCGAAGAGGTCCTCGACGAACGGCATGTGGCTCCCGGTGCCCGGTTCGCTGTCGACGCGTACGTCGGTTTCGCGCGGACCAAACCGTGGGTCGAGGCAGTGGCCTCCGGGCTGACCGAGATGTTCTCCGGTCACCTGATGAAGGCCCGCGTCGCCGACATGCTCGCGCAGTACGAGTGGATCAGCCCCGACGACCTCGCCTACTTCACCAACCGCATCGACGCCGTTGCCGGTGAGGGCCAAGCGACCCTCGACCTCGTCATCGAACACAGCCGCACGCGGGCCGAGCAGGATGCCGCGATCGCCGCGCTCTCCTTCAAGTGCGATGTGCTCTGGTCGTTGCTCGATGCAATCGAGCGCGCCGCGAGCAAGAAATGACCGCGGAAGCGCTCTCCGGTACGGCGTCTCCTGGCCCGCGTCCACGGATCCGCCGCGGGGTCCGGCTGAGCTACGACAAGGTCCGGAACACGCCAGTCGTCCTGCATCCCGAGGGCGTCCTGATCCCGAACCCCACCGCGACCGCCGTCCTCGAGCTGTGCGACGGAGAGCACTCCCTGACCGAGATCGCGCGTCTCCTCGCCGACCGGTACGACGCCGTCCAGCCGGAGCAGATCCGCAGCCTGCTGGACCGGCTCGCCGACAAACAGGTGGTGGAGTGGACATGACCAACCCCAAAGGTGCAGTCCCGCCACTGAGCCTCACCGCGGAGCTCACCCATCGCTGTCCGCTGCATTGCGGATACTGCTCCAACCCCATCGAACTCCTCACCCGCGACCAGGAGCTCGACACTGCCACCTGGCGCGAAGTTCTCACCCAGGCGCACGACATCGGCGTACTGCAGGTGCACTTCTCCGGCGGCGAACCCCTCGGCCGTAAGGATTTGGCCGAGCTGATCGAGCACACCGCCGGCCTCGGCGCCTACGTCAACCTCGTCACCAGCGGGCTCGGCCTCACCGAGGCCCGGCTGCAAAGTCTGGTCGATGCCGGTCTCAATCATGTCCAGCTGTCTGTACAGGGCGCCGACGCAGCAATAGGTGACCGGATCGCCGGCACCCGCGCGCATCACCACAAGATCATCGCTGCCGACCTCGTACGGCGGGCCGGTCTGCCGCTCAGCGTCAACGTCGTGCTGCACCGGGAGAACCACCACCAGGTTGCCGCCCTGATCGACTTCGCCGAGGAGCTAGGCGCGGACCGCCTCGAGCTCGCCAACACCCAGTACTACGGCTGGGCGCTGAGAAACCGCTCTCAGCTGATGCCCACCGCGGACCAGCTCGCCGCGGCCGAGCTGATCGTCCAGGACGCGCTGGTTCGGCTGAAGGGCAAGATGCAGATCGTCTACGTGATCGCGGACTACCCGGAGAAGTTCCCCAAGCCCTGCACCTACGGCTGGGGCGCACGCCAGATCACCGTCGCCCCGGATGGAACGGTGATGCCGTGCCCCGCGGCCAGTGCCATCAGCACTCTGCAGCTCGAGAACGTCAGGGAGCGCTCTCTGGGCGAGATCTGGTACGACTCCAGCTCGTTCAACGCCTACCGCGGCGACGACTGGATGAGCGACACCTGCCGCTCCTGCGACCGGCGCGAACTCGACTTCGGCGGCTGCCGCTGCCAGGCGTTCCTGCTGACCGGTGATGCTGCCGCCACCGACCCGGTCTGCCACAAGTCGCCGGATCGCGGTGTCGTCGACCTCATCCTCGCTGAACCCCGCCGTACCGGCTTGGTGATGCGGAGCCCGAGCCGATGAAGGTGATCGTGCTCGGTACGGCGGCCGGCGGCGGGTTCCCGCAGTGGAACTGCGCGTGTCCCACCTGCCGTAACCCCGAGCTGGAACCGCGCACCCAGGACGGCCTGGCGATCAGTGCCGACGGCAACAACTGGTACCTCGTGAACGCTTCCCCGGATCTCCGCGCCCAGATCCTCGCCACTCCCGAACTCCGCGCCGGCCCTGGCCTGCGCGACACCCCGATCCGCGGCGTTCTCCTCACCGACGCCGAGCTGGACCACACGCTCGGTCTGCTCCTCCTTCGCGAGGCCGAGACCCTCGCGGTCCACGCTCCGCCGGCGGTGCTGACAGCGCTCTCCCGTTTCCGCGACATCACCGATCGCTACCACGCCTGGACGTGGACCCCGGTGCCGGCCGAGCTCGACGGCATCACGATCAAGACCCTGGCCGTCAGCGACAAACGCCCCCGGTACGCCGATGATCCGGCGCCCGGCCCGTGGGTGGTCGCCTACCGCTTCGAACACAACGGAGGCGCATTCGTCTACGCGCCGTGCGTCGCCCAGTTGCCCCACGGGTTCGAGCAGTTCGCGGCCGGCGCGACGTACACGCTCTTGGACGGGACGTTCTACAGTGCCGGCGAGATGCCCGGCCAAACCGTCATGGGTCACCTACCGATCGCCACAACCATCGAGCAGCTGGATGTGCCGCTGGCGTTCACGCACCTCAACAACACCAACCCGGTCCTCGACCCAGGCTCGCCCGAACGCATCGCCGTCGAGAAGAGCGGTCATCTGATCGCCGACGACGGCACCCGCTGGGAGATCTAACCCGCCGAAACCCCATGCCGGGCCAGCAGCTCAGCCAACACGTCATACCCCTGCGTCAGATCCCACTGCTCCGCCGCCATCCCAGCTGCCCGCGCTCCCTCGACATTGCGCGCCGTATCGTCGATGAACAACACCGTCCGTACGTCGACCCCGATCCGCCGAGCCGCCTCCGTGAAGAACCCGGGATCAGGCTTGGCCACACCCAGTTCCCACGAATAGCAGCTCACGTCGAACAACTCGTCGTACCGGAGCTCGGACCGCATGTACGCACCGCGATACGACTCCTGGTTGGTCCCCAGGTGCACGCCGTACCCATTCCGGCGCAGCCCGCGAACAACCTCCATCGACTCTTCGATCACCACGATGTTCTTCCACACCGCGTCATACACCTCCGCCACCGGAAGCGTCACCCCGAACTCCTGGAGGTTCGCGGCCAGCACCGGCAGGTAGTCCCCCCGCCCGGCGAGCATCGGCAGCTCCTCTTTCCAGGTCCGGTGCAGAAAATCCCGAGAGCGCTCTCCGAGATACGGCTCCATCGCCGCATACCAACCCCCAGGCAGCTCCTGCAATACGCCATCAGCATCCAGCAACACGTGCCGAATCGGAGAAGCGGCAACCGCTCTCTTGGATCCCGGCGCCGAGGGGGTCATCGTGGCTCCCTCAGGAAGGGGCGTCTGCTCACCACGTTGGTAGGGCACCACCCCGACTTGGAACTCGTCCTCGTAGATGATCGTGCCCGGATCGCCTGAAGTGACTCGGTGGTGCGCAACGCCGTACGCGGTCAACATGCCGCACGCCTCGTCCACCAGGAGTTGCATGTCGCCGCGAAGCGGCACCTTGAACCAGGTGACCGCGCCGATGGTGTTGCCGTCGGCGTAGAAATCCGGGTTCGGCAGGTGCTCGATGAACCAGTCGTCGATGTCGAGCCAGCGCCTTTCGTCGACGGCAGACAGCCGGCCCGAGCGGCGCAGATGGTCGACCGCGACGAACAGACCGACCTCGACGCCGAGGCGCCCGCGGTACTCCACCTGGATCCGAACGTACGGCGCGCTGCTCACCGGGCCGATGATGCCGTACCCAGCCGTGCTGCGCAGCGGATAAAGGGAAGCCCCTGTCACAAACGCCGATGCCAGTTGGTCTTGCGTGGTGAGAGCAAACGATGAGGAGGACTGCATGAGTACACACCTGCCGCCTGGGGTCGAGGTCATCTCGACGTTGCCGGGGACGGCGTTCGGGGTCCCGGCCGGGGCCGAGGCCAGGACGATCGAGATCACGATCCCGCCCGGCGATCCGGGGGCGCCTCCGCACCGGCACCCGGGACCGATCTTCGGGTACATGATCGAAGGCGAGATCCTGTTCGAGCTCGAGGGTCAGGCGCCGCGGGTGATCAAGGCGGGTGAGGCCCTGTACGAGCCGGGCGGCGATGTCATCCACCTCCAGGGCGCCAACAACCGGACGGACGTCGAGGCCAGGTTCGTGGTGACGATGTTCGCCGAGCCCGGGACTCCGATCCTGACTGTGGTCAGCGCCGAGGAGTTGGCTGAGCGCGCCCATTTGCGCGTGAGCTGAGTGTTTCTCCCCGCCCTGGCGCGTTATTCGGGTGCTCCGGGGCGGGTACCGGTCTAGTCTGCCCGTGTTGCACTGGCCGAGAAGTTGGGATGTGGGAACCGATGGGTGTTCGTCTGCAGGAGCTGTCGTACGCAGCGAAGGATCCCGAAGGGCTGGCGCGCTTCTGGGCCGGCGTTCTCGGCTTCGAGCCCATCGAAGACACCGTGCTGGCGACTGCTGACGACCGCGCCTTCCGGCTGCGGTTCGTGGCGAGCGATCTGCCGAAGCTCAGCCCGAACCAGATGCACTTCGACGTGACCAGTACGTCGCTCGACGACCAGCAGGCGAAGGTCGACCGCGCACTCGAGCTCGGCGGCAACCACCTCGACATCGGGCAACTGCCGGACGAGAAGCACGTCGTACTGGCTGATCCCGAAGGCAACGAGTTCTGTGTGATCGAGCCGACGAACAACTTCCTCGCCAACACCGGTGTGATCGGAGCGCTCTCGTCGGACGGCAGCCAGGCGGTCGGCTACTTCTGGGCCAAGGCGCTCGACTGGCCGCTCGTGTGGGACGAAGACGAGGAGACCGCGATCCAGGCGCCGTACGGCGGCACCAAGATCGCCTGGGGCGGTCCTCCGGTCAACACCAAGCTCGGCGTCAACCGCCTCCAGTTCGTACTGCGCGCTGACGGCGACCGTCAGGTTGAGGTCGACCGTCTCGTCGCCCTCGGTGCGACCGCCGCCGGTGACACGCTGACCGACCCCGACGGCAACGAGTTCGTTGTCCTAGGCAACTGACTTCGGCGAGACGAGCTGCACGAGGTTTCCGCAGGTGTCGTCGAGCACAGCCATCATCACCATGCCGACATCGGTCGGCGGCTGTGTGAACACGACACCCAATGCGGTGAGCCGGGCGTGCTCGGCCTCGACGTCGTCCACGGCGAACTGGACCAGCGGAATCCCGTCCTCGCCCAGCGCGTCCCGGTACGGCTTGACCGCCGGGTGGCCGGCCGGCTCCAGCAGCAACTCCGGCCCATCCGGCGCCTCCGGCGAAACGACCGTCAGCCAGGACGCCTCGCCCAGCGGAATGTCGTGCTTCTTCTCGAACCCCAGCACGTCCGTGTAGAACGCCAGCGCCGCCCGCTGATCGTCCACGAACACACTGACCAGGTTGATTCTCATTCCGCGGTCCTCTCTCCGACCGGCCACCGCCGCGCGATCTCCGCGAGTGGCGCGGGATTGAAATAGTGGAACTTCGAGCGCCCACGCTTCTCCGTCACGACCAGCCCGGCCGCCTCCAGCACCCCCAAGTGCTGCGAGATCGCCTGCCGCGTCGACGACAGCCCATGCCGCGTCGTCAGCGTCGAGCAGATCTCGAACAACGTCTGACCGTCCCGCGCCGCCAGCTCGTCGAGAATCACCCGCCGCGTCTCGTCATCCAACGCCCGGAACACCGTGACCACACCCGACACTATAGGCAAGTCCCCACTTGCCTATCAACCCCGGCGATCCACGCCGCGTCCAACCACCCGTGACCACCCTCCGTACGACGACCTGGGGCGAAGGCGACCGTGTCGCCGTACTGCTGCACGGCATGATGGGCTCAGCCCAGCAGTACCACCGAGTCGGCCCAGCCCTCGCAACCCGCGGCTACCGAGCCATCGCCGTCGACCTCCCCGGCCACGGCAACTCCCCCACAGCCCGCTCCGGCCTCTCCGCCTGGGCAGCCGCGGTCACCGACGCCGTCTCCGGTCACCCGGCACTCGCAATCGGCCAGTCGCTCGGCGGCGTCGTACTGGCCGCATCCGCACTCCAACCCGCCCGTGCGGTCTACGTCGACATCCCGCTCACGGCGTCCCCCGGACCACCCCGCACCGCCGAAGAGCTGACCGCCAAGTTCACCGCAGCCCAAGCCGGCCGGACACTCGCGGCACTGCGCAAATCCAAACCAGCCTGGTCAGACGCCGACCGCCAAGTCGAAGCAACCGCCGCCCAGCAGTTCGACGTCGCCACCGCCGTTGCCCTGGAACTCGCCAACGACAAACACCCAACACCAGCAACCGACGTCCCGTCCCTCGTCATCCACGCCAACCCCAGCCGCTACGTCTCCGCCACGCGAGCCGCCGAACTCCAAGCCCAAGGCTTCACCGTCCGCGCCATCCCCGCCGCCGACCACACCCTCTGGTACTCCCACTTCGCCGAGTTCATGGCCGCACTAGACAACTGGCCGCTCTGAACCCAGCGCAGCCTTGAGCACGGCTCAGTCTGAGCCGCCCCGGCGTGTCCGGAGGCTTCGTTAGGTGTTAACCGGCCTCGGCGAGACGGGTTCGGTGAGTGTAGTGAGTCTGCTCGGCCTGGATTGGTGTCAGGTCTTGGATGGATCCGTGGGGCCG